>CAZYYJ010000015.1:12303-76697 GCA_964651595.1 uncultured Pseudomonadales bacterium | reverse complement strand
CTTGAACTTGATGACGCGAACTTTCTTGCCGCGGTCGGTGCGCAGCACCTCACCTTTGACCTGGCCACCCTCGATGAAGGGTGAGCCAACGTTCACGTCGGCGCCTTCGCCGACCATGAGTACCTGGTCGAAAACCACCTCTTCGCCGGGCTCTACATCGAGTTTTTCCAGCTGGACGACGTCGCCCTCAGCGACGCGATGCTGCTTGCCACCACTCTGAAAAACCGCAAACATGAAAAAATCTCCAAATGACCCGGCGCGAAAGGCGCGTAATTCTACGGATTCAACTTCCGGAATACAACGCGAAATTGCCCTCCGCGTTAGGCCTCGCAGGGCCCGACAGAGCAGCCTCTCTGTGGCAAACTCGCCCCCAACGCTCGCGCCTTTGGAGGGCAGGCCTGGTACCATAGGCCGCTGCCGTGACCGACCCAGCCAGACAGAAAGATTCCACCGTGCATGTCAGCCGTGCAGCCGCCTCCATTGAAGCGTTGCAGCCCGTTTACGCCCTGGTCGAAAGCGACTTCGCCGCCGTAAACCAGCTCATCCCCACCCGTCTCACGTCCGACGTCGCTCTGGTGGAAGAGATCGGCACTTACATCGTGGAAAGCGGCGGTAAGCGCCTGCGCCCGCTGATGGTGCTGCTGACCAGCGGGGCTCTGGGTTACCAGGGCGCACGCCACGTACAACTGGCGGCCATCATCGAGTTTCTGCACACGGCAACGCTGCTGCACGACGACGTCGTCGATCATTCGGGCATGCGCCGCGGCCGGCTCACTGCCAATGAACGCTGGGGCAACGCCCCAAGCGTGCTGGTGGGCGATTTCCTGTACTCCCGCGCGTTCCAGCTCATGGTGGACGTGGGAGAAATGGACATCATGGCGGTGCTGTCGGAGGCCACCAACCGTATTGCCGAGGGCGAGGTGCTGCAGTTGTCCAACATCGGCAATGCGCAGCTGACCGAGGCCCAGTACCGGGACGTGATCCGCAGCAAGACAGCACTGCTGTTCGAAGCGGCCACGCATACGGCGGCGTTGCTGGCCCGTGCCGAAAACACCGCGCTGGAAAGTGAGCACACCCGGCAGATGCAACGTTTCGGGCTACACTTCGGCATGACCTATCAACTCGTGGACGACTGGCTCGACTACGCCGGGGACAGCGACACCATGGGCAAGAACGCCGGCGACGACCTGGCCGAGGGCAAGCTCACCCTGCCGCTCATTCAGGCCCTGCGCTGCGCCGACGAGCCCTCCCGGCAGGTGATACGGGATGCTGTGGAGCAGCAGTCCGCAGAACGCCTGGACGACATTCTGACCATTGTTCGCTCAAGCGGCGCGCTCGCGTTCACCCACGAGGCGGCCTGCCGCGAAGCGCAACTTGCGCTCGACTGCCTGGACGGGCTGTTCCCCAACCCCTACGTCGAGGCGCTGCGCGCCCTCACCGAGTACAGCACGTCAAGGCTGTTCTGATGCCCTGGCCGTGGCGGCGTTTCCTGGCGGCAACGATCGCCGTGTTTCCCCTTGCGGGCGCAACTGCCGCTGAAGGCCCGGCAGCCGCATCGGCACCGGCGTTCAAGAGCTGTTCCCTGGCCGGCAGCGGCGGCAACGGCAACCTGCACGCTGAATGCGCGACGTGGCGACAACCCCTCGATCGCAACGATCCGGGTGGCGAAGCTATCGAGCTTTTCATCGCCCGCCTGCCATCCACCGCCCTGGAACCGGCAGCAGATGCGTTGACGATCATCAACGGCGGCCCCGGTGGATCATCCATCGATCTGCTGGTGGACTTTGCCGGCGTCTGGCGCATGTTCACGCGGGAACGGGACGTGGTGGTCATCGATCAACGCGGCACCGGTCGTTCAGCACCCATGACGTGCGACGCCGTCACCGACACCGCCAACGAGCCCACCAGCGATGAGACGCTGACCATTACCAGGGACTGCCTCAACGCGCTGCCCCACGACCCGCGATTTTTCACCACCAGCGCCGCGGTGGAAGATCTGGAATCGCTGCGCGCAACGCTCGGGTACAACCAGTGGAGCCTGTACGGTGTGTCTTACGGCACCCGCGTAGCGCAGCACTTTGCGCGGCGCTATCCGGCCAGCACGCGCACGCTGGTGATCGATGGCGTGGTGCCCACCGACCAGCGCCTGGGCCGGGACATAGCGGTGCACAGCCAGAACGCCTTTGACGCCGTGGCCGCCCGGTGCGCGGCCAGTGCAGGCTGCGCCGAAGCCTTTCCAACGCTGGGTGACGACTTTGCCCGGCTGGCCACCACGCTCAGAGACACACCCCCGGCGCCGCTCACACTGGCCCATCCCATCACCGGCGAACCCACAGAGATTGAGCTCAGCTACGCGCACCTCGCGATCTGGCTGCGCTTCTCCCTGTATGCGCCCGAAACCACCGCCCTGGTGCCGTTGATCGTCTCCCAGGCCGCCCATCAGCAGCGGTACCTGCCCATCGCGGCAAACGCCGTGCGTCTGGTGCACGACTTCAGCACCGCGCTCAACTACGGCATGCACAACGCCGTGGTGTGCACGGAAGACGCGCCGTTTTACGACGACACTGTGGACTACGCGGCCATGGACCGGGCTTATCTCGGCCGCGACCTTTACGACACGATGCAGATCATGTGCTCGATCTGGCCGGAAGGGGTCCGTCACGAGGACATCAAAGCACCGTTCACCTCGTCCGTGCCCACCCTGGTGCTGTCCGGGGAGTTTGATCCGATCACCCCGCCTGCCTGGGGGGAGCGCGCCATGGCAGGCCTCAGTCGCGCGGTGCACGTGGTTGCTCCGGGACAAGGCCATGGCGTGATCGCCCGCGGCTGCATCCCGCGCCTCGCGCTGGAGTTCGTGGAAGCAGCCGATCCCGAGGTGGTCGACAGCGAATGTACGCAATACCTCTCGCCCAGCCCGTTCTTCGTCAATCTCATGGGGCCGCCGCCGTGATCGAGGTGAGCGAGATCGCCAAGCGCTTTCAGAAGGTCCAGGCGGTGAAACGGGTCTCCTTTAGCGCCGCCGACAGCCGCATCACGGCACTTCTGGGGCCCAACGGCGCAGGTAAATCGACGACGCTGCGCGTGCTGTCCACCATGATCAAACCCGACAGCGGCACCGCTCGGGTAGCCGGTGTGAGCGTGGCCGAGGATCCCATGGAGGTGCGCCGTCAGATCGGCGTGCTGCCGCACGATTCAGGCCTGTACGGCCGCCTCACCGCAATCGAGAACATCCGCTACTTCGGCCAGCTGCAGGGGCTGAGCGGCGACGCGCTCGCCGCACGCATCGACACGCTGGTGAATCAGCTCGGCATGGCCGAGTTCGCGACGCGGCGAACCGCAGGCTTTTCTCAGGGGCAGCGCATCAAGGTTGCGCTGGCCAGAGCCCTGGTGCACAACCCGGGGCACGTGATTCTGGACGAGCCGACGAACGGCCTCGACGTCATGGCCACGCGCGCTCTGCGCGAGATCATTTTCGAGCTCAAAGAGGCCGGCAAATGTGTGCTGTTCTCCAGCCACATCATGCAGGAGGTGGAAGCGCTGTGTGACGACGTGGTCATCATCGGCGCAGGAGAGGTGCGCTTCAACGGCACGCTGGACGAACTGCGCACCCGGGCCGGCACAGACAACCTGGAAGATGCATTTATATCGTTGACCGGCATGGACAGCGAGGATCACCCGTGAGCTTCGGAGTGGTTCTCAAAAAAGAGTGCACCGACAACCTGCGCGACCGGCGCACGATCATGTCGTCGTTTTCTCTGGCCATCCTCGGCCCCGTGTTCTTCGTCGGCATCATGGTGTTCGTGCTGGAGCGGGCTCTGGGCGAGTCGGACGACGCCATAGAGTTCACCGTGGTCGGTGAGCAGTACGCGCCTGAGCTGATGAGTTATCTGCGCGGACAGAACGCCACCATCGAGGCGGTGGAAAGTGACGACCCTCAGGCACTGGTGCGCAACGGCGAGCATGAGCTGGTGCTGGTCATCAGCCCCGACTACGCGGCGCGCTACAGCGAAGGCAACCTCAACACGCTGGTGCTGATCCACGACTCGAGCCAGCTTTCGTCCACGCGCCGGCACCTGGGACAGCTCAGGGCTTACATCAACCAGTACAGTCGCATCATCGGCTACCTGCGGCTGCAGCTGAGGGGCGTGGACCCGAATCTTTCGCGGCCCATCAACACCCAGGAGGTAGACGTCGCCTCGCCCGCGGCCCGCGCATTGACGGTGCTGGCGTCGCTGCCCTACTTCCTGGTCATGGTGATTTTCATGGGCGGTTTCTATCTCGCCATCGACACCACTGCCGGTGAGCGGGAGCACGGCTCGCTGGAACCGCTGCTGTCACAACCGGCATCACGGGCGCAGCTGGTGCTCGGCAAGATCGCCGCGACGGCCGTGTTCGGCGCCGCCAGTCTCGTGATTTTTCTGGTAAGCCTGGCATTTGCGGTGCCCTTTGTGCCGTTCGAACGCATCGGTATGGCGCTGGAGATCGGCCCGGGACAGCTTGCCGGCGTGTTCCTGATCTGCCTGCCCCTGATCCTCTTTGCTGCCGCGTTACTGACGGTGGTGGCGAGCTTTGCCAAGAGCTACAAAGAGGCGCAGACCTATCTCACGCTGGTCATTCTGGTACCCACCATTCCGCTGATCTTCGCGCAACTCACCGGCGTGGAAACCACCCTGGTGAACATGCTGGTGCCGAGTCTGGCGCAGGCGAACCTGATGACAGACATCATCAAAGGCGAAGTGGTTTTACCGCTGCACGTTGCCACCAGCATGGCAGCCACCACCGTCTACGCCGCGTTGCTCGCGTGGCTGTCGGTACTGCTCTACCGCCGCGAAGGTATTCTGGGCTAGCTCAGTCTTCGCCGCCCGCCCCGGCACTCTCCAGGTCTGCCTCGAGCAGGCGCGCGCCGCGCATGATGTTGCCGAGGGCATAGTTGCCTTCATGACACGCATACTCGAACACCTTGCTGTCGGTACGCGGCCACGGATAGTCGCCACTCCAGGGCTCGGTCCAGACCGTGGGATTGTCGACGGTGAAGGCATACACCAGGCCATTCTCTTCGGTCAGCGTAAACCGTTCTGTCACCTTCAGATGCTCATCCGCCAGAGACAGGGCGGGCCGGGCTTTGAAGTTGACGGTCTCCACCACCAGCGTATCGCCTTCCCACCAGCCGATGGAGTCTCCGAGCCAGGTGCGTAAGCTGTCCGGACGATGGGTGGCGTTCATGCGCACCACCCGCGCATCGTGCACCATCTCGGCCAGAATCATCACGTACTCGTCGGTCTGCACGATCCGTTTCAGGTTGTTGTACAGCGCAGGCACCATGGGCGGGCCTGCGACGGGTCCAAAACCCAGCAGGCAACGTTCCGCCAGCGGCCGCATCTCCATGTTGTCATAAGGACCAGGACCTTCTTCGTCCAGCCAGGTCGCCCTGCCGGTGTTGGCGGGAAAGAGACTGCGCCGCTGCAGCGCGCGTGCCCGGCCAGCGGGGGTGAGCGCCGGATAACGGCCGTTTGCGGGGGATGTGATGATGGACGTGCGGAACTTACCGTCCACCGTGAACGCCTGATCGCCGTTGTCGATCCAGAAGGCGTTGTATCCACCCACATTTCCCGCCGCGCCCGGAGAGCCATCGCCGCCTTCAGGGGGCGCTTCGCGGTCCGGGTCGCTCTGCAGGGAATCTGCATCCTCCCGGGCACGATCCGCCGCAGCGAGCTTTGCCGCGTCTTCCGGCGTGAGATACAGGTTGTCGCCAAAATCCACGGGGCGCTGCAACGGCGTCAGCGTCGCAACATCGTAAGTTCCGTTCAGATCGGGTTTGCCATCTGGCAGGCGAGGAATGTCTGCAGCAACCCCGGACGCTGCCAGGAGCAGCACACACGCACTGGTCAGCACGCGCATCATTCGCCCCCCGCAAGCTGCTCGCCTTCGGCGTCGGTTACCTCACGGTAACTCACCACGCCGAAGATCATCTCGTCGAAGGACTGCTGGCCCCAGGGCACCTCGCGTGTCGGGTCGGGATTAGCGGGATTCTGTGCCGAGTTGTCCCACCAGTTGGTGTAGATGATCCTGGTGCCGGCCGGTACCAGCTTCGGTTCCGCAAGCCGGTACGTGGTCTGCCAGTTGAAATCGTAGTTGGGCACATTCAGCAGCACCTCTTCGGTGCCGTCCGGATACGCGGCCACGAAGCGGGCAGCCTTACCGCGATAGTGCGAGTGCGGCAGAAAACTGTAGATGAGCGCATCGCTTTTGAACGCCCGGGTGGTGGTCTCCCCGTGGTTGGCGGCATGCGCCGGTATGCGGATGCGCGGATCGGCGAGCACCATCCCTTTATACGCGTGTGCGGGCTTGTCTTCGTGGAAGTAGATGCCAATCCTGGAGTGGTCGGTGGTGGCAACCCCCGAGGTGGTGTAGTGCATCTGAAACTCGATGGTGCTGCCGGCCGGGAAGAACGTGCCGGTATCAGCCGGGAGCGGTCGTGCTTCGGCGCCGGGGACGTATCCGGCCAGCCCGCCACCAATGCCGCGATTGGAGATACGGCCCTTGCGGGGGCCTTCCGTCACGCGCTGGCCGAAGCGCGTGATCACATGGTGCAGCACAGTGCGGTCGCCCGGCACAATCTGCGATGCGCGTACCCACACGTCACGGTCCAGTGGGTTCGCCACGTACTTGTATTGGTAGTCGACCACGCCGGTGGAGGGCACGTCGGTGGGCGGGATGTCGATGATCAGATCCGGCTCTCCCAGCGCGCCCCAGACTGATTGCGGTCCGGCAATGCCCTGCAGCGGATCATCGCCCTCGCCCCTCGGAGCGCCTGCATCGATCCACGAGACGAGCGACTGCAGCTGCTCGCGGCTGAGACTGCGATCATTGGCCCAATGACCCACCTGCGGATCCGCATGCCAGGGCGGCATCCGCTTGTTCATGAGAACTTCACGGATCATCAGCGAGAAGCCCCGCACCATGTCATAGCCCGTCATGGCCCAGGGGCCAATGCCGCCTTCGCGGTGACAGCTCACACAGTTGTCGGCGAGGATCGGCGCAACGGTGTCCGCATAGGAGATCTGTGCGCCGTCGTGCGCGGTGTAGACGATATCGCAGCCGCGGGCAGTGGTTTGCGGCACCTCGATACTCTCGCCGGCTGCCATGGCGTTCAGCGCGGCTTTGAGGCCTGCATCGGCATCGCCGCGGTAGGCCAGCGTCCAGTCGGTTGTGTCCACTACCAGCGCTTCGCCCGCCCGATTCAAGCCGAGCGTACGCCCCACCAGCTGGGCATCGTCCACCAGCACGGGCACGGCTGCGTCCAGAGCAGCCGCGGCGGAACGGCTGTCTGTGGGGCTGATGGCAAAGAACTGTACGTTCTCGTGCTGGCGCTGCAGCTCGGGCAACGCCGCCAGCGGGGCCCTGCCGGTGGCGCAGGTGCTGTCCTGCACCAGCAGCACCACGGCACGTTTGTGGGTGAAGTAGTGCAGATGATGCGAGGCGCCCGCATCATCGAACAGGCGGAAATCTGCGACCCGCTCCGCGGGCGTCAGCGCCAGAGCACCGTGTGTAACCCAGATGGTGGCTGCGGTCAGCAGCCCTTGCTTGATAGCGTTCATGTCTCTCCCCTGACAGCCACCCGATTGTGCGCGAGAGGCTGCGCGCGAACAAGCTGGCGGCCATCGGGCACACAGCCGGTGCGTTCGATGGTATGTTCCGTGCGCATCGCAGCGAATCACGGGGAGAGAAGCCATGCACATCGGGCTCTTTGGTATCAACATGAATTTCATGGCCCAGCCGGCCTGGGCTATGAAAGTAGCTCAGCACGCGGAAACGCTGGGGTTCGAGAGCGTATGGACCGGGGAGCACGTGGTGCTGCCCGACCCGCGCGAGGCTCCTTCCCCCGCCCCGCCCGAGACCCCCATGCTGCATCCGCCGGCGCTGCTCGCCTATCTGGCGTCAGCCACGACCACGTTGAAGCTGGGGACCGGCATCACGCTCATCGCGCAGCGCAACCCGGTGGTCCTCGCCAAGGAGATCGGCTCGCTCGACGTGCTGTGCGACGGCAGGCTCCTGTTCGGCATCGGCGCGGGCTATCTACACCAGGAGTTTGCCGCCCTTGGCGTAGATTTCGCCTCCCGGGGTCCGCGCACGGACGAGTACATCGACGCCATGCGCGTGCTGTGGCGCGAGCCGAAACCCACGTTCAGTGGCCGCTACGTGAATTTTGACAATATCCAGGCCCAGCCCCGACCCACGCGTCCCGAGGGCCCACCGTTGATCATCGGTGGCGCCAGCCCGGCCGCCATGCGCCGCGCTGTGACGCACGGCCATGGCTGGTACGGCTTCGCCATGGACGTGACCGCCACCGCGAAAGCGGTGGAGGGGCTGACCCTGGCACAAGCGCGCTTCGAGCGACCGGCTGACCTCGGCGCTCTCGAGCTGTCGATCACGCCGCCCAAACCACCGACCAGAGCCATGCTGGAAGACTATGCGGCCCTGGGCGTATCCCGGGTGATTCCCATGCTCGGGTTTTACGACGAGGACAACGTGCTGAGCGCGCTCGACGCCATGGCTGCAGAACTGCTGTAGCGGCTCAGCCAGCAGCCGGACCGTCGTAGGAGCGCAGCAGCTCATACCATCCGGAACCCCCGATGTTCATGGGAATGCCGCCCAGGCGGTCGCCGGTCTCGCTGTGGTGCCTGCGCCCGGACCACGCGTCCGGATTCGCCTGCCACTCGTTCAACACGCGCTCCGCCTCCTCGTAACTCTCGGCTTCCACCTCGTACACCGAGATGTAACGGGACACGGTGGGAATCTCGAGGTGCGGCCCTTTCAGTTCGTAGACCCGGCCACGAATGAAGTTCGGGCAGTGCGTCGTGTCCTCGATGTGCTGGTCGATGAACCATTCGTCGAAGGCAGCCTGGCCCTCGTCGCTTTTGGGTTCGCAGAGACCAATGAGTAGGTATTGCGGCATGGCATCACTCCCCTCTGTGGATTGTTGTGCAGCTACACCTGAGTAGACGCCATCAAGCGCGTGAGGGCAAACTCGCCGAGCCACCTGGAACACCGGAAATTGCATGACCTACGATTACTGCACCGTCGAACGCGACGGCCCCATCGCCACCGTCACCTTCGACCGTCACAAAAACCTGAACGCCTTTGACGGCAAGCTCATCCTCGAGCTCACCGATGTGGCCCGATCTTTCCACGACGATCTGGACACCCGCGCGGTCGTTCTGACCGGCTCCAGGAATTATTTTTCCGCCGGAGCCGATATCGAGGACCTGGCAGCCCGCAACGCCACGGAGTCGTCCGACATGGAGAAACGCCAGGTGTACTTCCGGGGCGTGCGTCTATGCGAGGCCTGGGAAGCCATGCCTCAGATCACCGTCGCCGCCATGGAACGGCTCGCCGTCGGCGCAGGCGTGGCCCTGCCGCTGGCATGTGACTGGCGGGTAATGGGTGAGAGCTGCTACCTCTACGTGCCAGAGGCCAAAATCGGCCTGAATCTGCAGTGGGGAGCGCTGCCCCGCCTGGTGAACCTCGTTGGCCCCGCCCGGGCCAAACGCATCTGCATTCTGTGCGAAAAGATGGACGCAGCCACCGCGTTGAACTGGGGGCTGGTGGAAGAGATCGCCCCCGATGGAGAGGCATTGGAAGCAGCGCTGGCGCTCGCGGGAGCCGCCGCGGAGATGCCGCCCGTGGCCGTGACGATGATCAAGGAAGCCGTCAATGCCACGGCGACGGCGCTCAACCGCGCCGTGAGCTTTGCGGACGCCGATCAGAGCCAGCTCACCGCGGGTACCAACGACGCCCGCTCTGCCCGGGACCGCTTCAACCGCGGCTAGCCCTGGCGCTCGACCCTGCCCTGCGGCAGGGTCGCGAACGCCCGGCGGGCTAAACCAGCTTGAAGCCCGCCGCACTCAACGGCATGGAGCGAATCCGCTCGCCGCTGGCGGAAAAGATGGCGTTGGTCACGGCCGGCGCCAGCGGAGGCAGCGCAGGCTCGCCCAGACCCGTGGAGGGGTTTTCGCTCTGAAGGAAGTGCACGTCGATCTCAGGCGTGGCAGCGATTCGCATGACCTGATACTGATCGAAGTTGTCTTCCTGGATGACGCCGCCTTCCATGGTGATCTGTTGCAGCGCCATGGTGCTGAGCCCATCGACGATGGAGCCCTGCACCTGGTTGAGGGCGCCACTCATATTGATGATGGGTCCCACATCCACCGCCACGGTGACCTTGTCGACGCTGAAGTTGCGCTGCGCATCCACGGTAACTTCCGCAATTTCCGCCACATGGGCCGCATGACAGAAATAGAACGCCAGCCCCATGCCCTTGCCCGGCGCCATGGTTCTGCCCCACTGCGCCTTGTCGGCAACGAGGCGCAGCACGTCGGCCGCTCGGCCCGTGTTCAACGCATTGACGTCGCCTTCCTTGATCCATCGTGGCTCGCCCAGCATCTCGAGGAGAAATTCCAGGTGGTCCCGCCCGGCCAGCGCGGCCAGCTCGTGAATGAAGCTCTGTTCAACGAAGGCGTTGGTGTTGGATCCCGGAGCCCGCCAGGCTCCGCACGGGGTGGCCACGGGCATCAGCGACTGGCGCACCCGCGCGTTCTTCGAGGTGACGGCGGGCATTTCGTAACCGCGCAGCCCGGAGCCGATCACCGGCCGGCCGTTATTGCCGAAGCCGATGTAGTGCTGGTCCCAGGCGACGAGTTTGCCGTCGCCGTCCACCGCCGCTTTCATGTTCTCGAAGCCGCCGACACGGAAAAAGTCGTTGTGAATGTCGTCCGGGCGCGTCCACGTGAGCTTGACCGGCACCTCAACCCGATGGGCGATGGCCATGGCTTCCGCCGCAAAGTCGTGCACCGCCCGGCGTCCGAAACCGCCGCCCAGGCGCTGCGGATGCACCGTGACGTTGCCAGGCTCGATGCCGAGCATGTTCATGGCAATTTCTTTCACCTGCCCTGGAAACTGGCTGCCCAGCCAGATTTCCATGGTATCCGGCTGCCCTTTCGTGATGTGCACGGTGCAGTTCATGGGTTCCATACATACGTGAGCAACGTAGGGAAAATCGTAGAACGCCTCGTGCACCCGGTTCGCGTCATCGGCAAAGGCCGCCTCCACCGGCCCATCCACCGTTACTTCGCCCCCGCCCGCCGCGGCAATTTTCTTCGCCTCGGCCACCATGCCGGTCCAGCTGTCTTCCGACGCACCGGTGTAGTCCCATGTCACGTCGAGCTGCGCTTTGGCGTTCATGACCGACCAGGTGTCTTCGCCGACGATGGCAACACCACCGCGCAGTACGGCCAGCCCTTTCAGAAACGGCATGGAGGCTTCCCCCGAACGCTCATCGGGCGCCAGCACAAACGCATCGGTGATGCCGGGCAGCTTCTTGATTTCCGCCTCGTTGAAGCTGATGGCGCGGCCGCCCACACGCGGACAGCGCGTGTAGGTGGCGTACTGCATACCCGGTACGTCCACATCGATGCCGAAGTCCGACAGGCCCGTGGCGATGACAAGGTTATCGACACCGCCCACCGAGGTGCCGATGATGGTGTACGAACGCGGGTCTTTGTACGACAGCATCTCCGGTTCCGGCACGGGCTGTTCAGCTGCCAGGGCCGCGAGCTGGCCGAAGCTGCGGCTCTCGCCGGAGCTGTGCACCACCTTGCTGTCCCGCGCCTCGAGGCCTTCCCGGTCCACTTCCATCAGCAGCGACGCCGCCCCGATCAGCATCTCGCGCGCGGATGCCCCCATGCGACGCATGGCGTTGAACTCGCGGGGAATGGACGTGGAGCCGCCGGCGCCCTGCAGGCCGAACTTGGGATCCAGCGGCGCCTCGAGCACCGTCACATCTTCCCATCGGGCACCCATTTCTTCGGCAATGATCATGGGCAGGCTGGTCTTCACGCCCTGGCCCATTTCCGGCAGGCTGGAAAAGATGGTGATCTCACCGTCCGACGCGATCTGCACGAACACGTTGAGTTCCTTGGAGCGGACCAGCGTGGTCGCTTCCTCACCGACCGCCGTACCCGGCAACGTCATCTGCAGCATGAGTCCGCCACCCGCCAGCGCGGATACTTTCAGAAAACGGCGACGATCCAGGCGTATGTCGTTCATGAGCGACCTCCCGTCTGGGCCATGTCGTCTGCGGCAGCGTGGATCGCTTTGCGGATGCGAACGTACGTGCCACAGCGGCAGTAGTTTCCTGCCAGTGCCTGATCGATCTCGTCGTCACTGGGCGCCGCATTGGTGGCCAGCAGCGCCGCGGCGCTCATGATCTGCCCGGATTGACAGTAACCACATTGCGGCACGTCGTTCTCGATCCACGCGGTCTGCAGCGGATGCAGGTCGCCACCCGCAGCCAACCCCTCGATGGTAGTGACAGCCCCGCTCACGGCAGCTACCGGCAGCACGCAGGAGCGAACAGGCACGCCGTCGACGTGCACCGTGCAGGCGCCGCACTGGGCAATGCCGCAGCCGAACTTGCTGCCAGTGAGCTTCAGCTTGTCGCGCAGCACCCACAGGAGCGGCATCTGCGGATTCACATCCACCTCGTGCTGCTCGCCGTTAACGGATAATTTGAATTTACTCATGAGCCCCTTCAGTTGGTTGTATGTGGTGACCGCAGACAGCCTACCCTAGCTTTCCGGGCAGGTCAGGTCGCGGGCGTCGAAGCGGGCCAGCACGGCAGCAAGGGTGGCCGTCATGAGCCGTTCGGCGTCCGCGATAGTAACGTCGACACCCACGTGAATGTGCCCGGCCGCTACGTTGTGGGGCGTGATCTGGTTGAAGTACAACCCGTGCAGACCCATGAATCCGGACAGGTAGTTGCCGCTGGTGCCCGTGTGATCGATTGCCACGTCGACCAGGCCCAGCGCTTCGGTTGCCGCTACGATGGCGTCCATGGGCAACCGGCTGGGCAGCCGCCGGCCGTCGCGATAGGTACTGATCGCCTCCCAGCTGCGGTGGTCGATGCTCGTGCGCGTTGGCAGTGTCTCCGCACCGTGCCGGTCGCCAGCCCAGTCTTCAGCGGGATCGTCCGTGCCGCCGAAGTGCCCGCCTTCTAGCGCTTCCACCTCCCAGCCGATCTCGCCGCCACGACTGGTGGTGATGAGAATGTGCGGCTGGAGGGTGTCCATGATGCGCCAGAAATCGGCGCTGGTGTCCTGGAAATCCACCTTCAGATCGGACGCCGGTGCACCCACCCAGCCATCAGAGCCGAAGGGATCGTTCATGGGGTCGCCATCCGGAGGAAACTCGGGAAAGAACGCATGCACGTCGTAGCCATAGCCACCCCAGTCTGCGCCCGCCCAGCCCTGGGGATTCTGCGCCGGATCCGTGCTCCAGCGCCGCAGCATCTCGTTGGTGTTGGGCCAGTAGCCCGTCAGCACCACCACTTTCGGGCAATCGCTGGATCCGCCGCAGCCAGCCAGCAGCAGGGCCAGCAGGACCGGTGCCAGTCGGACCGGTACGAATCGGATCAGGGCCACCAGCGCTTCAGCAGTCGCCGGCGTAAACGGCTTTCATGTTCGTGTTCATTTCCACGTCCATGCCATGGGCCTGAACGCGCATGACGTTGGTCATCTGGTAGCTGTCGCTGGTGTACGTGCCGGTGCCTACCATGCGCGCCTTACCGCCGTCATCCAGAACACACTCGAGCTCGATGTCCACTTTGCCTCCGCCGACGTCCGCCCGGATGGCTTTACATTCCTGTCCCGGTTGCTTGGACGCCCAGCTTGCCGGGTCGTTGAGAAACTCGTTCTCTGACAGACACTCTTCCATCTCGTGGGTGCGGGTCATGGGCAACTGCTTTGAAGACAACTCCGCGGTGACCTTGTACAAACCCGGCTTGGGGTAGCCGTCTGCCCAGGCGCCTGCACTTGCACCGCAAACCAGCAGCAATACGACGACAACCTTTCTCATGACAACGTTCCTTCGTGGTGAGTAGCGAAGCATACCTCAGGCAGCAGATTCGCGTCTGAGCCGGCCCGGGGCGATGTCCATTTCGCGCTTGAACGCCTTGCGGAACGCAACCTCTGATGCGTAACCGACCTCTTCGGCAATGGCCGCCATGGACCTGCGCGTGGATTTCAGTTGCTCTGCGGCCAGCTGCAGGCGCCATCGCTGCAGATAACGCATGGGTGGCACTCCCACGAAGCGACGAAAGCGCTCAGCGAACGCGGTGCGACCAAGGTGGGCCAGCGCTGCGAGGCGCGTCAGCGTCCAGCGTTCGCCGGGAGTGCTGTGAATGGCTGCCAGGGCCCGGGCCAGCGCCGGATCCCGCAAGGCGGCCACCAGACCCTGATCCAGGCGGCCGTCGCCTACGGCCCGCAGGGTCTGCACAAACAGCGCATGGGCGTAGAACTCGATGACCGCTTCCGCGCCGGGCGCGTCGTCCGCCAGTTCGCGCATCAGCAGCTGTATGAGCGGTTGTGTGTAGGGGTTGTCAACGCTGATGACAATGGCATCCGGCAGGCCATGCAGCAACGGCACCAGCGCAGCGCCCTGAAACTCGAAGTATCCGCACAGCATGGCGCTGTCCGGTGTCTCCCCCGGGCCGGCCATGGGTGTGGCGTTGATGTCGACATCAGCCGGCCTTTCGGCCGCGTCGCTGACCACGTGCGCGCCGTCGCGGGGAAACACCACCAGATCACCCGCGGCAAGGGGGCGCGGTGTTTCTCCGGGCACATGCAGCCAGCACGCACCGTGCTCGATGAGGTGAAAAGTCGCCATGCGCTGCCCCGACGTGTCCACCGCCCAACGGCCACAGAAGCGGGCGTGGACGAACACCCCGGCGGAGAGGCGCATCTGCGTAATGACGGTGCTGAGACAATCCATGGTCAATCTCTCATGGCGTGTAGTCCGGACGTTCAGACATATTTTACGGCATTTATGGCATACAAACGCCATCAAATGCCGCACAAACTGCGCACCGTACAGACAACAACCGCGGAAGCACAGCCATGACCGTCGAGATTTACACGAAAGACTATTGCCCCTATTGCCACCGCGCCAAGGCGCTGCTGGACGCCCACGACATCGCATACGTCGAGTACGACGTCACCCGGGATCCCGCCGGCCAGGCTGAAATGCGCGCCCGTTCCGGCGCGTTCACGGTGCCGCAGGTGTTCGCCAACGGCATATCGCTCGGCGGATCGGACGAGCTTGCCGCTCTGGCTCAGACCGGCGCGCTGGACACCCTGCTGGGCCGCGCCAGCACGGCGGTTCGTTAACCAGCTTCACATCGAGGAGAAAAACCATGACCCATTTCTACGACGTCATCATCATCGGCGGCGGCAACGCCGGTTTCGCCGTATCCAGCGTGGTGCAGGAAGCCGGAAAATCCGTCGCGTTCATCGAGGCCCGGGATTTCGGCGGCACGTGCCCCAACCGCGGCTGCACGCCCAAGAAAGTGCTGGTGGCGGCTGCCCACAGTCTCGACGAGATCGCACGCGCATCGGCCCACGGCATTCACGTGGACGGCGCCGAGCTCGACTGGTCGGCGTTGATCCGCCGCGAGCAGGCAATGGTGTCGTTCATTCCCGACGCCATGAAAGGCGTCGCCGAAAAACGCGGTGACGTCTACGAAGGAACCGCCCGCTTCGTCGGCAGGAACGCCGTGGAAGTAAACGGTGAGCGTCTGGAGGCAGGGCACATCGTGATCGCCACCGGATCGAAACCGCGACCACTGCCCATACCCGGCGCCGAGCACCTCGTGACGTCAGACGAGCTGCTGTCCGACCCCACCCGCCCCGAGCGTGTGGTGTTCATCGGCGGCGGCGTGATTGCCCTGGAGTTCGGCCACGTGTTTCTGCGCGCGGGCAGTGAAGTGACCATTCTGGAGGCCATGCCTCGGCTTCTGCCCCGGCTGGAAGCCGACGCGGTGGCTGTGCTGCGCGAAGATACGGAACGTCTCGGCGCCACCGTGCACACCGAAGTGACCGTGGACGCGATCGAGGCGGTCGACGGTGAATTTGCGGTGAGCTATCGCCTGGGTGACAGGACCCACGTGGTTCGCGCGGACCGGGTCGTGAACGGTGCCGGGCGTGTTGCCAACGTGGATACGCTCGACCTAGACGCTGCCGGCATCGTCCACGACGGCGTACGCATCGACGTGGACGAGCATCTGCGCGCCCGCTCGAACCCGCATGTGTGGGTAGCGGGGGATGCGCTGGTGTACTCTGCCCAGCTCTCGCCGCTGGCAACCTACGAGGGCCGCATCGTGGGCGAGAACATCGTTGCGGGACCTGCCGAAAGTCCGGACTACCGGGTGATACCCAGCGCTGTGTACACCATTCCTGCACTGGCGACGGTGGGCCTCACAGAAGCTGATGCGCGTGCCGGTGGTCTTCGCGTGCGCGTGAGCACCAACGACATGCGTGAGTGGTTCTCGGGCAAGAGCTATGCAGAGCCTGTCGCCTGGGCGAAGGTGCTGATCGACGAGGACACCGACCAGCTTCTGGGCGCGCACCTCGTGGGCCATCGCGGCGAAGAGCTGATCCACACCTTCAGCCTCGCCATGCAGCACGGCATTACCGCAACTGCTCTGAAAAACTCGATGTTCGCCTTTCCCACGTTCTCGAGCGACATCAAGAATCTGTTGTAGGCGGTTTGAGCGTTGCCGGTCCGGGGCTGGCCCGGACCGGATTTTCGACGCACCCGGGACCTGTCCGAGCTGGTGATCAGGGGCCGGCGCGCGTCAATCCCAGTCCTGGAGCAGCGCCGGATCCGCAAGCAGTGTGATGCGATCGTTGACGACGAAGCTCACCGGCCATGTGCCCGAGCCTGTCAGGGAACCGGCTCGCATGGCCAGCAGCGTGCGCTCGAGATCCACGACATCCTGGCGGCTCAAGGTGGGCGGCCCCGGGGGTCCCATGCGGTGCGCGCCGTAGTACACCTCCGTCTGGGCATAGGTTTTCAGGAGCTTCTGCGCCGTTGTCAGGTAATCCTGCACGCTGGCGCCGGGCACAAAGGCATAGAGCGGGCCTTCGTAGAGATAGTCGCCCGCGTAGATGGCGTTGTTGGCCACGTCATAGAGGGAGATAGACTCGGGGGAGTGCCCGGGGGTATGCACAATCGTCACCTCCCGGCCGCCCAGGCTGATGGGCATGCCCGGCGCCCACCAGTGATCCACACGCCACGTGGGCACCGCAAAGCCCTCCACGGGGCCGAGGTGCTCCATATCCGTGAATGCCAGCTGGTTACCCTCAGCGCGGTCCCGCAGATAAGGCAGGTCCACCACGGCACGCTGTGCAAACTCGACACCGTTGCCCACATGGTCGTAGTGAAAATGTGAGGGCAGGAACACGACCGGCAGCGTCGTGAGCGACTCAACCACCGGCGTGATGTCTCTTACCCCGGGCCCGGCATCGAAAAGCAGGGCCCGCTCCGTACCCACGATGAGATAGTTGATGTTCTGCTGGGCATAACGCGGTTCGCCGATGGCGTAGGTATCCGGCGCGAGCCGGTCGATGGTGTAGTAGTCGTCGAACCAGACTGTGCTGGACAACTCCTGTCCCGCGTCCAGCAGCGCCGGCGGAGCACCACCTCCGAGCCTCATGGACTGGTACAGGAGGTAGTGGCGCTGGTCGACGGCCACGACGCCCAGCACCAGCACGATGGCCAGAACGATGAGGAGGGTTTTCATGACGAGAGCTTACCGCAGCCCGCCGTCAAAGGATGCCCAGCGAACGCGCAACGCGGTTGGCGGCGGCAGCCCCCGCGGTCTGGCGGAAGAGGAGCAGCCCGTCGAGCAGCGCTACCGTCAGCTCGGCTTCGCGGCGCCGGTGTGCTGTCGTTCCCGGCAGTAGCGCCGCCACCCAGTCGATCCACGCGGTGACCAGGGTGGGCACGAGTTGGTCGAACGGGCTGACACCCGACGCAGCCAGGCCGTTGGCTTCGAAGAACAGCCCGAAGGCGCGATCGGCGTCGGGATGGGCAAGCACCGGCCACGCCGCCCGGCAGAGCTCGCGATGATCACCGGGCGCAGCCGGCACGGCGGCTGCCAGGCGGGTCTGCAGCTCCTGCCCGAGGGCCTGGATTACTTCGACGTACAGATCTTCCTTCCTGGGGAAGTAGTAAACGATGACGCGGTCGCTGGTGCCGAGATGTTTAGCGACGCGACCGAAGCTGAGCTGGCTGAGACCCTGCTCGCGGGCAACGGCAAGGGCACCTTCGAGCAACTCGGTCTTGGTGTATTTATGGCCCATGGTTGCCTGTCACTCTAACAACTCCTCCCGCTTGATTGTAGTGAGCACTACGATTATTGTAGTCTCCACTACAAACCTCGTGAGATATCGGCCATGCTCAGCCTTCGTACCGGCGCCATCATCGCCCTGATTCCTTTTGCCGCACTCACCATTCTGGCCATGGTAGCCGACGGCACGAACGGCTTCCCGAATGCCATCACCTACAACCTGATTTCCCTGCAGATCTGGCTGGATCTGGTGCTGGCCATGGTGATCTGGTGCGCCTGGCTCGTGCCGGAAGCGCGGGCGGCAGGCCGCAATCCCTGGCCATGGATTGTGGGCGCCCTGATTTTCGGCGCCTTCGTGCCCCTGATCTACATCATCGTCTACGAACGCTGGCCGGCATCGCCGGGCGCGCAGAACGGCGGCGGATCTGCCACGTCCCGCCGCGTGGGCGCCACCGTCGCTTTCGCGCTCTTCGCCCTGCTGACGATCGCAGCTCTCGTCGTTGACGGCACCGACGTGCCCGGCGTGGTGATGCACTCGTGGTCAAACGTCCAGATCTGGGTGGACCTGGTGATCATGATCGTGTTCTGGCTGGCGTGGCTGATGCAGGACGCCCGCGCCAACGGCCGTAACCCCTGGGGCTGGGTTGTATTCGCCCTGATCCTTGGTTCGTTCGCCCCGCTGCTCTACCAGGCCCTGCACAGCCGCTGGCCGGCGTCTCACAACGTACAAGCCAGTTGAGGACACACACAAAATCCGGCTCACACGGCTGTAAGCCAAAGCACGCACTCTGTAAGCCTGGTGTCCTCAAATTCTTCAAATTCTGGCGTTTTTGCTACGGAGTTAGCGGACTTTTCCCACGAGGCATGGTGAAATCGCCGCATGAAGGTCCCATCCGGCAAAGTCTGGCTGCAGTTTGCGGCCGTGTTGTTCCTGCTGAACTCGTTCAGCGCGTACGGCGCGTGCTGCTTTGCGCCTGCTGAAGACGACGCCGCGCCTCAGCCGCCCTGCCATCAGATGGACCGCGGCGCGGGTGAGCAGGACCCGCAGGGCGATGAGCATGCCGCCGGCGAATGCTGCCTGATGTGTCTCCCCGCACTGCAACATCCAGAGCCGATTCAGCCAGGGCTGCACCTGCCGCCCGTACCCGCGACCGCTCCGGCTCGACCGCTCATGCTCGCGGCCCCCGAAACGCTCTTTCGCCCTCCAATCGCCCACCTTTCGTAGTTGACCGCCGGGGCTCTGCCCCGAACCCAATCAAACGAAAGGTATTGTCATGTCTAACTGCATTCGCGCGCTGGCGTTGCTGCTGGCGCTCCTCGCCAACGATGCGCACGCCCGGGACTACGTCGTTCACGTACACGGCATCGTCTGTGAGTTCTGTGCGCTCGGCGTATCCAAGAAAGTCGCCAGACTCCCCTTCGTAGACCGCTCCAGGTACAACAAAGGGGTACTGGTCGCGATAGAAAACCAACGCGTTACCGTCGCTGTGAAACCCGGCGCCACCCTCGACAGGCAGGCGCTCTACCGCGCCATCAAAGATGGCGGCTATGAACCCATTGAATTGTTCGAGCGCGCCGCCGATGGCTCTCTGACGAGTCTTACCAGTGAGAGTTAGCGTCGCCGCGCTGCTGCTTGCGGCCAGCAGCGGCGTTCTGGCTCATCAACCCGTGATGGACATGGCCCCGCGCTGGGACGGTGGCTACGGGATACAGACCCGGGTCGAGCGATTCGACGGCGTCACAACTACCTGGCTGGAGGGTGTGTACACCTGGGACAGGTCCATTCGCGCCACGTTCAAGCTGCCTTATCGCGACGACGGACTCGGCGATCTCATCCTGGGTCTGCCATTGAAGAAGTACTTCAACGAAGGCCCCAGAACCGGCAACTGGAGCTTTACCCCCTCGGTACAGCTACCCACCAGCGAGAGCGGTGCATGGGACACGGGCGTGAGTATCTCCTACAGCACCGAAACAGCATCGTTCTACCAGCTTTATGACGTGTACTCCTGGGGCGACCGCACCGGCGTCGATATCAACTTCGGTTTCGCCTTCCCCGGCACAGGCAGCGGTCGCTTCGCCTTGTGGGACATCTCCGCGTTAACCAGCGAAGACGGCGATCGCGTGCAGACGGGCCCGGTCTTCGTGTACTTCAATCGGAACATGATGCTTCGGGCAGAGTACAAACATCTCGCCTACGAACGCGACAGCAACTGGCGCGGTGGCTTCGTAAACGTCGGCATCGGGTGGGTGTTCTAGTGGCTGCGGAGAACGCTCGCGCCCCGCGACGGTGGACATGGGTGCTGCTGTTCACAACCGCCACCACCCTGGTGTGCTGCGCCGTTCCCATCACCCTGGTGGCGCTGGGCTTCGGCGCTGCGGTCGCAGCCATGGTGAGCGCAGCTCCATGGCTGGTGACGCTGAGCCTTCACAAAGTCTGGGTGTTCAGCCTGTCTGGGTTGTTGATCGCCGGCGCTGTCTGGGCTGTATACCGGCCTGGACGGCGCTGTCCCGCGGATCCCGAGCTCGCCGCCGCCTGCGCACGCGCGCAACGCTGGAACGGCCGCTTTGTTGTCATGGCAGGTGCCATGTGGCTGCTGGGACTGGCTGCCGCCTACGGGTTGCCTCTGCTCTAGCCGGCGCCAGGCCGGCTTTTCAGGGTACCGAGGGTCCCAGACGCTCAAGGCTCCTCGGTAACCAGCGCACGCACACGTGTCAGGAACGCATCACGCGCGAACGGTTTTGCCAGAAATTCCAGATCACCGGCAACCTCACCGCGATCCACAATCGCATCTTCGGTGTATCCCGACATGAACAGGACTTTGAGCGCGGGCCGACGCGAGCGCATGGCATCTGCGACCTGCCTGCCATTCATGTGTGGCAGCACCACGTCGGTGACCAGCAGGTCAATGGCGCCGTCGTGGTCGGCTTCCATCTGCAACGCCGTGTGACCGTCCGAAGCGGCCAGCACCTGATAGCCAGCGTCAGCCAGGAGCTTTTCGGCAAGCTTGCGGATTTCCGCCTCGTCTTCCACCACCATGACCACACCTGCTGCATCGACCCGCGCCGTGAGATCCGTATCCACCGCGGGCTCCACGAGGCCCTCGGCTCTGGGCCAATACAGTTCGAACGTGGTGCCTTGGTCGCGCTCGGAGTGCACGGCGATTTGCCCGCCGTTCTGCTTCACCGCGCCATGCACCGTCGCCAGGCCCAGACCGCTGGAGTGACCGCGCTCCTTCGTGGAAAAGAACGGTTCGAACACTACCGGCAACAACTCCGGGCCGATACCCACCCCGGTGTCTGCCACTGTCATCATCACGTACTCACCCGGCGCCACCTCCGGGTGCTCAGACGCGTAGCGTTCATCCAGCACCGCGTTCCGGGCAGCGATCGTCAGCTCACCGCCGGCGGGCATCGCCTCGCGGGCGTTTACCACCAGGTTGATGAGCACCTGGTCGAGCTGCGACCGATCCATGCGCACCCGCCACAGCTGGTGTTCAATATCGGTTTTCAACCGCACGTCCTCACCCAGAGAACGCTGCAGCAGCTTCTCCATGTCGGCGATGACGTCGCCCAGATGGAGAATTTTGGGTTCGATGATCTGCCGGCGCGCAAAGCCAAGCAGGTTGCGGCACAGATCTGCAGCGCGCTCGGACGCCATCACTACCTGCTCCAGGTCGTCATGGCCCGGCGACCCGGGCTCCAGGGTCTCCTGAGTCATCAACGTGTAGTTGATGATCAGGGTCAGCAGATTATTGAAATCATGGGCTACGCCACCGGCAAGGCGCCCGATGGCCTCCATACGCTGACTCTGAGCAAACTGCGCCTCGAGGCGACGAATCTCCGATACGTCACCCACGATCAGCGAAAGCTGATTGAGCTCGCCCCGGTCGTCTGCAGTGACGGTAACCAGACCGCTCACGGGCACTGTTACACCGTCCGCAGCCGCCAGTTCGGCTTCCAGGCGACAGAAACCATCCCGCAGCGCAGCGGGCAAACAATCTTCGAAGACAACCCGCGCACCCGCCACGGTAAACAGATCGCGCAGCTGCACGTCGCCGGGCGCCGTCGTCTCCGGCAACTTACACATCGCATAAGCGGCCGGATTGAGATAATCCACCGTGCCATCCAGGTTCGCCTGAATCACTGCGCTGGGGGTCGCCTCTATCATCGCCTGCAGCCGGCGCGCCTGGCGCTCGATGTGCATGCGCTCGGTAACGTCCGGGAACACCACAACCCCTGCGATCAAATTCCCATGGTCGTCGTACACCGGGGCCGCATGCCCCAACACCCAGCGGTCGGCGCCCGAGGTGTCGCGAATGATCACCTCGTCGCCATCCACCACTTCCCCTTTCAGCAATGCCCGCGACAGCGGCAGATCTTCAGGCGCGTAAATCTCTCCGCTCGGGTGAAAGGTCTGCCATTGGTCGGGATGCTGAGCCAGAGGAATCTGTGTCAATTCGGCGGCTTCGGCACCACGGATGCCCAGAGCCGCCGGGTTCCACTCCTGTATGACACCGTCCGGGGCGCTCGCGATGAGAATGCCGGCAGGACAAGCACGGATGGCAGCGCGCAGCATGGCGTTCTCGCGCTCCAGCCGGGCAAGCCTGCTGTCGGGCGACTCGGGAACTTGAGTGGCTCGTTGGCCGGGATCTGTCGGTGGCATACGGTGCCTGCCTTACGGCGCTTCTTTCAGCCTAGCAAACCCGCGTAACGATGTACCGGCACAATCAGGCTGTCAGTCTCTCGACGGCGAAGAACGCAATCTTCCGCAACGCCTGTTTAGAGCTTCCGGTCCTGGCTCTGAGGGCCACGGTCTGCAACGTTGCCTGAAAGAGAGAAGCCGTCAGCTCAGGACTTCCATCTGCCGGAAAGGCGTTTTCTTTCTGCGCTCTGCGCAGGCGCCGCGCAAACCCCCGGTCGAGCCGCGCTATGAGACTGCGCAGGTCTTCACCAACCTCCGGATGCGAAAACGCTTCTGCGGGCGCCGTGCATATCATCAGACACCCCATGGCTGGATCGGTACCACTATAGACGTCAATGGCGCGATCGAAGAAAGCGCGCAGACCTTCCCGCAGATCGGGCATGCTGTCGAAGGTTTCCGCCATGCCCTGGTCCAGCTGGCCGCAGAAGCGGCCTAGCGCTTTGCGGTAGATTTCGTCTTTGTTCCCGAAGGCGTTGTAGATGCTGGGGCGCTTCATCTTCATGGCTTGAGACAGCTCATCGAGAGAAGTCGCCGACAGGCCTTTTTCCCAGAACAGCCGCATCGCGCCATTCAGCGCCTCGTCCTCATCGAACTTTCTTGGTCTGCCCCTGGTCATTTTGTACCTTTTCGCAAATTAATCGTTGACCGCCATTTATTTTATGCGATACGGTACATAAATACAGCGGAGAATTGAAATGAAGATCGAAAATCCAGAAAGCCCGATCGTCGACAAACTGGAAGGTGTGCACCTGTTTCACTTCGATGCGGCCCCGTGCGCTCAGCGGGTTCGCTTTGCCCTGCACGAGAAGGGCCTGGTACGCGGGCGGGAAGTTCGCTTTGATGCGGACGATGCCGCCTCCCTCGCCGGTCAGGATGGCGCCTGGGTAAGCAGGCAGGTATCGCTGGTGAAGAAAGAACACATGACCGAAACCTACGCTCAGATCCAACCCAACCTGGTAGTGCCCGCGCTTGTGCACGACGGTGAGCTGCACATCGAATCCATGGATATCGTGGCCTACCTCGATGACGCGTTCGGTGGCACCCCGCTGGTGCCGAAGCACAACCCGGAAGTGATGGCCGATGCCCAGGCCCTGACCGATCTGGGCAAAGCCCTGCATCGCTCAATCCGCTTCGTGACGTTCCGCTGGGGGCTTCGAGGGCTCGCTCGCCTGTCGAGCGCGGAGGAGGCACACTTGAAGGCCCTGCTCAGAGACGCTGACGACGGCGAGAAACTCGTCAGTTTCTACACGGGCTACGACAACCGTTCGATTCCCGACACGGTGTACATGGAACATCTGGACAAACTGAACGCGGCATTTCAGGCGCACGAGCAGCGATTGCAGGATGGAAGAAGCTTCATGACCGGCAACGAGCTGACAATGGCAGATATCATCTGGGCCATGAAAACCCTTCGCTTGATCGAGTGCGACTACCCGTTCGACGAGCTGTTTCCGGCCTACTTCTCCTGGTTCCAGCGAATCTCTCAACGTCCGTCTTTCCGCGAAGGCGTCATGGGCAGACACAAGACCATGAGCACAGCTTTCCGCGTCAAGGCCGGCGTTGAACACTTGTTCGGTATCGGACTGAAAAAAGAGGTCCTCAAACGTGTCGCCTGACGTCATCGGCATGATTGTCGGGATTGTGTTCATCATTCCCACCATCTATCTCATCCGCAAAAGGCAGTGGGATTCGGCTGCCTGGCCGCTGTTCCTTGCTACCCTGCCGGTGTACTACATGTTGTTCGGCATGCTGGCCCTGGATGGCTCAGTCATTCTCAAAGAGCTGCTGTATGGCGTGCCATACACCCTTACCGGCTTCCTGGTCTGGCGCATACGATCCCACTGGACGCTGCTCGTCGTCGCTGCCGGCTGGTTCAGCCATGGCTTGTACGATTTCTATCACGACGTCTTCTTTATCAACCCGGGCGTATTCAGCTGGTATCCGGCATTCTGTGCGTTAGTGGACGTGGCGGTAGCCATGTATCTCGTGCTGTCGCACCGGCGACTCACTGCTGTGGCCCACACCTGACCTCGTCGCTGAAATAAGGGCGGCCGATTGCCGACGCCTTTTCTGAGAGAACCGGAACCATGAAAATCCACATCACGAGCGTATTTGTCCACAATCAGGCGCAAGCCCATGATTTCTATACGGAAAAACTCGGTTTCGTTGTAAAAAACGATGTTCCCATGGGGAAGCATCGCTGGCTGACCCTTGTCTCTCCAGACGCGCCTCATGGCCCCGAACTGCTGCTGGAACCCAGCGAACATCCTGCCGTCAGGCCCTACCGGGAAGCCCTCGTTGCCGACGGCATCCCCGCGACGTCGTTTCAGGTGGACAACCTGGATGCCGAGTACGAGCGATTGAGCAGCCTCGGCGTGACGTTCACCCAGGCGCCCGTAGATGCAGGTTCCGTCCGCATGGCTGTGCTGGACAACACCTGCGGCAACCTGGTTCAGCTCATGGAAATGACGTAACGCTCGCGCACCGTCACACCCGAGCGAACGAGAGATTTCACCCGGCAACCGGGCAGTTGTCAGCCACGTCTCCGGGTTCCCGACCCGGGAAAAACTTGTCGCGAGCCGCTCGCCAGTCTCGTCCGGACAACGCCTCCACACGCGCGCCGGCATCAAAGTAAACCAGATTGATGGCGGGGCGATCGTTAGGCGTGGCGTTGGCTTCCGCCCGGTGAATCGCCCAGCCATCGTGCACCGTGAAAGAACCTGTTACGAGCGGGAGGGATTGAGCGCTCAGCCCCTGCTTAGTGGTTTCTACTCTCAAACCAATACCGTCCACTGGTCCCTTTGCTCTTCGGTCGTCGTGAAAGAACTGCACGCCGCCCGACCCGACGCGGATATCAACCAGCGGAATCCAGAAAGTGCAGATGCCAAAACTGTCGAAACACAGACTCGGTTGATCCTGATGCCATGGCGTTCCTTCCACCCCGGCCGGTTTGACGATGAACTGATCGAAAAGGAGACGAACCGCAGGCACACCGATCAACGCGGCCGCCAGTTGTGGAAAAAAGCCCCGCAGCGCAAGAGAGCGAAACAGCTCACTGTGCTGCGAGACGTGACGGTACGAACGGAAATGCGGCTCCAGCAGATACGAGGTTTCGGGGACCTTCCGGTACTCGTGCGTCAGATCCGCTACCAGCGCCGGAGACAGCTGATCGCGAAAAACGGCATATCCATGCTTCGCGTAGTGTTGTTCCGGTTCAATGCTGGTATCCACCTTCCACCTCCTGCAGGGCCGAACTCAACGGCATGTGCCGTCGTTGCACTTTACGCCAACCCACCACTACAGGCGCAAGCGGGCGCGCGCTTGACGCTGTCGACACCAACGTCGAGCATCAACCCGGTTTATCCGGTGTGGAAAGCAGGTGGTCGACATTCCACGATTGATGAAGGCAGCAGTCCTCGTAGGCCATGGGGGACCTGAGAACCTGGTCTATCGAGAGAACGTTCCGATCCCGCGGCCGGGCCCTCGTGACGTGCTGATTCGTGTTGCAGCGGCGGGCGTGAACAACACCGACATCAACACACGCCAGGCCTGGTATTCAAAGAACAGCCAGCAGGCAGCAGACGCCACCTGGTCAGGAAACCCGCTGACGTTTCCGCGCATTCAAGGCGCCGACGTCTGCGGATCGATCGTAGAAGCGGGAAGTGATGTCGACCAATCTCGCATCGGCGAGCGCGTTCTCGTCGAACCTCTGTTGCGGGAGGCAAACGGACACGTCCTGCAGAAGCCGTGGTACTTCGGATCCGAGTGCGACGGAGGCTTTGCACAATACACCGTCGTTGCATCTCGACATGCGCACAAGATCGACAGTCGCTATACCAGCGTGGAGCTGGCCACATTCCCGTGCTCCTATTCGACCGCAGAAAACATGCTGACGCGCGCTGCCGTGACGGAACAGGACAGAGTGCTCGTTACAGGTGCATCGGGTGGCGTTGGTTCGGCGGCCGTCCAGCTGGCCAGAGCGCGAGGTGCTGAAGTTGTCGCTGTTACCAGCGAGCCCAAAGCCGGCAAGCTGAGAGAGCTGGGGGCTGATCAAACTATGACGCGCGACGAGGATCTCACCGTCAGTCTTGGCGCGAACAGCGTAGATGTGGTGATCGATCTGGTCGCTGGCGCTGCCTGGCCCGGCTTGCTGGAAGTGCTTCGCCATGGTGGCCGCTACGCCGTTGCTGGCGCTATCGCAGGTCCGATCGTGTCTCTCGATATCAGGACGTTGTACCTGAAAGACCTGAGCTTCTTCGGGTGCACGGTGCTGGAACCAGCCGTGTTCGGCAAGCTCCTGAAGCTGATTGAACAGGAGCAGGTTTTACCGCTGGTTGCTGCCACCTATCCGCTCGCCTCCATCTCGGACGCGCAACGCGCGTTCCAAACGAAAACCCATATCGGCAACATCGTTCTCGAGATCGACCGTTAGATTCGGTCTCGGTGCCCCGTCTGCAACCACGCTCTCTGCGTTGGGTTAGTATTGCAACGGAAGGGCCAACCCACCGAGGAGGGAGTGACGTGAAAATCAAAACACTCGGCTTGCTGGGCTTCGTGTTCCTTCTGATCGTGATCGCGCTCATGGTCAATCAGCACAACCACTACATGGATGCGCGGCTCAATGCCGTACAGGACTACCAGAACCCGTTCCATGGCGACGCGTTTCACGTCCTCACTTTCGTGCGCGCGCGCGAAAGTGAGGCATACATGACACCACTGACAGCCCTGGTGAATGCCGCAGCAGACACCGAGGCGACGCTGATCTACGCCGGCCAGGTCATCCACACCGGCATTCGGTCCCGGCAGATTTCGCAGACCTTTGGCGAGTCTCTGGAGTGGCAAGCAATCCTGTTGCAGCAGTTTGCCAGCCGGGAAGCCTATCGGGATTACCTCAAGCGCCCGGAGATCGGGGCTGCTCTCGCGCAGTTCGCGGCAAAATACACACACGGGTTCGAGCGCTCTGCCAGCCTCAACGTGTTGCTGCACCAGATGTTCCTGGCCATGAAGCTATGGCGGGGAGTGACGTTTGCGCCGGACGTTCTGCCCTTTGAACCAAGCTCGGAACCGAATCCTGCCGGCGCCTCATCGGCACTGCTGCAGCACGCAAGCAGCCTGGGGCGCGATGCGATTCTGATTGTCAATCTGGCCCGCAACGGCAGCGCTGAACAGCAAGCAGCCAATGATTCCTATGGTTCAGCCATGCTCGGTTTGATGGCCGACCTGCGTTACGGCCCGATGCACATCGGAGCAACGGTAGCGCTGGAGCACGATCACAAATTCGACCAGGCGATGCTGGTTTACTATCCGGGCAGTCAGTACTTTCACGATCTGGCCAGCAGCACCTGGTTTCAGGGGATCATTGGCGACAAGCAACTGGCTGATACACAGGCGTGCATCACGGTGCCAATAACCAATCTGCTACGGAGTTAACGCTCGACGTTTCCCCTTCGGGGCGTTTCGGTTAGCCCTGAATGAACGCAGGAGTCTGGAGGAATTGGTCGGAGTGAGAGGATTTGAACCTCCGGCCCCTACGTCCCGAAAGTTAAATATACTATCTAACCTATTGATTTAATTAACTTTATTTAGAGTGCGACTGTAGCGAATTGCACGACAGAGCAGGACTAAGCAGGACTGAGTTATCGAGATTTTATCGAGTTACCTTTTGGCCTTTGCGGGATAGTGCCTGGTGGAGGACTTGATCGCCTGATTACAGTTGTTCCAGAGCCGAGTCTTGTTCTCTTTAAGCGGATTACTACACCACTCTTTTGGTAGAGCTCTCCGTTGGGCTTCGGCTGCTAGTGGAGTGTATAGCTCCTCCATGTATTCGTAGAAAGCTTTAACACGTTTGACCCTGACTTTGAGTCGTTTTGTTGGCTGTCGTTCCGCCTGTATTTCGTCGCTTAGCTTTCTCAGGATTTCCCAGGTCTCTTTTTCGTCGATAAATGTATCTAGAAGCACGTTCTCCACGAAAGTCATATCTGCCATTAAGTCGCGGATGATGAAGCCGCCCAATCGGCTCGGGAAGAAGCTCGAGGTGAAATCAGCTTCTGCGTGGGACGACGTGCTGACAAAGTTCAGGCGACACAGGTCCTTTAGTGTGTTTAGCGTTATGTCCTGAGAAACGCCTATCTTGTTGCACTCATCCCTTATAGTCGGGCCATCAAGTTTCTTAAATCTTCCATCACTGCTCAGGCTCACTAACGCATTTAAAATGAACGTTCTTAACAACTGGAGATTGGTAATACCTTGGCGTGAGTCAAAGGGGTTCCCCAATACAGACAATTCCTCAGAGTATGTTGTTTTGTTCCCCAGGATGATCGAGCGGAGGGCCTCGTGTTTGGGCATTGTGTAAGTCTCTCCGCGTTCGACTACTGCAATTGCTTTTGCGGGATCTGAATAGCCGGACTCTAGAAACTCCCTGGTCATGCGCAACGCTAGCCTCACATCGCCGTCAGCAAGGACTTCTATCCGTGTTCCAACTTCGGTGCCGAGAACCGAACTCTGTACGACATCCATGAAAACCGACAAATCGGCAGCGCGAAACAGCGGTCCACTCTGTGTACGAAACTCGCCGGGCCGATTTTTGAGGATGTTTTTTGCAACGAAAAAGCGCCTAGAAAGAACCGGCCCAATCTGAGGGGGTTCGATCTGAATTGGGTCGAAATCGAACGCGTCAAATGTCGCTGAGTGACGATGTTCGATATAGGTTGATTCGCGCATCGACATCACCAGATTCAGTCCAATTCGGCTGGCGATCGCAATACATTCGGAGAAAATCTTTGATTGAAAATCAGAGGACTCAAATTGATCCACATTGTCGACAACTAAGAAAATAGGTTCGTGACCCCCAAGCCATCCAAGGACTTTGTCCACATACGGAGTTACAGACTCATAGTCTTTCAGCACCAGTTCAGAGATTTTCTCTTCGAATTTTTCTTCGTTCTTCGCCAAAAGATGTAAGGGACCGGCCTTTAGCGATTCGATGTCCTTCCCGTAAGCTGGCCGAACAGCGCGCCCCCAATCTTTTAAGAGCGGCTCGTCACGCATGTATTCCAGCAGGCATGAGTACACAAAGTCAGTTGGCGATTCCGAACCACTGAGCTTGCGGAAATCAATTTGAATCCATTGAGGGTAAAGTCGGTCTTTCTTCTCTGAAAAGAACGCCTTCGCCGAAACTCGTCTGGAGTAGTTTAGGTAAGTTGTCTTACCCGCCCCAACTGGCCCAAGAACGAGTACTGCAAGAGGACGCCCAAGGCCGCGAGCTGCCTCCACTGATTCGGAAAGTACTTTGGCATCGGAGCTTCGGCGGAGCGGTCTCGCCGCTTGCCTGCTAAATAGGCTATCCGCTCGCTGCAGATGCATTTTGATTTTTTTGTCGAACCTGATCCTATCGGCAGATGGTACGTAGCACTTCTCTAGTAATTGATCGTCCTTGTCGATTATTGAGTCAGTAAATGCCTCCGTAATAGCGTCTTGAATCAGGGGATAGATGGGGTTTCGTTTTGATCTTCCAGTCGAACCATAAAATGCGTTCAGTCTTCGTTCTTCGATCTGGTCTTCACTTCTACCGAGAAGCTCGAGTTCTAGATGTCCATTTATAACTGCGTCGCGCGATAGCAGCTCGTAGAAGTCGTCGAACTCCTGGCCTAAAACAGTGGCCAGAGAGTCGAAGATGATTGCAGAAGAGTTTGCAAAACTAACCTGATCAGTTCGAACTGCTGGAAACACGACCCACTGAGCTCCATTTGTCGCGACTGCAAATTGAATAGACTTTTGTCTGCAGTAATCTCGGACTTGTTTGATCGCGTCCCCGGACTGGCCTTTCACCAAGTTGCCTGTAAGTTTGGAACGACGCATATCTCCTACAGACTTGAAGGTTTGGCCGACCCGCTTGGCCTCAACTATGAAGGCTGTGTTAGCGGTTCGGAAAACGTAGTCTGTGTATGCAAGCCCAGAATCCTCTGTTACACGCTCCTCCACAGTAACATCGTCATGTGACCATCCTAAAAGCTCAAAGAAAATCCGATCTATTAGTTTGAGTCGCGTCTCTGCTTCGTTTGCGTCGGACAAATCGAGCTGCGCATACCGGTCCAGTAACTCTGCGGCTACGAGGTTGTTGTCTGTGTTGCTGCTGCCTTCTTCGGGATTGATCATGGCCTAATACTAAGCCACAAAACTGGATAGATATATAGTACTGAGCGACTTGCTAGCGGCTCACAGCTTGCTGGAGGTACGTTAGGGCTGTGTATTCACCGCACTCCGAAATACATCGTTAAGTTCTTCCCGTCGCTCCGAGCTTTCCTGCTCTGGTCTACCTTGCCCCGAGAACTGGTCTCCATAGCGCTCAAACTCACCAAACACGAAGTCATTAATCTCCTGAATCCTAGGTCCGACTCCTAGCTCCGGGGTTCTCTTCTTCACTTCAAGAAGCTTCTCTACCTCACCGATTAGGCTTGCTGGCGCTTCTGCGTGTAGTAGTTCTTCAAACGGAACAGGGGGTACTCCCTTACCGTTCTGAATCCACCGAATCGCGAGTAATGGTCGCAGCACGTAGAAGTATTTCTTGAGTTTCACTTCATCTTTCTCAAGGAATTGTTGAGCGTTGCGACGGGCCATGTGACTGTAGTGGTAACAGAGTGCGATATCGCTGATATGTGAGCGTGCCAGTTCTCGAAGGTTCGCAGCGGTTTCTCCGATTTCTCTATACACAATAGGGCTTCCCAACCACTCCAATAAGGCGCCGTTGGTACGAGTAAACAGATAGAGAGCTTTTCGTAAGTCCCAGCCATTGATATCGATTTCGTCGACAATCGGATACTCGATGACGTCTCTCCTGCGTTCAACGTCAAATGACAAGTACCAATCGCTAGGCCGCACGTAAATAAAGCGCACGTCATAGTCTGAGTCGGGGGAGGCAAATCCCCAAGCCCTGGATCCAGATTCCGCGCAATAGATGATTCGGACGCCGTGTTCTAGTTCACAGGCGTTCAGCCTTCGAATGATCTCATCTCGAACACCCTGTGGAATTGACACTAAAAGTCTCCTTCGGCGACCTGGAAACAAGGAATGTTTAGGTCTCGCCACATATTTACAACGGAGTTACGGTCATCGAAAACCGCTAAAACTGTTTCCGGAAACTGATACTTCAGCGCCCACTCCTTTTTCAGGATATCGTCTGGTCTGTTGTCTGAAGCAGATCGCATCAACAGTTGGTGGAAGGGAATCTCGTATTTTGTAAGCCACCCTCGAGTTTCTAACTCTGCAATATCGCTCCTACCGCTAACGATCCAAATCTGAAAGCCTGCCGCAAACAAGGATTTGAGAACATTGCTTACAGGCTCGTTCGGGGGATCAAGTAGGGATGCCTTATTGAAGCTATGCCAGTCTGGCTTCTCTCCCTCCAGGAGTCCTCGCCGATGGTCCACCAACGCCAGCGTACCGTCCATATCAAAGACATAGGTTTTTTTGCGGTTATCCATCGATCATTCCAGATAGAACTACGGCAGCGCCGAAGCGCTACCGCCAGCTTACTCCGCTCCTATTCGGATTGGAGTTTCACAAGTTGACCCATCACGCCATCCAGTCCGTTATAGACGTTCAAGGTATCGACGCTAGAAGAAACGGTTTGCAGTGCTTCTAGCTCCTTAAGCCTGGCCATCATTGCATTGCTTTCCAGCTGCTTTGCCGTGTTAGCCAGTGCTCGGACTGCCTGGGTTTCATCACGTCGGCGAATTGCATTCGCCTCGGCGACTTTCTCGGCTTCAACCACTTGGTTCAAAATCGTTTTCATCTCGCCGGGCAAGATGAAGTCCTTGATGCCAACCATGGTGACCGCTATACCCACATTTGCGAGCTCACTGCTTACCTGGGATTGAACGTCGTCTCCAAGCTTGGTTTTGTCACCCAATAGTTCGTCCAACGTGAGCGAACCAATCGTTCGACGCAGGGCAAACTGAACTGCTCGATAAGCCAATCCGACCACATCAGGCGTATCAACAACCGCTTTAACAGCGTCCGTGATGCGATATTGAAGCGATGCGTTGGTGCGTAGTGAAACCCGATCTCGGGTCAGAATCTCCTGACCGTTGATCTCAATTTCCTGCACACGCTTGTCTACTGAGAGGACTTTTATGTCTCTTCCCAGTTTCCAAAACGCATAACGGCCAGGAGCGAGGCTTCTCGCGATCTCGCCATCGTTCACCAACAGTGCTTCGAAACCCTGATCTACCGTAACGGGCAATATCGCTTTGTTAAGCGTTGCCAGCGCAACAGCGTCACCACTTTGATTGATAGCCTTAACCCATTCATCGGGAACGGTCAGGCTTTCAGCGAAGTTCTCGACCTCGATGCTGGAATCGACCGAATTCTTCCAGAAAGCGATCACTTCACCGGGCAAGGCCAGACGTTTGACTAGCTTGTTCACGGAGATCAAGGCAACTTGGTTCTGTTCGAGTTCTCGAATTTCCAAGTGCTGCCCCAACATTTCGCTGTGCTCACGAATCAAGTACTGAGCGTTGGGCAAAACGGCTTCGCCGTCTGCGACGTCGTAGGACTCAAATCGCAAATGTCGTGTTCGCTTCCAGAATTTGTACTTTCCAGGAGCCAACACACCCATTAGGTTGCCGTCGCGGAACCAGAGTACCCGCTGATTTTCTGCCACACGGATCGTTTTCGTGACCATGTGTATGTCTCCTCAAATTTCCCCCATGGGTGGGGGCGGTCACAGTAAGAGTGGCACTCTGTCGTTCTGGAACGTGGTTACCCTCTGTGTAAGAAGAGACATATCCCCATTTAGACTTAGCAGCAGCATCAAGTTGTCAACGCGCGTTTGTGCAGCTGCACGTCAACGGGTTGAATACATATCAGCGGCACGCTTTCACTATAGAATGCAGCTCTCTTCCTAAAACAGACGAGGGGAACTGACGCCAGTTCGACCCAGCCGGAACTCGAATCTGCGTGAAGCCAGAATGTGCGAGGCCAGAGTAAGGCTTTCGCACTCGGACCATACGGTTCTTCGAGCTCTTGCAAACACACACAAGCCATAGCTCATATGTGCGAGCGCCACCGTCTTTTTGAAGGAATCACCTTCGAGGGGAGTCGAACCCCAAGCCGTTATAGGGCTTTTCCCAATGTGCTTGTCCAGGAATTGAACCTGGGACAAATCCAATCTAAATGGATCGCTCTACCAACTGAGCTAACAAGCTATTGCTTCAGATTGTTTCGTTGGTACGAATGAATACCAAGGTTCAGCTGCATCATTCGCCGGGCTGGACTCACGAGCCAGTTCCGCTAACAAACCATCTGGTTTTCCTTTGGGTCTAACGGGCCAGCGCTAAACCTTTCGGGATTCTTATCGTCGAGTGCGGCCCCACCTCTGTCATCTCTTCGACGATCTCGAAATAGTCCGCGCCCAACATCTGATTTATCAGAGCCATGTTGGTGCGACAGTGGCTGCTAAGCGCTCCGGTGGTGAACACGCCGCCAGCGCCTAAAACCAGAGGTAGAAGCAACTGATCAGCCAAGTACTCACCAACAACATGCCGACCTTGAACATATTGCTTAGCATCTCTTATTGCTCTTCCTGCCACTCTCTCCGCGCTTAAACCAATGGAACCCACTGATTCGAAGACCTCGGTGACGTTTTCGTAAACGCACCTCAACGAAAGCAAGTTCCCGGGGCCCGGCGCTGATACCTCTTTGAGGACCAGTTCTTCGTTCGTCCAGGCCAGCTTTTTGGCAACTCTTTCAAGCTCACGCTCACCAATGTGAGATTGCAGGTTGCTGATAGTGGCAACTGCTTCTCTCGAAACCGGTTTGCCTCGTACGATGAGTTCAACAAACCGAGCATTGGTCCATGGTTCGACTGTCGCTTTCCAGGTGCCACCCCCGTTTGGATAAAATCCATATCGCAACAAGTCAGAATCCATGCCTAATCCGGCGCGCTTCAGCAAAGGGACCAGAGCCAGTTCTACGAACTCAACACTTGGAGCCATGCCGTTGTGAGTACCACCATGCACGGTCACGCTGCTTTGCTCCTTCAACATGCTCAGTGCAGGTATGATCGTTTGAGCCAAAAGCGTCGTACTACCAGCTGAACCAATTTTGAATTCGTAAGAGCCAGACTTCACGACACCAGGCAAAAACCTAATCTCTGTAGATCCCAGCTCGGCACCTTCTAGTTCTGCATCCGATATCTCAGCAGCCGCTTTTAAGGCGGCGAGATGTTGGCGTAGCAACCCTGACTTTTTACGCCCTGAGCGGATGTTAGTGACGGCGATAGGCTGCGTCAGGCACATAGACAGCGTAAGGGCGGTTCTGAGCACTTGCCCGCCGCCTTCACCCATACTGCCGTCAATTTCCATTGCTGCCATTTTCGTCACCGTTAGGTTTAGTTTCGATTGGGGTTGGCCAGCCCCTCCCACTAAAGTGAATAGACAATGGGCTAACCTTTTACACAGACAACCTGCTTAAGCGTGTAAACCACTTCGACAAGGTCGGACTGAGCAGCCATCACTGCATCAATGTCTTTGTATGCGGCAGGCGTTTCATCGATCACTCCAGCGTCCTTCCGACATTCGACTCCTTCGGTTGCTTTGACATGTTCGTCCAAGCTCACCAGTTTCTTTGCCTTTGTACGCGACATGACACGACCAGCACCATGGCTGCAGCTACAGAAACTCTCTTCGTTTCCAAGTCCTCGAACAATAAATGAACGAGCACCCATGCTTCCGGGAATGATGCCCATCTGACCCTTGCGAGCAGACACGGCACCTTTCCTGGTCACCAACACATCTTCACCATAGTGAGTTTCACGATTCACGTAGTTGTGGTGGCAATTTACGGCTTCCAGTCGAGCCTCAAAGGCGATGTCGAGTTCGCTGCGAACAGCCCCGATGACTCGAGCCATCATGACTTCTCGGTTGATGCGCGCAAAAGTCTGCGCCCACTCGACTGCTTCGACATAGTCACCAAAGCCTTCGCTGCCTTCGGACAAGTAGGCCAAGTCACGATCAGGCAAGTTGATTTGGTGTCGCTCCATTTCCTTTCTCGCCTGCTCGATGAAGTAAGTACCGATACGGTTACCTACTCCTCTCGATCCACTGTGCAACATGAACCAAACAGAGTCCTTTTCATCTAGACAAATCTCGATGAAGTGATTCCCGGTTCCCAACGTACCCAAGTGAATAACGTTGTTCGTGTTCTTCAATACAGGGTGCTTGTCACACAGCACGCTGAACTTTTCAGACAAGTCAGTCCAAGCAGCGGCTACGTCTTCGGGAACATTTCCCCAAGCACCTTTATCTCTCGAGCCTCGGGCACGTCCCGAGCGCCCGTGCGGGACCGCTGCTTCAACAGCGGTGCGCACCCCGCTCAAACTATCGGGCAAGTCATTTGCGACAAGACTGGTGCGTACAGCCATCATGCCGCACCCGATATCCACTCCAACTGCAGCGGGAATCACCGCGCCAATGGTTGGTACAACGCTGCCGATAGTCGCGCCTTTGCCCAAATGGACATCGGGCATGACTGCGATCCACTTATGAATGAAAGGCAACGTTGAGATGTTCTTAAGTTGCTCACGGGCTTCGTCTTCAAAAGCGACGCCCCTAGTCCAAGACTTAATGTCCACCTCGCTTCCACGGGTCAATTCGTAGGAAGGATCAATGCTGTCTGCTTCGTTGCTCATGTTTATTCCTTTGGTCTTACTTGCTTGCCATTTTCCGATTGTTATCTGTATAGCGATAAGCGTGCCAACTTATAAAAATTTGCATTCTCGTTTCAGTAACCCTTTGATATATATAGATCTTCTAGTCCGCAGCACCCCTCTATCTTCTCAGAGAAGTCTGGAATAACCTATCCAAAAAGATAGCTATATATTTAGAAAGATATGAAGACAGTAGTGATTGGCATGTTGGGTACGAACCTTGATCGCAGGGGGCGAGGTTCAAAAAGATGGAATGCGTGGCGGCCAACGGTTTCGCTCTGCCAGCACGATGACTTTGTTGTTGATCGCTTGGAATTGCTTCTAGAAGAGCGCTACCAATCACTTGCGGACCAAGTAACCAGGGATATCGAAACTATCTCGCCGGAAACGATGGTCGTGCAGCACGTCATTAAGCAAGATGATCCTTGGGACTTTGCGAACGTATATGGGGTACTTCGATCCTTTACGGATGACTATCAATTCGACATAGAGTCAGAGCGTTATCTGGTTCATATGACAACGGGCACTCACGTTGCTCAGATTTGTTGGTTCCTGCTAACCGAAGCTCGATACGTGCCTGGAACCTTAATCCAGACCTCACCACCGAACAGCCGGCCAACGGAAGGTGATCTTCCTGTAGGCGAATATCATGTCATCGATCTAGATCTCTCAAAATATGATCAGATCGCCTCAAGATTTCGATTGGAACAATTAGAGGGTACCGAGTACCTGAAGCAGGGTATTCAAACAAAAAACAAAGCGTTCAACACAATGATCGAGCAAATTGAGAAGGTATCAATTCGATCAAGCGAACCAATCTTATTAACCGGTCCTACTGGCGCAGGAAAGTCGCAGTTGGCGAAGCAGATCTTTGAGTTAAAAAAACAACGTACTCAATTTGGCGGTAACTTTGTCTCAGTGAACTGCGCGACGCTAAGAGGAGACGCGGTGAGTTCCACTTTGTTTGGTCACGCAAAAGGTGCCTTCACAGGCGCCACAACTGATCGAGCCGGACTGTTACGAGAGGCCGACGATGGGCTTCTGTTTCTAGATGAAATCGGCGAGCTGGGCGTGGAAGAGCAAGCGATGTTGCTCAATGCGATTGAGACGAAACACTTCTTTCCGCTCGGCAGTGATAAAGAAGTCAGCAGCAACTTTCAGCTTATTGCTGGCACAAATCAGAACTTGTGGCAGATGGTGGGCGAGGGGCGGTTTAGAGAAGATTTAATCGCCCGCCTCGACCTCTGGACTTATCACCTTCCGCCTCTCAAGGAGCGTGTAGAAGACATCGAACCGAACCTGGACTTTGAAGTCGAAAACGCTCGGTCGAGACTTGGCACTATGATTAGGTTCAGTCGGGAAGCTCGCGACCGCTACGTTCAATTTGCCATTGGGGAAGCTGAATGGCGCGCCAACTTTCGCGATCTCAACTCGAGTGTTTTGCGGATGTCGACATTGGCAGATGGCGGGCGTATCTCCAAGGATATTGTCGATCAAGAAATAGATTTACTAAAGCTACGATGGCAGGCCGGAGCTGCTGGCGGCAATGAAGGAGAAGAGTTCTTGGCAACGCTGCTTGGGGCTGAAGCTGTACTAGGGATAGATCCATTTGATCGTGTTCAGCTGGGATACGTCGCCAGTGTTTGTAGAAAGTCCAGATCGATGGCGGAAGCAGGTCGGCAGTTGTTTGCTGTCTCTCGCGAGAAAAAAGCGAGTACCAATGACTCGCACAGATTGAAGCGGTATCTAGACAAGTTCGGCGTTTCGTTTGAGCAGATTTCGCGGGCCTAATTGGGTACCAGGCGAGGACACACCCCCTCGCGCACGTAAAGCCTACTTAGTCGTTGTAGTTACAAACCCCATGCGATCTAAAATAGGCGGTTTGTCGATAAGAAAGCGACAACTCAGAACGAATTGCCCCAAAGGGTTAAGGGGTGGGACCCGCGGATGGCTCAAGACAGGGTAGGCTGAGTAGGCAATACGCTACGCCCGATATAGAGCGATTGCTGATGGCTGCAGAGTCGATCTTGGACGAGCGAAGAACGATTTTGAGAGTGGTGAACTAGCGTTATCGAAAAGTTTTCGAGAACGTTTCGGGTTAGTGCGTGTTAACGCTGTAGGGATTGATGGAATTGGTCGGAGTGAGAGGATTTGAACCTCCGGCCCCTACGTCCCGAACGTAGTGCTCTACCAAGCTGAGCTACACTCCGACATGTCTCAGGCGAGCGCGCAATTCTAATGCGCCGAGCCCTCCCCCTCAAGAGCGCCCTGCGCGATCAGGCGGCAAGATCCTCAGGCGACACAAACCGGTCCCGGTCCTCCGCAATGGTGGTCCGGTGCAGTTCCCGGTCGTAGCCATCGTAGCCACCATTGGCACGATGCAGCACCGACCGGTTGTCCCAGATAACCAGCATGCCTTCCTGCCACTGGTGGCTGTACACGAATTCTTCCCGGGTCTGCCACTCACGCACCTCAGCCAGCAGCGCCTGCGCAGCGGCATCGCCCATGCCCTCTATGCCCACGATGTAACCGGCGGTACTGAAGACGCCGGGCTGCCCGTTCTCCGGATGCGTGACTACGAGCGGGTGCGTCTGCTGATCTCGCGCCGACTCCGACCAGCGGATTTTGATGCTGCGATCGTCCTCGCAGGCTTTGTCGCCGTAAGTGCCGTCCGGTGCATACGCCAGCGCCGCAGAGTGCACCGCCACCTTGTCAGCCAGCCGGTCTTTCAGAGTGTCCGGCATGGCGGCGTACGCAAGGTGCTGGTTCACGAAATCGGTGTTGCCGCCCACGGGAGGAATCGTCAATGCATACAGACACGTACCGATGGGCGGCACGGCCTTGAAACTCCAGTCGCTGTGCCAGTTCTCGGCAAACACCGGGGCCTTCTCATCGGCCCGGCGCGTCAGGGCCACCACGGGGTTGGTATCGCTGATCGCCTCGAAAAACGGATCTTCCCCGACGGGACCGAAACATCCCGTCACCCGCACCAGGTCCACATCGGTGAGCTTCTGTTCCGGGAAGACAAGGACGTGGTAACGCATCCAGGCCCGGCGCAGCTCCCGCACCACGTCTTCAGACAAGGGGCGGGACAGATCCACACCCGCCACCGTGGCCCCACAGGCGCTACCTGTCGCTTCAATGCTCAGCAATTTGCGTCTCCCGCGCGAAAGCTCGTGCTGCATTTAACACGAGCGTCGCGCGGAATGCACAGGCGCGCTCAGAGCGTGTACTTCACCGAAGCGTAGATGCGTCGACCGCGCGGATCGAACACGGAAAGGTCCGTGCCGTTCGCGTTCTTCAGCTCCGGCAGATCCTCGTCGAAGAGGTCGATGGCGCCCAGCGTCAGCAGCACCTCGCTCTCGTCGAGCTGCCATGCGTAGCTGTAGTTGAAATCGAACGCGTAGTAGGGATCGATGTCTCCGTCGCCGATGATGTTGCCCGGAGCGCCATTGTCCTCGTAGGAGCCCACGAAGCGCATGTTCAGACGCGCACTGTGATTCTCCCGCAGCCAGGACAGGCCAAGATTGCCACGCAGGTCTGGCATGGACCGGGTAAGGCGTCGCGTAGGATCGTTGTTGGTGAAACCCGCCGCGTCGAAGTCCGGCTGGCCGCCCGGAAAGTCTTTCACCTCGAACTCGCGGATGTAGTTCAAGCGTCCGTCAACGATGAACGTGCCGAGATCATTGCCCCACGTGTACGTGAGGTTCGCGTCGATGCCATCCGTTTCCACCTTGCCGGTGTTGATGGCACCGCTGGCGATGATCTGCAGGTCCCGGGACGCGTCCACGCGTCGCGTGATGCGGCCGCCTTCGAAGCTGGAACGATCGGCCGTCAACGCGTACGCCGCCGGATTCACCTGACAAACCTCGGAACGCGGGTTGGTGATCGACGGATCGAACTCGGCCGAGCTGGGATCACAGGCTGCGCCCAGGTCGGGCTGGCCCGGCACGGCGATAACGAAATCGTTTGCTGCCAGCGCAGCTTCGAAGAGCACCAGCTCTTCGGCCAGCAGCGACTGCGTGGGCACATCGATGATCTTCTCTTCGAACCGGATCATGTAGTAGTCCAGCCCTACCGTCAGCCCTTCCAGGGGTCCGCCCTCAGGCGACCAGATGGCGCCCAGGTTGAAGGTGGTTGCTTCTTCCGGTTGCAGGTCCGGCGTGGGCAGACCTTCCTTGACGATGATGATGCTGGGCGCATCGGCTGCGTCCGGCAGGGCGCAACGACCGGTACGCACACAGTTCTGCCCCGCGGGGTTCGCGTTCTCGCCCAGAAGGTCAGCCACGCCAAACTCCAGGCTGAAGCCCGTGCCCTCTTCTACCTGCGCCAGCCCCGGTCCACGGAACGAGCTGCTGGCTGAGCTGCGCACAACGAGAGAGTCCGTGGCCTGCCAGCGCACACCCACCTTGGGGTCGAAGGTGGAACCAATGTCACCGCCGTAGTCTTCGTAACGAGCCGCCACCTGCAGGTCGACCTTCTCGCCCAGCGGCAGCTGGAACTCCACAAACGCCGCCACAATATCCCTTTCAGCGTCGAAATCGCGGTTTTCGGACAACCCCGCTACCGACTCCTGTCCGCTGAGCTGACCGAAGCTGTTCACCTCGCCGACGGTTTTCGGGTTAACGAAAGTTTCGCGGCCTTCTTCGCGATACTGCAGGCCCACGGCCATCGATACCGGGCCGGCATCCAGGTCGAAGAGGTCTCCTGACATCACGAAGTCGATGGAGGTGAGGAATGTTTCCGACCGCTGCGCGTCGTTGATCGGCACCTCGAGCCAGCGCAACAGCTCCTCAGAGTTGGTGAGCCCGGGCGCGCCCGCGCGCGTGAGGTAAGGGTTGAAGAAAAAGCAGCCCTGCGCATTGTCCCCGCGATTGCTGCTGGTCATGGCCAGCACCACATTGTCGGGATTGATGAACGGTTGCCCGGGCACCGTGCCCATGAGCGCCTCGAACGTGCCTTCCAGAAGGCCTACGGCCCCCGGTACGCCACTGGCGCTGTCGAACACACCGTCGCCGCCAGCAATCAGGCCCCGCGCCGCAGCACCGCGCGGGTCCGTGGGATCCAGCGTACCGTCCGGCGTGCAGTTGGGTCCGCCCAGCCCGTAGTGCGCAAGCTCCAACCGGTCGCTGTCCAGACCCAGGAAGTTGGTGGAGAACTCGGAGTCACCACGGGTCACGGAAAAGTCGTAGCTCCAGGGGCGCTCGCCCAGGGTCACGTCACCGCGCAGCCCCAGCTGAAAACGTGTGGTGGTCTGTTCGTTGTGCACGTCGAAATTGCGGTCGGCATCGATGCCGGGCACGCGCAGTTCGTAGTCCACCAGCTCGATCGGCAGGATCGGTGGAATGGTGCTGCCGCCATTGGTGATGAGCGACGGATCATTGGCAGGGTCCGAGCCTATGCCGAACGGCACCAGGGCGTTCAGCAGCCCCGGCAGCGCGTATTTCGGCTCGATGGGTCCCACATGGATGGGCTGGCTTTCACCGCTGCGCGAATCGAACCAGGAAGCCTGGGCATAAACCTCGGCGCTTTCGGAAAACAGATGAGAGAACGTTGCCATGACACTGGTGCGTTCCTGCTCGGGAATGAACGTCTCGGTGTCGCTGCCGTTGCGGAAACAGGCGTTCGGATCCGAGCTGAAGCCATTGTCCGCAAAGAACCCGTTGGCCTCACAGCCCAGGTCCGGGCCGTTGAACGTGAAGCGGTTCACGATGGATGCATTCTGCTTGGGAAACACGTCCCGGGTGAGGTCCTCGCGGTCCCGCGACAGGAGATTGCCCCGATCAAAAAACTCGCCGCCAATCACAAAGTGGGTGTTGGCATCGTCACTGGCCCAGCCGAAGATCGCGCCGAGGGTGGCATCATCCTGGGAGCCTTCTGACGTTTCCTGGTACTTACCCGTGATTTCGAAGCCTTCGAAATCAGAGCGGGTGATGAAATTCACCACCCCGGCGATGGCATCGGAGCCGTAGATCGCCGAGCCGCCGTCTTTCAGCACCTCTACACGCTCCACCATGGTGATGGGGATGGTGTTGATGTCCACGAAGCGGTCGCCGTCGGCGAGCTTCTGGCCCGCAAACGGCATGCGTTTGCCGTCCATGAGCACGAGCGTCGCCGTTGGTCCCACGCCGCGCAGATTCACGTTAGCCAGGCCGCTCCCGGAGTTGCCGTTGAAGCGAAATTCGTTCTGCGGAGCGGTATCCGACCCGGAGGCTATCTCGAGATTGCGCACAAACTCAGCAATATCGGAGACGCCGGACGAAACCAGATCGTCGCGGCGAATGGTCTGCACCGGCGAAGGTGCATCCTCGGGCGATCCTTTGATGTACGAACCGGTGACAATGATCTCTTCGACCACGCCCCCATCCTGCTCGGCGTGCGCCGTGATGGCGAACGACAACCCGGCCAGCAAAGCAATAGCACCACACGTTTCCCGTCGAAACATGGTATCTCCCCTGTTTAGAGGGGGCCGAATATAGCGATCACTGTAACCAATTGAAACAGTTTTGTCGGACGTTGTTACAAAATCGCCCAGGCGCGCCGGGTAACGGAGCAAATCAGTAGAGCAGCGCCCTCAGCTGTGCAAGCTCGTCCGCCGCGTCGGCAAACACTTCGACGCTTTTGGCTGCCGTCAGACCAAGCGCCGCCATACGCTGCCAGGCGTGGGTTTCGTCCAGGCGCGGTAGGTTGGCAAACTCACGTGCTTTCATCAGTCCGTGCAGGTGTGACACCACCAGCACGTCGGTGTAATTCAGCTCGTCAGGGTGGTCGTAATACCAGTTTTCCTGGTGCCGGGCTGCCTCCGCAAACTCATCCAGCCCCCAGCTCACCAGCGTGCGCGCGGAGAGCTCCGGCGCCACGTTGGCAAGCACCGCGTCCAGCACGCCCGGCTTTGCTTCCAGTTCCACGTAGCCGTCTGCCAGTTCCAGCAACGGGATGGCACCGATCTCGTGCAACAACCCCAGCAGCATGGCCTGAGCTTTGTCGAGGCGCGGGGACAGACCCGCCAGCACCGCGGCATAGGCGCCCATGTCCACAGCGTGACGCCAGATCGCCTTCAGGCGTTGTTTCAGCCACGGCTGCCGGGCGGTGAACAGGGCCTTGGTGGCCAGCGTCATCACCAGCGTGTGGGTCTGCTTCACCCCCAGGCGCACGACAGCCCGTTCCAGGGTGGTGACCTTGTCGCGCCCCGCAAACAACGCGCTGTTTGCCAGGTTGATCAGGCCCCCCGCGATGGACGGATCGGCGCTGATCAGCCGCGCCACTTCCTCAATGGAAAAGTCGTCCCTGACGATGGTGTCGTGGATGCGCGCCGAGATGCCAGGCATGGACGGCACCTCGAACTCTCCGTCGTGAGCAAGCTGCAGCGCTTCGATCGCATAGGCTTCGCTCTGCCACGACCCACCGCCAATTTCACTGCCCCCGAGAAAGCGCGCCGGCGGCGGTGCTTTGACCAGGCTTCGGATGTAGGCGTGTTCGAAGCGCACGAGCTGGCAATCGTCCACCGCGATCACGCGATACTGCGTGGGTCGCAGGTTCGCCACCGGATAGCCGGCATCCGAGTCCGCCGCGCTCAGCTCGCGGAGAGCACCGCTGTCGGCGCCATCCAGCGAGAGCGTACCGTCGACCAGAAACCACGAGAAAGGTGCGCTGTCCCCTGCCGGCACCAGTTCTTCTCCCGCAGTCATTTCCACCAGCTGCGCGTTCTGCTCTCCCTGCCGGAAAATGTCGCTGGGTAACGAGGCAAAAAACGCCTTATCGGCAAGCATGCGAGCCAGCGTGCCGGCTCTGAGCGGGGAGATATCCATCTTGGGGGAACTCGAACTGCATCTCTTCGAGTATAGGCACCGCGCGCGGCCGCCGCCGACGAGCGCGCCAATCGGTGACACGGATCATTCCCGAAACGTGGGCCAGAACAGACTGACGGCCGCGCAACGACCGTCAGCGTCCCGGCGCGAGCGCTTGCGGATGCGTCAGTCGTCGAGCCCGGGCAGCGGCAAAGCCGTCTCGTCATCCACCAGCCGACCGTACAGCTCATGGAAGTGACGCAGCTTCAGCTCGTTGTAGTCGCCTACGCGCAGGTGCTCGCGGGCCGTGGCTTTCATACCCTCGTACACATAGGGCAGGTTGCGCAGATCCTGGTTGAAGATCTTGGTCAACATGCCCAGCTCGGGTGCATTGGTCCAGTCTTCGTCCACGCCCAGCCAGTGAATCTCCGACGCTGGCGTGTACTCGCCGTTTTCCGGAATGGGCGCAAGATACATGCACTCCATGATGCACTCTTCATGGTTGTCGCCGTTCGGCCGGAAGCGATAGTTGATGAGGTTGAACGATCCCCACGGGTGCCAGTTGGGGAACACTGTGAAGAACATGGAAGAATGCAGCTCCACATCGGGGATGCCATCGGCGATGGACGGCACCACGTCTTTGAGCATGCGCCGCTGCATCTCCGACTGCAGCACGCGCGGGTGCACGTCACCCAGGTCGTTTTTCAGGTCTTCTGCCAGCTCGTGATCCCGCGCGCGCGGTGCGGGGCCGCCAGCCGGCAGCTGCAAACCGCCCGCCCAGAGACACAGGTGCGGATTGGCGTCCTTCAGCTCACCTTCGAGCCATTTCGCGTCTGTGGTGAACTTGCCGGTCAATCCCTTGGGTGTTGTAACTTCCACCACGCCGTCGCCCACGTGCTTGTACAACCAGCCGTTGAGAGGATTTCTGAGGCACGTCGTGCCGTTTTCTTCGGGATCCATGTCCCAGCCAGGCAGCCCTTCCGTTTCCAGCGCGCCGCAGCGGATCGCGCGGGAGTAGTTGCCGAACGCGTCGTACTTGGTGCACAGGTCGTTGGCGCCACCGGTGAGGATCTGCGGATGCGTCATGAGCACGTGATAGCTTTCCATGAAAGCTTCCTGCACCGTCTTCCAGTTGGCGCGAATCACCTTGGCCACGTGGGCCATCTTGTAGCGGCGATCGTAAGGCAGCATCTCGAAGTTCGTGCCGAGATCCCCCAGATGATCTTCCAGGGGTGCCGCGTCAGGGTCGGGGTTGATGAACAGGAAGCGGCCCCAACGAGCGAGTTTCACTTCCGGCAACGACTCCTCCGCGCGCTCGAGACCAGCGTAGTCGTACGCACACGGAACCTGCTTGAGGGAACCGTCGAGATTCCACGCCCAGCCATGGAAAGGGCAGCGCAGCTCTTCGAGGCTGCTCGCGCGGCTTTCGCGCAACTTGCGGCCACGGTGCAGACAGGCGTTGTAATACGCCTTGTACTCATCCTCGCCGGTTCGCACCAGCAGGAACGACATGGTGGTGATGTCGTAGGGCACCACGTCGCCGACGTTCGGAAAATCGTCTTCGTGGGCGGCCATCTGCCACACACGGCTCCACAGCTTTTCTTTCTCGAGCTCGTGGTAGCGCCGCTCGGTATACCGCGCCACCGGAATCAGGGACGGGCCGGGCGGCAACGGGGAGTTGCGACGCAGCGCTGGAATGATGTTCTCGGCGTGCGTATCGGCATCCAGCATCGAGGTGAAAGCCTCGTCCATGGTGCGTACGCCGTTGGTGGTGGTACTGCTCATCAGCTAGCTCCAGGTATCGGAAAGAAAGTCAGCGAAATATTGTAGCGTGGTCCAATTTCTTGCAAGGGGTGTGTCATGCGGGCGCTCGGGCAAGGTCTTCGCGCAAGGTCCGCGCCGCCCAGAAATAGTGCACGGCAGCCCACACGTTGGTGAGCGTCACTATCACCAGGGCCCAGCGCAACCCCTCGCCAGCACCAATCTGCGCGCCGAACACATCACTGAGAATGCCGGTCACCAGCGGGCCCAGCCCCAGGCCAATGAAGTTCAGCACCAGAAACAGCACGCTGGATGCCACTGCCCGCATGCGCAGCGACACCAGCCCGTGTGTCATGGCAAGCATGGGGCCGAGATAACAGGCATTCAGCAGTACCGGGATCGCATACACCAGCATGGCAACGCGGTGATCGGCGATGAAGTAGGCTGCGAGTTGAAACGGCAGCGCCGCAATGATCGCGCCAGCGGGGATCCAGATGTACATGCGCGCGTCTTCCCGGCCGTAACGGTCGCACAGATAACCACCCAGAAATGCGCCTACAGCGGCCGGCAGCGCGGCGATGGGGGCGAGCCAATTGGCCGTTTCTCCGCTGCCGAGCTCGTGCACGCGCTGCAGAAACGGCGCCATCCATCCGCCCACGCCATAAGACACAAAGGCATGCAGACCGGCTGCCATGGCCATGTGGCGGAACGACACGCGATCCCAGAGCAGCTTGAACACGTTCATGAGCGGTGGCGGCTCGTTGTCCACCAGCTTCTTCTCCGAAAGGCCCCTGGGGGGCTCTTTCAGAGTGAAACGTACCCACACCGCAAACAGTATGCCGGGCACGCCCACGGTGATGAACGCCCATCGCCAGCCCAGAAACTCGTTGATCCAGCCACCGGCCAGAAACCCGATGAACACTCCGATGTTGATGCCCATGTTGTACACGGACAGGGCCGTGGCCCGTTGTTCCACCGGAAACAGATCGGAAATGATCGAGTGCGCCGGCGGACTGCAACCGGCTTCACCCACGCCCACACCTATACGCGCGAGCAGCAACTGCCAGAAGCTCGATACCGTGCCGCACAGCGCAGTCATGGCGCTCCACAGCGCCAGCGAGAAGGCGATGACATTCCGCCGCACGCCCTTGTCGGCAATACGCGCAATGGGCACGCCCATGGTCACGTAGAACACCGCAAACGCAAAGCCGCTGAGCATGCCCAGCTGCCAGTCCATGAGGCCGAGATCAGCCTTGATCGACTCCTGCAGAATCACCACGATCTGCCGGTCGATGAAGTTGAACACGTAAACGACGGTCAGCAGGCCCAGAGCGTAGTAGCGGTAGCCCGGCGGAAACCCGGCTTCCCGCATGCGCTGCTCCCGAGCCCGGGTTTCATCGTCCACGACGTCGCCAGCAGCCGCGCCTGCTTCAGATTCTGCCAAAGATGTCTCCCCTTCCAGTCGGCACACCTGTGAGGCGTGACCCGTCCTTTGTATAGTACCGCGCCGGGGAACACAATTTGCCATGCCACAGGATTCATCCAACGACACCGTCGCCCATCGCCAGCTCGACCGGAACTGGAACGAGCCCCTGCGCTACCCGGATCCTGCCATAGAGGTCATCGACCAGCGTTTCCGCGCATATGTGCTGGGCAGCGCGGCGCTGGAGCGCGTGTGGACCGGCGGGCGCTGGAACGAGGGCCCTGTCTGGTTCGGCGATCACGATGCCCTGGTCTGGAGCGATATCCCCAACAACCGCATGCTGCGCTGGCAGGCCGCTACCGGTGAGGTATCGGTGTTCCGTCAGCCTTCCAACAACGCCAACGGCAATACCCGCGACAAGCAGGGGTGCCTGGTCACCTGCGAGCATCGCACGCGGCGCGTCACCCGCACGGAGCATGACGGCAGCGTCACCGTGCTGGCCGACAATTTCGACGGCAAGCGACTGAACGCCCCCAACGACGTGGCGGTAAAGAGCGATGGCTCCATCTGGTTCACAGACCCGGGCTACGGTATTCACTGGCACTACGAAGGTGACAAAGCCCCTTTCGAGCTGCCCACGCGCACCTATCGCCTGGATCCCGCGTCCAACGAACTGAAGGTGGTGGACGAATCTCTTGCCAAGCCCAACGGTCTTGCGTTCTCGCCCGACGAGACCAGGCTCTACGTGGCAGACACCGGCGCATCACACCAGCCCGGGCATCCGCGTCAGATCCACGTCTTCGACGTGCTCGCTGACGGTTCCCTCGGTGATCGCGACGTGTTCTGCGATCTGGGCCGCGCCATGCCCGACGGCTTCCGCGTCGACGTGGACGGCAACGTCTGGGCAGCCACAGGCTGGGGTGGCCCGGGCTACGACGGCGTGGCCGTGTTCACGCCCGAAGGTGACAAGCTCGGCCACATCCACCTCCCCGAAGGCGCCGCCAACCTCTGTTTTGGTGGCGTCAAACGCAACAGGCTCTTCATAACGGCATCCCAATCCATCTACGCGCTATACGTGGAAGCCCAGGGCCTGCCCTACTAACGCATCCGTTCAACCGAGCAGGAAACCCGTTCCATGACGAAGAAGAAAGTCGGCATACAGCTCCCCAGGCAGGCCCAGAACCAGACGGTGGAGCAGCGCTGGTCGCTGGAGCTGGAAGCGCTGGCACCCATCGCAGATATCGTGGAGATCCGCGCCGACACGCCCGAAGAATTTGCCGAAGGCGTGCGCGATGTCGACGCCATCATCACCTCCTGGGGTTTACGCATCGACAAGCAGGTCATCGATGCGCTGGAGAAAGCCGTGTGCATCGGCGTGGGCAGCGTGGGCGTGGACATGGTCGACATCGAAGCCGCCACGGCCGCGGGCCTGGTGGTCACCAACGTGCCGGACGTGTTCATCGAAGAAGTGGCCGATCACGCCATGGCGCTGCTGCTGGATCTAGCGCGGCGCACGCCCACGATGGTGCGCATGGCAAAAGACGGCGATTGGTACCAGGCACGGCCGCTGCTCAGTAAAATCCCCCGTCTGTACGGACAGACGCTGGGGCTGTTCGCCTTCGGCAACGTGGCCCACTGCACGGCCCGGCGCGCGAAAGCCTTCGGCATGCGGGTGATCGCGTGCGACCCCTACGTGAGCGAGCTGGAAATCACGAAGGAAGGTGTCGAACCGGTCAGCTTCAACGAACTGCTGGAGCGCAGCGACTACCTGTCCATCCACTCCCCGCACAACGAAGAAACCGAGCATGCCTTCAATGCCAGCGCCTTCGAGCGCATGCAGGAAACCGCGGTGATCATCAATACCGCGCGAGGTCCCATCATCGACGAGGCTGCACTCATCGAGGCGCTCCGCACCGGTCAGATAGCCGGCGCTGGCCTCGACGTGCTGGAGCAGGAACCACCCGAGCTGGACAATCCCCTGTTTGCCATGGAGAACGTGGTGGTGACACCCCACGTTGCCTCAGCCACCACGCGCATGCGCCCGGAAACGAGACGTCGCGTCGGGCGCGAAGTTGCCCTGGTGCTGCGCGGCCGCTGGCCCATGAGCTGCGTCAACCCCACCGTGCTGCCGAAAGTGACGCTGGAGCGCTGGCAGCCTTATCCCATGAACCGGGGGCCCAACCGGTAAACGGCGCAACCCGGCCCTAGGTGGCTGCCAGCGTGTTCTGAGAGCTGGCGAAGCGCTCGAGCTCGAGTTCCGCGCGAATGTTCTGTCCCAGCTCGGAAGTCATGTCGTCGACGGGAATGCCGATCGAATCAGCAATGCGCACCATGCGCTGGAAATTGGCGGCAACGCCCGCTGCTTCGACCAGCGCCGACGCCCCGGCCCGATCGAGCAATGCCTGCCGTGTGGCCGTGATCTCCTCGGCCGCGCGATGCGCCACGGCTTCCCCGAACTGCATCAGCTCGGTGCCGAACTCTATGCCTACCGCGGCACGTGCCGCATCGCCGGCAATGCCCTGTACGTCTATCTCGGTCTCGGTCGTCTGCGCGCTCACACGGAGCATCGTGGCGTGAGCATTGGTTCAGTAGAAACACTCGTTCACCGCCGACACCCGACCGGCAATCAGCTCCGCCTGCATGCGGTTGAGCGTGCGATCCGGTAAACCGACAAAATTTCCCATAGCCTCGAACGACAGATACTGCGCGCCGCCCAGATCGCGCCAATCGCGCAGCGCATCCGGCACCAGGGTCAACGCACGGACGACGTTGGCAGTGCGCCCCTGCTGCCACAGGTCCGCCTCATTGCCCACGGCACCATCGGGGGGAACGGTCGGTACGAAACCAATGTCCTCGGCGAGATGCGCGGGGCGATAGCCCGAGGGATTACCCGGAACGGGTACCGGCAGCGGCTCCAGCGGCAGGCCGAGCGCACGGTGAAACTCGTCGATGCTGAACACAGCAACGACAATGCCCACCAGCTCGACGTACGCTTCCTTCGACAATCCGTTGGCCGCGTTGTCTTCCACCCAGGCGCGGCTGATGCTCGCCTGATTGAGAATGATCGTGTGGGCAGCGTCGATGGCGCGCGGCGGAAGACTCCCGTCGGTATCGCTGTCCGCTTCGCCGAGGGCGTTGCGCGATTCACGGGCGATCGCAACCCGCTCTGCACCGTTCCACCAGCAACCAGGCTGCGCAAGCCGTTCCCAGAAGCGCCGGTGCGCAGCCTTGATGTCTTCGCGGATGGCGCCGGCAAACGTTTCCGGCGCGTCGGCATAGTCGAACATGGCCTTTCTGCTCCCCTGTTGTCGCCACCGCAGTATGCGTCAGGACAATGGGTGTAGCCAGCCGGCCCACGCGGTGCCGCGACACCACAAACCGGCGGCAGGCCAATTCGATATACTGATCGGGATGGCCGAGCAACAAGCAGACGAACCTCTCAAGGAAGACATCCACGCTCTGCTGGAGCAACGCCTGGGGGCGGTTCACGCCCGCCAGCGCCTGGGTCTGGAAGCTGAGCACGAAGCGCACGTGCGCGGCACCCGCTTCTTTCATCCGGAGAACTGGTACTCGGCGCAGGGTTTCATTCGCGGCGCACTCAAGCTGTCGGGCATGTATGCGCGGGCCCGACGCAACGCCCACGCCGTTCGCGTCGTCACCAACGAGATACGGCTACCCAAGCTCCCTATGGACTGCGATGGCCTGCGCGTGCTGCACCTCTCGGATCTGCACATCGACATGAGCGAGTGCATCGCCGAGGCCCTGATCAGTTGCACCCGCGATCTCACCTACGACCTTTGCGTGATGACAGGCGACTATCGTTTCAGATCACACGGCAACCAGGACAAGGTTCTACGCGGCATGGCCGCGCTGCGCAACCACCTCACCGAGCCCGTCTACGCCGTGCTGGGCAATCACGACAGCGTCACGCTGGTGCCACCCCTGGAAGCCCTCGGCATTGACGTGCTGATGAACGAACATCGCGCTTTCGGCCACCAGGGCGCTACCATCCACGTGGCCGGCATCGACGATGCGCATTTCTTCAGAACCCACAACATCCAGAAGTCGCTGGAAAGTGTCCCCCGGGATGGCTTCTGTCTGTTTCTGTCACACACGCCGGAGGTCTACCGCGAGGCCGCGCACGCGGGCGCCGACCTGTTCCTCTGCGGTCACACCCACGGCGGACAGATCTGTCTTCCCGGCGGTTTCCCCGTTGTGCTCGAGGCGCACGTTCCGCGGCGCCTCGGTCGCGGCCCGTGGACGCATGGCGCCATGTCCGGCTACACCTCTCCGGGGGCTGGCGCCTCCCTCGTGGATGCCCGCATCAACTGCCCCCCCGAGGTCACCCTGCACACGCTGCGGGCGCACGCCTGAGCGCCGAGTCGCGCCGGCAACACCGCTGACGGTCAGGCTTTGTCCGCTGAAGACCGGTTGAATCTAGAGACCAGCAGGCTGGTGAGAAATGGCAACCCGGCTGTACCCGCCGCGGCGAAGGCAAAAGCGCTGTTGAAAAAGGCCGGCTGCGTCACGCCGAGAAAGACGATGCCGCCGAGAGCTGCCACCACCAGCGGCAGCCGGATACTGGCCCACATGCCCGGGTTCTCGGCCCGCCAGGAATCCACGTCTTCTATGCGCTCCATACGCAGAATGAAACGCGTGAAGCTCTCGTTGAAGATCCGGTGAAAGGGATCGCGGCGCAGGTAGCCGCGCTGCTTCAACCGCCGCGCTGCATCCCAGTTGTTGGGGTTAACCACGTTTCCGTGCGCGAGCTCTATGAGCGTGAGCTTCTCCACGCGCGTGCACAGCCCCCACATATGTTGATAAATGGCATTGGCTCGATGACCAACCTGCTGAATGATCTCGTCAGGACCCAGCTGCTCATCGTGCGCCAGCAGACTCTCGCGGATCTTTGCGAGATTGGGATGAAAACACTCGGCGTGCAGCGTGATTTCCCCGATGCTGTCCCCGGGCTCCGGTGGCCGCGATTCCTGGTAGTAAGAGGCCCGGAAGCGCGACAGCAGCGATGCGAAGCGTGAGATCAGAGCCGCGTTGTCAGCGGCGCTGTAAGTGGATGTCACGAAGTTGAGCGGATCCACGCTGAGCAGAAGAATCACTGAGCGCTGCTTATCGCGCACGAGATGTTCCAGCAACATCACCCGATGATTCAGCACCGCCGGATCAATCAGAAAATCATCGAAGTGATCCAGCACCACCACATCTCTGTCGGGATCGGCGGCCACGTTCTGCACCGGCGTTGTGCCTGGAACGAGGCGCAGGTCAACCCACTCGCGCCGGCTTTCCGCAATGGCAGATAGAAACTTCGGCTTGGTGAACTCTCCAAGCCCATAGATGATGTCCCGCGCGCCCGCGTTCTCACCGGGCGGGCTGAAGTTGCTGATGCGCAGAAAATCTTCGGCACGTATCCCCAGGGTGCGCACCAGCAGCGACCACAAGGTCAGCAACACCGCGCCCACCAGCAGCAGCGTTACCACCCAGAACCAGAAGTAGAACGCAAAGTTCTCCACCCGCTCCCGCAGAATCTGCCGGCGCAGATCCCCGACACCGCAAACGCTCGTAGCACCCTCGAGACAGACATCGGCAAAGCGCGTATCGGGCACGCGATACATCGCATGCTGGGTGGCTGCCACCGCGGAATAATCCGGTATGAACGCCAACAGGTTCCGGTCCGGGGCAGCCAGCGGAGCATCCGCTGCCGCACTTCCAGCCACCAGCTTGTCGCCGAACAGCGAATAGGTCGGCCAGAACGTGAGCGCCTCGTCGCGATAGCTGGCTTCCTCGGGCAGCGCTACCCGACGCTGCCACTCCCGCTTGAGCTGAGCCTGACGCCCCTGCCCCACCCAGTGCTCGTCGATCTGCAGCTTCGTGAGTGAGTCCACGGCTTCGCGCGCCACGTATTGATGCAGCAGGTGCACCGGCAGAATCGACGCGCCCAGTAACAGGCCTATGCCCGCTAGCACAAAGGGCCGCGCGTTGTGCGTCTTGTCCTGCAGGTGGCTGTGCAGGTGGCGAACCGCGCAAGCCATCAGCAGCAGCGTGGATAAGCCGCCCAGCACCAGCGCGAGCAGCTCGTCGAGGGAAAAAGCGAGCATGGCAATGAGGTAGAGCATGCCGGCGACGATCACCACGGCCAGCGAGACCGATGCCGCGTCTGCGGTGTCTGCGTCTCCCTTACGCCTGGCTTCGACGGGGCGTCGCCGCAGCCAACCCATGAAGAGGGTCAACGCGATGCCGAAGCCGAACAGCCACAACACAATGGTGATGCCCGCAGTTTCCAGCAACGGCAGTATCACGGCGTTCTGATCGGCAAACACCACCAGGTGCCAGTTCGGTCCTTTGAGGCCCGTGAGCGGCACCACCTCGAAGCGCTGCGTCACCCCGCGGTAGGTGGTGATGAAATCCGCCCCCGGCCGGGGCGTAGCCTGGCGCATGGCCGTGGTCAGTAGAATGCCATTGCCCAGCTCGTCACGCAGATTGGTTTCCGCGGTCGTACCGCCGTCACTGTGAAAGAGAATGTCACCCCGCCCGTCTATGAGCGCAAAGCCGAAGCCACTCGGCATGGCTGCCTCCAGGGTGCGCAGACCCGTGGCGGAAAGCACCGCGACACACGACGCCGCCTCGACCCCTTCCGCTTCTTCGGGCGGGCAGACGTCTGCCACCGGCAGGCTGTAAACGACAGATTTGTCTCCCGTGGTGCGCGACTGGATGGTACCGATAAAAAAGTCGGGGACGTCGGCCATGCTGTACAACGCCGGTGCAACCCGGCCGTCACGGCGCGGGCGCTGGTAGTAATCGCGATCTGCAAACCGCCCCGGTGCCGTCCACCGGTCGTAGGTGGTCCATTTGACGATCTGACAGCCCTTCTGGTCCATGAGGTACACCATGCGCAGATGCGGATACGCAATGGTCAGACCGCGGGCATCGTAGTCAGCGCCGCCGGCCGCAAGGTTACTGGCCAAGGTGCCCAGCCCCTCCTTGTCCTCGAAGTTAGCGAGCCGGTCACAACCGGAACGGCTGCTCCAGTTTGCCTTGTCCCCGTAGACCAGTGTCGCCTCGAACGCCTGGCGCATCGGCAGGATGGCTGCGTCCAACTGGGTGACGGCACCGCGGATCTCGGTTTCCACATCCTCCGCCATTTCCGTGGCCACGGCCTCCAGGCGCGCATCCCACGCGTGCAGCAGCCGCTCAGCGGTCCACCAGTGCAGCAGCACGAGCGTCAGAAGGGCAACCAGGCTGAAGCCGCACACCACCAGCGCCAGCATGTCCGACTGCGTCAGGGAACCGTAGCGCCCCAGAAACCAGACTTTGGCAAAGGGAATCAACAGAAGCAGGGTGATTGCGGCGAGCACAATCAGGCTCATCGTGCCCCGTTCGAAGCGCATCTTCTCCGCGTTCAGCACCGCCTCGTCCACGAGGCCCAGCATGCGCCACTGCTTGTCGGTGAAGCTGAACGCAATCGGTTGCTCGAACACGAGAAACGTCCGGCCCTGGTAACTCACGCGCATGCCGTCCAGCGCATCCGCAACGGGCTGCAGCGAAGCATCCGAATCGCCGTCCTCCGCGTCATCCGCACCCGGATCAATGGCGTCCACGTCCACCACCCGACCCTTTTCGGGAAACTTCTGGTAGACGGTCTTCTCGTCGTAAATCAACAGCAGGTCGTGAAAGCGCCCGGCAACATCTACCGAGCCCACGAGTTGTGCTGCCGGCGCACTCGCTCTGCGTACGGCGCGTCCGGACGGCTTGTAGGACGTTTGCAGGAATTCGTATTCGGGGCCGTCGAGCTGCTCCGATGTCACCACTTCCCGCGAATCTGTCTCGGTGCCTTCGGCATTGTGGAAGAACGTTGCGCCAAATTCGCTGACCTCGTAGGCGAGGCCGAGATCAACGTTGATGCACACCTCACCCAGCGTGGCGTCGATGCCGTCGAGCCGCGCCTTCAGGTCTGTCTCGTTTTGCCGATCGACCGCACAGTCCGCGTTGACCAGGCCAAACTCCCCCTGGGCATATACGGTGTTGCGTTTGTCGTACCGGGCGTCAGCGTTCTTCACCACGCGGAACGCCTGATTGAGGCGACTCTCGGTGCGGGTGGCAATCATGGCGAGTTGCGTGTGGATGCGCTCAATGAGCGCTTCCTCGCGCACCTCGATGAACACGATGAAATAGGCAAACGCCGGCAGCACCAGCGCAATCAGCGTGTACGAGAAGGGTTTGACCCATTGTGTGGCTTTGCGCATCGGCGTGACGGCTCCCTGCCCCGTTCGTCAGCCGTTTACGAGCGGTTGTTTATACCACCAAAGTCCGCGCCTTGGAAAAGTGCCGGCCCCGCACGCAGACCGGCACCGGGCCCGGTCTCCTTCAGGAACTCTCCCCGGCCCGCGCCAGGTCGCCCGGCAGGTGTCCACCGGCACGCCAGTAATGAAACGCTGCCCAGATGTTCACAAATCCCCAGGTGAAGAGGCTGTAGCGCAGCGAATCATCGCCGAAGCTGCCGACAAGCTGATCGGACAGAATCCCGACGGCCGGGGGCCCGAAGACGAAGCCGATAAAGTTGAGAATGAACAGCAGAATGGCCGCCGCCACGGCGCGCATGCGCACCGGTGCAAGACCCTGCACCTGCGCGAACGTGGTGCCTTGGTAGAAGTTACCCAGCATGATCGGCAGCGACAGCAGCAGCAGCGAGGCCCACCACGCCTCCACCAGAAAGGCCGCCGCGCCCAGCGGTACAGCAACCGCCAGTGCCACGGCCACCACCCACAGATACCAGCGCGTGTCGCGGGCGCCGAAGCGGTCTGACACCCACCCACCCGCGACAATGCCCAAACCGCCGGGAATACCCAGCACCAGGCCCAGCCAGAAGCCCGCCTCCGTGAGACTCATCTCGTGGCTGCGCACAAAAAACGTCGGCGCCCAGGTAATGAGCCCGTAACCCACGAAAGCGGTGAGGCCGCCACCGGTGGCCAGGTGCAGGAAAGAGCGACGGGTCCACAGGTACCGGAACACCTCTTTGATCGATGGCGGCGGCTCATCCGACGCGGCCGTATGTCCGTCGGCGTGCCCCCGGGGGGGTTCCTTCACCGTGAGAAACACCACCACGGAGAGGAGAATGCCGGGCACGCCCACCACAAAAAATGCCAGGCGCCAGCCGAAGGCGTCTGCAATGGCACCTCCCGCAAAGAGGCCGAACATGATGCCGATGGGAATACCCAGCGAATAGACACCCAGGGCCGTGGCCCGCTCTTTGGCTTCGTACAGATCGGCAATCATGGAATGGGCTGCGGGACTGCAACCCGCTTCCCCCACTCCCACACCGATGCGTGCTATTGCCAGGTGCCAGAAGTTCTGCGCCAGCCCCGACAACGCGGTCATGCCGCTCCACAGCGCCAGGGAGATGCCGATGAGGTTGCGCCGGTTCCAGCGGTCGGCAATGAGTGCAAGCGGCATGCCCAGCGTGGCATAGAAGATGGCGAACGCCGTGCCGGACAGCAGGCCCATGCCGAAATCCGATACGCCCAGATCCGCTTTGATGGGTTCAATGAGAATTGACAGGATCTGCCGGTCGATGAAGTTGAAGGTGTACACCACGACCAGCACCCCGAGGGTATAGCGCTTGACGTTGTCGGAAATCAGGGGGGCGGCTACGGACGACACGGCTTGCCTCTATTTGTTGTTTTACGGGCGAAAGCCGGCGAGTTTAGCGTTCACGGTCACGCAGCGCCACGCGGGGAGGCTAAACGCAAAAACGGCCGGTGCATGGCACCGGCCGTTCGAACATTGCGGACGGAAGTTTCGGTCTGCTAGTTGGCCACCACGCTGCAGGTGGACTGCACCTGCATGGCACAGACCATGGCGTCCGTATCGCTGATCTCCTGGAAGGTGGAAATGCCCTGGGACATGTCGGTCAACGCGCAGTAGTTCTGAAAGGAAACGCCATCCGTGGACGCGCTGAAGGTCTGCATGCTGGCATAGTCAGGGGCCGATGCATCAGGCCCCGAGAGAAGCTCGGCAGAGCGAATGGTGGGCTGATCCGTGCTGAGGCACGTGGGCGCGCTGCTTTTGCCCAGCCAGAAACTCGAACTCGTGTAGCTCGTTTCCCAGCAGGGGCAAACGCTCTGGCTCACGCACGGCATGTCCGGATCGCTGGCGGTTTTACGCTTGTTGTAACGTTCGAGCACACGTGCTTTGCGCTGCGCAATTTTCTCGGCGCTGATCTGCCGTTTGCCGCGGTTGTGCACGACATCGTCAATGTCGCGGGCCTCACAATAAGACACACACAAACCGTACAGGCTGGGCGTGGCGCCCTTCACCGGATCGCAGATGTTGGTCTTCGCCCGCCCTTCGGCGCGGCGATCTCTGGCCTGGCGACGTTCCAGACGCTGCGCGAGGCGCTCGGCTTTCGCGCGCTGGCGGTCAGCGCGACGCTCGGCGCGTTCCGCCTGGCGCTCGGCTTTGCGCTCCGCTTTCGCGGAACGACGGTCGTCTCGATCGTCCCTGTCCGCCACCGCGGGCACCGCGAGGAGGAGAACTGTCATGGCAAGCAGGATGCGGAACATTTGTAAGCCCTTCCCAAGTACTGTCAACGAGGGCTATTGCATCCCAAACGTCCGGCTGACTCAGCGGGCTGCTTCACGTTTCACGTTGTTGTGACAACTTTCACAGACCGCTTACAACGTGAACCATGCACGCTGGATGCGCGCGAACCGCGTGTATCAGGCGGTTTGGAAGAGCTGCCGGTCGATGTCGCGGAAGGCTTTGAACTCCAGCGCATTGCCGCTGGGGTCGCGAAAGAACAGCGTGGCCTGCTCACCGGGCTCGCCTTCGAACCGCACGTGCGGCTCGATGACAAAGGCCACCCGTCCGGCAAGGCGTGCCGCCAGCTGGTGCCACCGATCCATGGTCAGCACCACACCGAAGTGGGGTACAGGTACGTCGTCTCCGTCCACGGGATTGCTGCTTTCGGCGCCGCGCGGTGCTTCGTGGCAGACGAGCTGATGACCATAGAGGTCGAGGTCCACCCACGTGCTACCTCGTCGGCCCACGCCGCAGCCCAGCACGTCCACATAAAACGCTGCTGCCTCGGCAACGTCGTGCACCGGAATCGCAAGATGAAAGGGCGTGAGCGTCACCCTTCACTCCGCCACGGTGACGATGGTCTTGCCCAGACCGTCCCGCGCCGCAGCAAGGCGCATGGCATCCGCATAGTCCGCAAACGCGAAATCCGTGCCGAGCGGCGGGGTCAGATCACCTCTGGCAACGGCGTCGAACAGCCGCTCGCGAAGCCCGGCGGCCGCGTCGGCTTCGAACACAGACCCGAACTGACGGTAGTCGACACCAATCAACGCAGCACCTTTCAGCAGCGCGAGATTCACCGGCAGCGATGGGATCGGGCCGCCCGCGAAGCCGATCACGAGGTAACGTCCCCGCCACCCGAGACTGCGAAAGGCGGGTTCCAGCAGCTCGCCGCCCACCGGATCGAAGACAACGTCCACGCCGCGGCCGCCGGTCTGTGCCTTCAACGTTTTGCGCCACTCGGGCTGGGTATAGTCCAGCACCTCATGCGCACCGTGCTCGAGGGCGTACGCACGCTTGGCGTCGCTGGAAGCACCGGCAATCACACGGGCGCCCGCCATGCGGGCCACCTGTATCGCGGCAATGCCGGTGCCGCCGGCCGCGCCCAGCACCAGCAGCGTTTCTCCGGCTACAAGCTGCCCGCGATCCAGCAGGCCATGCCACGCGGTGGTGTAGTTGACGATGAAACCTGCCGCGGCGCGTATGTCGAAGGTATCCGGCAGGCGCACAGCGGCCGCGGCCGGTACCACGGCATACTCCGCCAGCCCGCCACCGAAGGCCGAGGCTGCCACGGTATCGCCAACGGCGAAGCCGGTAACCTGCTCGCCCACGGCAGTGACCGTGCCGGCAAACTCGAGGCTGGGGCAATACGGCACGTCGGGTTTCACCTGGTACAGACCACGCGAGACAAGCGCATCCACGAAGCCCATGCCGGATACGCGCACCCGTAGCTGCACGTCCCGGGGACCGGGCTGCGGCACCGGCAGCGTGGTGAGCCGATAGTTTTCCGGCGGCCCCAGCTCGTTGCCAATGACCGCCTGCATGTCCTGAGTCGCCTCAGCCATAGTCAGCTCCCAGTGCCACCCGCGTCAGAGGATGTACGCATCCCCCGATGCGCGCACGGTCAACTCGGCAATGTTCACCCCCCACGGCTGATCGATGGCATACAGAATCTGCTCCGCGAGGTGCTCGGGCGCGAGGGCGGCGTACTCGATGTGTTCCGAGTCAACGAGCTCAACAGGTGCCTCGCCGGTAGCAAGGCCCTGCAATTGCTGCATGTATGCGGGCGCGTATTGCCCCAGAATGCCAACGATCGCCTCGGGATTGACGACGCCGTTTGCGAGGTTTGTGCCTGGCACGCCGGTGGGTTTCACGTTGGTGACTTTGATACGCCCCTGAGCTTCCACGCGCAGCGAGGCGGACAAAAAATCTACCGCCGCCTTCGACGCCCCGTACACGCCCGCGCCGGCAACGGGAAAGTTGCCGTAGATGGAAGACAGATTCACAACATGACCCCGTCCCTGAGCCAGCATGGTGTCGTACACGGCCACGATGCCGTTGAGCACCCCTTTGATGTTGATGTCGATACACCGCGACCAGGCGTCACCGGCAGAGGCGTGGTCGGAGAAAAACGCCAGCGGCATGATACCCGCGTTGTTCACCATGACATCCACGGCACCGTAGCGATCAACCGCTGCGGCGACGAGACGCTGCATGGCCGCAAGATCGGTCACATCGGTCTCGATCCCCTGGGCCTCACCGCCCGCTTCCGCGACATCGTTCACCAGCGCGTTCAGCTCGTTCACCGCGATGTCACCGCCGGTTACCCGCGCCCCTCTGGCGGCAGCCTTGCTTGCCAGCAAACGTCCAAACCCGCTGGCGGCGCCGGTAATCACCACCGACTTGCCGCTGATATGATCCACGCTCAGGCCTCGCGCAGCTCGCGGGGCAGCTTCAGATCGCTGGCCAGTCTCAGCCAGCTCATGACCTTGATCAGATACCAGGACACATCCACCTGCCACCAGCGCAAACCGTGCCGCGCCGAGTTGGGATAGAAGTGATGGTTGTTGTGCCAGCCTTCCCCAAAGCCCAGCACACCGATGAAGACGTTGTTGGTGCTGGCATCTCCGGTGTCATAGGCCTGGCTGCCCCAGCGGTGGCATACGGAGTTGACCATGAACGTCACGTGCCAGGTGAACACGGTGCTGATGAAAAAGCCCCACACGACGAGCTGCGCACCAGACGTGCCGAGGGCGGGAAACGCCGCGCCCAGCCAGGCACCGACGGCAAAAAGCAGGGCGATCTGCGCAACAATCAGCCAGACGTACTGGCGCTGCAGCCACTTGATCTCGGGATACTTGTGCAGGTCCCGGGAGTTGGTGCCTTTCTCGTTGAACGCCTCGTCCATCATCATCCAGCCCATGTGCGCCTGCCACATGCCATGAGTAACAGGCGAGTGCACGTCGGCTTCGGTATCGGTGGTGGCATGATGCGCACGATGATGCGCTACCCACCACAGGGGCCCACCCTGCACGGCGAGGCTGCCGAGCAGCGCCAGCACAAACTGCACGAAGCGATTCGTTTTGAAGGAGCGGTGCGCCAGCAGCCGATGAAAGCCGATGGTGATACCAAGGCCGCGAAACACGTACATGCCCACCGCCACCCAGATGGCCGTGGCGCTGACGCCGGTGAAGATGACGCCGAAACAGGCGAGATGAAAAATGAGCATTCCGATGATCACGCTCCTCACCTGGGGACGTGCGCTGCGTAGCTCGCGGGTCGCTGCCGACATGCGAAGGGGGCCTCTCGAGGAAATGGGAACGGCGCGATAGTACCGTACAATGGGCGCGAATTCAGCGAGACCGACAATGAGTGCATACACCCTGAACGACGCCGTGGCCATCATCGAAGTGGACGACGGCAAAGCCAACGCCGTTGGCCACAGCTTCATCGACACCGTGAACGCAGGCCTCGACCGCGCGCAGAGCGAAGCGCGCGCGGTGCTGCTCAAAGGCCGCCCCGGCATGTTCTCCGCCGGCTTCGACCTGAAAGAATTCGAGAAAGGCCCCGAGGCCACGCAGACGCTCGTCAATGCCGGCGGCCGGCTGCTGTTGCGGCTCTTTTCCCACCCGCAACCGGTGGTGGCAGCCTGCACCGGGCATGCGGTGGCCGCCGGGGCATTGCTGCTGCTCGCCTGCGACAGCCGCCTCGGCGCAAACGGTGAATTCCGCATTGGTCTCAACGAGACAGCGATCGGCATGGGCCTACCGGTCTTTGCGCTGCAGCTTGCTGCGGCGCGCCTCTCGCGCCGGCATCAGACCGCGGCGGTGATTCAGGCCCGCCTGTTCGATCCCGCCACCGCCGTGGACGCCGGTTTCCTGGACGAAGCGTCCGACAGTGTCGACACGCACGCTCTGGCCGTGGCCACCGAGCTTGCGAAACTGCCGCCGGAAGCCTACGCGGCCAACAAACGCGACAGCCGCGCCCCGTTCATTGAGACCATTGCGGGCAGCCTGTCGTAACAGGCGCTTCGGCCCCCGCCAACGCGGGGTGATGCAGCCGCCGACCGGTCACCGGGACAACTGCTTCGCGACCGTTACCGGACGCGTTGGCAGCGCCGGCGAGGCGCTCACCATCGATGTCCACGCGTAAAGCCCAATTCGTACCGTTATCGCTGCGGAGCTCCATCGAGAGGCGGCGGCCGTCGAGCCGCAGGTTGTCGACCGTAAACCCCGCAGCCGCGGCGGTCAGTTCCTGAAAGCACTGTGTGAACACCACCTCCACCGGCGCCTCCCCCACATTCACGTGCCAGGTGCCTGCGACGTGCGCAGGGATGTGCCATAGCAGCGCACCACCGCTGGTACGGCCCTGGGCGCGATCGTCCGGCGCCCAGGCACCCATGGTGAAGCTGTTGGAAACGAGGCGGGTCCCCGGGCGCAGCTCGCGCAGCAGTTTGGGGCGCAGCTTCAGGTTCGCGTCAGGAAAGAGATAGATGGTGACCACGGTCGCCCGGCTGATGTCCGCGCCGAAAAGGTCTCCTTCAAGAAACACCGCGCGATGGCCCAGGCCCGCGGCGGCAGCCCTGGCTCTCGCCCCGGCCACCAGCGCGGCGTCGATGTCGATACCGTAGCCGGCGGCGCCGCGGCGCGCAGCTGCGATGACAAAGCGACCGTCGCCAGATCCCAGGTCGATCAGATAGTCGGTTTCGACAACGCCGGCAAGGTCGAGGATCAGCTCCACGTCGTCTTCCACGGTGTCCACATAAGGGGCAATCGCGCGGCTGTCAGACGTCGACGCAACCGCGGCGCCCACGCTGACGCATGCGCAGAGAAAAACGAGCGGTAGCAGCGGGCGACAGCCCTGTTTCAGTGAGCTTTTTCCTGAACGCTCTCGGGCACGCTGAAAAAGGCGCGTCGAGAGGTGTCCTGCCGCTGCAGGGTTTCGCGGCAGTCTGCTTTGAGAATGCAGCTGTAGCAGGACAGCACGGGGATCATGGCAAAGGCGGAAAGCAGCATGCCCACCCCTTCCAGCGCAGCGCCGGAGCGGTACCAGGCTTCCGTGAAGTGCGTGGCCATCTTGAAGAAGCCCGCAAAGTAGAAAAACATGATCGCGGTAGTGCCCACGGCCAGCACGCGGGCGAGCGGCAGGCTTATGTTGCGGCGCAGCGACGCGAAGGCAAACACAGCGCCTGCGGCGTACATGACCATGAACGTGAGCACTTCGGGAGAGGAACGGGGAATGAACGCATGAAGCAGCGCAAGTGCCAGAAGCACGCAGCCGATGATGACGTTCAACATTCGCATTCGTACAGGCCCGTCTTATTCCAACTCTGCCCAGTTCTTATACTGTCCCTTAACCTTCGTCGGGGAGTCAACACTTTTGTTACACAAAGTGACACGGTGATGTAAAAAGGCGTCGGGTCTGTGCAGATGTGTAATGTTTTCCTACAACCAACGGCGCCGACTATCTGTGTTGGGGACAATTGAAGTGCATATCAACAGCATTTTCTTATAACCAAACCTGCTAAGCGTGACTGCGGTCAGCCGATCTTGGCAGACTGACCGCCATCCACCGGCAGCATGACACCGGTGATGAATCCGGCTTCGTCCGAAGCCAGAAACAACGCCGCATTGGCCACGTCCCATCCGCTGCCCATGGTGGCTCTGAGGGGCACGGCCGCGTCGCGACGCGCCACCACCTCGTCCCGGTTCTGTCCCGCAGCCACATAGCCTTCAATGGCCATGGGCGTATTCATGAGGCCCGGCATGATCACATTGGCGCGCACGCCGTACTTTGCGTTGTTGATGGCCAACGCCTGCGTATAGGCGTTCACCGCCGCCTTGGATGCTTTGTAAGCCGTGATGTTGGCCGCGCTAGCCACCGCCGCCACCGACGAGATGTTGATGATGACTCCCTGACCCCGTTCACGCATGGCGGGCAACAAGGCTTTGCACGTGAACAGCACAGACTTGGCGTTGGTGGAAAAAATTCTGTCCCACACCGCCTCCTCGATGCGGCCAGGTGTGGCGTCACCCCGACCAATGCCCACATTGTTGTGCAGGATGTCCACGTGGCCCATGACCTCCAGCACCTCCCCCAGCACCCGCTGCGTCGCCGCCTCGTCAGTCACGTCCAGCTCGCGGGCCAGGGCACGATTGCCTTCGGCTTCGATCATGGCGACGGTATCCGCAGCGCTGGCGAGGTCTCTGTCCAGCACGGCAACCCACGCACCTTCCTGAGCAAAG
>CAZYYJ010000015.1:0-12264 GCA_964651595.1 uncultured Pseudomonadales bacterium | reverse complement strand
CGTTACCGATGGTGGCGCCTGGCGTCTGGCCGCCGCCCACCACGACAGCGTGCTTACCCTCCAGCCGACCGGCCATCAGACATCCCAGCCAGGCAGGCCGTCGTCGAGTTGCACGCCAAAGCTGTTCAACGCCATGGACACGAGGTTGTACTGCCCCACGGTGAAGACGATGTCCATGAGCTGTTGTGTGTGGAAATGTTCGGCAAGACCAGCCCAGGTTGCGTCGCTGACATGGGCGTCGACGTGCAGTTCGTCCACCGCGGCGAGCAGCAAGCGGTCTTTTTCCTCGATCCCGGGCGTGTCGGGTCCTGTCTTGCAGAGACGGATCTCGTCGTCGCTCATGTTGAGATCGCGCGAGATCTGCACGTGCTGGCCCCATTCGTAGCCCGCCTGGCAGAGGAAACCGATTCGTAGAATCAGCATTTCCCGGTCGCGGGGCGAAAGGGTGGATTTACCGAGCACGTGATTGGCGAACACCATCCAGCGTTTGGCGAGATCAGGATGATTGGTGAGCGTTTTGAAGATGTTGAAGACGCGGCCCTGTGCAACGAACGGCTGCATCAAGGCAGCGGCATCCGGTGACCATTGCTCGGCTTCCAGCGGTGCTATACGTGGTTCACTAAGACGCATGACGGTTGTTCCTCCCCAGGCTTTCGTGTAACGAGTAACTCAGTAAAAGCAAAACGGAAATGCCCCATGAGTTCAACCGACACCTCGGAGAACGTGCTGATCGAGCAGCGCGACCGCGTGCGCATCGTCACCATCAACCGGCCCCAGGCTCGCAATGCCGTCGACCGTCCCACGGCAGCGTTGCTGGCCGACGCGTTCAGCGCCTTCGACGAGGACGCGGACAGCGATGTGGCCATTCTGACCGGCGCAGCCGGAACCTTCTGCGCCGGCGCCGACCTCAAAGCCGTGGCCACCAGTCGCGGCAATGCGGTGAAAAGCAGCGGCGACGGCCCCATGGGCCCATCACGCATGCTGCTGAGCAAACCCGTCATCGCCGCAGTCGAGGGCCATGCCGTGGCCGGCGGCCTGGAACTGGCGGCGTGGTGCGATCTGCGCGTAGCTGCCGAAGACGCGGTGTTCGGCGTGTACTGCCGCCGCTGGGGGGTGCCTCTGGTGGATGGCGGCACGATCCGCCTGACCCGCCTGCTGGGCCAGAGTCATGCCATGGATCTCATTCTCACCGGTCGCGGCGTGAGCGGCGACGAGGCACGCACCATGGGCCTGGCAAATCGCCTCACCCCGCCCGGTGGCGCGCTGGAAGGCGCCCTGGAACTTGCACAGCAGCTCGCGAGCTTTCCGCAGCTATGCATGCGCAATGACCGGCTCTCCGCTTATCAGCAGTGGCCCATGAGCCTGGGCGCCGCGCTGCTGCACGAAACGGAACTTGGCCTGGAGGTCATCAATTCCGGCGAAACCCGCGAAGGCGCGGCCCGCTTCGCTGCCGGTAAAGGCAGACACGGCGATTTCAGCGACCTATGATCCGCTGACAAGCGAACCCACCTCGTAAGGAGCACCCATGGCTTTCAGCGAAACCCAACAGTTCGGCGTGACGATGTTTCCGACGGACTATGCCATTCAGCCCGTCGAGCTCGCCCGCGCCGTCGAGGAACGGGGCCTGGACAGCCTGTTCTTTCCCGAGCACACACATATCCCCGTGTCCCGGGACACGCCGTTTCCCGGCGGCGGCGATCTGCCCCGGATGTACTGGCACACGCACGATCCTTTTGTTGCCCTCGGCGCCGCAGCGGCCGCCACCACCCGCATCAAGCTGGGCACCGGTATCTGCCTCGTCATCGAGCGCGACCCCATCACCCTGGCCAAGGAGGTCGCGTCGGTGGACATGATCTCGGGAGGACGCTTCGTGCTCGGCATCGGCGCCGGCTGGAACCGCGAAGAGATGGAAAACCACGGTGCCAACTACCCGCGACGCTGGGCTGAGGTACGCGAGAAGATCCTCGCCATGAAGCAGATCTGGACCGAAGACGAGCCCGAGTTTCATGGCGAGTTCGTCGACTTCGACCCAATCTGGTCCTACCCGAAACCTGCGCAGGCCGGGGGTCCGCCCATCTGGATCGGGGCCAACTCCAAATGGGTATTCGATCGTATTGCCGAATACGGTGACGGCTGGATGCCGATCGGCGGCCTCGGCTCCGGCAACATGGAACGGCTGGAAGAAGCCATGCAGGCGGCAGGCCGCAGCGTCAAGGATCTCGACATGGCCCTGTTCGGCGCACCGTTCGACGCTGACAAGCTGCGCGGCCGCATCGAGCAGGGTTTCGATCACCTCATCTTCACCCTGCCGGATGCGGACGCCGATACCGTGCTGCCACTGCTGGACAAAGCTGCCGCCGCGGCCGAAGAGATCCGCAAAGGCTGACGCCGGTCTGGCTGCTACCCATGGCCAATCCTGAGCATCTTGCCGTACTGTCGCAGGGCGTATCCGCGTGGAACGCCTGGCGCCAACAGCAGACCGACACGGTTCCCGACCTCAGCCACGCAAACCTGAGTGGGTCGAACCTCCAGGGCGCGCTGCTCATGAACGCCGATCTCAGCAACGCCAACCTGCAGCAGGCCCGGCTCGATGGTGCCTGGCTGGACAGCGCCGACCTGCGTGGCGCGGATCTCAGCAACAGTGTGCTCGTCCGAGCTTCGCTGTTTTTTGCCGACGTGAGCGGCGCCAAGCTCGATGGCGCCGATCTGAGCGGCGCGACGCTTACCGGCACCAGCATCGAGGCACCGGACAGCTTTCAGCCCCTCGATGAGCAGCTGGCCCGGATCAAGGAGGGTGCGCTGGCGTGGAATCGCGGGCGCCGCGAGCACCCGGACGAGACCCCGTCACTCGCCGGCGCCAGTCTGGTGGGCGCCAACCTGGTGGGCTTCGATCTCAGCGGAGTCGACCTCAGCCACGCCAACCTGGCGGCGGCGAACCTGACCGCCGCTGATCTCACCGGCGCAACGCTCACCGGGGCCGTCACCCGGGAGGCCCAGTTTGCCGACAGTGCAAATCTCAGCGGCGCCATCCTGCACGGTGCCACCCTGGATGGCATCAACCTCCTCGAGCTGAAGCTGAGCGGTGCGGCCTTCGACGCCGCGACGCGTTTCGACGACCAGCCCGGCGCGCTCAACCGCGCCCAGCGCAAAGCCGCCGCGCGCGTCGTCGAAAACGCCAGCCCCTCCGAGCACGCATCGATCCTGCGACAGGGTGTGAGCGTGTGGAACGCGTGGCGCGCAGAAAACACCGAGGTGCTGCCCGACCTCGCCGGGGCTGACCTTGCCGGCGCCCAGTTGACCACCGCCAACCTTTATGGCGCTGATCTGTCCGGCGCCGATCTCAGCGGAGCCACGTTGCGGGAAGCCAACCTCCTGGCAGCGAAACTGATTGACGCCGACCTGACCCGTGCCGACTTGAGCAACGCCGAGCTGTACGCCGCCGATTTCTCCCGGGCAACGCTGCTGGCAGCCAACCTCTCCAGCGCCAATCTCGGCAACGCAAAGCTCGTGGAGGCCGACCTGCGCGAGGCCAGGCTGGCGGGCGCACAGTTCAACGAAACCGAGTTCGACGGCGTGTTCGCCTTCACCGGCAACCCTGAGCATCTGGGCAAGCTGGGCGAAGAGGACGACGCGTGGAACAGCTGGCGCCGGGAGGAGGCGGTGGACGCCCCCGACCTGCAGGGCGCCGACCTTCAAGGTGTCTACCACGGCTTCGATTTGAGCCGGCTGGACCTCAGCGGCGTGGATCTGCGCGGCGCGACCCTGGCCGGCGCGAACCTCGCCCAGGCGAACCTGACGGGCGCGGATCTGAACGACGCGATCCTCGTCGATGCCATTCTGCGGGATACGAACCTTTCCGGTGCGACGCTGAGCGGGGCCTGCCTGGAGAACGCGACGCTGGCTGACGCAGACCTGTCCAACGCCCGCCTGCGCGCCACCCGGCTGGGTAGGGCCTACGCTCAGGGTGCCCGCCTCCCTGGCGCCGACCTGACGGAAGCAGATCTCGACAGCGCCATTTTCAGCGCGGCGGATCTGACCGGCGCCATCCTCGAGCGCGGACGTCTGAAGGGCACGCACTTCTGGGACGCCGATCTCACCGGCGCGCGGCTGCACCTCGCAGAGTTGCAGGGCGCCCTGTTCGGCAGCCTTGTAGAGGCTGACGGTGCCGGCACCAGGCTCACATCGGCGGTGCTTTCCGGCGTTGATGCCAGCGGTGCTGACTTCAAACGCGCGTCGCTGGCCGATGCACAGCTCGTTGATGCACGCCTGACAGGGGCAGACTTTTCCGAGGCGGATCTAACCCGCGCAGACCTGAGCAACGCAGATCTGTCCCGGGCAAATCTGACACGCACCCTGCTGCGTGAAGCCACCCTGACCGGCGCGGCGCTCGAAGGCGCGGCCCTCGTCGCAACGGTACTCGACGGCGCGTCCATGTCAGCGTGCCGGGTCTACGGCACGTCCGCCTGGGATCTCGATCTGTCCGCGGTCAAAGATCAGGCAAATCTGATCATCACCCCCGCGGATCAGCCGGCCGTGACCGTCGATAATCTGGAGGTGGCACAGTTCACCTATCTCCTGCTCACCAACGCGAAAGTGCGCGACGTCATCGATACCATCGGGCGGAAAGGCGTGCTGATTCTGGGGCGCTTCTCCCCTGAACGGAAAGAGATTCTCGATGCGCTGCGGGAAAAACTGCGCGAGCTGAACTACGTGCCGATGATGTTCGACTTCGAAGGCGCCAAAAGCCGCGACTTCACCGAGACCGTGAAAATCCTCACCGGCATGTGCCGTTTTGTGATTGCCGACATCACCAACCCCAAGTCCAGCCCGATGGAACTGCAGGCCACGGTGCCGGACTACATGATCCCCTTCGTGCCGATCATCGCTGATGGGGAAGATCCTTTTTCCATGTTTGCCAATCTGCAGAACAAGTACGACTGGGTCCTCGACGTGCTGACGTACGAGAGCCGCGAGCAACTGGTGGCCGTCATCGACAGAGCCATCGTGGCGCCAGCCCTGCAGAAGGAAGAGGAACTGCTGCCGCGCAAGCACGAAGCCGTGCGCACGCGACGCGCCAGCGACTATCTCTGAGACAGCCGACGCTATTCCCGGGCGACGGTGTACCCCGCTTCGTTGAGCGCGCGGGTTACCGTTTCCCGCTGCTCCTGGCCACGAAGCTGCAGCACGAGCTCAACGACGGTGGCGCGCACGGACGAGCCGCCAAACGCCCGTTGATGCACGATGTCCACGATGTTGCTGTCCAGCGCTCCCAGCAGTGACGTGAGCTGCGCCAGCGCGCCCGGCATGTCGGGAATCTCCACGTCCATGCGCACCAGCCGGTGCGAACGCACCATGCCGCGCTGCAGAACCGACGACAGCACCATCATGTCGATGTTGCCTCCGGTAAGCACCATGCCCACGCGCCTGCCCGAGGCCAGTTCCGGGTGGGTTCGCAGCAGCGCGAGCGGCGTGGCACCAGCCCCTTCGGCGACGGTCTTTTCCACCTCCAGCAGGTCGAAGATAGCCTGTTCCACGGCCGCTTCGTCCACGAGATGAATGCTGTCCACATGGGCCTTCACCAGCGGGAGGGTGACGTCCCCTGGCGTCTTCACCGCGATGCCTTCTGCCACCGTGCCCGTCACAGCCTGGGCCTCCGACGCCGTGGCGTAGTAGCCATCGTGGGCGCCCGGGAACCGTGACATCTGCACGCCCAGCACCTCGACCTCCGGTCGCAGGGCTTTCACCACCGTCGCCACCCCCGCCATGAGCCCCCCGCCGCCGATGGGCACTATCACGGCATCGAGCTCGGGTTGGGTTTCCATCATCTCCAGCCCGACGGTGCCCTGCCCGGCAATCACCAACGGGTCATTGAAGGGGTGGATCAGCACCAGGCCACGCTCTTCGGCAAGTTGCTCGGTGAAGCGCAGGGTTTCATCGAAATGAGCCCCTTCCAGAAAGATCTCCGCGCCGAAGACGCGGGTGGCCTCCACTTTCGCGTTCGGCGTGGAGCGCGGCATGACGATTGTGGTGGGCACCCCGAGACGCTCGCCGTGATACGCCAGCGCCTGGGCGTGATTCCCGGCAGACATGGCGATCACCCCCTGCTCGGCGGCTGCGTTGCTCGACAACAACGCATTCAGCGCGCCGCGCTCCTTGAAAGAGGCGGTGAACTGCAGGTTCTCAAACTTGATGAACAGCTCGCAACCGAGCTGCTGCGACAACGTGTGCGACTGCACAAAGGGCGTGAACTGGATGTGCGGCGCTATGCGGGCGTGCGCCTGGCGCACCGCGTCGAGTGTTATGCTCATGCCCGCATTATACGGTCGCCCGCATGAAACGCCTGCTCATCGTCTACCACAGCAAGACCGGCAACACGGCCGCGCTGGCGCAGGCTTGTCTCTCCGGGGCCAGCGACCCCGCGCTAGACCCCGTGGAGATCCGCTTCAAGACCGCCCGCGAGGCCGATGCCGAAGATCTGCTGTGGGCCGACGGTCTGGCGCTCGGCACGCCCGAGAACTTCGGCTACATGTCCGGCGCGCTGAAAGACTTTTTCGACCGTACGTTCTACGAGGTGGAAGGCATGCTCTCACCGCTGCCTTACGTACTGTTCATCGCCGCAGGCAACGATGGGCGGGGGGCCGTCAGCGCCATCGAACGCATTGCCAACGGCTACCCGCTGGTGCAGGTGCAGCCTCCCGTCATCCAGCGCGAGGGAGAAGATCGTGCAGACGCCTGCCGTGAACTGGGTGCAACGCTCGCTGCCGGCTTGACCTTGGGCATGTTCTAAAGATACTCGAAGCTCAACCGTCTGCAGTGCATCCATGACCCAATCGTCGGATCTAGACAACGGCGCCGCCGAAGTTGCGGCCAGCGCCAGCATTCTCCACGGCATCGATGAGATCAGCGCAGAGCGCTGGGACCGCTGCTGGGCACACCATCCGTACAATCCGTTTCTGTCTCACAAATTTCTCGACGCTCTGGAACGGAGCGGCAGCGTTGCCCCGGCCACGGGCTGGCAGCCCTTTCACCTCGTGGTGGAACAGGCAGACAAGCTGGTGGGCGTGGTGCCCGTGTATCTGAAGAATCATTCCCAGGGGGAGTACGTCTTCGACTACGGCTGGGCCGACGCGTGGCAGCGGGCTGGCGGCAAGTACTACCCGAAAATGCAGATCAGCGTGCCTTTCACGCCGGCGACGGGGCCGCGCCTGGGTGTGGCCACCGGCGACGCGGAAGACGAGGACCTGCTGTTGAGCGCCTGCATGCAGGTGGCGCGGCAGATCGACGTTTCGTCGATCCATGTCACCTTCATGCCCGAGAGGCAGTGGCAGCGTGCCGGCGCCCTCGGTTTCCTGCAACGCATGGACACACAGTTCCACTGGCACAACGGCGGCTACGCCACGTTCGATGATTTTCTTGCGGAGCTCGCCTCGAAGAAGCGCAAGAACATGAAGCGCGAGCGTCGCGACGCGCTGGCAAACGACATCACCATCGAATGGGTCACGGGCAGCGACCTCACAGAAGCGCACTGGGATGCGTTCTATCGTTTTTACCTGGACACGGGCTCGCGCAAGTGGGGCAGCCCGTACCTGAACCGCGAGTTCTTTTCGCTCATCGGGCAGACCATGCCGGAAGACATTCTGCTGATCATGGCCCGGCGCGGGGGTAACTACATCGCGGGTGCCATCAACTTCATCGGCGCCGATACGCTGTTCGGGCGCAACTGGGGATGCGTTGAAGACCACCGGTTCCTGCACTTCGAAGTGTGCTACTACCAGGCCATCGACTTCGCCATCGCACGCGGGCTGAAAAAGGTGGAAGCCGGCGCCCAGGGTTCGCACAAGGTCGCACGCGGTTACCTGCCTCAGGCAACGCACAGCGCCCACTGGATAGCCGACCCCAGCTTCCGCGATGCGGTTGCGCGTTTTCTGGACGACGAACGGGACTACGTGGCGCAGGATATTGCCTACGTCGAGGCGCACACACCGTTCAAAGCAGACACAGATCTGACCGCGTTGCGCGAGGTAACCGTCGATCGCACGTCAAGCGGCGAAGCCGCCGACCCCTAGGACGTTACCTCGCCTCAATTCTAGATGCCGATATGCTTTATTTTATTTATCAGACAGTTAGGGGTAGATTCTGATAAATCAGTTTATTCCTGGGTCGACGATGCGTCCCAGGCTTCCTGCAAGCGTTGCACGTAGCGTTGCAGGCGCCGCAGGTTGTCCGGCCCCACCCGCAGCAACTGCTTGTCCAGCTCGCTGGCCGCCTCCAGGGCAGGATCGGCGTATTGATACAGTACGTTGGGTCGCACCAGCTCGACCCGTCCCACCACAGGAGTACGCGCCAGGACCCTTGCGCTGCTACCCTCGAGGAACTGCGCCACCGTGTCGCGCTCACCGAGCTGGGCCAGCGCTTCGTCCAGCAGCGGTTCGTAACGGCGGATGAACGCGGCGAAGCGTTCCGGCGGAATTCCTTCCAGCGTGTCCATGAGCGGGGTGTAGCGCGCATAACCCGCCGGGTCCACAAAGAAGCGCTCCCCTTCTTTCACTACCTTGAACGGCTCCGGGGGCGCAAGAAACGCAAGCTGTCGCTGCGGCAGGGTACCGTTGCTGACGTTCACTAGCACCGTGGCTGCTCGCTGCAGGAGCCCCTCCCGCGCCAGCCACGGCGGCGGCATTCCTTCGGCAAGCAGCTTTGCCCGCACCTCATCGTCCGATTGCGCCAGCGGAGGCAACGGTGCTACCGGCGGCTGCGCGCGCGCCGGCGCCGCCGGTACCAGTTCGGGGATTGCGGGCTGCACCACCGGCTGCGGCAGCGGTGCCGGTGTGTCCGGAGCCGGGGGCTGCGGGGGTTGTGTGGGCGCCGGCGGCGGAGGCGCCGGGCTCCAGGCGTCGAACGCAAGATAAGCAGCGCCGGTGACAATCACGAGCGCGACGACGAGATACAGCGAACGTTGAGGCATCAGTGTGGTCGAAGTGGGCGTGCCGGCATTCTACGCAACGCGAAGCCCCCACAAACGGGAAAAGCGCGGGAGGTAAAATTGAGCCTCATGCTATGATGCGCGACGCTTCCAGCAGCGACCCAAGGGAACGCGTGTCCGACATCTCCTCTGACTACTCGACAGTCTCCATCAAAGCCATCCTGAACCACGACGTGCCTCTCGACACGGCGGTCGAGCTGCAGGGCTGGGTGCGCTCACGACGAACGTCCAAAGGCGGCTTTTCTTTCGTGCATGTGCACGACGGCAGTTGCTTCGACACCCTGCAGGCGGTGGCAGACGGTACCCTCAGCAACTACGAGAGCGAGGTGGCCGAGCTCGGCACCGGCTGCTCGGTGATCGTGCGTGGCCGGCTCGTGGCATCGCAGGGTAAAGGCCAGGACCGGGAAGTGCAGGCCGAAGCCGTGGAAGTGCTGGGCTGGGTGGATGACCCCGAGACGTATCCCATCAGCAAGAAGCGACACACCTTCGAATACCTGCGCGGCGTGGCGCACCTGCGTCCGCGCACCAACACCTTCGGCGCCATTGCGCGCGTACGTCATGCGCTGGCCCAGGCCGTGCACAACTACTTTCACCGTAACGGCTTTTTCTGGGTGAACACCCCCATCATCACGGCCAGCGATTGTGAAGGCGCAGGCGAGCTGTTCCGCGTGTCCACGCTCGACGTGGTGAACCGCCCGGAGCCTGAGCCTGCCAGCGCCTACGAAAACGATTTTTTCGGCACCGCTACCTACCTCACCGTGTCGGGCCAGCTGAACGTGGAAAGCTATGCCTGCTCGCTCGGCAAGGTGTACACGTTCGGGCCGACGTTCCGGGCGGAAAACTCCAACACCTCGCGACACCTCGCTGAGTTCTGGATGATCGAGCCGGAGGTGGCGTTTGCCGATCTGGCCGACAACGCAGGTCTGGCGGAAGACTTCCTGAAAGCGGTGATCGGCGAGGTGCTCGAGAGCTGTCCCGACGACATGGCGTTTTTTGCCGAGCGCATCGACAAGGATGTGCTCGACCGTCTGCAGCACGTTGCCGGCACCCCGTTCGAGCGCATGACCTATACCGACGCCATCAGCACGCTGGAGAAAGCCCCGGTCGAGTTCGAGTTTCCCGTGAGCTGGGGCGCGGACCTGCAGTCGGAGCACGAGCGCTACCTCACCGAGCAGGTTGTGAAGGGCCCGGTGGTGGTCACTGACTATCCGCGGGACATCAAAGCCTTCTACATGCGTCTGAACGACGACGAAAAAACCGTGGCCGCCATGGACGTGCTGGTGCCCGGTGTGGGCGAGATTGTGGGCGGCAGCCAGCGTGAGGAGCGCCTCGACGTGCTGGACGCGCGCATGACCGATCCGGAGCTCGCGAAAGAGCTGTGGTGGTACCGGGATCTGCGGCGCTACGGCACCGTGCCGCACGCAGGCTTCGGCCTCGGCTTCGAGCGGCTCGTCCTCTACGTCACGGGCATGGAGAACATCCGGGACGCCATTCCCTTTCCCCGCGTTCCAGGCAACGCGGCTTTCTAGAGGCGGATGTTCGCCTCCCTCTGGCGTCTGCGCCACGTCATCGGCCGCTACCGGGGCCGCCTGAGTGTCGGCATTCTCGCTTTCGGTGCCGCCCGCGGTTTCGAAATCATGGTGCCCATCGGCACGGCGGCGGTGATCAACCGTCTGGCGGAAGGAAACTACACGGTCGGTTGGATCGTGCTGGGCATCATCGGCGCGGTCATCGCCCGCTACCTCGTAGTCACCTACGCCCGCTACTGCGTGCGCTTCGCCGGTCTGGGCGTGGCCTTCGACCTGCGTCAACGGCTGTACGCCGATCTGCAGCATCAGGGCGCCGAGTTCTTCGGCAAACACACCATCGGCGACATGATGACCCGGGCCGTGGCTGACATCGCGCTCGTGCAGCGACTCATCTCCATGGGCACGATCCTCCTCGTGATCCTCATCTACGCCACGCTTTTCGGCTTCGCCGCCATGCTGTACTACTCGCCTCTGCTCACCCTGCTGCTGCTGCCGCCCATGCCCTTTGTGTTCTGGTACGCGCGCTACTCTTCACGCAAGACGGGCATTGCCACCAAAGAAGTGCAGGACCGCCTGTCGGAGATGGGCGCCCAAGTGCAGGAGAATCTCTCCGGCATCCGCACGATCCAGGCCATGGTGCAGGAAGACAACGAGATCGCGCGCTTCTCACGCACCAACCAGGGTTACGCCAACGCGTTTTACGACCAGGCCCGCATCAATTCCGAAATGGCGGCCTACATGCCTACGCTGGCCGCCGTGTGTTCGCTCACCATTCTGGGCTTCGGCGGTTACCAGGTACTGAACGGCGCCATGCCCGTTGGGGATTTCGTCGCGTTTTTCATGTTCGTGAACATGGTGGTGCAGCCGTTTCGCGTGGCAGGTTTCATCGTGAACCTGTTCCAGCGGGCCGCGGTGGCCAGCGACCGGTTGTTCGAGGTGATGGACCTGGCGCCCGAAATTACCGACGCGCCCAGCGGTGCCACGCCGGCTTATCTGACGGGCGCCGTCGAGCTGAAGCACCTGAGCTTCACCTATCCGGGCGCGACACAGCCCGTGCTGAGCGACATCAACCTGACGGTGGCCCCGGGCGAGACCGTGGCAATCATGGGCCGCGTCGGCAGCGGCAAGACCACCCTGCTGAAGCAGATCGTGCGCCTGCTGGATCCTGCGCCCGGCACCATCACCATCGACGGCCACGACGTGCGGGATTATCCGCTGTCGCAGGTACGCGCCCAGGTGGCCATGGTCCCGCAGGACCCTTTCCTGTTCGGCGAACCCCTGCGCGACAACCTCACCTATGACAACCCCGACAGAGCCCTCGACGCCATCTGGGCGGCGGCCACGTCCGCCGATCTGAAAGACACCATCGAGGGTTTTCCCGAGCAGCTGGACACACTCGTTGGCGAGCGCGGCGTCACGCTGTCCGGCGGCCAGAAACAACGCGCGACGCTTGCACGGGGGCTGATCCGCGATACCCCGGTGCTGATTCTGGACGACTGCTTCTCGGCGGTGGATACGGAGACGGAAGAGCACATCCTCTCAGAGCTGAAACGGCTGCGCGCCAGGCAGACCACCGTGATGGTCTCGCACCGGGTGAGCACCGCACGACACGCCGACCGCATCGTGATCCTCGATGAAGGTCGCATTATCGAGACGGGCACGCACACGTCCCTGCTGGACGCCGGCGGCTATTACGCGGAGCTGGAACGCGTGCAGCGGGAAGGCGCAGAATCCGACGACCTGGAAAACCTGCGG
>CAZYYJ010000014.1:0-81193 GCA_964651595.1 uncultured Pseudomonadales bacterium | reverse complement strand
TCAGGGCCTCGCCGACGGTGACCTCGATATCGCCCTGCAGGTGATCGTCGACGTACACCACCCCCTGCGGAAACAGCAGGTACCTGCCCAGCACCCCGCAGAGGTTACCGGCAAACTCCGGCCGCTCTGCCGATACGCGTATGCGCCGCGGGGGCGCACGCATCTGCACGGGATACGCGAAGGCCACGGTGTCCGTTGCAGGCAGCCACGCCATGGCGGCGGCTTCTTCGGGCGGCACCCATGCGGGCGCCAGCGACACCAACTCGCCTACCCACGCCCGCAGGTCTTCGGCCGTTTCCACCAGCACGCGCTGGCCGTCCCGAAGCGTTTGCGGGCCGGGTTCGGTGCCCACGAGTTTGCGCCAGTCGGTACGGTCCGGCACCCGTTCCGCCAGCCGGTGTTCGACAAACCCCGCGGCACGCCGTGTGGGCGTCTCGGCGATTGGCAGCGCCAGCCATGCGCCCTGGTCCAGCCAGCGCCGTTCGGCGCGCACCTGGCGGGTGACGCCTACTTTGAGGCCGCTGGTCAGCGCCAGGTACACCGTGTGGGGCTGCATGCAGAAACCGTCGGCCCACTCGGGCTCGCGACACGTGCCTGCGTGAAGATGACAGCGATGAGGTGCCATCACGCAGAGGTCGTTGCGCGCCAGCGTCCGGAAACAGCGAAAGCAGTACGCGCTGCCGCGCGGCCGCTGTGGCGCCAGGGAAGTGCCACAGGCGCTGCACACCGCGCCGCCGATGTAGCGGAGGCGGACGCCCGTGGGGGCGGTTGGATCCAGCGCCGCTGCCACCCCGTCGAGTTCGAGGTCATAGCGTGGATGCAGCACACCGTCCCGGGTTTCAACTTCGGCGCGCAGCGCGCCCAACGTGCCTTTCACGGGATTAGTGTAAAATAGCCCTTACGAACGCAACAGCAGGCAAGTCATGCAGGCGGTAGACAAAGAGGTATTGGGACAGGTCCTCGCCTGGCTGGAGGACGACCAGCCATGCTGGCTCGCAACCGTGGTGCAGACCTGGGGTTCATCACCCCGCCCTGTGGGGTCGCTGCTGGCGTGCAACGGTGCGGGCCGCATCGTCGGCTCGCTGTCGGGCGGTTGCGTCGAAGACGACCTGCTGGAAAAGTTGCTGGCTGGTGAGCTGGCCGCTGGCGAAGCGCAGTTTTTCCAATACGGCATCACCGCAGAAGAGACCGAAAAGCTCGGCCTGCCCTGTGGCGGTCACCTCTACATTACGGTGGAGCCCCAGCAACCCACCGAAGCCAATATTGCGCACTTCCGTCACCTGAACGATGCGCTGGCGGAACGCCGTTGTGTGCAGCGCCGCGTCAATCTCGCCGCGCAGAGCACCACCATCGATGACGTCGACGGATTCAGCCCCCTGCTGTGGGACGATGCGACCCAGACGCTCACACATACCTACGGACCACGTTTTCAACTCTTCATCATCGGTGCCGGCATGGTGAGCCAGTATCTGGCCGAGCTGGCGCTGATGCTCGACTACGAGGTGACAGTCTGCGATCCCCGCAAGGATCTGCTGGACGTGTTTCCCGTGCAGGACGTCGCGCGCATCAACGATATGCCGGACGACGCCGTGCGCGAGCGCGCCAGCGACCCGGCCACCGCCATCGTGGCGCTGACGCACGACCCACGCATTGACGACATGGGCCTCATGGAAGCCCTGACGACTGAGGCGTTCTATATCGGCGCCATGGGTTCCACACGCACGTCCGCAAGCCGGCGCGAACGCCTCAAAGCCCTGGATCTGACCGACGCGCAGCTCGACCGCCTGCACGCGCCGATCGGCCTGCCGATCGGCAGCAAGACACCGCCCGAGATCGCCATCGCGATCCTCGCTGAGATCACCGCTGTGCGGAAACTGGGCCAGGACACCACCATCGCCCCGCTCGCCGTCAGCGCCAGCGCCGGCTGACATGACCGCCGACACGGCGGCCACCAGCGCGGTTCCTTCCGCAGACGCGGCAACAATTGGCGCCGTGATTCTCGCGGCCGGCTTCGGCCGTCGCTTCGGCGCCGACAAGCGCCTCGCGCGCTTCAAAGATCAGACCGTGGCCGGCACCACTGTCTCCCTGTACCGGCAGGTCTTCGAGCACGTGCGCGTGGTGCTGCGACCGGAGGACGACGCGCTGCGCGCTGCGCTTGCCGGGCAGGACATCACTATTGTGACGGCAGCCGACGCGAAGGCAGGCATGGGCCACTCCCTGGCCGCGGGCGTCACCGGCCTCGCGTGGCGCTATGCCTTCGTTGCCCTGGCAGACATGCCGTTTCTCCGGCGGGACACGCTGGCCACGCTGGCGGCAGCCGCCGAAGCAAGCGGCTGGGACGCCATTGTGCGCCCGCACGTCGAGCATCCGGACGCACCGGCACAGACCCATCCGGTCGGCCTGCCCGCCGATCTGTTCGAAGAAGCGCGCGCCAGCCGGGGCGATCAGGGCGCCCGCGCACTCCTTGCGCGGCACACGGACAGAATTGTGTGGGTAGCCGTCGACGACCACGGCGTCTGGCGGGACATCGACCGGCCCGAAGATATTCCCTAGAGCGACTGTCCGCCCAGACGGCTGGCCCAGTCGAGTTTGCTGCGGCAGCTTTCGAAGAAGCTGTGACCGGTGGGATACAGCAACCGCAGCGGTTTGGCGTACTTGCGGATGACGATCTCGTCTCCCCGTTGCAAACCGGCGTTCACCTGCGAGTCGCAGCTGATCTGCGCCAGAGCCTCGTGGTGATTGGTGCTGGTGCGTGTGACACGGATACGCGTCACGCTGTCCCCGCGAATCACCAGCGGTCGCGAGGTCAGTGTGTGTGGAAACATCGGCACGATGACAATGGCATCCAGGCTGGGATGCATGATGGGCCCCCCTGCCGACAGCGAATACGCCGTGGATCCGGTGGGGCTGGCAATGATGACCCCGTCGGAGCGCTGGTCGTAAACGAACGCATCGTCGACCCACAGCTCGAACTCGATCATGCGCGCCAGGCTGCCGGCATGCACCACCACGTCGTTCAATGCGTTGGACGTGGTAACGATCTCACCGTTACGCGACACCTGCGCGTGCAGGAGAAAGTGGTCTTCGATCGTGTAGTTGCCAGCCCACACATCGGCGAGTTGCGCCTCGAGCGTGTCGGGTGACACCGCGGCAAGAAAGCCGAGGCCCCCGCGGTTGACGCCGAGCACCGGCACGCCGGTGTGGGCGATTGCCCGCGACACGCCGAGCAGGCTGCCATCACCGCCGATCACTACCACCAGGTCACAATCATCGCCCAACCGGTCGCGGTCCACGGAAGGGCCTTTGAGCAGATCACCCATCGCGGTGGCCGTCTCTGCGCCGGGGCGGGCCCGGATACCGGCAGCCGTTGCGCTTTCCAACACCAGCTCCGCCCCCATGCTGCCAAGCACAGCGGCCACGGCGCCGATCGTCTCCACGACGTCCTCGCGCTGCCGCCGCGCGACGATACCAACGCGCTCGAAGCGCGGAGTGGCCCTGGGGGTGGTGTCCTTCATCGCCGGAACAGTACACATACCTTCCTTCAATGCATAGACTAGCGCCATGGCAGATTCCCACGTACAGCGTCTCGACGCCCTGGCGCACCGGTTCGAGCAGTTGTTGGCTTCCTCGACCGCGCCCGCGCTTTCCGCGGTAAACGGCAGTGGCGATCTGTGGCCGCTCATGCGCGAAGAAGCGCAGGCCAAAGCGGCGGAAGAGCCGATTCTAGGCAGCTACTTCCACGCTACGGTGCTCAACCACGCCTCGTTCGGCGACGCGTTGAGCTTCCGCCTGGCCAGCAAGCTCGACAACCCCATGCTGCCTACCATGCTGATCCGCGACGTGATCGGCGAGGCAACGTCCGATGATCCCACCATTCTGCAGGCCGCCGAGGTGGACATGCTGGCCACGTACACGCGGGACCCGGCCTGCGACGACCTGTCGACCCCGTTCCTGTTCTTCAAGGGGTTTCACGCGCTGCAGGCGCACCGCATCGCCCACTGGCTGTGGCAGAACGACCGGCGCACGCTGGCTCAGTTTTTCCAGAATCAGATTTCCGTCACCCTGGGCGTGGACATTCACCCCGCCGCCCGCGTCGGCTCGGGCATCATGTTCGACCACGCCACCGGCATCGTGGTAGGCGAAACCGCTGTGATCGAAGATGACGTATCCATACTGCATTCGGTAACCCTGGGCGGCACCGGCAAAACCAGCGGCGACCGTCATCCGAAGATCCGCAAAGGTGTGCTGCTGGCTGCGGGTTCCAAGGTCATCGGCAACATCGAGGTCGGGCGCAACGCCAAGGTGGGTGCTGGCAGCGTTGTGCTCACGGACGTACCGGCAAACGTGACCGTCGCCGGTGTTCCCGCCAGAATTGTCGGCTCTCCACACACCGAGGTGCCCGCGCACGCCATGGATCACTCGATACTGTAGTGGCGGACGAACCCGTTCAGCCCCGCTGTCCCTCCTGCGCCGTCCAGGGCGTGGAGCACATTGTCAGCACGCCCAGCAAAGAGCGTTCGCGGACGAAACAGCCATGGTTCTACATTGTGCACTGCGCCCGGTGCGGTTACGTGTACAACACCATCTCCAAGCACGGCTTCAACCAGACCGTGACGCCGAACTTCGTGCTGCCGAAAGACTAGGCCTGCATCTCCACAAGCCGCGTCTGCACGCGCTCGAGAATCTGCCCCATGGTCTCGCTCGTCTGCGCTCCTGGCAGAAGGAAGCTGTCGGCAAGGTAATAGCCAGGCACACCGCTGATGCCGAGTTCGGGGGCCCGGGCGAGCTGCCTGCGCACCTCCGCTTCCCCGGCGTCACTGGCGAGATACGCGCGCGCCTGTTCCGCGTCCAGCCCGGTCCGTTCAGCAATGGCAACCAGCGCGTCTGCGTCCCCCACGTCCACGCCTTCGCAGAAGTACGCCAGAAACAGGCTTTCTGCCAGCTCGTGCTGAAGGCCCGAATCGTACGCGTGCTCCAGCAAGCGATGCGCCAGCAGGGTGTTGGGTGTACGTTCCATGAGATCAAAACGCAGTTCTATCGCCTCGCCACGGGCTTCCTCATCGATGCGCTGAGGCACCCGTGCCCTGTCCGCATTTTCACCGTAGCGGCGCCGTAGCAGCGTTTCCCGATCAATGCCTTCGGGGGGCAGCTGGGGATACAGCTGGTACGGGCGCCAGCGCAGCTCGACGGTCGCGGGATCGAAGGCGGCCAGCGTCCGGTCGAGACGCCGCTTACCGATGAAACACCAGGGGCAGACGACGTCCGAGAAAATCTCGATCTTCAGTTTCTGCTGCATAGCGCTCAACGCCTCAGGTCGATGATGACCTTACATTGATCGGCGGGTGAGCGGAGCGCTTCGAAAGCATCGGGTAACTCGTCCAGAGAAACCACGCTCGTTATCATCGGCGAGCCGTCGACACGCCCATCGATCATCATCTGCATGGTGAAATCCCAGTCTTCCTTGTCGTAGGCGACCGCCCACTGAATCCTGAGCTCTTTGGTGAACGCCACGAGCGGCACGATTGTATCCGGGTTGTCGCAGAGGCCGATGCCCATGATGAGCCCGCGCTTGGGCGCTCGTTCGATACATTGCTGGAGAATGCCCGGGGCGCCCACGCAATCGAACTGCACCTCCGGCTCGCCCTGTGTGATAGAAGCGAACTGTGCATTCACGTCCCCTGACGGATCAACGATGTCGTTGAATCCCAGCGTGTTTGCCATGGCAATGCGCGCGGGCGACATCTCGCTGATGACCACGTTCCTGGCACCGAAGAAGCGACACCAGATGGCACAGGCCAGTCCAATCGGTCCGGCGCCGATGATCAGCACCCGTTTCTCGTCGACACCCTCCGCCATTTTCACAGAGTGCAGCCCAACGGCGAGAGGCTCCACCAGCGCGCCGTTCAAGTCGTCGAGTTCAGCGGGGATCTTCACCACGCTTGCGGGATCAACCTTGATGAACTCAGCGTAGGCACCCGTCGCTGCGCCGAGCCCGATGGTCTGGTCTTTGATGAACGGCAGCGACGTCACCCGATCGCCGACGGCAAAGGCTTCGTCTGCCAGCGCAGCCCCTAGCTCAACGATCTCCCCGGAGAACTCATGACCGAAGACCGTGTCGGGCGGTGCCATGAACGGTCCTGCTCTCGATGCATGAATGTCCGTGCCGCAGATGCCACAGTGCGACACGCGGACCAGAATCTCATCGCTGGCTATCTCGGGTCTGTCGATCTCCCGGATCGACAGCGGCAGGTCTGGACCGGTGAAAACAGCGGCTCGCATACATCGTCTCCCTGGATACATTAGTACAACAGTACTGCTTCCCAAGGGGTGATGTCAGCTCCGGGGTGTTCGGGTGGGGGACTGGCGCAGGGGCGCGAGATTGCGAGCGGTCAGGGATCTCCCCGCAACATCGCCTGCAGGCGCCGGTTACGGCTCTGCTCCTGGCGGAGCGCAACCTTGAGGTCGTGAATCTGCGAGCGGTAGGTCTTCAGCTGGTCCAGATACGTGGACTGGTTGTTCTCCACCTCGTTCCGGTAGCGTTCCTTTGCGGCGGCCAGCTGCTCGGAATGCAGGCGAATGAGGTCCTGCATGGACAGCTTGCCCGCCTGCCCGAACACCTCGTTCAACCGTTGGGTGAGCTCGTGAGTTTCCAGGTCCGCGGCAGGACGTTTCTCCGCTGCAGCCGGTGGTTTTTTCGGCGTGCTCGCGGGTTCTTCGAAGTCGGAGAGCGCAATGAAGTCTTCGCCCTCCACCATGCTCGTGTCCACCTCGCCGAGCGGTTCGCTGTCGCCGAACACATCCACGCCGTTGTTTGCCACGTGGCGAAGCTTCAGGCGATTGCGGTACACGCGCTGCTGAAGCACTTCCAGCAGCTCCTGCGAAGACATGCTGGTGGGTTCCCACAGGTTCAGCGAATGCCATGGCACCGCGCACTTGCCTCGCGTCGCCAGCCGTACGCCACCATGCTCTAGCTCGCCATTGACGCCGGCCTGCCTGGCCAGATAGCGCAAGGGCAGATTGAAGCCCTGATCGAGGCCACCGTTTTCGTCCACGGCCACCAGGAAATAGACCGCGCCTACCAGCGTGAGGCCGGAACCAACCACGCAGTACACCGCTTTCGCAGAGCTTGCGGCATGCGCTTCCAGGCGCGCCTCGCCCGTCAACAGCTCTGACTCGAAATCATCGAACAGATATTCGTCGACGATCTCTTCAGCAGCATTGAGAAACATGACCACTTCTTGATGGCCGGCGGACATGGCGACACTCCGGGTCGGGTGTCGAGATTCTAGACGACAGCCCCGGCCGTGGTCCGGAAGCAGATCACAGCGCGACACGGTAAGATCGCGCCCCCGAAACAGGAGTTTTCATGACCATCGAAGAAGGCAGAGCGGCACCCCAGTTCACGCTCAAAGACGCATCCGGCAACCCCTTTTCCCTCAAGGATCAGCGCGGCAGCAAAGTTGTGGTGTACTTCTACCCGCGAGACGACACGCCGGGTTGCACCAAAGAAGCGTGCGGCTTTCGCGACCTCAACGCTGAGCTTGCGGCCATGGGCGTGATCGTCGTGGGAATTTCGCCGGACGATGCGGCAGCACATCAGAAGTTCACGGACAAACACGGTCTCAACTTTCCGCTGCTATGCGATCCGGACAAGAAGGTGATGACAAAGTACGGAGCTTGGGGCGAAAAGATGATGTACGGGAAGAAGACCACCGGCGTGATCCGCAGCACCGTGCTCGTCGGTGAAAACGGCAAGGTGCTGAAGCACTGGAAACGGGTAGCGAAAGCAGCCGATCACCCTGCCAAGGTGCTCGAGGCGCTGCAGGCGCTGGCCTGAGCGCAATCAGGCGGCGGTGAGGCGGGCCTCGATGTCCGCATAGCGGAAAGCCGCACGGGCGGGGCCTCTGCCGGCGCCCTCCTCGCCTTGCCGCTCGGCGTACACCATGGTGTCACCGTCAATATTGCGGACGTCCACGACCGTGTAACTGCCGCCTTCGAGCTGGAACGCCTGTCCCAGCAACGCTTCGAATACTTCACCCATTGTTCTGCTCGTCCAGTCCCTGCCTTTCACTGTATACGGTAGCAAAGCCACGGGACACAATTTTTCGGGTTTGTAATGAGTAGTTTAGCCGAAAGGCGGCAGAATTCGCCGCGCCGACCGATTCCTTTCCGCTTGAAAACTTAGCCAAAACAGTGTCTTATAGAGACTTCCTCGATTGGCATGAAAGCTGCTTTACCTCTGCATGAACCAACCCCAATGCATGTACCACGCGCCTTATGGAAAGGCATCGAGAGAATTCCCATGAAGACACTGTCACTGGCGATCTTCGGCACCGCGGCCCTGGCCCTCGGTCTCGTAGGTCTCATCATTCCAATCATTCCCGGCGTGCTCTTTCTGTTTGTGGCCGCCCTGTGCTACGGCCTGCTGTTCCGGCCGGTCCGCGGGCATCTCGAGCGCAACGGCCGCATGAAACGGCTGTTTGGACGATTGGACGCAGGGAGTCATCTCAACCTTCTCGCGCGCGTAAAGCTGGCATTCTGGGCCGTGCTGGAGGCGGCTAATCCTGGCAACCGATAAGCTCGATACCACCGTCGTCGTCGCCGGCTCCGTCGCTCTGGACACGGTGGGGCGCACGTCGCAGGCGCTGAACGAAGGCCCCCTGCTCAACCTGAAGCTCACGTCCCTTCAGGAACGCTTCGGCGGCTGCGCCGCCAACGTCGCGTATAACCTGGCCCACCTCGGCGCCGCACCGCTGCTGTGCGCGCCCATCGGGGAAGGCGCCAGCGCTGCGCACCTCGAACATCTCGAACGAGCCTCGGTGGATTTATCCGCCCTCATGTACCTGCCTGACACGGGCGGCGCGCAGGCCTTCATCTTCACCGATCCCAACGGCGTGCAACTGACGGCGTTCTATCCGGGCCCTCTGCCGGCCTCCGAGCGTTGGCAGGCCCATCTGGCCGAATTGCCGTGGGAACGTGTGGACTGCTTCGTGCAGACACCCGAAGCGGTGCCACTCATGCTCACGGGCCTGGCAGCAGCCCGACGTACCGGCATCGCGCAGGTGGTGTGGTGCCCGGGGCAATACGCCGAGCAACTCAGTGACGACGACGTAACCGTCGCTCTGGAAAACTGCGACTGCGTCGTCGGTCACCAGCGGGAGCTGCAGTATTTCTCGAACGTTCTGGGGGCATTTCCCGACAGACACATCGTGTGCACCGCAGGCTCGGATCCCGTCACGGTGCTTCGATCAGGTCGGGAGCTTGTGCGCTTCGAGGTGCCTGCAACCCCCAGCGTCGATCCTACGGGCTGCGGCGATGCGTTTCTTGCGGGTTTCCTTCAGCACTGGCGGCAGACCGCTTTCTCGGCCGAGACCGAGCTTGTGCAAGCTGCCGTAAGCGCCGGGGTAGACCTCGCCCGCCTTTGCCTGCAACGCAACGGGGGCCAGGGCCACCTAGGCTGAAGGTTTCTCGAACAGGCGCAGGCAACCGGTGCCGTCCAGAAATTCGTCGAGCGCTGTCCGCTCGTCCTGCTCGAGACGCACGTACTCCTGGCGCAACCACTGCAGGCAGCGCGCCTGGTACGGGAACGGTTTCTGGGTCCACGGCTGGCCGTCGATCTCCGTCTCCACCACTTCGGCACCGGCTTCGATGGCAGCCGCGTTCGCCAGCAGCGCCGGCACATAGACTCTGCCCACCTCGGCAAATATTGCCTTCAAGGTCTCCGGCAGCGAGGCCGCATCCAGCCATTGGTCCGCCGTGGGCTCCAAGCCCGACAGATCGTCCACCACGCTCACCCAGGCAACGACGCGACTGCCGATCTCGTCAGCCACAGCCATGGGTGTCGGATCAAATGCCGCAAGCTGCGTGAGCTGACCGTAGAGGGCAAAGTCACACGCTGCGGGACGTGCTCCCAGCGTGAATGGCGCATGGTTCATGTGCTCACCCATCAGCGTGAGCAGGCGTTGGTAACTGGCTTCGATAACCGGTGCAGTGACGTCGTTGCTGCCCACCACGTAGAGGCGCGAGATCTGCCGCTCGCGCACAAACTCGCTCATGGGCGCCAGGTCTTCCGCGCTCGCGGTCAGGTTACGCCAGCGGGGCAGAATCTCGCCGGCTTTCTTGATATCCGCGTCGTAGTACCAGCGATAGTGAAACATGGCTTTGGTGAGCCATTCGTCACCGTAGTCTTCCAGCAGGTAGTCCAGGAACCGCAGCACCGGATCCGCCGGGATCACGGAACGGCCGGCGTAGTCGTCCTCCAGCCGGCGGATGATGGGTGTGGAGTCCACCACCGCTTCCAGCTCGCCGTGCGCATCCGGGAAGAAGAACGTCGGCAGCAGCTCTACCTTCGGCTTGGGCAGCCCGTCGTCGTCGGCCCCGAACAGATTGCCACCCACCAGCAGGCGGTACGGGATGCGACGATAGCGAAGAATCGCGAGCATTTTCCGCGTGTAGGGCGAACCTGGTGCCCCGCGCAACGTTAACGGCTCAGTCATGAGCTCCCCTCCTTGCCCTGACGATGGAAACGAACGAGCATAGCCGCCCCCATCAGCGAATGCCACGCGCGCCATGTCACCGACGTCCCCTGCCCCATCGCTTGCCGATTGGCTCGCCGCTCAACCCCGCTTCGAGCTCGGCCATTGGCCAACACCGCTGCAGCCCCTCGATCATCTGAGCGACGAGCTGGGGGGACCACGGATCTGGCTGAAGCGGGACGACTGCACCGGCCTTGCCCTGGGCGGCAACAAGACGCGCAAGCTCGAGTACCTGGTGGGTGCCGCTCTGCAGGAGGGCTGCGACACCGTGGTCACCTCCGGCGCCGTACAGTCGAACCACGCCCGGCAGACAGCCGCAGCCTGTGCCAGGGCCGGTCTCGCCTGTCATCTGGTGCTGTCCCGGCAGGTGCAGCGCAACCACCCCGACTACGAACGCGGCGGCAACGTGCTGCTGGACGAACTGCTCGGCGCTACGCTGCACACCGTCAATCCCGACAGCGACGACGCAGCGCGCATCGTCGGTGAGCTGCAGGCCCGGGGCGGCGTATCCGTGGTACCGGCCGGTGGCTCCAACAGCATCGGCGCACTCGGCTACGTGCAGGCTGCCGTTGAGCTGGCGGCGCAGGCCACTGCCGCAGGCATCGAGCTCACCCGGGTCTATCACGCATCGTCTTCGGCGGGCACCCAGGCCGGTCTGCTCTACGGCCTCGCCGCGCTGACCCTGGCAACGGAGCTGATCGGCATCAACGTCTATCATCCCGATCCACAGACACTGAAAGACCGGGTTGGCACGTTGCTGGAGCGCATGCAACGTCGCTTCGGGGACGCGTTGCCCCCTCCACCGCTGGCAGCGGTGCAGGTCAACCACGCTTACTTCGGCGAAGGCTACGGGCAGCCCACGCAGGAAACGCTGGACGCGATCCGCCTCCTCGCGCGCACGGAAGGGGTGCTTTTCGACCCGGTCTACTCCGGCAAAGCGCTGGCAGGGCTCATCGATCAGATCGCCATCGGCGCCTGCGATGGCTGCAAGGACGTGGTGTTGCTGCACACCGGCGGGCAACCCTCGCTCTTTGTGTACGATGACGCGTTACGGTCGCAGCCCCAGCGGTCATAGATAACCATAGCGGCGCACATGCCCGGCAAACCACGGCGTAAACTCCTCCGGCGCCCGCGCCAGCCAGGCGCGTAAATCTCCGAGCGCCACGAACTTCAGCTCCGCAACTTCCACCACGTCAGGCATCAGCGGTCCATCGTAGACGCAGCGGAATGCCTGCTGCAGCTCCCTGTCCCAGAAGTCTCTGCCACGGTGTTCGCAGGTAACGACATCGCTCAGCACCTCGACCGCCACGCCACGCACGCCCAGTTCTTCCGCGAGACCGCGCCGCGCGGCCGCCTCGTACGCTTCGCCCGGTTTGACGTGCTCACCCACGCTGTAGTCCCAGAGGTCGGCATACAGGTCTTTCGTGGGGGCACGGCGTTGCAGCAGCAGCCGGCCGTCTCGGTCGCTCAGAAACACCTGCGCCGAGCGATGCCAGAGCCCGTTGCGATGCACGCGCGAGCGCGGCGCCCTGCCCTGCAGGCGACCGTCGTCGTCGAAAACCTCAAATTCCTCTTCAGTGGTTGCTATGCTCTAGCCTCCCTGATACTCCAAGGATCGTCTGTGGTGCGAACGCAGAAAACCTATTGCCGCATTTGCGAGCCCCAGTGTGCGCTGGTGGCGCACGTCGAGGATACCCCTGCCGGCGAGCAGGTGATCCGCCTCACGCCGGACAAAGAGCACCCCGTGCACAAAGGCTTCGCGTGCCACAAGGGGCTCAGTTACAACACACTGCACCACGATCCGGATCGCAACAACGTGCCCATGGCGCGCACCTCCGGCAAGGACGAACCGGCAACCTTCGCCCGCACCACGTGGGACGAGGCCATCGCAGCCATCGCGGCACGCATCACCGACCTGCAGACCCGTCACGGGCGTGACGCGCTGGGCTCATACATAGGCAATCCATCGGCGTTCAACGCCACCGGCCGCGACGCTGCCCGTCGGTTCCTGAGAACCGCCGGCGTGCGCTACGCGTTCGGCTCGGGCACCCAGGACTGTACCAACAAATTTGCTGCCTCCGAGGCAGTCTTCGGCACCGCCAATCTGCATCCGATCCCCGACTTTGCACACACCCGGTACTTCCTGAGCCTCGGTTCCAACCCCAAGATCTCGCACGTGAGCTTCGTGCACATGACCGATCCCATGGGCGCGCTGCGCGACATTGTGGCGCGGGGTGGCAAAGTGGTGCACGTCAATCCCCGGCGCATCGAATCTGCCTCGAAGAACACCGGGGACGTCGTGCAGATCAAACCCGACACCGACGTCTATTTTCTCGCCGCCCTGATTCATACGCTGTTTGCGGAAAATCTGATCGACGAGCCCTGGGTAGCCGCGCACGCAAGCAATACCGAAGAACTGCGAACCTTCGTGGCAGGCTACGACGCAGAAACGGTTGCCCCCGTAGTGGGCATTGCGGCTGAAGAAATTCGTCAGATCGCGCGGGAATTTGCTGCTGCGGACGGCGCCAGCGTGCACATGTCGACCGGCGTGAACATGGGCCGCCAGGGCACGCTCGCCTACTGGCTGGTGCAGATGCTGAGTCTCCTGACAGGCAATCTGGGACGCCGTGGCGGAAACATCTATTCGCCGGGTTATTTCCCGGCCGCAACCGTAGGCAAGCCTGCGCCCGGCAGCCCTTTCAGCGACACGCCCTTCGGCGAGCTGCGCCGCATCACCGGCAGTCTGCCCGGCAACCTGCTGGCCGATCACATCGAAGCCGGTCTGGTGCGCGGGCTGATCGTCATGTCCGGCAATCCCGTGCTGTCCATGGCCGGTGAAGAGCGGCTGAGGGCAGCCCTGGCCAAGCTGGACCTGCTGGTGGTGATCGACATCTATGCGAGCGCCACGGCCGAACACGCCGACTACGTTTTACCCGCGACCGATTTTCTCGAACGCGCCGACGTCAACTCCGTCTCCCTCGGCTTTCAACCCGAACCCTACGTGCAGTACACGCCAGCCGTGGTGGCTCCGTTGCACGAACGGCGGGAAGAATGGCGCATCTTCGGTGCTCTGGCGCAGGCGCTCGGCTTTGCCTCGCCCCTCGACGAGGCGGAACCGGACCCCTTCGCCCGTATCGACCGGCAGTTCGACCGGGCGAACACCGAGTTTGCCATGCGCGATCTCATGGATCGTCCCGATCATACGATCACGCTGCCAACACCGGACGCCGATACGCTGTTCGCCGTGGGCGTGCAGCACCCGGAAGCCCGCGTCGACTGCTACCCATGGCTCATCGACCAGGGCGCTGCCGCGTGTGCATCCCAGTTCCAGGCGCTGCAGCAGGAAGACGAGCACACCCTGAAGCTCATAACGCTGCGCACCAACTACATGGTGAACAGCTGGATGCACAACATTCCCGAGCTCAAGCGGGCGAAGGCGCTGGATAATCCTCTATTCATGCACCCGGAGGATCTCGCCCGGCTGGGTTTGAGCGACGGGCAGAGCGTTGCCGTAGAGAACGAGCACGGCGCCCTGACCGCAATGGTGAGCGCCGACGAAGATCTGCGCCCTGGTGTGGTCGCCATGACCCACGGGTGGGGTCATGGCAGCAACCCGCGCATGAAGCTTGCGTCCAATCATCCCGGCGTGAATGTGAATGCGTTGCTGCCAACGGGCAGCAACAGCTTCGATCCGCTGTCGAACATGTCGTTCATGACCGGCATACCCGTGCAGGTAGCCGCGGCAGGCTAGCGCTTCACTCGCCGCCCTTCAGCGCGTTGGCCAGCCCCGTGTACTTCGGCTGATCGATCGCAAGCTGGTTCACCGTGGTCTGGCGCAGATGCTCCGCCAGACCCGGTGTGTCGAGGGCAATGCTGCCATCCCGCAACCCGCGCACCAGGTGCCAGCGCAGAGACGACAGGTCTGTGGCCGCCGCCGCGGGAAACAGCGCGTGCAGCCGCGCAAGCTCCTGCGCGCGGCCGGCAGCGCCAGATTCCAGCTCCCGTAAAACGATATCGAGAGAATTTCCCGCCACGCGGGCCAGAAAGTTCACACGGCCCTCTGTCTCTGCCATGACGTCGTTGCGCAGGAAATCGCGTACGGAGATCAGCAGTTCGTCCGCGCGCGGCATGTCGAGATCGTTGGCCACCGGCGCCGCTTCCACCAACTGAACCGGCCCGGGAAGCAGCAGATTCGCACAATCCACCTGACATTCCGACGAACGCCGCCCGATAGCCGGCCGTTCCACGGTTTTGTCAGGCCCCGTTCGGTAGTGTTCAGCCATGCCGAGACAACCAATGGCCCACCAGAACGAGCCGAACACCTCCCAGAAGTGCACTGCCTGCGGGTCCACGGGCGTGCCGCTGACACTCTCATAGCCGGCAAAGAGATCTTCGTAGGTGCCGAAGCCCCCCACCGGCAGGTCGCTTCTGCCAAAACGCCAGGAGTTGGTACAGATCCAGCCGAGATCGCGCATGGGATCGCCGATGTGCGCCACCTCCCAGTCGAGCACAGCCACTACCCCTTCCGGGGAGAACATGACGTTGCCGTTGCGGAAGTCGTTGTGCACGAGGCTCGGCGTGTACCCGTCGGGCAGATTGTCCATGAGCCAGCGCCCGGCGTAGTCGATCATCGGCTGCGGGGTACCGAAGTCGCGATAGCGCGCCCAGGTCTGCTCGACGTAGTCGCCCGGGCTGAGCTCGTCCAGATCGTCCGCCAGCCCCGTTGCCTGCAGGTCGATCGCGTGGATACGGGCGAGAATCTCGCCGCACAGATGAGCCAGGCGTGGACGGATCTCTGCCAGTTCCGGCGCCCGCACCACCCGGGCGCCGAGCGCAATACCCTCCAGCCACTCCATGACGAAGCCGTCACCGAGTTGGTCTTCGGGCTGCAGCACATGGTGCACGGCGGGCTCCGGTACCCCGGCCTCTCCGGCGCATTGCATGAGCTTGGCTTCCACCGCCAGCCCCGGATGGCCCGGCGTGGCCTCGACGTGTACACCTCCCGGTGCCCGGCGCATCGCCAGCAGCGTCTTGCCTGACGTCGTGGTGACCTCCAGGCGATAGGTTTCCTGGCTGGCGCCCCCGGAAAGACGCTCGACTTTCTCGAGGGCGACGAAACCGTCTATGGCGGTGGCGAGCACCGCGGTCAAGCGGTCCTCGAACTCTCCGCTCATGATGCTTTTACGTCCTCCTCACGCACTCCTTTCGGCGCCCGCTGGTTCATGAAGCCGAACATGTAACCGGCAACCCGGCGCATCTGGATCTCCTCCGCCCCTTCCGTGATGCGGTAGCGGCGGTGATGCCGGTAGATGTGCTCGAAAGGTTTGTGCCGTGAATAGCCGAGGCCACCGTGCACCTGCATGGCCCGGTCGGCCGCCTCACAGCAGAGGCGGTTCGACCAGTAGTTGCACATGCTCACCTTGTCGCTCACGGAGAAGGCGCCATAGGTGTCCATCTGCCAGGCGGTCTTGTGAATCAAAGCACGCAGCATCTCGCACTGCGTCTGCAGCTCCACCAGCGGAAACTGGATGCCCTGGTTCGTGGCCAGCGCTTTGCCGAACGGCTTGCGCTCTTTCGCGTAGGCCACCGACTCGTTGACACAGAATTGCGCGGCGCCGAGGGACGATGCCGCCTGGCGGATGCGGTTTTCGTTGAAAAAATGCTGCACGATCTGCAGGCCACGCCCTTCGCCGCCAAAAATGGCGGCATGCGGTACGCGCACATCTTTCAGCGAGATGCGGCCGTGGTCTGTGGGCATGTTGAAGGTCCACAACATCTCTTCGATCTTGAAACCCTCAGCGTCCGTTGGCGTCAGAAACGCCGTGATCCCTTCGCCGTCCCCGGGCTTGCCGCTGGTGCGAGCCATGATCATGTCGTACTTGGCTTTGTGTATGCCCGTATTCCAGGTCTTGGCCCCGTTGATCACCCATTCGTCGCCATCGCGCACCGCGTTGGTTTCCATGTGGGTGGCGTCCGAGCCGTGCTCGGGTTCTGTGATACCGAACGCAAAACCGCGGCGTCCTTCGGCCAGATCATCGATCCACTCGGCTTTCTGCTCGTCGGTGCCGTACTGGATCATGAGCAGCAGGCCCACGTTGTTGCCCACGATGGAGTGCTCGTTCTGCAGATCGTTGTGCAGGCCCAGGCCCTTTACGGCAAGGTGCTCGCGGATAATGGCCATGCCGAGGTTGGTGCCATCCTGCCCGCCATAGGCCTTGGGTTGCGCGTAGCGGTAATGGCCCGCAGCGTCAGCGCGCCGCTTCGCCTCGAAGAGCAGCGCCTCCCATTCCTCGTTCGGCAGTCCACCCCGTTCCCAGTCGGTGCGCGCGTCCTCTCTGCGGTGATCGAAAAAGCGATTGTTGTCGTTCTCCATCTGCAACGGCAGGATCTCGCGCTCGATGAACGCATCGAGCTCGTCCAGGTAGTCCTGCATGTCCTTGGGAATGTCGAAGTTCATAGCTACTGCCTCAGTTTGCTTGCTCTGGTGATTGGATGTTCGCTGCCTGCCGCGACCGGTCGACAAGCCAGATAACGATGAAGACGGGCACCAGCACGAGCGGAATAACGCTGATGACCTGGAACGACTCGATGCTCGCTGCGCGGATCACCGTGGCCAGCGCTTCCCCCTCCAGCGCGCTGAACGCGTCCAAGCCGCCGGCAGCTTCCAGCTTGGCGTCGTCGAAGACCTGCCCCATGACAGGCAGCACGAATTGCGTTGCCATACCTCCCGCGAAGCCCATGATGCCGAGAAACAACGCGCCACCGGCAGGGTAGCGTTCGGCCACGGAGCCGAGCATGGACGGGTACAGATAGCACACGCCGATACCCCAGATTGTCGCCGCCGCAAACGCCAGCGCGGGCGAGTCGGCAACGGCCAGCGCATAGAGACCCAGGGCGGCAAACACGCAGCTCACCGTCAACAGTCCGGGGGTGGAGATGCGCGCCACGATGGGACCGGCAAAATGCCGCATCACGAACATGAGCGCACTGACGTAAACGAGCACCAGAATGCCGGGCATGCCGACGATGTTCGACAGCGTGATATCCACCCACTGTCCGGGCGCCAGCTCGGCGGTCACCGTGCCCATCATGCACAACACCCAGATGAAGAAACCCGGGCTTTTCGTCAACTCGGCAAACATGTCGCCATAACCCACACCGATCGAGACCCGTTCGGTAACAGGAAAATCCGCCTTCAGCGTCAGCCACACCAGCACGGCCGCGGGCACGATCAGAAGCGCCAGGTTCACCTGCCAGGAAAAACCCAGCTGCTCCAGGCCCAGGCCCGTGAGACCGCCGATGACGATGCCGGCCGGCCACCAGGCATGCAGGATGTTCAACCGATGCGTTTTCTCGTCCGGATACACGGTGGCAACCAGCGGATTGGTGGCAGCTTCCACCGCCCCCCAGCCGAGGCCCGTGAGCAGAAAGCCGGCGTAAATGAGCCAGTAGCTGCTCAGGGCCGGGTCGCTCGCAGCCGCCACCAGAACCAGCGCACTGCCCGCCAGGTAACCGAAGGCAGCAAATAGCAGCATACGACGCATGCCGATCAGATCCACGAGCGCGCCGCCGAACAGCAGCGTCAACGCAAAGCCGATGAACGTCGCCGCAATGACCTCACCCACCATGGCTGCCGACCGGGCAATATCCACCGCATCAAAGAGGTCCGTCTGCAGGTCGGGTGCAATGTTGGTGCGTACCGCAAAGCCGAGGCCGATCATGAAGATCGCCAGATTCGACAGCACGAACAGCAGTCGTCGATTGCCCGGTGAAGCGGTGTTGCTTTCAGCCATCAGTCAGCCATCAGTGCGTCATCTCCCCCCAGCAGCCATAATAACGCAATCAACAGTCGCGGGCAGACCGTGCACAGGATCCTGATACGTCATCTCTGGCTCGCGCTTGGATGGACGAGCATCGGCCTCGGCATCCTCGGCATCGTGCTGCCGCTGCTGCCGACCACGCCGTTTCTGCTCCTGGCTGCCTACGCATTCAGCCGCGGGTCCGACCGGCTGCACACGTGGCTGATCACCCATCCGACGCTGGGACCGCCGATCGAGCAGTGGCGCAAGTACCGCGCCATTTCCCGCCGCAGCAAGCTCGTCGGCACAGCCGCCATGGTCAGCCTGGTGCTGATCAGCGCCGCGCTGACCGTACCCCTGTGGGCTCTGGGCGCTCAGGCGACCCTGCTCATCGTGGTGGCAGGGTTTCTGTGGACACGCCCGGAACCACCCGCGTAGCTGCCCAGCGGCGATACAGGGCAACTACCACGAAAAGAAACAACAACCACCCCGCCACCAGCCCGCCGGTGAAGTTGTCGAAGTCCCCCGACCACGGCTGAAAGCGGTTGAAGATGTCGCGTACCGTGAGTTCCTTGTAAGTGCGGATGACAAACACCCAAGACGCGTGCAGGGCTATGGCCCACCACAATCCCAGCTCCTGACGCACCCAGCACAACAGACCGCCCAGAAGAAACAAAGCAAACCACGCATCCCATTGCGTCGCCAGCTGGGCGAGGCCACCGAACGCGTCCGCGATGTGTGCGAGGCCGGTATACCAGGCCGCAGGCGCCACCTCGATCTCAGCGGGGTCGAGAAAGTGAAACGACGCATAAAGGGCGCTGCTGACGCCGGCCGCCGCGAGGAAGGGCGTGTAGCGGCGCAGCCAGGTGTAGAGCACGCCCCGGAACAGCACCTCCTCGAACACAGCCACCAGCCAGGCAGACACGAGCAGCCAGGCTAACAAACCCGCAAACGACCACGAGAGCACCTGCACAGCGGGATCGGGGTGACGGAAACCGACGACGTAGAAGAAGACCGCTATGGGCAGGATGACGGCGATACCGGCCAGAAAGCCTACCCGGCAAGCACGCCAAAAGGCCCGGCGGTTATCCGGACGCAGGCCGGTTTCCGTCACGGTGAGCCCGCCCAGGCGCCACAGCGGTACCAGTCCCAGAGCGGCAAACAACAGCACGCTGCGGGTGAGGAGCTTCATGAACGGGATCTCAACCCACGGAGCAAGCAGCCAGGCGAGAATTGCCCCACCCAGCGCGCAGAGAAACAGATAGGTCGCGCTGACGAGCAGCACCCTGCCCCATCGCACGGCAGTCATCGGCGCGCTCACAGCGTCAACCGCGCGCGCCTCCGGCGCAAAGCAGCAGCTGGCCGCTGACAAAATCGGATTCGGGCAGGCAGAAGAGCGAAATCGCGCCGGCCGCATCATCCACCGTGCCGACACGCTGCAGCGGGACGTGCTGTGTCGCCTGGGTGACCTGGGCTGCTGACAGGCCGACTTTGAAATCCCGGTCGCCGACACGAATGGTCGGCGGTTCGTCTTCGTAGGTCTGCGTCAGCCGGGTGTCGATATGGCCGAACGCCACGCAATTGACCGTAACGTTGAAGCGGCCCCATTCTTTCGCCAGTGTTCTGGTCATACCGACCACCGCGGCCTTGCCGGCCGAGTAGGCGATCTGCGTGGCGGCCCCTTCCGTACCGGACACCGACGAGATGTTCACTACCTTGCGACAGCGCACCGTCCCGCCAGCCCGCTCGGACGCAACCGTCTCCTTCAACCACGGATACCACGCTCTCAGCACCCTGAACGGGGCGGTAGCATGCATGTCGAGCATGGCCTGCCACTGCTCGTCCGAATGGTTGTGCATGGCGGAGTTCCAGACGTACCCGGCGTTGTTCACGACGATGTCCACCGCGCCCCAGGCGTCGAGCGCCGCAGCGACGAGCCGTTCGCCGGCATCCTCAGCCGTGATGTCCAGCGCTATCGCCAGCGCCTCGGCGCCGTCTTCGCGCAGCGCGGCTGCGGTAGCTTCACAGGGTTCCGCATCGCGATCGTTCACCACCACGCGCGCACCCTCGGCGGCGAGGCGCCGCGCCGTGGCTGCCCCTATGCCACGTCCGGCACCGGTGACGAGAGCCACACGCCCTTCAAGCTTCACTGGCCACCTCGTCGTCGCGCTGAGCATCGAACAAGCGCGTACGGAACAGCGCCACCATGGGTACCGCGAAGATTGCGCCCGCGATGATCGCAGCCACCCAGCCGCCCCCGCGCGGATCGACCAGATTGAACACCGCCATGGCAATACATACCTGCGCCGCGTAAACGCCGGCCCAGGGGCGCATCCAGGGCCGCATACGCCAGAAGCCGTAAGCGCCGAAACCGTAGATCAGCCAGTGCAGAGGCTCAGTGGCTTTGGCCCACCAGCCATGCAGAACGAATCCGAACCAGACTTCTTCGTCCTCAGCCACAGGCTTGTAGAACATATCGAAGGGCATGTAGATGAACGTCATGTACACGCAGAAGTAGAAAATCAGATTCATCCACCAGGGACGCTTGCGCCAGTCCTGGACCACGTTTTCCATGAAAGTCGCCATCGTTACCCTCCCGCTTGGATCAGATCACCCGGCTGTCGGCCAGCCAGAAAGGCGCGCACGTTCTCCAGAGCCCGCATACCCATGGCCTCGCGGGTCTCCGTCGTGCCGCTGCCCTGGTGGGGCAGCAGCACCACATTCTCGAGCGCAGCCAGTCCCGGGTGCAGCGCCGGTTCGTTCTCGAAGACGTCCAGGCCCGCACCCGCAAGCTGGCCAGCCTGCAGAGCGGCTGCCAGTGCTGCCTCGTCCACCACATCGCCACGCGCCGTGTTCACCAGGTGCGCGTGCGGCTGCATGTTCTCGAGCGCCGACGCGTCGATGAGGTGGCGGGTCTCTGGCGTCGCGGGACAGTTGAGGCTGACGAAATCGCTGGCGCCCAGCAACTCTTCCAGGGCACACCTCGTCGCGCCCAGCTCCTGTTCGACGGCTGCTTCGACCGGCCGGCGGTTGGTGTAGAGGATCGTCATGCCCAGGCCATGACGTGCCTTGCGCGCCAGCGCCAGGCCAATGCGACCCATGCCGACGATACCCAGCGTCTTGCCCGTCACCTGGGTCGAGAGCATGTGGGTGGGCCGCCAACCGGTCCACGCTCCGCCGCGCACGTGTCGCTCGCCTTCTCCCGTGCGCCGCGCGCTCATCAGCAGCAGCGTCAACGCAAGCTCAGCAGTTGCCTCCGTAAGCACGCCGGGCGTGTTAGAGACCAGCACGCCAGCCGCCGTCGCCGCGGCAATGTCTATATGGTTGTAACCCACGCCGAAGTTGGCGAGCAGGCCCGCCTTCACGTCACCGCCCAGAAGTTCCGCGTCCAGCGTGTCGGTCACCGTGGGGCACACCACATCGGCCGTGCGCAGTGCTGCCGCAAGCTCGTCCCGCGCCATAGGCGTGTCGCTGGCGTTTACCTGGACTTCCCCCAGCTCAGCCATGGCTGCTTCCACTCTGGCAGGCCAGCGCCGTGTCAGCACGATCTTCTGCAATGGATCCCCCGGATGGTTTAAACTCGCCTACCCGCAAAACGCCCGACACTTTAGGCAAGTTTGGGCCGCGCGACAAAGCATGAAGCATGAATTTTGAGTTGACCGAGGAACAGACTGCAATCCAGGCCATGGCGCAGAAGTTCACCGCTGACGCCATCACGCCGTTTGCGGCCGACTGGGACGAGCATTCCACGTTCCCCCGGGAGGCCCTGAACGCGGCTGCGGAACTGGGCTTCGGGGCAATCTACGTCGACCCGGAGCACGGCGGCATCGGTCTCTCGCGGGTGGAAGCAGCGCTGATCATGGAAGCGCTGGCCTATGGCTGTCCCAGCACGTCTGCGTTCATCTCCATCCACAACATGGCCACCTGGATGATCGACGCTTTCGGCAACGCAGAGCTGCGCGCGCGTTTCATCCCGGAGCTCGTCTCCATGGAGAAGATTGCGTCTTACTGCCTCACCGAACCCGGTGCCGGCTCCGACGCGGCGTCCCTGAAAACCCGTGCCGAACGGGACGGCGACCACTATGTGCTGAACGGCGCCAAAGCGTTCATCTCAGGGGGCGGGGTCAACGAGGTCTACGTGGTGATGGCCCGTACCGGCGAAGCCGGCGCCCGCGGTATTTCCTGCTTCGTCGTGGAAAAAGACACCCCCGGGCTGTCATTTGGCGCGCAGGAAAAGAAACTCGGGTGGCATTCGCAGCCCACGTCAGCCGTGCTGTTCGACAACTGCCGCATCCCGGCTGCCAACCTGGTAGGCAGCGAAGGCGATGGCTTCAAGATTGCCATGCGAGGACTGGACGGCGGCCGCATCAACATCGGCGCGTGCTCCCTGGGCGGCGCACAACGCTGCCTGGACGACGCGGTCGCCTACGTGCAGGAAAGACGGCAGTTCAATCAGCGCATCGCAGATTTTCAGAACACCCAGTTCATGCTGGCCGACATGCGCACGCAACTGGAGAGCGCCCGGCTGATGCTGTACGCCGCCGCAGGCAAGGTATCGGAGGGTACCGCCGACAAAACCGAATGGGCTGCCATGGCCAAGCTGCATGCCACCGAGACCGGCTCGCGCGTAGTCAACGATGCGCTGCAGCTTCACGGCGGCTACGGTTTCCTGCGCGATTTTCCTATCGAACGCTACCTGCGCGACCTTCGCGTACACGAGATTCTCGAAGGCACCAGCCAGATCATGCGTTTTGTGGTCGGACGCAGCATGGTGAGGGGCGACTGAGAATCAGCTCTCCCCGGGCTGCTTCAGCAGGCTGGCCAGAAACTCCTCCTGCGCCCGTACACGCTCCGGGTCCGCCTCGCCGAACGCCTCCAGAATCGCCTGCACCCGCGCTTCCGCAGACGCTTTGAGCTCCGGGTGCGGAAACAGATACAGCAGGTTGTCCTTGATCCCCTGCACCACGAGTTGCGCAACCTCTTCGGCACCGATGCCGGCGTTCATGGCCAGGTGCATCACCTCGCTGTGCGCCTGCGCCGCGGTCTCCGCCTCCGAGCTGTCCGGCGCCAGAGCGTCCGGGCGATTGCGTTCGCTGTCGAGAATGCGTGTTCGGACCATACCCGGGCACAGCACCGAAACGCCGATGCCACTCTCCGCGAGATCGTCCCGCAGCGCTTCCGACAGCCCCACCACGGCAAACTTGCTGGTGTTGTAAACGCCCAGCCCGGGGGACGTGATCATGCCCGCCATGGATGAGGTGTTGACGACGTGGCCGCCCTGCCCGTGGGCCTGCATGCGCTTGACCCAGGTCTGCACACCGTTGATCACACCGCCCAGATTGACGCCCAGCACCCAGTCCCAGTCTTCGTAGGTAACGGCGTCCATAGGCCCACCGCGGTAAACCCCCGCGTTGTTGCACACGACATGTACGGCGCCGAGCTCAGCCTCCACCCGGTCTGCCACCTGCACAAACTGCGCACGGTCGGTGACGTCGAGCTGATAGGCGCGCACTTCGGCATTGCTGCCTTTCAGGCCGGCCTGTGCCGCCGCCAGCGCATCGCCATCCACGTCTGCAATGGCCACGTTCATCCCTTCTGCCAGAAACGCCTGCGCCATGGCGAGGCCAATGCCGCCGGCGCCCCCGGTGATAAACGCCGTTTTGCCCGTCAACGTCTCCATCAGACCAACCCCCGTACCGGTACCAGCGCGCCGTGCACGGCGCGTGCGCCGTCGGAGCATAGAAAACAGATGACTTCCGCCAGATCTTCCGGCGTCACCCAGGTGCCATGATCGGCGTCGGGCATGTCAGCGCGGTTGCGCGGCGTGTCGATGAGGCTCGGCAGCACCGCGTTGACGTTGAGACCCTGATGGCGCACCTCGTCGCTCAACGCCTCGGTCAGGCGCATCACGACCGATTTGGCGGCCGTGTACGCGCCCATGGCCCCGATTCCCTGCAGCGCACCGAGCGCGCCCACATTGACGATGCTGCCCCGTTCGCGCTTCAACATCCGCGGCACCGCCACACGCAGCACCGTGCGCAGGGTCGCGACGTTGATGTCGAACATGGCGTCCCACGCTGCATTGCTGGTGGCGTACACAGTGGGTCCCATGTCGAAGCCGCCGGCAATGTTCGCAACGGCGTCAAAGGGGTCGAGCTGCGCAAACACCGCCTCCACGGCCGCCTCGTCCGTGAGATCCACGGTATGCCCGGAACCGGTGACCGGCTCGAACTCCGGCAGCACGTCCAGCAGGCTTACGCGGGCGCCATAGCGCGCGGCTGTCGTTGCCACCCCCTGGCCCAGCGCGCCGGCACCGCCCGTGATCACGATATGTTTGTTTTCCAGCACCCCCAACCTCCTCTTCGGTCCATTTGTAGTAGTTATTCAGCTCTGACAGGCAGGTATGGCCACCTCGATACCATCGAGCGCCGCGGTGAGTGGCACCTGACAGGCGAGTCGACTGTGGGCCCGGGGCTGCCAGGCGTACGTCAACAGCTCACCTTCGTCCGCATGGGGGACTGGCAGTTGCGCTGCCCAGGGCTCACCCACGTAGCAGTGACACGTGCAGCACGTACAACCCCCGCCGCATTGCCCGATGATACCTGCCACGCCGTTGTCCAACGCAGCATCCAGCAGCGTGTCTCCAGGGGCCGCCGCGACGGTTTCCCGACGGCCATCGGCGTGCACGAAGTGCACTTGAATCGCCATGCGGCGCAGTCTACCTGCTTTTGCTAAAATGGGCGGTCTTTGCGCTCTCTTCAACCAAAAGGACGTCGCACTTTGATCATCGGATTGACGGGCGGAATCGCCTCCGGCAAATCGACCGCCGCCCGCAAGCTGGGCGAGTGGGGTGCGCACGTCATCGATGCCGACAAGCTCGGTCATCGCGCTTACCTGAAGGGCACTGCTGCGTTCGACGACGTCGTGGCCACCTTCGGCACCGCAGTTGTGGGCGAGAACGGCGAGATCGATCGACGCGCTCTGGGTGCGAAGGTGTTCGGCGAAGGCAACCGGCTGGAGGAGCTGACAGCGATTGTGTGGCCGGCCATCCGCCGCCTGGCGCAGGACGAGATCACCGAGGTTCGCCAGCGTGACCCCGCCACCATCGTGGTGCTGGAGGCCGCCGTGCTGCTGGAGGCAGGCTGGCAGGACTTGGTAGACGAAATCTGGGTAACCGTCGTCGACCGTGATGTCGCGGTCGCCCGCGCCACCGCCCGCGACGACGTGGATCCTGCCGCCGTTGAAGCCCGCATAGACGCTCAACTCAGCAACGCCGAACGCGTCGGTCAGGCGCAGCGGGTACTGGACAACAGCGGGGACGAAACCTCGCTGGTCGAGCAACTGGAAACGCTCTGGGCGGAATTGAATCCCGAGCCGCGCTGAGCGGCCGCAGCTTTAAACTCAACCAACGAACAAGGACGAGACGCCATGCTCCTCGACCTGCACGCACATTCGATCAAATCGGACGACGGTCGCGCCAAAGTGCAGAACTACTGCCAGTGGATCAAAACCAAGAACATCCCCATCGACGGCTTCGTGCTCACTGAGCACCGCCAGTTCGACGATGAGTCCGACTACTCAGGGCTCGCCGCGGAACACGGTATCGTGATTCTGAAGGGCGCGGAGGTGGAAACCGAATACGGCCACGTGCTGGTGTTCGGCGTCACGCCCGAACTGCAGGCGGCGTTCGACTTTGGTGACATCCACCTGCCCCTCGCCCGGGTGCTGGAAGCAAGCGAAGCGCATGGTGCCGTGGCCGTACCGTGCCATCCTGGCCGTAAACGGGTGGGCATGGCCGCACACCTGGAGGAGTTCGGTGTGCCGGAGGGCGTGCGCATCGTCGAAGTGATGAACGGCGGCTCCCGCGGCGACGAGGACGCTGTGGCGCAGCAACTGGCCACCGAGCAGAACTATCTGGGCATCGGCGGCAGCGACGCACACATCGTCAGTCACATCGGCCGCTGCGCGACGGAGTTTCCCGCGCCCGTGAATTCGGAAGCTGAGCTGGTAGCCGCTCTGAAAGCCGGCGAGTTCCGCGCCGTGAAAGTACCGCAGGAGGCCTGAGCCCGCATGGCAGATCAACACCCCATCGACGTGGACGCCCTGCGGGAGCAGTTTCTGAACGTCGTGTTCGACGAGTACGAACTGACCCTCGATGCCGAGGCGCTGGCCGACTACGCCGTAAGCTGTGGCGAGACCGCAACGAAATACACCGACGTGAGCGATCCCGACTTTCAGGCGCCCCCCACCATCGGCTCCAGCTTCCAGCCGAAAGCGCGCTATCCGGAGGGTTTTCCCACCTTCAAGGGCCTGGGCATGGACGCTGGCAAAGCCGTGGCGCCCAACAAACCCATGCGCCCGGGGGTGCCCATAACAGCGCGCACACACATGCACGACATCTACACGAAAACCGGCCGCTCCGGACGCATGGTGTTTTTTGTCAACCGCATGGAATTCAGCGCCGCCGACGGCGAGGTGCTGGGCTCGGCGGACACCAGCATCGTCATCCGGGAGAAGCCGCAGTCATGACCGTGAATCACATCAACGACGTCGAGTTCGGTGAGACGCTGCCGGCGTTCGAGCCGGACACGTCCATGGACAACGTACGGCGGTTTGCCATTGCCGCCGGCTGGAACGGTCCGCGCTTTACCGATCACGATTACGCCCGCAAGGAAGGTCTGCCGGGCGCCGTGGTCCCCGGCATCATGAATCAGGGTTTTCTGTCGGCCATGATCCATCGCTGGGCGCCCGAAGCCGAGGTACGCCTCGTAGACACCGTGTTCCGGGCCCCGTGTATCGTCGATGAACCCTACTATATCAATGGCGAGGTCACCGACATCGACACGGACACGGGGGAAATCGAAATTGACCTCACGGTGACCAATGCCGACTCGGAAACCCGTGTCTTCGGCGTCGCCAGGGTGCTTCTGCCGAACGGTTAAGCCGGCGTTACCAACGGCACATTCAGAGCGTCGTGCGTCTCCCACTCGAGACGCACGCGCTGGCCCACGCGCACGGCATCGGCATCCACCCCGACCACGTTGGTGAGGAAACGCACTCCCTCGTCGAGATCCACGTACGCCACCACATAGGGCACCTCACCGCGAAAGAACGGATGGTAGCTCTGGCGCACGATGCTGAAGGTGTAAATCGTGCCCTCACCCGCGGACGTCTGCCATTGCAGCGCTCCGGTTGTGCAACCCGTGCAGTGGGCGCGCGGATACCACACCACCGTGCCGCAGTTGTCACACTGCTGATATGTGAACTTCCGCTCACGCGTGGCTGCCCAGAACCGTGCCGTGTCTTTCTGGTCGAGATCCGGCAGTGGTCGTTCGCTCATGGTGCCTCCTCAGTCCCGTGCCAGCACAAGCGTGCCAGCGGTGTGGCGGGACCCCAGCATGCCGCCGTTCCCGTGGGCCACAGCCAGGCGCGCATCGGGCACCTGCGCTGACGATTGCCCGCGCAGCTGCCGCGCCGCTTCGATCAGCAGAAAAATGCCGCGCATCCCCGGATGATTGGATGACAGACCGCCGCCGTCCGTATTGAGCGCCGGGCCACCGGGCTGATCGAAGCGCAGGCGCCCGCCGGAGACCCAGTCGCCGCCCTCCCCCTTCGCGCAGAAACCGAGATCTTCGAGGATGGTAAGCACCGTGATACTGAAGGAGTCGTAGATCATGGCGATGTCCATCTCGTCCGGCGCAACGCCGGCTTCGCCGAACGCCGCTGGCGCGGACTGCACCGCCGCGGACGTGGTGATGTCGCCCCCATTTGTGGGATATCGCGTGGCATGACCCGCGCCCAGCAGCCATACCGGCGCTTGGCGGGCATTGCGCGCCACGTCTGGCGCAGCAATCACCACCGCCCCACCGCCGTCAGAGATCATGCAGCACTCGAGCAGTCGCAGCGGATCGGCGATCATGCGTGAGTTCACCACGTCGTCTACCGTGGTTTCACGAATGTCGATGAACTCCAGATCTTCCATGGCGCGCACGGCGTCCGGATTACGCATCGCGTGGTAGCGCGTTGCCACGGAGATCTCTGCAAGCTGCTCAGACGTCGTGCCGTAGTCGTGCATATGGCGCCGCGCCACCATGGCGTAGTTGGCCACCAGGGTCTGACCCGTGAACGTCTCCATGTTGTCGCCGGGGGTGACACCACCCAGGCCACGTCCGCCCACACCAATCGCCAGGCGATTCGAGTGCGCGGTCGAGCCGTAGGTGAGCAGGGCCACACGGCAGCGGCCCTGGCGAATCGCGTCCAGCGCGTGCGCGGCGTGATACTCGTAAGACGAGCCACCGACAGCGGTGGTGTCAATCACCGTCGGCGACAGCCCGAAGTACTCGCTGATCAGAAGCCCGCTCATGGGCGCCCCTTCGGAGGCATCGTAGATGGCATCCACGTCCTGCCAGGACAGCCCCGCATCTTCGAGCGCCCGCGCGGCGCACACAGCCTTGATCTGCAGTGGATCGAGTTCACCGTCCACGTCCCGATCCGGGTACTCGTAGATGCCAACTATCGCCGCGTCACGGCTCTGTGCGATCACGATCAGTCGCCGGTGCTGGGATCGACCGCCTGCACGAGGCCGCCGAGATGACCGGCAGCACGGACTTTGTCGATGAATGCCGGCTCATACACCTCTTCCGGTGCCTCACGCACGAGACGATCGATGACATGGGCGTCGTCACCCACGAGAATGCGCCAGCGCGCCTCCCGCACGCCGTCGAGAATAATCGTGGCAGCGTCCGCCGCGGTAGTGGGAGCGTCGTCGCGAAAGGCCTGGGCGCGCTGGTGCATCAACTCGCGGAGGTGCTCATCGGGCACGTTGCCCACGGGCATACCCATCTTCTGCAGGCGTTCGCGCAGTTGCGAAACCTCTTCCTCATCCATTTCCAGCGCGGTGCCGTGGCCGAGAATCTGGCGCGAGTTGATGGCGATGGAAGTACCGATGTGCCCCGGCATCACCACCGAAGCTTTCACGTGCGGCGCGTTGAGGCGCAGGTCGGTCACGAGGGCCTCGGTAAATCCCTTCACGGCAAACTTGGCGGCGCTGTAAGCCGTGTGGCTGACATTCGGTCCCACGCTCGCCCAGAAGCCGTTGATGGAGCTGGTATTGATCAGATGCGCCTCATCAGCGGCCACCAGAAGATCCATGAACGCCCGGCAGTTGTAGTACACACCGTACCAGCACACGGCGAAAGTACGCTCCCAGTCATCGCGCTCGCCGGAGACAAACTCGCCACCGCCACCGATACCGGCGTTGTTGAACAGCAGATGGATGTGATCGGTATCGTGCTGAGCAACCACCTCGTCGCGGAAGCGGTTCACCTGCGCCTCGTCGGAAACATCACAGACATGCAGAGTGAGGCGCTGACCGTCCGCGCCGCCGGCAAGCTCAGCGGTCTCCCGCATGTTCGCCTCGGACACATCGCACATGGCCACGTGTGCCCCAGCCGCCACGAGCTGACATACCAGCTCACGGCCCATGCCGGTGCCGCCGCCGGTCACGACGGCTATCTTGTCACTGAATTCTTTCATCGTCTCCCCTCAGGTCGTTGTTCAAAGCCTGCAGCCGCGCATCCAGCTCCTGGCCGTCGATCTCTTTCTGCCGGTACAGGCCCGTCAACGCAGCGTTGGCGATGCTGGCCGCATCCACCTCGAAGTGCGCGCGCAACGATGCCCGTGATTCGCTTTTGCCGAAGCCATCCGTACCCAGCACGACGTAGGGGCCCGGAAGCCACGGCTCGATGCCCGCGGCCAGTTTGCCCATGTAGTCGCTGGCTGCCACGAACACGCCATCTTCACCAGCAAAGAGTCTGGCCACATAGCAGGTTTGCTCCGTTTCCAGCGGATGCTGGCGGTTGTGAGCCGCTACCGCCTGCGCATCACGCTCCAGCTCGACGAAGCTCGTTATCGACCACAGGCAGACATTCAGCTCGCACCCGCGCAACCACTCGCCGGCGATTTGCGCCTGACGCATGATCGGTCCGCTGGCCAGCAGGTGAACCGTCGGGCGCCCGTCGTGGGATGCATCGCGTCTGAACAGATAGCCACCGCGATTTGCACCGTCATGCAACGCGGCCAGGCTCTGCCCGGTTGCGGCCATCACGTCGGCCACATCCGGCATCTCATAGTTCTCGTTGTAGAGCGTGATGTAATAGAAGCAGTCCTCCTGCTCCGCGTACATGCGCTTCAAGCCTTCCTGCACGATCATGACCAGTTCGTAGGCAAACGCCGGATCGTAGCTCTTCAGGCTGGGCACGGTGCTCGCCAGCACGTGCGAGTGTCCGTCCTGGTGCTGCAGTCCCTCGCCGTTCAGCGTCGTACGCCCTGCGGTGCCCCCGAGCAGAAACCCGCGACACATCATGTCGGCGCAACTCCAGATCATGTCACCGACACGCTGAAAGCCGAACATGGAATAGAACACGTAGAACGGAATCATAGGCAGGCGATGCACGGCATAAGCGCTGCCGGCAGCCATGAAGGAAGCCATGGCACCAGTCTCGCAGATACCTTCCTGCAGGATCTGCCCGTCAGCAGCCTCGCGGTACGCCATCAGCGACTCGGCATCGACCGGCTGATACTGCTGGCCGAGCGGTGCATAGATGCCCGCCTGCTTGAACAGCACGTCCATGCCGAAGGTGCGCGCCTCGTCGGGCACAATCGGCACCACGTAACGCTTGATGTCGTCCATGCGCAACAGTGCCGAGAGAATCCGCACCATCACCATCGTGGTGGACACCGGCCGGCTCCGGCCACCGTGTAACAGGTCGTCGAACGCATCGAGTGGCGGCACGGGCAGCGACGGGCACTCCTGCCGCCGGCGGGGCACAGCTCCCCCCAGGGCCCTGCGCCGTTCGCGCAGGTACGCAAGCTCGGCACTGTCCTGCGCCGGCTTGTAGAACCTTGCCTGCCGCGCCGCTTCCTCGTCGAGGGGAATCCCCAGCTCCCGGGCCAGCGCGACACGCTCGTCGGGAGCAATATTCTTGTACTGATGCGCAGTGTTCTTGCCCTGCGCACCCATGCCGTCACCTTTAACCGTTTTGACAAGGATCACCGTTGGCTTGTCGCGGGCCTGCATGGCCTGCTGGAACGCGGCATAGATTTTTTTGCGGTCCTGTCCTCCTCGCTTGATGTCTTTCAGCTCGGCGTCTGTGAGCGTCGACATCATGCGTTCGAGATCAGGATTGCCTTCCACCCAGTGCTCGCGCTGCATGTCTCCCGGCAGCACCGAGTACATCTGATAGTCTCCGTCGAGGCACTCGTCCATGCGTCGGCGCAGCACGCCGTGATGATCGCGCGCCAGGAGACCGTCCCAGCCACTGCCCCAGATGACCTTGATCACGTTCCAGTCAGCGCCTCGGAACACGCGCTCGAGTTCCTGAATGATCTTGCCGCTGCCCCTCACCGGCCCGTCCAGGCGCTGCAGGTTGCAGTTGACCACGAGAATCAGGTTGTCCAGCTTCTCTCGGGCGGCGATGTTGATGGTGCCCAGCACTTCCGGCTCGTCCGACTCGCCATCACCGATAAAACACCAGATCTTGCGTTGGCTGGCTGGTTTGAGCCCGCGGTTCTCGAGGTACTTCGCAAAGCGCGCTTCGTAGATGGCTGCAGGCGTCGACAATCCCATGGACGCATTGGGCATCTCCCAGAAGTCGGGCATGCTGCGAGGGTGCGGGTACGACGACAGACCGCCGCCGTCACCCAGCTCGCGCCGGTAGTTACTCAGTGCCTGCTCGGTCAGGCGACCTTCCAGAAAGGCGCGCGCATAGATGCCCGGCGCGGCATGGGGTTGCGGCAGCACCATGTCCGGGTCTTTGTCGTCATCAAAACCCTGGAAGATATGATGAAAGCCCACCTCCAGCATGGTGGCGCAGGACGCGTACGTGGCAATGTGCCCGCCGACACCCGTGCCCTGGTCCTGCGCCTGCAGCACCATGGCGATGGCGTTCCAGCGAATGATGTTCTCGATGCGCTCCTCGAGCTCGATATCACCCGGGTAGGTCGGCTCAGCCTCCGGTGGAAGGGTGTTGACGTAAGGGGTATTGAGGGTGGCCTCGTTGAGGGGCACGTTCAACGACAGCGCATGATCCTGCACGCTGCGCAGAATATCGCGTACACCCTGTTCCCCGTATTCCTGGTAGATGGCCTCGATGGCCTCGGCCCATTCCTGCTTGTCCTCGCGCAGGTCGGCGCTTGCGTCCCTCTGCTCGCTCACGATCGACGGCGCCTACAGGCAGTCGCGGATGCGCTGCGCGTGCTGCTCCAGCAGCTCGAAGTCGGCCATGTCGCGCGCGTGCATGCGGAACTCGACGCCGTCGAAACGCGGCAGAATGTGAAAGTGCAGATGAAACACCGTTTGTCCGGCGGCCGGGCCGTTGAGCTGGGCAAGCATGATGCCGGGCGCATCAAAGGCCTGCTTCACGGCGGCCGCAACCGTCTGCACGGTCTGGATGGTGGCGCCGAGCACAGCCGGATCGGCGTCGTGAACGCTCTCGGCCCGGTCTTTCGGTATCACCAGGGTATGCCCGTCCACCTGCGGCATCACATCCATGAACGCCAGCGAGTGGTCGTCTTCGTAGACCTTGAACGCGGGCGCGTCGCCGCGAAGAATTTTGGCGAAGATGTTGTCGTCGTCGTATGCCATTCCCGTAGTTTGCGGGAATTAGTCGCCCTCGGCCAGAAAAGGCGTTGCGAGCACGGCAACGATGGCCAGCAGCAGAGGCAGCGCCGGCGTGAGATTCTCGACGTCCCGCACGGCACCGGTGAGCTGCGCGGGATCGGGCATCAGCTCGATCAGCAGCGACGCTGTGCCGGCAAGGCCTGAACCTCCGAGCAGCGCAGCCAGCACGATGCCGAGCAACGCACTGCTGCCGAGAATGAGGCGACGCTGAATGACGGCCTGGCGCCGGGCGATGCGGCCGCCCACGACCGGGGCCAGCGACCCTTCGTACCCGGGCGCATGAGCTTCGATGTCTCCTTCGAGCAGGCGCTCGAGACGGTCTCTAGATGTCATTTGGTCTCACCTCCCCGAGGGTTCCGGTCCGGGCTGCATCCACCGCCCGCATCTTTTTCCGCGCGCGGTGCAGATGTGATTTGATGGTGCCGGGTGGACACCCCTGCGCGTCCGCAAGCTCCGCCACCGTGAAGCCGAAGCCGTAGCAGAGCACAACACACTCCCGCTCCGCCGGCGAGCAGACGTCGAGCAGCGCCGCCAGTTCGTCGCCGCACATCGATCCGGCATCGTGCGTTACCCCGTCGACGGTCACACTGAGCAGCTCCGTCGCCCGCGCCTCGACGCCTGCCCGGCGCCGCTGGTGAAGAAACAGCCGGTACGCCAGGCTGCGCAGCCAGGGGGCAAATTTCTCCGGCGCTTTCAGCGTGCCGAGTTTCTCCCAGCCCGCCACAAAAGCGTCCTGCGCCAGATCATCGGTCAAGGCATGATCCCGCGTCAGATAGAAGAGAAAGCGCCGCAGCGCCCCTTCATGGCGCAGCACCAGGCAACCGTAGGCATCGCGCCGCGCTTTCGCAGCGGCCGCGGTGGGCGACCAGCGACGGGCCAGGGCCTGGCGTACGAGGTCGGCGTCCGCTGCCGTCGTCAGACCCTGACCAGGCCTCACGGGCGCGCGCACTACCCGCGATTCAGACGCCACAGCCAGAGGTACGCCGCGCCAATGAGAAAAGGAAAGGCAGAGACACCGAGCATGGTGGGCATTTCCGTTCCGCCAACGGCAAGCGCAAGCACAACCGTCGCGAGTCCCACCGCCACAAAAACCATGCCGCGACGCTGATCGTTCTGCTGCCCCTGCACACTTTTTGCCAGCTCCTCAAGCAGCTCCGGCGAGAGCTGCTGACCGTGATTGATGGACTCCCGCAATGTGAGCTGCAGCTCCTGGCGGGAGCGGAAACGGAAATAGACCACCAGCCAGATACAGAGCGCCAGTGTTGCGAACAGCGCGATGGGAACCAGAGTGTCTTCCATGGATGCGAACCTCGTACGTGCTTGTCCTCCCTTGAGCCGTCAAACCCGTTTTCGGTTGCACTGTCCAGAAAAATTTAGTTCCGCCCGCGCAGCAGCAGGATGATCTTTTTGACGATGCCGCCCACGTCACTCACCGCGGGATCCGTGCCATCCAGCAGCTCTTGCAGATTCGATACGCCATCCCCGTCCAGATCCCCGTCCGCATCCGGCACTTTCGGATCGCTGCCGAACTGTCGCTCGACCGTATCGGGGATCTGATCGTTGTCATCGTCGGGGTCGAACACGTCGAGAATGCCATCGCCATCGGTATCTTCCGTGGCAGCCGTGGACGTCACGACAGGATTGACGCGAAAGCCGATGGGATCACGGTCGTTGGTAGACACATCCTGCAGGAACAGGCCGCCGGCCAGCGCAAGATAATCGACACTCTCGGCAGCATGGGCGGTCTCCGTGTCGGCAGAAAACTCCTCCTCCGCGAAGGCAAACTGATCGAGCACCGGACCGAAGCTGTCATCCAGCGTGGTCTGCCCGCTGGTATAGGCCGAGCCTGCTCCCGGAAGCAGTCCGCTGCCGTCGGTATCTGCCAGCGCCAGGTAGCTGACGCGCCGTTTTGGCGTGTCCGCAGAGGCTTCGGCACCGAACAGCTCGCCCGTAAAGCCGTTCTCGAACACGTTGCGGGCGCGTATCACCAGCGGCGCATCACCCGACGCGCTGTGCACCGTAAGAAATACCCTCGGCTGCTCCGCAAAACTCTTCCGGAAACGCACGAATACGCCCGCCCCCACCTCAGCCGTGAAACTGCCAACCTCGAGCTGGGCGTCGTCGAAAACCTCGACTGAAGGTTCTACAGCCAGCACCTGAAAAGCTTCCGCATCATGCTCCGGTGCCGAGGAAACGCCCTCTATGGGCCAGCTCACCACGTCCACGCTCCGGGCACTGCCGAGGTATCGCGCCACCGCCGGTCGTTTGTCGTTGTACGACGGTGCGCTCACCAGCACGTCCGGGTCTAGCGCAAAGCTGTCGAAGGCCGGCAGCGTCTGATCGTTCGAACCGGTTTCCGCGGCAACCAGCACGCCTTCGGGAGCACGCCCCGAAGTAGGCAGGACAGCAACTTCCACCGGCTGCGGCGACGCCGAATCCAGGTCGCCTTCCGCGATGGATATGGCAATTGCGTAGCTCACACCCTGCTGCAGCGTGATGTCCGTCGCTTCAACGACGGGCAGCACCGAGAAGCTGGAAGCACCAGCGACAATGGTCCCCGCGTCGAGGTCGATGAGGTACGCGAAATACCCTACGCCGTCCAGCGACAACGGCCGCAGCACCATGTCCACCGTCTGCGTGACGTGCACCGGGGACATGTCAAAAAGCGCCTCCAGCGGATCTTCGCCGGCGGCAAGACCTGTCGCGCCGTCCGGGGCAACCGTCGCCCGCATCACGGACGGCACACCGAAACCCCCGTCCGTGACAGCAGCACCGAAATCGACCTGCTGGCTATGCCGCGGCGCCGGGTAGGCAACGCCGGTGCGATCGATCGTCAAACTGCCGGAGTCTCCCCTGGGCGGGTTCTGGCAGAACACGCCCGGGAACGACCCGCCCCCGCCAAAAGAAAACAGACTGCGTCCGAGACCTGCCGGTTCGGCGAGGTAGGTTTCGTAGGTCAACACGATGGCGCCGCCGTCACCACCCGCACGGCAGTTGTCGTTGCCACCACCACTTGCGCTGATCCAGGTGTTCTCACCAAACGCGATGTGGCTGCGCGACTCGAGGTGGATGTTGCCGGCGTGAGAGCTGTCGAAATCTCCATAGAGTCCGAAAGAGGAGATGCGTCCCGGAATGTCCAGGCTGCCTGCACGCATCACCAGCGAGCCGGCGTTGTCGTCACCGTCCAGCGCCCGGGTTTCGACGTTGCCCAGCACCACCGCGGCATTCTCGATCTCTATGGTGAGGTCCGTGTAGGTCTCGAAGGTGAAACGGCCGGGATCTTCGATGCGGATGGTGCCCTGAGGCCCTACCAGCAGGTTTCCGGCGGTCATGCGTGTCGGTGTCGTCACCTCGAATCCGAGTCGACCATTGACAATGATCGTGGCCTCGGGCCCGAGCAGAAGATCTTCCCGCACGATGAGCACTTCGCCTTCGCCCACGACCAGATCGCCGGCAAAGTTCAAGTCTTCCACAGTGGCAAGGGACTGCTGGCCCTTGAGATCGGTCGCCACGACACGAATGGTGCGGGAGATTTCGGTGGCTGCCAGCAGCACGGTGACACTGCCGTCGGCCAGGTCTGTAGGATCTTCCACGAGCACGCTGTCGCCGAAGCCTTCGATCAGCACGCTGCGCACGCCAAGCCCCGCATCGGTTACGTTCACAGTGACCGTGACAGGCTCGCCGGTTTCGATCGTTGCACCACTCAGCGGCTCTGTCACGGTCACTACCGGCGGATCGAGGTCCACCACCCCACCGATGAGATCATCGACGCTGCCGAAGCTCAATTCACCCGAGAGCGACGCCGTAGCCGCCCGGAGCGTCAGCAACCCGTCCGTTCCAAGCGACCCGCCGTCCAGATCGAACGGCCCCGTCGAGAGCACGTCGATGGCACCCACGGCGCCGTCAGCACCGTTCCCGCCCGACGTTCTACCGCCCTGTCCCCCGAACGCGTCGACGTCGCCGGAAACAACGATGCTGGCAGCATCGAGCGTGATGGTGCCGCTGTCGCCACCGGCACAACCGGAAGAAAACCGCTGGCCGCCAGCAATGAACACCGAAAAGAGACCCGCGCCGCCACCGGTATCCAGGCGACCGGCCACATCAATCGCCGCGGCGTTGATGGTCACGTTGCCGCCATCGACGCCGGTGCACTGGTTACAGGTGGCACCGGAACTCACCGTCGTGCCGCTGCGCCCCGTGAGCACCACGTCGCCCTGCAGCGCCACGCTGCCGGAAGCGTTCACGGTCAGCGACGGGGACGGCAGATAGTCGCAGGCACTGAACGATTTCCCGATCGACCCCGAAGGTGTCACGGTCAGATTGTTCACGGATAGCGTCGCATTTCCGGTCACGCCCACGGGCAGCCTGAGAGGACCGGTAATGGTGAGGTCGTCGAATACGAGGGAAGGCGACAGCGCGCGCAGATCATCGAGGTCACCCCCGGCGAACTCCTGCGCCACACTGATCGGCGCACCGGTGCCCATGGCAAGGGCGAGCAACGCGCCCGCCCATCTTGTCGTGCTTGTCGTGCTGCTCATCAGGTAGGTTCCCATTCCTTGGGACCCCCTGACTTTAGACCGAATTGCGGAGGCTTTAAAGCCCCCGCTGCGGGCTCAGCCGCCCGCGTTCATGGCCTGAGAAATCACCGCGAAACCTTCGGTGGCAGCCAGGCGTTTACCAACCACTGCCTGGTAGGCGTCAGAGTTGTACCAGGCTTTGGCCGCATCGACCGATTCGAACTTGATGATGACCGTTTGAGGACCCGGCGGTTGACCCTCCACCGTCTCAGCGGCCACGTCGAAGGCAACCAGCTCAGCACCATGGGCAGCCAGCGTGGGACCGGCGCCGCCCTGGTACTCGGCGTACTGGGCCGGATCGTTGACGACGTACTGGGCAATGAAATAGGCGCTCATGGAACTCTCTCCTCCGTTTACGAATCGACGGAGGAGTTTGGCATCAATCTGCGGTGGAATCGAGCCAGGCAATGACGCTGGCGGTGTGCTCACCCAGCGCGGGAACCGCGAGGTTCCGGGGTTTGTCCAGACCGGGCACGGCGGGCAGCGCCACCGTCTCGTCTCCAACCTGCACGTTCGTCACGCGCAGATCGGGATGCCCTCTCAACGCGGCGAGCGAATTAACCGGCGCGTAGGCCAGATCTGCTGCGGTGAGGGCCGCATCGATGGCCGCATAACGGCGCGCACCGAAGGAAGCCTGGACCGCACCGTCAACAAAGGCGCGGTTCGCTACACGCGTCGGATTGTCGACACATCGCGCGTCTTCCGCTAATGCAGGGGTGTCCAGCCCGATCTCGCACAACCGGCGCCATTCCCGCTCGTTCTGGATCGACAGCACAAAGGCCTGGCCGTCCCGCGATTCGAACACGCCGTAGGGACAGATACCGGGATGGGCCAGACCAACGCGGGCTGGCGCTTCCCCGCCATACCGTTCCAGCAGGTACGGTACCGTCAGCAGGTCGGCCACCGCGTCGAATAACGCGATCTGGAGCGCCTGGCCACGCCCGGTCCTGCCGCGCACGAGAAGCGCTTCCAGAATCGCTTCGTAGGCATACATGCCGGTTGCCGCATCGACGATGGACACCCCCACACGACCCGGTTCATGCACCGACCCGGTGATGGCCGCCAGGCCGCTCTCCGCCTGCATCAGGAGGTCGTAGGCTTTGCGCTCACGACCCGGACCGTCGGGATGGAAACCGGTAATGGAAACGGAGATCAGCGCGGGATGCGCCTCGTGCAACGCCTCGAGACTGAGCCCCAGCCTGGCGAGCGCGCCAGGCTTGAGGTTCTGCACCAGCACATCGGCGCGGGATACGAGCTGGGCGAGCCGCTCGCGACCCGCAGGCGTCGCGAGATCCAGCACCACAGACTTCTTGCCGGCGTTGAGCCACACGAAGTAGCTGCTTTCGCCGAAGACGGCACCATCGTAGCCGCGCGCGAAGTCTCCTTCGGGGCGTTCGACCTTGAATACCTCGGCGCCACCGAGCGCGAGGCGCCGCGTGCACAACGGTGCCGCGGCCGCCTGCTCCAGAGAGACTACCTTGAGGCCCGCGAGGGGCTGCTCGCTCAACCGGCCGCGTTGTAGCCCATGATGGCCTTGACCTCGAGGAACTCCTCGAAGCCATGCTGGCCCCATTCACGGCCATTGCCCGATTGCTTGTAGCCGCCGAAAGGCGCGTTGTTGTCCACCGGCGCTCCGTTCAGATGCACGTTGCCGGTACGGATGAGCCGCGCAACCTTCTTCGCGCGTTCCGGGTCTGCGGAAGAGATGTACCCGGACAGGCCATAGGGGGTTTCGTTGGCGATACGCACCGCGTCCGCGTCATCCTCATAGCCGATCAGCGACAGCACCGGCCCGAAGATCTCCTCCTGGGCGATGGTCATGTCGTTGGTGACGTGGGAGAACACCGTGGGCCTCACATAGTAGCCGGCATTCAACCCTTCCGGACGACCGGTGCCGCCGGTTTCGAGCTTGGCGCCTTCGTCGATGCCCTTCTGAATGAGGTTCTGAATCTTGTCGAACTGCACGCCGGACACTACCGGCCCGATGGCCGTGCCTTCTGCGTCAGGGGCACCCACCTGCACGTTCTCGGCCGCAGCCTTGGCAATGGCAGCCGCTTCGTCCATGCGCGCGTTGGGTACCAGCATGCGGGTGGGTGCGTTGCAGGACTGCCCCGAGTTCATGCACATGCCGAAGACGTCGCGGCTGATGGACTTGGCGAAGTCGGCATCATCGAGAATGATGTTGGCAGACTTGCCACCCAGTTCCTGCGCAACACGTTTCACCGTCGGCGCAGCGTTTTTCGCAACTTCGATGCCGGCGCGCGTGGAGCCGGTGAACGACATCATGTCCACATCCGGGTGCGAAGACAGCGGCGCGCCGACGTTCGGGCCGTCACCGTTGACCAGGTTGAAGACGCCCGCCGGTACGCCTGCAGCATCCAGCACCTCAGCGAACAGGATGGCGTTGAACGGCGCAACCTCGGACGGTTTCAGCACCATGGTGCAGCCGGCAGCGAGCGCAGGTGCCACTTTGCAGGCAATCTGGTTGATGGGCCAGTTCCAGGGGGTGATGAGGCCGCACACACCGGCGGGTTCTTTGATGACGTGGGAGGTGCCGATGTCTTCTTCGAACTCAAAGTTCTTCAGCACTTCCAGCGTCGTCATGAAATGACCGATGCCGGCGGGTGCCTGGGCCGCCTTGGCAAGCCCCAGCGGCGCACCCATCTCTTCACTGATGGTGGCGGCAATCTCTTCCATGCGCTCCGCATACTTGGCAATGATCGCCTCGAGCAGTGCAATGCGCTCTTCTTTCGTGGTCTGCGAGTACGTCTCGAAAGCTGCCGCAGCCGCCGCAACCGCGGCATTCACGTCGGCTTCGCCGCCCATGGCGATCTGGCCGATGGGCTGCTCCGTCGCCGGGTTGATGACATCCAGCGTTTCGGACGTGGACGGGTCGACCCAGGCGCCGTTGATGTAGAACTTCAGTCGGTTGCTCACGGTGTGTGTCTCTCTCAAGGTCTAAGGGGAGCGAGATATTACCGCGCACCTGCGGTTTTACAAACCGGGTGCTTAGAAGACAAACTACGCGCCGCTCGAAGTATCAACCGATGGTGAGGGACCCATGAAAGGCACCGTACATTACGAAACCCGCGGCGACGTCGCGCTCATGACCGTGGACAATCCGCCGGTCAACCCACTCTCCTCCGGCGTGCGCCAGGGCCTGGCCGACGGCCTCGAAAAGGCGCTGACCGACGATGCCGTCAAAGCAATTGTGCTCACCGGCGCCGGCCGCGCGTTCATCGCCGGCGCCGATATTTCCGAGTTTGGCGGCGCCGCCCAGGGCCCCAGCCTGCACGACTGCCTGAACGCCATGGACAACGCCGGTAAACCGATCGTGGCTGCCATCAACGGCACCGCTTTCGGCGGCGGTCTGGAAGTGGCCCTGTGCTGCCACTACCGGGTGATTGCGCCCAGCGCCCAGGTGGGGCTGCCGGAGGTGAAGCTCGGCCTGCTGCCCGGCGCTGGTGGCACTCAGCGCCTGCCGCGTCTCGTGGGCGCAGAGAAAGCCCTGAACTTCATGCTGTCCGGGGACGGTATTCCCGGTCCCGCAGCCCGCGAGCTGGGTATTGTGGACGAAGTGGCGGAGGGCGACATTGTCGAGGCCGGCCTTGCTTTCGCGGCTGATCTGATCGCCAAAGGCAGCCCCGTCCGACGTATTCGCGACGAAGACGACCTGCTGGTGGCAGACCGGGAAAACGCGGAAGTATTCGACCGCGCGCGCAAAGAAGCTGCGCGTCGCATGCGCAAGCGGTTCGCTCCCGAGATGATTGTGCAGTGCGTGGAAGCTGCCGTGAATCTGGGCGACTTCGACGCCGGGATGCGGGTAGAGGCGGAAAATTTTGCCCAGTGTCTGAAGCACCCGCAGCGCGAGGCGCTGATACACATGTTCTTCGCCGAACGGGAGGTGGCGAAGATTCCGGACGTGCCGAAAGAGACCCCGAAGAAAGACATTGCCAGCGCCGGTGTGATCGGCTGCGGCACGATGGGCGGTGGCATCTCCATGTCCTTCCTGAACGTCGGCATCCCCGTGACGGTGCTGGAGATGGACGATGAAGCCCTGCAGCGGGGCATGGGTGTCATCAAGAAGAACTACGACATCCAGGTGCAGCGGGGGCGCATGACCGCGGAGGAAGTGGACAAGCGCATGGGGCTGCTCACAGGCACCACGAGCTACGAAGACCTGTCTCAGGCCGACGTCATCATCGAAGCCGTATACGAGAACATCGACGTGAAGGTGGAAACCTTCAAGAAAATCGACGCGGTGGCCAAACCCGGTGCAATTCTCGCCAGCAACACCTCCGGGCTGGACGTGGACCGCATGGCGGCTGCCACCTCTCGTCCCGGGGACATGATCGGGTTGCACTTTTTCTCGCCGGCCAACGTCATGCGCCTGCTGGAAGTGGTCAGGGGCGCAGAGACCAGCAAAGAAACCATTGCCACCGCCATGGCACTGGGCAAACGCCTCAACAAGATCGCCGTGCTGTCGGGTAACGCACCGGGCTTCATCGGCAACCGCATGCTGGCGGGCTACACACGCCAGGCGGGCGAGATCATTCTGCAGGGCGCCACCCCGTATCAGGTGGACAACGTGCTGCTGCAATACGGCATGCCCATGGGGCCTTTCCAGATGAACGACCTGGTAGGCCTGGACCTGGGCTGGCGCGCCCGCAAGCTGTCAGGCATGGCTGCGGAAGATGTGCCCATCACGGCGCGCGTGGCCGACAAGCTGTGTGAGCTGGAGCGTTTCGGCCAGAAGACCAACCGCGGCTTCTACATTTACCCCGAAGGCAGCCGCGCCGGCCAGCCGGATCCGGAAGTGGTGAAGCTCGTGGAGGAAACGTCCGCGGAGCTCGGCATCACCCGCACTGAGGTGGACGACGAGGAGGTGCTGAAGCGCTGTCTGTACCCGCTGATCAACGAGGGTGCCCGCATTCTCGAGGACGGCATCGCTATCCGTCCGTGCGATATCGACATCGTCTACATCAACGGCTACGGCTTCCCCGAGGTCACCGGCGGGCCCATGTTCTGGGCCGACCAGCAGGGCCTCGACAACGTCCTCGCGGACATCAAGCGTTTCGAAGAGGTTTACGGCGGCGAAGCCTGGAAACCGGCACCGCTGCTGGAGCGGCTGGTGGCAGAAGGTAAATCGTTCGCGAGCCTGCAGGGCTAAGCGCCGGCCTCCTCGTCATGCAGTGCCAGACCTTTCTGGAACTGCCCTTAGCGCGGACCGGGCCAACACCCGGGCGCCGCTCTGGCACCGCCCTGCTTCGCTGGGGCGCGCTTGCGCTGGCGATGCTTCCCGCCCTCGCCTGGTCGCACGGCGTCGCGGAAGGTGATGCGAGCTTTCTGGCGTCTCAGGAGGGCTTTCACTTCTGGCCCTACTTCTACCTGGGCGCGAAACACATGGTGACCGGCTACGATCATCTGCTGTTTCTCGCCGGCGTGGTGTTCTTCCTCTACCGCCTCAAGGAAATAGCGCTCTATGTCACCCTCTTTGCGCTGGGACACAGCGTCACGCTGCTGGCCGGCGTGTGGTTCGACATTCCGGCCAACGTGTACCTCGTGGACGCCATTATCGGCTTTTCGGTGATCTACAAAGCCTTCGAAAACCTCGGTGGCTTCCGCACGCTCGGCTGGCAGCCGAACATGCGCGCAGCCGTGGCGATCTTCGGTCTGTTTCACGGGCTGGGACTGGCTACGAAACTGCAGGAACTGACGCTCTCGCCGGAAGGCTTGCTGGGCAACCTGCTCGCATTCAATGCCGGCGTAGAGGTCGGCCAGCTCCTGGCCCTCGTGTTTATCGTTGCACTGATGAATCTGTGGCGTCTGACCGCCCGCTTTCACGGGCAGGCAGTGCTGGCAAACGGGCTCATCCTCGCCTCAGGCGTGGTTCTGCTCGCATATCAGCTGACCGGCTATTTTGCGAGCGCTGACGCGCTGCTTTGATCGTACCGGGCCGGGGCGGCGCTACTTCTGCTTCCAGGCGCCATCGAACACCCATCCGCCGGACGCAGTCTTGGCTATGGTTTTCTGTCCCGCGCGCCCTTCCACGTCGGCGAGCGATATGCCGTTCTTGGCGGCGATGCGCTCGTACTGTGACCGACGTTTACCGTTCACTTCCCGCACGAGTGCCTGCACGTCCGCGCCCGCTGACGCTGAGACCACGCCGAGATAGCCGTCAGCGCGTTCCCCCACCAGACCATCGCGCTTTGCCGACGCCAGATCCGCCGCAAACACCATTGCCGCCCAGCCGAGCGCCAGGCCACCCACCATCACTTTCACATATCGGTTCATCAGAAAAGATCGCTATCCTCGGCAAACAGGTCGTCGAGATCTTCGTCCACCTTGACGAGGATCTCGTGCTTGATGTTGACGTTGAGATTGATGGTGATCGGCTCGTCCGTCGCCACCTTCACCGTCGGCGCGCAGCCGCTCACCATCGCAAGCAGCAGCACCGCCAGCGCCTGGGTGGTGATCGCCTTCGCCATAATTCAGTACCCTCGTCAGTTGCGTCGCTCGTTCAACTTCCGTTCCAGCGCGTCAGTCAGCGCGCGCTGAGTGCGAAGCGAGTCCAGCAGTGCGTAGATGTTTTCGGTCACATTGAGGTTGTACTGGATCGGCCGCCCATCTTCCACCTCTGGATTCAAGCCCAGGAGGCTCACGGCAAAGAGCAGGTCGCCGTCATCGGCGAGATCAACCTGCGATGAGAGCGACTGATAGCGGAAGTCCGTGAGTGCCTTCAGCGCAAAATCCAGGCCCGGCTGTCCCGTGGCGCGCGCCAGATCTGTCGACAGGTGAATGGTGCCGCCCTCGACGGAGGACAAAACGCCACTGTCGATGGCCACGCCGCTGGCGCTGTATCTGACCGGTAACGAACCCGTGAGACGCCCCGTACCAGCCACCTTGTCGCCTTCCAGAGCCAGCACTTCAGCGAGGTCCAGGTTTTCGAGCTGCACCGCAAACGCGGCCCGATCCGCATCCACGTCATAGACGAAGTCTTCCACCCGCCCGCTGCCGCCGAGCACATTCAAGCGGCCGTCTCTGACGGCCACGTGCGTTGTGGTGCCGTCGAGCTTGGCGCTGATGTCCCGCACGGCAACCCCGACATCCACGCTGGCAATGCTGACCGGCGACGGGATCAGCACGACATCCGCGCCATCCAGGCTCAGCCGCAAATCACCGGCCAGGTCCGTGAAAGGGTCGCCGTCCCAGCTGCCACGAAGACCTGTAAGCACCGTGCGGCCTTCACCGGTGAACACAGGCTCCGAGGTCTGATCGTCGGCGATGTTCAGGGTGCTCGCGGCATTGAACGTGTACTGAACGTCCCCGGCCATGAGCACCAGGGCATCTGGCCACGGTTGAAGGAGGCCCGCCAAGGGCGCCAGCGCAAGCTCCCCGTTCGCGTCCGCGACGGTCCGCAGCTCATCGTTGCTGCCCGACACGCTGACCGCCACGGGCAGCCGCTGCTCTCCCAGGCGCAGCTGCAGATCGATTTCCGTCGACAGCCACGTCTGCGCCGTGTACAGCGCTTCGGAGCGCAGCGTTGACGTCGATGTGAAGTCACCGATGAGTTCCCCGAGCCATGCGGAGGCCACCGTCGGCGCGCGCAGCTCGCCGTCAACCTGCAACGTGAGCACCTGCCCAAGCGTCGCCACAATGCGTTCGGGGCGCAGCTCGACCGGACCTGCTTCGAGCGCGATACGCGCGAGCAGGCCGGCGCCAGCCACCTCGATGCGATTGTCCTGCACGCGCCCTTTCAGGCCCGGAGGAACTGTCACCGTCGTCGCCGGGGCGGCGATGCTCAGCCGGCCTCCTTCGAGCTCGAACGCAATGTCCGCCGCAGAGCCTGCCATGCGCGCGCGCACCTCCTGCACGGCAAACCGCTCTTCCCCGTCCTGCCACTGCACAACGAAACTGCCCGCCCCGCGCAGGGTGTCGATGCCGGCGGGGGGCCAGGGCATCACCCCGGTAAACTCCCCCGACACGCGCCCGGCACCGGCGGGCAAGCCGGTGTTTTCCCGCACGACCAGTGCCAGGGGATAGCCGGTAAGCGCAAGCTTCCCTGTCAGCTCTATGTGCGCATCGTGCAACGTCGAGGAGACGTCCAGCACCGGTGCGTCTGGTGCGTCGCTGTCGACCAGCACCACGTCCACAAGGCCGGATGACGTCACGCTGCCACGCAGAGCAAACGGGGCAGCCTCTTCCGGCTGCTTCGCGGCAAAGGCGAAGGCGAGTCGCTCGTCGTCGACGATGACCTCACCGGCACCGGCAAAGCCGAGCGCCGGCGCTCGCAGCTCAACGAGCGGCAGCGTAAGCGCCGGCAGTTCCGGAAGCAGTCCGGCGAGCGCAAGAGGCTGAGGCAGCGCAGCTGCGGTTGTGTCCCTGGTCGGGTCGCGCGCACCAACTTCGATGGTCAGCGCCGCCGCACGCACCGCACGCACGCGCCCCTCCACCAGCAGCTCCAGCGGTTCCCAGGCGATCTCCACGTCCCGCCCGCTGATGGTATCGGTGCCCACAGCGGCCTCGACGCGCGTGGCATGCAGACCGCGCAGGCCAACGCGGGAAAGTGCGAGCGTGCGCACTTCCACGCCATAGCGCGGCGCAAGCTGAACAATCAGCTCCGACAGCCACGCAGGCGCGCTGAACCCGGCGGCAAGCACCGCAATCGTCGCCACGCCCGCGATCAGGAGAATACGACGCACCGTTCGTCAGGGCCTCATCGTGGGAGTCGGGCGTATGTTAGACGGCGGCAGCCCTTCTACCTAACCGCTACCTAACCGCTACCTACCCAGGCAGTGCCGCAGTGGGTAAGCTCCGCGCACCACCCACCACGGACCCGCGCCTTGGCCTACGACGACTTTCTGGCCGGTTTTGCCCGCGCACAGAAGCTGGACAGCGTCGAGACGCTGCTCACCGATCATGCCGTGCAGTACCGCTTCCAGATCCGCAGCCGCGATCGAGCCCAGGCGTTCATCCGCGAGCTGCGCGGAAAGCTCGACTACGACTTTGCGGGCAAGCGGGTTCTTGACGTGGGGTGCGCGTACGGCAGCTTCAGTATCGAGCTGGCTCATGCGGGGGCTGAGGTAACCGGCATCGACGTATCGGAGAAATGGCTGCGCCTCGCCGAGTTGAACGCCAAAGACGATGCGGACGTGCGGTTCGTGCACGAGGATGCCTCGTCCCGCGCCGCCCTGAGCGCGCTTGCCGGCGAACCCTACGATCTCATCGTGCTGAGCGACGTCCTGGAGCACGTCTACGACACGGCCGGGCTGCTGCACAACCTGCGAGCCCTGTTGAAGGACGATGGCCTGGTCTACTTCAAAGTGCCCAACGGCCTGGCCACGTCCCACGTGCTGGAGGAAGGTCACAAGAAGGCGTTCGGCGTGTCTCTGCTGGCGCCCGATTTCTGGCCACCCGCGGTAAAAACTCCGTTCAGCATTTACTACCGGCGCCTCGAACACTACGAAGCGCTGTTTACACGCTTCGGCTTTCGTATCGGACGCTGGATCACCTTCAACCGGGATCGGCACGCCCGTGCAACCACGGAGGCCATACAGAGCGCGCGCCAGGACATCGAAACTGCCCTTGCGTCCGCCGCGTTCGCCTCTGACCCGCAGGAAGCCACCATGCGCGATGCCCTGCGGCGCTACTTCGACGAAATGGACCAGGACCTGCAGACGCTGGACTCCATGCAACTGTTCCTGAAGTACCGCGCCACGTTCTGGGAAGGCTTGCTGACGCCAGCGGAAGCGGCGGCGGAGCAACACGTGCTGAAACGGGAGAGCCTGTTCGCGCCGAAGCACATGCTGCGCTGGGTGCAGGTACGTCTTCCCGTCATCGGCCGGGCCCTGGGCAGACGGCGCTAGGATCCTCCACGCAGGAGCTCCAGTAGAATCCGCAGCACGGAACCCCTCCCCTCTTCTTTGCAGAACGAGGGTGGACAGTCACGGAAATCGAGGGGATCGAAACCGTTTTCGATCTCATAGCCGTCCGGCATTGTGTCGCCGTCTGTGTCGGATCGCGTCGGAGACGTTCCCAGGGTCAGTTCCCGATCGTCCCGCAAACCATCGTCGTCTGTGTCAGCCAACATCGGATGGGTGCCCAGTCCCGCTTCGGCGGTGTTGTCGAGTCCGTCGCCGTCCGGGTCCCCGTTGGCATCCCCCGGATCCAGAGGATCGAGACCCCGCCAGCTTTCCCAGCCGTCGTCGAGGCCATCGCCATCGGTGTCGCGTTGAGTGGGGGACAGACCTGCGGCCACTTCAGCACCATCCGACAGACCGTCGCCATCGGTATCCCTGCGCAGCGGGTCGGTCCCGGCCTGTATCTCTTCGAGAAGATTGAGTCCATCGGCGTCGACGTCGCTGTCGGCGTCTGTCGGTACCAGCGGATCCAAGCCGTTTTCATGTTCCCACCCGTCGCTCAGCGAGTCGCCATCGGTATCCCACCGTTGAGGGTCTGTGCCAAGGCTGCGTTCGAAGGTGTTGTCGAGTCCATCGCCGTCGGCGTCGGTGCGGGCGTCCGTAGCGTCGATCGGATCAAGACCATTGACGACCTCCCACCCATCGGTGAGGCCGTCCCCGTCACTGTCCCGGCGGCCAGGGTCTGAGCCGGCCTGCCACTCACCGAGATTGGCGAGACCGTCCCCGTCTTCGTCCAGGGCAGCGTCGGAGCTGTCCCGGGGATCCAGGTTGTTGCGGACCTCCCAGCCATCCGCCATGCCATCATCGTCGCTGTCCGACAGACCTGGCACTGTGCCCTGCTGATACTCTTCGCGGTTTGTCAGGCCGTCGTTGTCGCTATCCAACGTTGCGTCGCTGCTGTCAGCGGGATTCAATCCGTTGGCGCTTTCCCAACTATCGGGCAGGCCATCCTCATCCTCGTCGTCAACCAGTCTCAGCGCAGCGATGGCGCCGTCAGGATTCGCAATGTAAAGGGCTCCGTCTTCGTCCACGCTGAGATGCCCAGCCAGTGGGTATTCCCATACCGTCGTCTGCGTTTCGATATCCAGCATGTGTGTCTTCTTGTCCGTCGCAACGAGGAGGCGGTCGGCCAGTACGAGGATCGGATACTGGATCGGGCGTGGCGGATTCCAGCGCCACAGCCTCTCGCCCGTAGCCGCGTCCACAGCCAGCACATCGCCACCCTCCACAACGTAAACCCGCCCGTTGCCCCAGGACGCATGCAAACCGAAGATGCCATCGAGGTTCCAGTCGAAAGTTTTCCGTTCGACGTTGAACGCTTTGAGATTACCCTGGGTCGAGATGATCAGATTGTCGCGCCGACCGAGCAAAGGCGCATTGCGAAACAAAATCCATGGCGCAGCTTGTTCCCAATCGGGATCGCGAACGGCGTAGCGGATTGTACCTTCTTCGCGGTCGATGGCCGTGAAATGACCGTTCTTCTCATAAGTGACGAGATACACCGAAGCGTTCGTAACCACCGGGGACACGTCTCGATGACGAGTATCCAGCGCCACAGACCATTGCTGCGCACCTGTGCGTTTGTCGAGCCTGGACAGGTGCGCTCCGGTTGGCACGTAGAGAGATTCACCAAAGACCACCGGTGAATTGGGGTCGGCAATAGAGGCGTTATATGGCTCGTTCAACACGAAACGACCATCACTCACAGCATACGCGCGCGTCTCTGATCGATTGCCTGTCTGCACGTAGACCCGGTCGCCATCGATGCTGGGCGGCGATACCCATCTGCGATCCGCCATATTCCGCAGCCAGAGGTTGTCTCCAGAAGCTGCATCCAATACCTGGATACGTCCCGAATCACCGAAATACATCGTGGCGAAAACCCGTCCCTCAGCAACCGCAAGTCCATTCAGGCGTATGAAGGGTGCATCCAGCTGCCGACGCCAGGCTTCCTGGAACAACTTGCCGCGCAGGTGCAACGGCGCAAAGCCCCGGTTGAGAAGGGTGCCCTGGAAACCGCTCCACGGGACCAGCTGCGGTGTGTCCGCTGCGTCGAGCGCGGCGGTTTCGGCAAACGCTTCCTCGAGGTTGGAGAAACCATCGCCATCGGTGTCTTCGGCTCCGTCCGCAACAAGCAGTTCCAGCCCCTGCGCCACCTCCCAACCGTCGTCAATACGATCCCCATCACTGTCGCGGGCGAGAGGATCACTGCCGTACACGTTCACCTCGGCGCCATCCGAAAGGCCATCGCGATCCGTGTCCGCGTCATTCGGATCTGTGCCCAGATCATGTTCCTGAATCTGCGACAGACCATCGCCATCCGTGTCGCCGTCCGCGTCCACCTCCGTAGACGGATCGAGACGCTGGGCTGCCTCCCAGCCATCGAGCGCACCGTCGCCATCCGTGTCGGGATCCAGAGGATTCGCTAACCACAGAGTTTCCTCTCCATCTACCAGACCGTCACCATCCGAGTCCGGCAGAGTCGGATTTGTGCCATCCGCAAGCTCCTGCGCGTCTGGGAGGCCATCGCGATCGGTGTCCTCGTGCCGGGGGTCCGTGCGATGCGTTCCTACCTCCACTCCGTCCGTGAGGCCGTCGTCGTCGCTGTCAGCATCGTCGGGCAAAGAGCCCGCGGCGTACTCCTGCGCCGCCGTCAGACCATCACTGTCCCTATCGCTGCCTGCATCCGCTGCGTTCTCGCGATCAAGGCCGAAGAACCGCTCCCACCAGTCAGGCAATCCGTCAGCATCGCTATCGAGACCACCGGTTTCTGCGACCCGCACCTGTGTCGGGATGTAGTACAAATCGGGTATGTCGAACATGTCGGCGCTCAGAAGATCGGGGGCGACGGCTCCGACATCACCCCCATGCGCACCTACCGCCATGCGTCCATCTGCTGCCACATCCAGATCACTCAGAACGTAACCGTCGGCCGTTACAGCGGCAGCAACGGTCTGCGTGGCATTGAAACGCAGGACGCGGCCCGCACCATCCACCATATGGACCCGCCCGGCAGCATCAATAGTCAGCCCGTCGCACTGGTGGCAGTCGAAATCGAGGCGCCCCACCAGCTCAAGCGTTTCGGGGTCTAGCTTGTGGACCCGTCCCTGCTGGTCGAGCAATGCATAGAGAAAGCCATCGGAACCCGCGGCGAGGTCGATGTACCTGCTCGGCGCATCCGTGCCTCGAATGGACGCATGCAAGAACCGGCCCTGGAGATCGAAGCGGGCGATGCTCCCGAACCAGTAGTTCTGATCGGTGAGATACAGATAGTCACCGATCACCGCCATACCCAGCGAGCCGAACGTCATGGGGGAAGGCACATCCACTGCGCGTTCGTTCAAAGGATCGAACAGGACGAGTCGACGACGCGCGGAAAGAGCGAGACGGTGATCCGGTAACTGTTCGAAGGCCGTGTAATCGGTGAAATAGCCCGGAACCACACCAGCACGCACCAGTTCGCCATCACGCGCATATTCCATCAGCTTTATGTCGTTCAGCGCGAGGACGTTGCCTGGTTGCGCACTGAAAAGCGGTGCAGGACGGAATTCGAGAGCGTCGATGGCAACGAAACTCGGTCCGTTAACGGGGTCGCCACGCGCCCTGAATTCGAAGCGGATGGTGTGGGTCCCCGCCGGCACGTGAAAACCGTGCGTACGCCACCCCTGACCTTCGACAGTCGCCGCCCATTGATCGTCTATAAAAACGTTGAAGGAGCCACTATCCGTAGCTGGCTCGCGCAGCGCTTTGAAGCGCATTTCGCCGGCAACGAAGGTGGCTTCCCACTCTATGGAAGCCGACTCGAGCGCCGGGGTACGCAAGCTCGAAGGACCGTGAACGCTGACATCTCTGGTCACAAACCAGGTACCGTCGGAACCTGCCGGTGTGCGCCAACCAGCCGGCAAGCCGTTCTCGAAGGACTCGCGCATTATCCGAAGTCCTGCGGGATGGTCAGTGGGATCGGTGGGGGAAGTGCCGTGGATCTGCAATTCGGCGGCATCGTCGGCACCGTCACCATCGGTGTCGACGCGCAAAGGATGCGTACCGTGGGCGTTTACCTCCACAGCATCAGTCAAGCCGTCCTGATCAGTGTCTTCCCGGAGCGGATCCGTTTCGTAGCTCAGCACCTCCGTCCCGTCATCCAACCCATCACCATCGGTATCGGCAATGGCAGGGTGGCTGCGTACGGCAAACTCACGACTGTTGGAGAGGCCATCGCCGTCCAGATCGCCAGCGCCATCGGCGCCGTTCACCGGATCCAGACCCAGTAGCCGTTCCGCGTATGCAGGCAAGCCATCTCCGTCAATGTCAGGGCGGGGTGAGAGCTCTATCGACGCTGCTGCATTGCGACCGTTAACAAGCAGACCACCGTCTGGTCCAACGGCCAGAAAACCCGTCAATGGATGGTACCAATCGAAGACGTGTTCACTGAGATTGAACGCGACCGTACCTTGAACAGTCACGATGAAAACATGGTCTAACGTCACCAGCAGATTGTGGTAGCGCTCGGGCACGGCAAAATTCGGTAACACGTAACGCCAGGCCACTGCGCCGGTCTCCTTGTCGAGAGCCACGAGTGCATCGCCCCCTGCGCGCGACATCGTGTAGTAGAAGTCATTGTCTACCGCTGGGCGCACCTCGTGGCCGTTGCGGCTCGATATGTCCCAGCGGAGCGCCTCGGCCGCCACGTCGAAACCGGCAACACATTCGTTGTACTCGACAAAAACGCGCGCTTCCGCATCCGCCGTCAACACTGCGCGCGAATCGCCGAGACACTGACTGACCTGACCACTGAAACGGATGCTGCCGTCGTTGCGATCAAAGACAGTGAGAGTCTGGTTCAAAAACGCAGCCACCCAATCGTCGGCAGCCACTGGCGTCGTCTGGTTAACTGCCCGAAGGCTGGAGAAGGTTCCGGGCAGCGGCACGCGCCACAACACCTCACCGTTCGCGGCATCCAGGGCAACGATGTGATCGTGCTGCAATGCATATAGTGCGTCTCCCAGGATGGCAAAGTCGGTCGTGAAGGCTTGTTCGTAGGTACGCTCCCAGACCTCGCTTCTGGTTACGCGATCCATCGCGGTAACACGGGTTGATTCCGGTCGGTAGTAGATACGTTCGCCGGATGCCGTGGCGCTGCTGGGCGCGCCATCATCGCTTGAGCGCCAGCGCTCGCGTCCATCCAGAAGGCTTCTTGCAACCAGAGCCGATCCGGTAGCCAGGAAAAACTCGTCCGCGAAGACGAGCGGACGCCCGGGGAAATGGTCGGTATCAAGCATCCAACGCTGCCAGCGTGCAGCTCCCCGCGTCGGCGCTTCCACGAAGCCTGCACCAGATGCTGCGCCCTGCTGCATGCCCCATACCCCGACAACCGGCTTGTCCAAGGCATCAGTAGGATCTGAGCGTGCGCGGTATTCAGCGTGCAAATCGAACCCATCCTCGTCAGCGTCAGCGTCTTCGTTGGCAAGCAACGGGTCCGACCCGTATAAAACCTCCCAACCGTCCGGCACCCCGTCCTCATCAGAATCCCAATGAGTGGGCGACGACCCATGGATCCCCACTTCCGCACCGTCGGTCAGCCCGTCATCGTCGCTGTCCGCACGGTTGGGATCGGTCCCGGCAGCGTATTCTTCTGCCGCGCTCAGACCGTCACCATCGCTGTCGATGCCCGCGTCCCCTCCGGCAAGGGGATTCTGGCCATTGTCCACTTCCCAGCCGTCAGCGATCCCATCGTCGTCGCTATCGGCATCCAGCGCATTCGTGCCGGCTGCGGCTTCGTGCTGGTCGCCCAAACCATCACCGTCCGTGTCAGCGCTCAACGGTGAGGTCCGCGACGTGGAAACCTCGTGCCCGTCAGATAGACCATCGCTGTCAGTATCAGGATTCAACGGGTCTGTACCATGCGTCGCTACTTCAGCACCGTCGGACAGCCCATCACCGTCGGTATCTGCCTTCTGCGGCTCCGTACGACGGTAAAACTCCTCCAGATTGCTCAGGCCGTCATCATCTGGATCGCGATCCGCATCGTTCGCATCGAGGGGGTTGAGGCCCTTGGCGATCTCCCATTCATCGGCCATCTGATCATTGTCGGCATCCTGCAGCGGAATGCTGACATGGAGACGACCTCCGGTGACCGTGATGTCGGTCATTCGCGAGTCCTCGGTGGCCGCCTCAAGCAGATGCTCCTTCACCTGGGTCGTTGTCAGATTCGCATCGGAACTCGCGATCAGCGCCACGGCACCCGTGACTATGGGCGTGGCCATGGACGTGCCGGACAGGTACGCATAGTCGCCGTTTTTGAAAGTGCTGAGCATGTTCAAGCCAGGGGCAGCGATATCCACAGTCGATGCGCCATAATTCGAAAAGAACGCCAGCCCGCCCGTCTCATCGGAGGCGGCAACACTGATGATGTTGCGCTGCGGCATGCTCGACGGAAAATGCGGATACACGTCGGTATCCACCGCCGCGTTTCCCGCCGCGGCTATGGCCAGAATACCCAGCTCTGCGTGGCGGTCGATGGCATCGTGCATCAGCAACGGCGCCTCGCCATAGCCGCCCCAGGAGTTGTTGGTAGCGACCAGATTGACACCCGCTTCCTTGAGAACCTCCGCGTATTCGAAACAACCGAGAATCGCCGAAAGGCCGGCAGTGCCATCAGCCCAGAAGGCCCTGCAGGTCACCAGCTCCGCGTGCCACGCCACACCCGTCACGCCGATGCCGTTGTTACCCCGTGCTGCAATTGCGCCCGCGACATGAGAACCATGGCCGTCGAAATCAGTGATCGCCGAAGCCTGGAGCGAGAAAGTAGTATTGATACCGTGCCGGTCGTCGACGTACCCGTTACCATCGTCGTCGACGAAGTTCCCGGGGATTTCCCTCTCGTTAACCCACAGATTGGGGCTGAGGTCTGGATGATCGACATCGATGCCACCGTCGATGACCATCACGGCAACGCGCCGGCTGCCTCTGTGCAGATCCCAGGCGTCTGCCGCATCGATATCCGCATCCCGCACATCCCCGGACTGGGGAGTGTGCAGCCCCCATTGCAGCGAAAAATAGGGATCGTTGGGTAGCCGGGTCCGCGACACGATGAGATCACGCTCCACCAGCGCCGTCTTGCCACCCTGCTCAAGGCGTTGGCGCACCTCCCGCGGCCGCGCCCCAGGGGGTAACCGCAACGTAAAGACCCGCAAACGCGGCAGATAGGCTTCCACGTCTGCACCAACAGCGGCAATCTCGGCGTCGATCTCTGGCTGGGTCACGTCCTCATTGAATCGCACGAGCAGCACTCCAGGGCGGTAGCTACGCGCCATCGAACCTGGCGCCGGATGTGTTGGCGACAGCTGTCTCGGGGCCGCGACCGGCTCGGAGGAGAACGAAAAGTAAGACGGGCGAGGACCCGGATCTGACGCCGCAGGTGGCGTCTGTTCCTGAAACAATGTCAGCAGCAGCAAGAACAGCAACAACACCGCTAGGGCGCCGATCAGGCGGCTGAACATGGTTCCCCTACCTCTCCCAGAAGTATCGAGCATAGCTCGACAGGACCCCGACGCCCACCCTCTCAAAAAACCCGTCAGACGGCCGTATCAAGCCGGTTGTACCACCACGGGAAGCGCGACGAGGCCCCGCTCGACAATGCCACGTTTGTATACGGGATCTGTCACCATGCACTGTATGTCCGCTGTCCGTGCGAGCAGGAGATCGAAGAAGATCTCCATATCCAGACGCGACAGGTTGTTGCCAAGGCAGAGGTGCGCGCCGCGACCGAAGGCGACATGGCGGTTGGGGCTGCGATCGACCCGCAGGCGATCCGCATCCGCAAACTGAGCGGGGTCGCGATTGGCGGCCCCGTAGAGAAGCCCGAACTTGGTTCCCGCCGGGAACCGCTGCCCCGCCATCGCCACGGGCATTGAGGCAAAGCGGTGGAAATATCCCAAGGGTGCCTCGTACCGGAACATCTCCTGCACCGCGCCAGGCATCAGCTCGGGTTGCCGGCGCAACCGGACCATCTCGTCGGGGTGCTGCAGCAGGGCGAGCAGACCGGTTCCCAGGGCATCGATGGTGGAGCCGTGACCGGCCATGAGCACCAGCATGGCCGTGGAGATCAGCTCGGTCTCGTCCAGCTCACCGCGTTTCTGCGCAGCCGCCAGCATCGACAGAAGGTCACCCTGCGGACGCGCGCGGCGCGCCGCGATCAAGTCAGAAAGGTAAGCGGCAAACGCCGTCGTCGCCGTCTCAGCGAGCCGTGCATGGGCTTCGGTGCGGTCCGCGTCGAAAAACTGCACGATCTCTCGCGACCAGACGCGCAGCTGCGGACAGTCTGCCGGTGGAACCCCGAGCACGTGGCCGATGATGTACCCGGGCACTTCGCCGGCCAGATCGTTCACGAAATCAAACTCACGCTGCTCCAGGCAGGCGTCGAGAAGCTGCCCGAGATGATCTTCCATGACCGGCCGATAGCGCTGCACAGCCGCCCTGGAAAACTCGCCCACCAGAAGCCGGCGCAGGCGCCGATGCACCGCTCCATCACTGTCCAGCAGACTGACACGCACGTAGCGGGCGTGGTTGGGCATGGCAGCCTTTCCGGCAGCGCGCTCGCGTGCGAGCTCCGCCGCATCCCGGAACACGTCCTCCGTGCGCACCATGGCCGGGTTACGTGCGGCGGCATCTACGTCTGCGTAGCTCGCGAGCAACCACGCATCCAGGGTGTCGTGGTAGACCGGTGCCGCGTGGCTGCGCAACTGCGCGTACACGGCGTAGGGATCGCGGGCGAATTCCGCGGACAGAGGATCAAAGATGGGCTTAGGCCTCCGGTGCCCCGTCTGCGGGAAGATGCTTCCGCAGCCAGTCCTGAGCCCACGCGAGGGCGCTGGCGTAGCCTTCATCGCGATACACGTCGTAGTGCTTGCCGTCGATGGTCTCGTAGCGCGCGGGCAGCCGGTCTTTGATACGCCCGTAGAGATCGAGCCCGTTCTGGCGAATGTCGAAGAGCTCCTCCTGGGCTGCGTCAACGATCAACGTCGCCGCCCGCAGGTTGTCCAGATTGGTGTAGGGATCGTAGCGGGCAAAATCCGGCCAGTCCGGCGCTCCCGTAAGGCCCGGCGCCGCCTCCGTGGGAAAGGACGGACTGTCTCCGCGAGCGATGGCGCCACGCCAGGCGACGAGAGAAGGCGCGGACAACGGATTGTCGTCCGGCAGCTCGTCACGACCCGCAGCGGGATTGACGCTGCCAACCTGCGCGATCAATACGTCTATTTCGGGAAACTCGATGGCCGTAGCGAGCGCCAGTCCTCCGCCGAGGCTGGTACCCCAGACCGCCGTGCGCGCTGCATCGACGTGCTTGTCGGTGACGAGGAACGCATAGGCTGCGCGGATATCGTCCAGCTGTTCGAGCGGATTGACGATCTGGCGGATTTCCCGCACTTCGGTCGTATAGGTCACGGCACCCTTCGCACCCCGCGCCTCGGCGGATCTTTTGCCGGTGCGCACCAGCACGCCCTCGCTGTCTCCCCAACCCGTGTAGTCGAACGTCAGCACCACGTACCCCAGGGCGGCAAACTGCGGCGCGTAGGCCTGATTGAGATGCGATTTGACGCCGCCCCACCCGTGCACCAGCAGCAGGCCCGGACGCGTCTCTCCAGCGGCGAGCCCTTCCGGGCGCCAGATGTCCCCGGCCAGGCGCGTGCCGTCGCTGTAGAGCGTGACAGCCTCGCGCACGGGATCGGCGCCGGCCGCGCTGCTCAGCATCCAGGCAAAGACAAACGATCCCACCCAGCCCGTGACGCGGTTTTTCATGCCCTGTCTCCCCTCTTGAACGAAGAGCCGATGATAGCGCGATCCTTCGCCGGCTGGTTCCCCGGGCGCAAGGATGTTACGGTCCGGGCATCTCTCGGATGCTGTTCATGCTCAACGCCTTCATCTGTTTGTTCGGCGTCGCGGCCCTCGTGGGTGTCGCCGCCACGTTTTCGACCAACCGCCGGGGAATCAACTGGCGCACCGTCAGTCTCGCGCTGCTTCTGCAGACCGCTTTCGGTGCGCTCGTGCTCTACGTGCCGCTCGGCCAGGCAGTGCTGGAAGTACTTACGGACGGCGTTGGCGCGGTATTGAACTACGCGCGTGACGGCATCATTTTTGTGTTCGGCGACGTCGGCAGCGGCAAGCTCGGTTTCGTATTCGCCTTTCAGGTGTTGCCTTCGATCATCTTTTTCTCATCGCTGATCGCCGTGCTGTACCACGTGGGCATCATGCGGTGGGTGGTGAACATCATCGGTTCGCTGTTCCGCAGCGTCCTGCGCACCAGCGCGCCGGAATCCATGGCCGCTGCCACAAACATCTTCATAGGCCAGACCGAAGCGCCTATCGCAATCAGACCGTTTCTCGTGGGCATGACCCGCTCCGAGCTGTTCGCCGTCATGGTGGGCGGCCTGGCGACCGTCGCCGGTGGCACCATGGCGGGCTACGTGGCCATGGGTGTGGAGCTGAAGTACCTGATCGCCGCAAGCTTCATGGCAGCGCCCGGAGCCCTGGCCATGGCGAAGATCATCGTGCCCGAGCAAACCGACGCACGTTTGATCAACGATCTGGAAGACCTGTCGCGCAACGACGAGGACGCACCGGCCAACGTCTTCGACGCGGCCGCCCGGGGCGCCTCGAACGGCCTCATGCTGGCCGCGAACGTAGGTGCCATGCTGATCGCCTTCATTGCCCTGATCGCGCTCGCCAACGGCGCCCTGGGCTGGGTGGGCAGCTGGGTGGGTTATCCCGAGCTCAGTTTTCAGTTGCTGCTGGGATACCTTTTCTCGCCGATCGCCTGGCTCATCGGCATCCCGTGGGGCGAGGCCGTGGAAGCCGGCAGCTACATCGGCCAGAAGCTGGTGCTGAACGAATTCGTGGCCTACGTGGATCTCACGCAGAACGGCCAGGACCTCAGTCAGCACACGCAGGCGGTGGTGACTTTTGCGCTGTGTGGTTTCGCCAACTTCTCTTCCATAGCCATCCTGCTGGGCGGCATCGGCGGCATGGCCCCAGAGCGTCGTCACGACATAGCCACCCTGGGCGTGCGCGCGCTGCTCGCTGCGTCTCTTGCCAACCTCATGAGTGCAGCGATCGCAAGCTTCTTTCTCCTGCTTCAGTAGCCGCTCTCGGGTAAACTGCCGTCATGGCAGTACCTACCATCAGCATCGAAAATTTTCCCGACGACGCCGAATTCGTCGCCGCTCTGGGACAGGCTTACGAGACGTACGGCTTCTGCGGCATCAGCGGCCACGGCATCGACGACGATGTCATTGGCGGCGCCTACGCAGCGATGCGGGAGTTCTTTGCGCTGCCCGCGGCAGTGAAAACCCGCTATGCGTCACCCATCGCAGGCGCCCGCGGTTACACCGGTTTCGGTATTGAGACGGCAAAAGACAGCGAGCATCCGGATCTGAAGGAGTTCTGGCAGGTGGGTCGCGAGCTCAGTGCCGGGGAGCCTCGACACCACAAGCTGTATCCAAACCTGTGGCCGGACGAGGTGGCCGGCTTCAAAGCTCGCCTGTATGGCCTGTACGAAGCCCTGGAAACACTGGGTAACCGCATCCTCGAAGCCCTGGCAATCTACCTGAAACTGCCTTCTGATTACTTTGCTGACAAGGTCAACCACGGCAACTCCATTCTGCGTCCGCTGCACTACCCGCCCATCGCAGATCAGCAAACGCTATCGTTGCGTTCGGCGCCGCACGAGGACATCAACCTGATCACGCTGCTGGTCGGCTCAGACGAGCCGGGGCTCGAGGTGCTGTCCCGCACCGGCGAATGGATACCAGTGACCACGCAGCCCGGCACCATCGTGGCCAACATCGGGGACATGATGCAGCGGCTGACGAATCACGTGCTGCCGTCCACCACGCACCGGGTGGTGAATGCGCCGGAGGCCTACACCGGCGACAGCCGCTATTCGATCCCCTTCTTCCTGCACCCCAATCCCGACTACGAGATTGCCACGCTGGCGAGCTGCGTCTCCCCGGACAATCCAGACCGCTACCCACAGCCAATCACTGCCGACGCTTACCTCACGGAGCGGCTGGTTGAAATCGGGTTGTTGCCTGACGCCAGCTGACGCTTACGGCTGGAGGGGACGCACCTCACCCGTGCTGGAGATCAGCAGGCTCTCGCCGCTGGCTTCCAGCCCCAGAAGCATACGCAGTTCCCGGTAGCCCTGTCCGGTGGCGTCGCTGGCCTCCACCACCACGTATTGCGGCCGGTAGTAGTCCGACAGGTTGGCCGCATTGGCTGCGTCCTGTCCGCGCAGCAGCAACGCGATAGCGCCCGAATCGGGACGCGAACGCACCTTCGCTGGCGCATAGCGCGCCCAGTCTACGGAAACACCGTTGATCGGAGGGTTGCTGCCCTGGCGCTCGAGCAGATGCTGGGCCGAGAAGCGTACCCCCTGAAAGTAGTAGGCTGGCACCGACCGGATGCGGTAGGCGTCCACCATTGCCTGATTGACCGCAAGCAGCGCTTCGTCCACCGGACCGCCGCAGGCAGGTGCTTCCCGTGCGCCGACATGATGCAGCACGGTCTCACCCACCGGGCTCGAGCACTGGAAAATTTTGTTGATCCGCTCGACGCTGCGCTGGCCGAAGATCGGCGACCAGAACAGAAAGACGTTGTATCCCTTCAACTGTTCCAGCTTGGGGATGGCCGCGATACAGAAGCCGCAGTGGGGATCCTTGAACACCATGACCGACGGACGGGACGGTTCGTAGTCACCGATCAGGAAACGTTCGTGGGCCTGCAGATTGGGTTGAGGCAGCGCACTGGCGTGCGCGCCCACAGCAACCATGGCCGCGAACAGCAATGCGGCCTGCGCGTAGCCCCGCACGTCAGCTTTCGCTCTTGATCTTGGCTGTCGCCACGGGAAGGATGAGCTCGTTGTATTCCGCCATCAGCACGTTGATCTCAGCCTGGATGGCTTCCCGCCGGTCATCGTCAAAACGATGCTCGTCGAAATCAGCCATCAGCGTTTTGATCTGTGCCTGCACAGCGTCAGCCTGGGCAAGACGTTCAGCCTCGTCGGGCACCGTCACCGGTGTTTCCGCAGCGGGCGCCGCCGGCGCGGGCAACGCAGCGCCCTGCGACGGCGCAACAACACCGGACGCTGGGATCTGAGGTACGGCGTCAGCTGGCGCAGCCGGTTGCTGGTCCTGCCACCAGAACACACCCACGATCAATGCGGCCAGCACAACGGCAATCAACAACCATTTCATCAGAGCACTCCCACTTCAGCGTCTCACTTCTGCCTGTTCACCGCAGCGTTACTGCGTGGTGAAGTAGAGATCCCCCTGATAACGATTGTTCAATGCATAGTCAACAACCCGCGAGCGGATGTCCAACCGATGCCGGGTACCCGCCTGGAGATCCTCGTCGGGCGTGAACGTCACGATGTTGCCGTTCACGCTGGTGCTGCCAGGCACCAGCGTGCTGCCATTGTAAAGTGCCAGTGTCGTACGATCGTCCACCGGCTCATTGAATACCAACGTAACCACCGCATCCAGGGCTATACCGGTCTGGTTCGCCGTGGGCGTGGTGCTCGTTATCGACGGCAGCACCGTATCCGGGGTTGCATCGGCCCGCGTGGTGAACGTCAACACGTCGTCCGCGCTGAGCGCGTTGTCCGCGTAGTCGCAGACCTCGACGACATCCACGTCGTAGGTGGTGGACGCCGCGAGCACACCCTGAGGCGTGAGCCGCACGATGGCCCGGTTCGCCTGCAGGGCAGCCGTGACCGGTACCTGCGTGGCACCGTCGTTCAGCACGATGTCCAGCGCACAGGCGTTGCTGAGCGGTTCACTGAACGTCAGCTCCACCCGGGCATTCACCGGCACATCCACTTCCCCGTCAGGAATGTTGGTGGCCAGCACCACCGGTGCCGCGTTGTCCTGCGTGCCCCCGGTCGTGAGACGCAGATAGGTATTCGTGATCGGGTTGCCTGACAGATCCGTAAAACGGGCGTTCCAGCTTACCCACCAGTCGTACTGGCGATTCGGCTGCAGCAGCGCGTTCGGGATGATCGTCAGCCGGCGACCATCGGGGCTCAAAGTCCACGTCGACGCCTCGTTTATCCGGGTAACGTTGTCGCGGAGGTAATTCGAGCTGTCGTTGATCGTCGTTGGATCGATCCGCTCACTCAGCAGCGCTTCCAGATTGACGTTCGTCGGCACACCGGTGGTTCCCCACGGGAACGGGAAGGTGATTCCGCTCTGCGCGACGAGATCAGCCGTGTCGGCTGTCGTAAACGTCACCGAGTACGGATCCACCAGCGCGTTGCCGTAAAGGTCCGTGATGCCCGACACCGCGAGGGTGTAGGTCGCGTTCGGATCGAGAAGCTGCCTCGGCACCACAATGATGGTCGAACGGGCCGCGTCCTGAGTGATTGTCACCGGTACCGGGTTGGCTCCGGCATCCGTCAGCGAGACGCCCCCAAGCGTGGTACCGGCAATGATCTCGTCAAAACGAACCCGCAGCACCGGATTGGTAGGCACATCGATCTGACCGTCTACCACGCTCCCCTGCTCCAGCACCGGACCCACGGTGTCTTCCGCGGTTCCCGTGGTGAAGTAGCGGTTCACGTTCGAGTTGTTCGACGTCGCGTTGCCGCTCAGGTCACGCAGGTTGTAGGCGTAGTAGTAGTACTGATGGGCCGGGTCCAGGGGCGCATCGGGAACGATCGTGATGCGCTTGCCGTCTGACGACAGCGTATAACTCGATCCGATGGTCACCCGATCGGTGTTGTTATACATGTAGACGCCGCTCGGCGACAGGCTCGACGGATCCAGCGGTTCAGCAAACTGCCATTCCAGCACGGGGTTCAGTGCCACGTTCTGCTGGTTGAATGCCATGGTCGTATACGTCGGGATCGCCTGGGCGAAATCGGGTCCGTCACCTGCCGTGAAGGTGGTGCTGAACGGCACTACCCCGTTACCGGACGCGTCCACCATCGCCGGTGCGTCTTCCGTCTTCTCACCCAGCGGCGTCAGCGTCTCCAGACGGCTGTACCGCACAACCCGGTTCGATTCGCTGAAGGTCACCGCGTAACGATTGCCATCGGTATCGAACGTCAGCGGGTTCATGATCTCGTCGTAACGCACCGCGTACGCTGCATTCACGCCGACACCGGTTTCACCCGAGGTCGGGCTCATCGCCGTCACCAGCGGCTGGCGATCGTCCGTTACACCATCACCGGTCGTGAAGGCGGAAGCGTAGTTGGTCCACTGCCGATCACCGTCGGTGTCCAGGATGGTGCTCCACAGGAACACCTGGTAGCGGTTGTTGGCCGCCAGCGGCGCTTCCGGCGTGATCTTGAGCAGGCGACCCGTTGCGTCGAGCTCGTAATCCACGGCCACCAGCGCGCTGCCGTTGTCGAGATCACGCAGCGTCACGTTCGCATCCGTCAGGCTGGCTGCATCCAGCTCTTCGTTGTAGCTCACGTAGAACACAGGATTCACGGCCACGTCGGTCTGCCCGTTGAACGGGAAGTAAGCCGTCGGGAAGTGCCGTGTGCCGATGCGTTCGTCCGTGGTGCCCATCCGGAACAGGCTCGACCACGTGTTCACTGCGTTGCCACTGTCATCGGTGACCGTCGGCTGCAGGTACACCTGCACCAGCGAGCTTTCGGCGAACGGCGTGTCCGGCGTGAAGCGGATCGTGCGGCCGTTACCCAGCAGCTCGATCGTACCGTCCACCAGCGCACCGTTCTGCGCGACGAAGAGTCCGCCGTCCAGGCTTGCTGCATCCATGACCTCGTTCATGTACAGCACCACTTCCGACACACCGAACCAGTTGCTGGTGTTGTTGGCAGGCTGCACTCGAGACACCGCAGGACGACCGTTGTCACGGTCATCGATGGCACCTGTGGTGAACGAGCTGGCAAACGGCGCCAGCGCATTGCCGGACAGATCCCGCACGCCATCCGTCACCACCACACTCACGATCGAGTTGGCCGGCAGAGTTGCCGACAGCGAGACCTGCTGGCCGGTTGCAGACCGGAACACGCTGGGCCGGATCACGCCCCCGTTTGCGTACAGCGCAATCGTATTTGCGTTCACGGTGCTCGCATTCAACGGCTCGCTGAAGCTCAACTCCACCGTCGTGCCGAGCACGGCCACATCCACCGCACTATCCACGGGAGAGACAGCCTCCAGCGTGGGCGGCGTAACATCCGTCGATGATTCCGTGGTGAACAGATAGTCGCCCAGGTAATTCTGGTTGCCTGCCAGATCGAACACCGTCCAGCGCAACCGCAGGTCGTACCGCGTGCTGCCACGGAGAGGCGCGTCAGGCGTGAACGTGAGGGTGTCGCCGTTCACCTCGTAGGTGCCCTGTATCGTGGCGCCTCCACCATCCAGCGGCGGTCGGGCCCGCTGGTCGATGGCCTCGCTGAACTGCACCACAACCGTCGTGTCCACAGGCACGTTCTGTGCGTTGAAGACCGGTGTGATGCTCAGAACGGAGGGCGCTGTGGTATCCACCGCCGCATTTGCACTGGTGGTGAAATTCAGCAGATCTCCGGTCAGCGTGTTGCCGGCGAAATCGCAGAGGTTCGTCGCGCTCAGGACGTAGCCCGTAGAGGTAGCCAGCGGATCCGTAGGCGTCACCGTGACCGTGCGACGGTTCGAAGAGACCGTCGCCGTGAAGGCTACGGGCACCCCACCGTCCTCGAGAGACAGACCGGCATTCACATCACACTGCCCGCCGAGTGGCTCGTCGAGCTCCAGCACAATGCGGCCGTTCACCGGAACAATGGTGGAACCTTCCGCAATGTTGGCCACCGCGACGCCAGGCGCCGCACTGTCCGCTGCAGCACCCGTGACGAAGCGCAACCACTGGTTGCTGATCTGGTTACCTGCCAGATCGGTCAACCGTGCGTTCCAGCTCACATACCACTCGTACTGATGGTAGGGCTGCAGCGGTTCACCGGGGATCAGCGTCAATGTCTGGCCGTCAGCGCTGACCAGGGTGTCGACCGGCTCGTAGCGATTCTGGGTGCGATCGTACAGGCCCGAGCTGATACCGCTGCCGTTACCCATGACCGAGTTCGTCACTTTCGTGGGATCGATGCGCTCATTGAGCCTGACGGTGATCTCCGTGTTCAGCGGCACGTTCTGCTGATCAAACGGTATCGAGAAGGTCATGCCATTCACGGGGAACAGATCCGCGGTGGCCGCCGTTGTGAAGCTCGCCGCAAACGGTGTGCCCTGCACGTTGCCGTAGAGGTCCGCGGCACCATCGACGCTCAGCGTGTAGACCGCATTGGCGTCAAGCAGTTGCTTGGGCACCACCTGCACGGTCGTGCCGCCATCGACACGCGTGATGTTCGCGGGCACAGGATTGGCTCCGGCATCCGTGAGCGTCACGGTATCCAGCGTAGTCCCCGCGATGATCTCGTCGAAGCGAACGCGCAGCACCGGATTGGTCGGCACGTCTGTCTGCCCATCGACAACCGACGCCACATCGACAACCGGGCCGGACGCGTCGTCCGTGGTGATACCGGTGGTGAAATACCGGAACACGTTCGAGTTGTTCGACGTTGCGTTGCCACTGAGATCGCGCAGGTTGTAAGCGTAGTAGTAGTACTGCCGACCCACCTTCAGGATTTCATCCGGCACGATCGTGATGCGCTTGCCGTCCGGGGACAGCGTGTAGCTGGACCCGATCCTCACACGATCCACGTTGTCGTACATGTACACGCCGTTCGGCGACAGGCTCGACGGATCCAGCGGCTCGGCAAACTGCCATTCCAGCACGGGGTTCAGTGCCACGTTCTGCTGGTTGAACTCCATAGTCGTGTAGGTCGGTACGGCTTGCGTGAAGTCCGGCCCGTCACCCGCCGTGAACGTGGTGCTGAACGGCACTATCCCGTTACCGGACGCGTCCACCATCGCCGGTGCGTCTTCCGTCTTCTCAGCCAGCGGCGTCAGCGTCTCCAGACGGCTGTAGCGCACAACCCGGTTCGATTCGCTGAAGGTCACCGCATAGCGGTTGCCATCCGTATCGAATGTCAGCGGGTTCATGACTTCGTCATAACGCACCGCGTACGCTGCGTTCACGCCGACACCGGTTTCACCCGACGTCGGGCTCATGGCCGTCACCAGCGGCTGACGATCGTCGACGACGCCATCACCCGTGGTGAAGTTCGACGCGTAGTTCGTCCACTGCCGGTCACCGTCGGTGTCCAGAATCGTGTTCCACAGGAACACCTGGTAGCGGTTGTTCGCCGCCAGCGGCGCTTCCGGCGTGATCTTGAGCAGTCGACCCGTTGCATCGAGCTCGTAGTCCACGGCCACCAGCGCATTGCCGTTGTCGAGATCGCGCAGCGTCACGTTTGCATCCGTGAGACTGGCCGCATCCAGCTCCTCGTTGTAGCTCGCGTAGAACACAGGATTCACGGCCACGTCGGTCTGCCCGTTGAACGGGAAGTAAGCCGTCGGGAAGTGCCGTGTGCCGATGCGTTCGTCCGTGGTGCCCATCCGGAACAGGCTCGACCACGTATTCACCGCATTGCCGCTGTCGTCAGTGACTGTCGGCTGCAGGTACACCTGCACGAGCGCACCTTCCGCGAACGGCGCGTTCGCCGTGAAGCGGATGGTACGACCGTTGCCCAGAACTTCCGTTGTGCCGTTGACGATCACACCGTTCTCGGCGACGAAGAAGCCGCCGTCGAGGCTGGCCGCGTCGATCGTCTCGTTCATGTACAGCACTACCTCCTGCACACCGAACCAGTTGCTGGTGTTGTTGGCAGGCTGCACCCGCGAAACCGCCGGACGACCATTGTCACGATCGTCGGTGCCGCCGGTGGTGAACGAACTGGCCAGCGGCGCCAGCGCGTTGCCGGACAGATCCTGCACGCCGTCCGTCAACACCACCGTGATCAGGGAGTTGGCCGGGAGCGTTGCCGACAGCGAGACCTGCTGGCCGTCACCCGATCGGAACACGCTGGGCCGGATCACAGTCCCGTCCACGTACAGCGCGATGGTGTTCGAATTCAACGTATTCGGGTTCATCGGCTCGCTGAAGCTCAGCTCCACCGTCGTGCCCAGCACGGCCACATCCACCGCATTCTCCGCAGGCGAGATCGCCTCGAGCGTCGGCGGCGTGGTATCGGCTACCGACTCCGTGGTGAAGCGGTAGTCACCCAGGTAGTTCTGGTTGCCCGCGAGGTCGAAGATGGTCCAGCGCAGGCGCAGATCGTAGCGTGTTGCGCCGCGCAGATCGGCGTTCGGCGTAAACGTGAGCGTGTCGCCGTTCACCTCGTAGGTGCCCTGCACCGTCACCCCGGCCCCGTCCAGGGGCGGTCGGGCGCGCTGGTCGATCACTTCGCTGAACTGCACGACAACGCTGGTATCTACCGGGACGTCCACCGAGTTGGTAACCGGTGTCACGCTCACCACGCTTGGCGCTGTTGTGTCTGCCACATCGCTCGCGCCGGTGGTGAAGCTGAGGAGATCACCCGTCAGCGTGTTGCCGGCAAAATCACAGAGGTTGGTTGCGCTCAAGACATAGGCTGTAGACGCCGCCAGCGGATCCGTCGGCGTGACCGTGACCGTCAGGCGATTGGCCGAAACGGTCGTCGTAAATGCCACCGGCACCCCACCATCCGTGAGAGAAAGACCGCTCGCCACATCACACTGGCCACCCAGCGGCTCATCGAGTTGCACCACGATACGGCCGTTCACCGGCGCTACCGTGGAGCCGTCCGGGATGTTTGTGGTTGCCACCACCGGCGCGACACTGTCATCGCCGCCGCCCACGTCGAAACGCAGCCACTGATTGCTGATCTGGTTACCAGCCAGGTCGGTCAGACGGGCGTTCCAGCTCACGTACCACTCGTAACGATGGAACGGCTGCAGCGCTTCGCCCAGCACCAGCGTCAATGTCTGACCATCGGCGCTGACCAGCGTTTCAACGGGTTCGTAGCGATTCTGCGTACGATCGTAGAGCCCCGAGCTGATACCGCTGCCGTTGCCCATGATCGAGTTGGTAACCGTGGTCGCATCGATGCGCTCGTTGAGCCTCACCGAGATCTCGGTGTTCAAAGGCACATTCTTCTGGTCAAACGGTATCGAGAACGTCATGCCGTTGGCGGGCGCCGTGTCGGCACCATCACCTGTGGTGACGTTGATGGTCACTGCGTTCGCCAGCAGGTTCCCGCTGGTGTCCTGGATACCGTCGATGAAGAACTGGTAGCTGCTCTGCGGATCCAGCGGCGTGAAGGGCTCGAGCACCAGACGTCGCTTGTCGCTCGACAGGGTGCGCCGGGACGGCACTTCCAGACCGTCTTTCAGCACCTTCACGTCAGTGACGAAGAGCGCGTTGATCGCTTCGTTGAAGCGCACCGCGAACTTCGCGTTGGTGGGTACGTCCGTCATGCCTTCGCTGACCGAGGTAGCCGCTACCTGCGGCCCGTCACCATCCGGCTCGAAGTCCGTGGTGAAGTTGCGGAACGTCGTCGGCAGCGTATTGCCGAAGAGGTCCGTGATACCACTTGTCAGCGTCACGCGATGCTGCCGGCCGACAGGGAAGGCAGCATTCGGAATGAAGGTGATCGACGCCTTGTCGTCGCTCACTATCGTCACACCGTCGACGTTCTGGCCTGTGCTCAGATCGCGCACGTAGAACGACTCTCCCGTCACCGTCGCAGGCACGATCGGCTCGCTGAGAATGACGGTCACCAGAGCATTCACCGCCACCTGAGTGGCGTTCTGTGCCGGGCTGCTGTCCGCCACGCTGGGACGCACCGTATCGACCAGATTGCCCGTCTCGAAGTTGAGCACGAAGTCTGTTGCGATGGGATTGCCCGCTTCGTCACGCACACCACTAACGGTGACCGTGGTGGGACTGAAGTCTGCCATCAGGCCGTCCGGAATGAACAGCAGCTCCGTATTGCCGCCCACCAGGTTGAACGAGCCGGCCACCGGCGTGAGGCCCTGGTTGGTGACGTCCTGAATCACTTCCATCGTGTCTTCGTTGATGGATGCAGGCGACAGCGGTTCGTCGAACACGATGCTGATCGGATTGTTCTCCGGTACGTCGACGGCACCTTCCGCCGGATCGGTACTGGAGACTGTCGGCGGTGTGATGTCCGGATTCAGCGGATCAGTGCCTGCGGCAACCTCTTCGCCGTCCAGGAGACCGTCACCGTCCGAGTCTGTCACCAGCGGGTTCGTGCCCCGTTCGACCTCGTCACCGTCGAGCAGGCCATCGCCATCCGTATCCGGATTCAGCGGATCCGTGAACCAGGTCTCCACTTCTTCCGTATCGCCGAGGCCATCGTCGTCCTCGTCGGGTTCGATCGCGAGGATGATCGTGTCCGTGGCGTCATTGCCCCCAAGGTCGACCGCCCGCGCGGTCACCTGCATGGACAAGCCGACTGTGGGCACCGTTATGGGCACCTGATAAGGCCGCGTGGTGTCGGTGAAGATCGGCACACCGTCCACCTCGAAGTTCACGGCACCCACCGCCACATCGTCAGACGCGTCGGCGGTAATGAGGATACGCTGGTTTTCCACCACCACCTCGCCGTTCGTGGGCGCGGTGATCGCCACATCGGGATCGATGCCGAGGTTGTCGTTGATCAGGCGGTACTGCCAGATGTAGATCTGATTGGGCGCCACCGAGTAACCGTAGCTGGCATCCAGGGACAGGCCGAAGGCGTCGCGATCACCGAACGTTCGGATATCGATGATGCGGAACGGCGGCGGATTCTCCGGATCGGTGATGTCCACGAACGGCACCGCGTTGACGAACAGGATGTCCGTGAAGAACGCAAAACCGTTGGTGAGTTCCACGTCACTGGGATAGAAACCGGTGCCGCTGCCCACAATGGCCGGCAGCATCGGGTTGGAGATGTCGACAATCTTGTAACCCGCCGTGTAAGCCGCCACGTAGGCATAGTCGCCGTCCATGACAGCCGCCCGCACCTGACCGATGTTGACGCTGCCAAGGCGCATGGGCGAGGTCGGATCGGCCACGTCCACCACAATCAGCGAGTTGGTGCTGGCGATCACCGCCCGGTCGCCCTGCGCATCCACGCCCACGGCCTGACCGAGATTGCCCAGCGTACCGGCTACGAGCGGTACGAGCGGGTCGGAAACATCCACAATCGCCAGACCTTCGTTGGCAAGCGAGACGTAGACGCGGTCATTGGTTGCCGCGAGATCGTTCGCCGTACCGGCGAGATCGATGTTGGACAGCAGCGCCGGGTTCTCGCGATCGGATATGTCCACGAGGTCGAGACCGGCGTTACCAACCGCCAGGTACGCGACGTTACCCACAACCTTGATGTCGTTGTTACCTGCCGTAGCGGTGAAGGTCGTAATGAGGCTCGGCTGCGTGCGATCGCTGACATCGATGATGTGCATGCCGCTGCTTGCGGCCACGAACAGCGTGTCGCCGGAAATTTCTGAATCTTTACCCGAGCCCGGAATCGCGAGCTGAGCAATCGGAACGGGCTGGAACGTCTCAACCGTCACCGGCACGAGCGTGTCGATGCCGAACGCCGACACCGTCACCACGGCATCGCCGGCGGAACCGCCGAAAATCTCGCCGGCAAAGGCGCCGAAGCTGGCTATGGCCAGGTCGCTGGAACTATAGGTCGACGTCTGCGTGAGATCGATCTCGGTGTTGTCGAGCAGAATGCCCGTGACGGAAAGCTGCGTGCTGACCTCACTGTCGATGCCGTTGAACGTGAGCAGCACCGTGTTGGGCGTGACGTCTACGCTTGCCAGCGCCGCGCCGATATCTGCCGAAGTATCATCGTTGGGATCGGAGCCGACGAGAATTTCCAGGCCGTCGTTGAGGCCATCGTCGTCGGTGTCGATGTTGGTTGCGTCGGTGATGACCCCGTCTTCGCCGGGAATGAGCTCTTCGCCGTCTTCGATGCCGTCGCCGTCGGTATCGGCCAGCTGCGGGTTCGTTCCCGCCTGAAATTCTTCCAGCGCGGTAAGCCCGTCACCGTCCTGGTCTTCGGCCGCATCCGCCGGATCGTTGGGATCCAGACCGTTCGCCGATTCGTAATCGTCAGGCAGACCGTCGAGGTCGTTGTCGCCCGCCAGATTGGCTTCGATCAGAGCCACCGCAAGGGCACCGTCGAGGTTGACGGCAATGGTCGCCGAGCCGCTCGTCAGCGCTGAGACGAGGCCATCGGCACCGACGGAAATTGCCGCCGGGTTGGAGGAACTGTAGTTAGTACCGAAGGTGCTGCTGGTGACATCGAGCGTTGATCCGTCGGCATAGGTTGCCGTGACGCCGAGCTGGAACGTCGGACCCGCGGGGTCCAGGGTCACGGTGCTGGTCGAGCCTACGAAGGCGAGGTTGCCGTCGTCGTCGTACTCGTAAATGAAACGCTGCGCGTTGGATATTTCTATGGAAACCGGCGCCGCCGAGCCGGGCACTTCGGGGTCGATCAGCTCAAACGGCGGCACCACCGTCTGCACGTTGTCCTGAACGCGGAAGTAGTCCGTTGTGCCGGACACCGATCCGCCTTCCCGGAGGCAGGTGGCACGCGCCCGCACCAGGCCGAAGTTGGCCGGCACGTTGGGCATGAACCAGGTCCCGTCAGCCTGTACCTGCACAGTGCGATTGAGGATGTTGACGACACACGTGTCATCCAGCACCAGTTCTTCCGCGAAGGAAGGCGCCATGGCGAGTGGATACATCAACACGAAAACGCATAGATTTCGAACCAGCTTCATGAGACTAAATCCTTCTGTTTCGCAGGGGTGCGGGCCCCTTGCACTTGCGCTATTCACCATACGAACCTTTCTTGTACGTTCGGTTGTCTTCCAGAGGCACGCGCAGAATGCGCGACGCGTGCTCGGCAAATTCCGCCAGCTTGTGACGGTTCTTCACCCACTGCTGCTGCATCAGGGGGTACGGTCCCGGCCCTTCGGCCGTCTCGGACAGCACCCGCCCGTCCGCTTCCAGCACCTGCCAAACGCTGGTGCCTTGCGATTGCTTGGCTTTCAACTCTTCGTTGAGGTACAGCTTGCCCTCGGCATCTACACGCACTACTGCCGTGCTGTAGGCCATACCAAGCCATGTCTTGCGTGCGGTCAGCTCGCGCTTGCTCGCCTCCACGCTGACGGAACCGCGCAGCGTATAGAGGGTGGCCGCAAGCGCGGCCAGCACGGCAAACACGTAGAACTCGGTCTGACGTCCGCCCCGCCAGTGCAACCAGACGAACACCAGCAGACCCGCTACGAACACACTCGTGTAAAAGAGCGCTATCGGCGATGGCCTGAAGACGACGCTGTTCATCAAACCGCCCTCTCCTTCATCGAGACGACACCAGCAACGACTCGGTCTTACGGTCGACCCAGTCCACCATTTCGCTCGACATCACCAGTCGGCCGGCGTCCGTGCGCAGAAGTTTCATGGACAGCGCCAGCTTCTCCGGGCTCTTCCCGTCACGCTCGAACGGCAGCACCTGCATGTTCAGAATGCGGCCGTCGTCGAGCACCGGATAGACGAACAGGAACACCCCGGTGGCGGACTCGTACAAACCGGCCAGCCGCACGCCGGCCCATTTGCTCAGCTGATTGGCAAAGGGATGCTGGGCGTACTTGGCGAGAACCAGAGGCGCATCGTCGTCGGCGCGTTCGAAAAACCGGAACAGCCGGCCAGCCTTGAAATCGCGCCAGTGCGCACCGAGCACCTTCTCCAGCGCCTCGTTGGCGTAGCTGCCATCCGGCGCTACCGTGAGATCTACCCCCTGAAGATCGGCGAGAAACGCCTCCAGGGCCTGCACTGCCGGCCCGACGCTGCCGCCCGGCGTCTGCCGTTCCCCTTCCACCAGCAGCGGGTAAAAACCACCGGTGAGCACTTCCACTTTCGGGAAGACGATGAGCGGGTAGCGGCTGGCCAGCGAACCCGGCACCCATCCGGGCCGGTAGAACAAGGCCTCGGACATGTTCATGAGGCCGCTGTTCTTCGCGTCGTCCGCGAGGCTCTGCCAGTCGCGCGTTACCAGTGCCGTGGTGCTGCTGCCGTTCATCAGCGCAAACACTTCACGGTTCGGATCCATGATGTTGAACGCGTTGCTCATGGCGCAGCCGCTCGTGCAGAACAACGCCTCCCGCCAGAGATATTCCCGCGGGTCGTTCTGCATACGAATGGCAATGTTGACGATCTTGTAGGGGCCCCAGTTGAACACCAGCTTGGCCGTCACGCGCTCCACGTCCTTCCAGCCGTTGTGACGATCAGGCTGCGCTTCCAGCTCCTTGCGGAACCGCTCCCGGCTGCCGTCTGCGGAGGTGAACATGGCCACGGCATCTGCCGAGCGAAGCTCTGCCAGCGCCTTGAGGTACTCGAAGTACGCCTGGCCCTCAGGCGTGCCGGCCAGAGCGCGACCGAGCTTGGGATAAACCTCCTGCTCACTCTCCTCCGAAATGGGCATCTCCCCCACCAGGGTGGCTTCTCCACCCTGGGTGGCGTCTATCACCCATCGCAGCGGTTCGCTATGCGCCATGGCGGTGACCAGCAAGCTGACAGAAGCTACGAAAAGTCTCAGCACGGCGTAGCCCCTGGATCAGCAACGGTGACGCTGAGCTGCTCAGAGAAGCCGTAGTTGATCGGTCCGATCTTGATGCTCGCGGAAATCTCAGCCTCGAGCTTGACGCCACCCCAACCCACCGTACAGGTGTCGGGACCACAACCGTCATTGAACTGCTTGGTGACCTTGACCGTGTAGTCGGTGACCGCGCGGCCTTCGATCTTGGCCCCCACGCCTTCCTGATACGTGGTCTTGTCGGTGGACTTGTCTACCTCTTTGTAGCCCACGGACCCGCCGCCGGTGAGCCCCCCCGCAAGCTGGCCACCCAGCGACAGCTCGCCGGAGAAGCAGTTCGGTTCGGGACAGGCGGTGTTCTTGTACGAGATGCCCGCGCCCGCGGAGACGGAGACATCGATGAACACACCGAACTTCCATTCCGCAAACACCCGGTAGGACGTGCCGAACAGGCATAACAGCTCGATCTCTTCTTCGCCGATCGCACCCGTGCCTGGAATGATGACCTCAACCTTACCTTCCACCTTGCCGGAGCCCGTGAGCTTCTGGTAAGGCAGGGGGTTCGGTCCCACGGTGCAGTCTTTACAGCACTCCGTGCCCACTTCCTGCTCGCCGGTGAAGGTGGTGCCGAGGGAAGCACGCAGCCACGGTATCTTGTTGATGCCGTCGAGCAGCTTGCCGGACAGCGCACCCCATTGCGGGCTGGTGGAAACGGATGTCTTGATGATCCCTTCCACAACCTCACAGTTGTTGCCGCAGCTGCCGTTTTTACAGGTGTAGCAGGCCTGCTGGGCACTGCCGTCACCACAGGCGTTACCGTCTTTCGCCTCGTCAGCAACCGCCGAGCCGCCTTCGCACTTCTTGCACTCTTCGGTGGGGGTCTCGGAGTCGTCGGGTACCGAGGAACCACCCTGGCACTGCTTGCACTCGCCGGGATCCTGGCTGTCATCGGGCACACAGTCGTTGTTGTTGCAGTCGCCGGATTCGGATTTCTTACAGATGGCGCAACCGCCACTGCCCCCGCCGCCGCCCGAGCAGCAACCCTGCGGGTTGGGCTGGCTGCCACAGTGCCAGCCGGCCTTGACGATGCCGAAGCCCGGATCGGACACGATCACCGTGCCGTCGTCGCTGACGGTGCCGGGACCGATGGACACGAATTCACCCAGATCGTGGTCGAAAGAGAACATTTCGGTCTGCGCGCCGGCCACAAAGCCTTCCGTGTTCGGCAGAGTCAGCTTCGCGGGCGGATCGAACTGCGTGCCCGTGGGCTGAATCGTCACGATGAAATCAGGCTGCATGCCGTTGGGTGGCGGCATGGGCACCTTGGAAGCGTTTACCGGCGTTACGCTCACGAAACCTTCGCGCGAGCCGTCGGGGAACGTCACGGAATCTTTCTTGATGGTGAGCTCGAAGCCGGGGAATTCGGGCAGCGTGAGCACCACGTCTTCAGGGCCCGCGAAAACGGAATTCTCGGTATTCAGCGGCACCATGTAGATGGGCGCAGGCAGCGTGTTGTCCACACCGGACACCGTCACGATGTCGAAAGCCAGCGCCGGATACTCACGCCCGTCAACCGCCGTGGAACCATCCGCTATGAGATGCACGGGGCCAACCGGCGCCTCGGTAATGGTGAACAGGCCCGCTGCGTCGGCTACCGCGTTGCGCGACGTACCTTCGACGAACACCGTTACGCCTTCGACGGGGTTGTCCTGGTTGTCCAGCACCACACCGCTGATGGATGTCAGGGCCGGATCGGCGGGTACGAAACCGGTGGCGGAGAAACCTGCCGCGGCGGAGGTGCCGAGCAGGTTCGCGCGAATACGTTGCGCGTCGATGCCTTCGAGATCACCGAGGATGAATTCGGCGGCAACCCGGCCGTCCGCGTCGGTGGCAAGCTGTATAGACGCTTCACCGTTCTCGAATTCGCCGCCACCTTCGGTGGCTTCGAACAGCACCAGCGCCCCTTGCACGACGTTGTTACCGGCATCGGTCACAACGGCAACGAGCGGTTCCGGCAGCACGCCACCGACAGCGCCGCGCTGGTTGTTGCCGGAAGCCACGGAGATCTTGTCACCCGGCAGGCCTTCGGCGGACGCGCTGAACACGACCGTGTTCTCTACACCTACCACGGCAGCGCGCACTTTGTGGTTTTCAACACCAACCCGCTGACCGACCTGGAAGCCGGTCTGTGCAAAGCCTTCGTCGTTCGTTTCCACGACCACTGCACGACCTTCGTTGTCAGTGCCGGGGGCCACGTTCCCCGAGCCCTGCACCACACGGAAAATCACGGGCTTCTGCGGCATGGGTGTATCGGTACCGTCGAGGAGCTGAACCACCAGCGGCTCACCAACCTCGTTGGTGATGGGTGTGCTCTGCTTGTCCCCGGAGGTGAGCACCAGCCGCGGACCCACCGGTTCTTCGTAGGTAACCGTGATGGAAACCGACTTCGTGTTGCCGACCGCGTCCGTCCCCGTCGCGGTGATGACGTTGGCGCCTTCCACGAGAGGAATGCCTGCAGCGGCGTAGCTACGGTTGGAGACGGTAGCCTGAACGCCATTCACCTCGACGTTGGAATCATCCTCACCGACCGTGCCGCGAATCATGTCGCTGACCGAGCCCGTCACGGTGATGGACGGGACCGAAACCACCTGGCCGTCTTCAGGGGAATTGATGGAGATGGTCGGCGGGGTCAGATCCAGCGTGACGGTGATGGTGTCTGTGAGCTGGGTGCCGTCGCTGCCCACCACGCGCGCAACGATGGAGTTCAGGCCTTCTTCCAGGGCCACGTCAGTGCTGAAGGTGCCGCCGCTGCTGTCGACGTCCGTATCGTTGACGGTGGTGGCTACGCCGTCGGGGGCAACTTCACCGGATACGGTTATGGGACTGGCGCCCACGGTGATGAGACTGTCCGGCGCTGTGATCACAACGCTGAGGTCGTCCGCGGGGGGCGGCTCGTCCTCGACGTCCACCTCGACGATGCCGGTTACGCCGAAACTGGCACGACCACCGCCGAGAACCCGGATCGTCAGCTGAGCGCTGGCACCAGCCCCCAGCGATGGATCGAACTGGCTGGAAACATCCAGCACCCAGTTCCCATCCGCGTTCTGGGTCGCGCCCGCCACGCCACTGACCGAGCCCGTCAGCGTCAGAAGCGTCCGCGCGGGCCCTTCGATGGCCTCGTCGCTGTTATTGGTCAGCGTCAGCGCAACCGTTGCATCGGGCGAACGGCGACTCCGCTGCGGCGGGCCAGCGTCGACCCCGACCTCGGTCGCAGCCTGCCACTCAGCCTGCGCCGGCGCCGACCACGGCAACGCCGCAAAGCCAAACAACAACGCCAACACGAACGGAGCGGTGTACGCGGAAGGTTTCTTCATAAGACAACTCATTGGTTAGCTCTCTTCACCAGGTGGCGTCGGCAACGCCGAGCAAAAAAGAATCTGTCGGAAGACAAGGCACGGTCGAGCGCAGCCGGGATTGACGGCTGGCGATGATCCGAACGGTAAACAGGAGAAAGGTGAGCGAGCGCCGCCTGTCCGAACGCGCAACGCGCCGGCCGGTGCTCCCAGATGGCAGGCAACATCCATATCAAACCCCTAAAACGTTCGCGCACTCCCGAGGCGCGAACCGTACCCTTTAAGCCGGTGGGAACTAACCCTTGTCCCACACCGACCGAACTACTCTAGCCTGGCATGGGCGCACAGGCCAGCAAAACCGGTCACTTGGCCCGGCGATTGCGCCAGGCCAGACCCAGGCCACCCAGCAACAGCAGCAGCACGCCGGGTTCGCTGGCCGGAGTCGGCGGCGGAGGCGGCGGCGGTGCCTTGTTGATGAAGGCCACGTTGTCGATGGTTACCGTACTGTCGACGCCTGTTGCTTCGTCGAACAGCTCGAACAGCAAGGCAACGGACCGGCCTGCTAGGCTGGTCACGTCGAGTTGAATGGCGGTACCCAGCGTGAAATCGAGAAACTCGGTGAAGTTGAGGTCAGAATTCCCCGTGAAATCGAGTTCATCGATGAGGGATACGTTCAGGTTGTCGGCGAGCGCGGGGCCCACATTACCTTCAGCCAGATCGCTGGCCGTGGTTTTGCTGGCATCGAACTGCAGAAACTCGACGTCTGCATCCAGCGTGATGGCCGTGAGGAAAAAGAACGTGCCGTCGTCGCCCTGCATAATGGCACCCGCCGCACCGGAGCCGCCGGTGATCGGGCCGAGGGTTGCCGCCCCGCCTATGAAATCGACGCTGCCACCGAAGCTCACGTCATTCCAATCGTCGCCGCCGGCAGTAAAATCCCCGTTGAGAATGGGTCCGGCGTAAACGGCTGGGGACGCGAACAATAGAACCAGCATCCCGTGTTTGAACCAGCGATACATCATGCTTCCTCCTCCCTTCAGGACAGCCTCGCTATTAACTCGCCCAAAGAAATGCAAAGGCCGTACCAAACCCTAACGAGCGTATTTTTCTGCCTATTTTTCAGTCACTTAAGTGGACTGTCAGCTTTCTGTCCTGTGCGGCTCTGTAAATTTTTTCGACGCACGATTCTCGTACGCAAACACCGCTTGACGCGCTAGAGCCTTGTTTGAAAAGGGTTTTTTCCCGGAAACGGCTCTGTAAGGGATATCGACACCCGCACGGACCGGTCAGATCGTCACAAAGCACCCGCAATTCGTGACGCGCAACCTGCTACATTGGGCCCACCACCAGTCGACCACACCATGCGCCCGAGTCGGATCACGTTTCTCCTCGCCTGCAGTTTCGCACTGTCCGCCAACGCCGAGCCGGTGTTCGAGGAGCGCTTTTCCCTGACCGGGATCGAGCACCGGCACGTGGAGGGCACGGGCGATCTCAACGGCATAGACGACTCGCTGGGGGCCGGCGTGTGCGCTGCCGATTTCAACAACGACGGCTGGCAGGATCTGGTCTTCGTCGGCGGTTCTGGTACTTCCCGACGCTACGGGCGCGCCGCCTGGTGGACCGCCAGCACCAGCCACCGCCTGTACCTCAACGAGGGCGGTCATTTCACAGACCGTTCAGACGCGTTTTTCGGCAACGACATGCAGCGTGCCCGCGGCATGGGTTGCGCGACGGTTGACTGGAACGCAGACGGCTACGTAGACCTGCTTGTTACGAGCCAGGGCGTAGACCGCATGTTCCTCAACGACCGCGGCCGGGCTTTTCAACAATCGGTGGAGCTGGCCGGCTCGCAGGGGTGGTCGACGACGGCAACCGTTGCCGATCTGCAGCAGGATGGCGTTCTGGACCTTGTGATCGGTCAATTCGTGCATTACGAGCGGGACCAGAAGACCCTGGAGCTCACGCAGGGTTTTCAGCCGAGCATCGCGCCCGCCTTTGACGCCACTCTGTATGATCCGGCCAGCACCCTCACTTACCGCTTCGGCGAGCCGGCCCCTGCGCCCTCGCGGGCCCTGGCGGTGAACGGCCTCAACGGCCGCACCCTCAGCGTTCGCGCCGGCGCCAACCGGTTGTATCTGCTGAATCAATCCGGAGAGCCATCCGAGGCCGTAGCGTTGGCGGAGACAACCACCGCAGACTCGCTCGGTGTAGCGAACGACGCTGTCGAGCTGCTGATCGGCACGCAACGACATCTGCTGCTAGCGCGCGGCGGGGGACGCGGTTTTCAGCTGCGCAATCTGGGTGCCGACGGCGACTTCGACCAGGCATGGGAACTGGGGCTCAACAACAACCGGGTCCTGCCGCGGCAGCTCTGGGCGCTGCTCGCGGCCGATTTCGACAGGGACGGCGATCAGGATGTCTTCGCCGCTGCCGGCGCCATGGGCTTGAGCATCGACACGAAACACACCACGTTGCCGCAACCCAACGTGCTGTTCGAGCAGCACGCCGGTGCGTTTGTTGAGCGTGCCCCGCGCACTGTGCCCCGCTCGTCGCGCGGCGCGATCTCCGTTGATCTGGACAACGACGGCTTCCTCGATGTCGTCGTGGTCAACAACAACGACGTGCCGACGATCATGGCCAATCGATCCGCAGGCGATAACGCCTTTGTCGGGTTCGATGCCGGTGCCGCGCTCGTTGCCTGGCTGGGCGCGGAAGTGTGCATCACGGGGAACACAGCCTGTCAGCGTCTTACGCTGCCCACGACGTTTCTCTCCCAGTCGGATGCGCGGCTGCTGTTTCCGATCCCGGCAGGCACCAGCACACCGCTGGAACTCAGCCTGACGTCAGAGCACCGTAGCCTGCGATTCTCCGTGCCGGCCTTGAACCGCTACTACCAGCTCGCATCCGATGAGCGCCTGGTGCCTGTCGCGCCGTCCGGCAGCACCAGCTATGGACACCTGCCTGCAAATCGCCTGATCGAGCTTCTCTATGCACGGGATCCGCTCATGCTGGCACGACCGGCGGGGGTGCAGCTGGTGCTGGCAGACACCGAAACGCGCCGCACTTTCGCGGGCGCCTTCGAAGCGGCTCCCGACCGGGCTGCGCTGGGTCTTGCGCATCGTCTGCTCGCAAATGACCCCGCGGCCGCTTTTGCTCCCGGGCTGGTTCGCGGCATCGGCAAGCTGGAAGACGATCAGAGCACGGCGGTGCTGCTCGACATTCTGCCCCACGCCAGCAACCAGACCATCTGCGCGATCAGCGAGCTGTTCGTTGAATGGTACGACGAGGAAGAAGCCGCCATCCTCACCAAGGCAATGGCGTTACCTCACCTGCTGCACGCGGCCGAGCAGAGCAAAGATCCGCAAGCCACCATTTGTCTGCTGAACGCCATCGGCGCGTCGGAATCCGTGCGTACGCGGCATACGCTGGCCGGACTGCTGGCAACTGCCGACCACGAGGGCGTACAGGTAGCCGTCGTCAGAGCGATGGGAAATGCCCGCCACCGCGGCGTCATTGCGCAGCTCAACGGCACACTCCAAACCACAGCCTCGCCGGCCCTCGCCGCAGAAGTGCTGATCACCCTGAAAAAGCTCACCCCGGCGGAACAGCTCGCCGACCTGTGGGCACAACGAGCGGACGAGCTGCCGGCGGCGTCCGCCGCCCTACATTTACTGCAGAACAGCGGCAGCATCGTCTACGAACGCAGCGACGTGCTGGCTGTGGCAGCAGCGGCCCTGGAGGCAGGTCAGGACAGCTGGGACGCGGTGGAGCTTGCCTTCCGCACGGACGCACCGGTGCGCAAGGCCGCCCTGGCGAGCACAACCACGCAGCAGCAGGCACTGGCACTGGCCCTCGGCTGGCGCCTGCCGGATGCCTCCACGCCGGTCGATGTGCTGCAAGCGCTTGCTGCCGATGCACCCGACGTCGTGCAACGCTTCGGCAGAAAAACCTTGTTGGCCGTGGCCGACAACCCGGACCGTATCGCGCCGCTGACGTCCGTCTTGACAGGTCAGCAGCAGCAGGTGCTGGTAGACCGATGGCTGGCCGACGGAAAGCCGGGGTTGTGCGCGCGCCTCGGCGTGCGCGGACGGCTCTCGCTCACGGACGCTACGGCAGCCGTGCTGCCGTGCGTGGACCCTGCCTCAACGCGTCCTCCCGCGCTGCTGGGATTCATCAATCGCAACGCCAGCACCATCGCCGCCACCGATGAGGACCTCCACAGCGCCCTGGGCCTGGCCTACGAGGTATCGCAGCTCGCGGGTCGCGGTGCCGTGGTACGCCTTTCCCGCGAGTTGGATCCAACCCGTGTGGCACAGCTGGCCGCACGGCTGGCAGCCAGCGACCCGAGTTTTTTGTCGAGCAGTTTCGACGAGCACTGGCCCCGTCTGGCCGAGGGTGCCAAACTCGATGCCTTGTCCGGTCTGACGTCGGATGCATCGTTGCCACGGCTGGAAGCCATCGCCGCAGATGCCAACGAGACTGCGACGGTCCGCCTGGCTGCCCTGCAACAGGCGAGCCGCATCACGAACGTCAGGCCCGTGGAGTTGATGCCCGGCCTGTTTGAACCATGATCGACGACCAGAAACTGCGCAACGCGCTCACCATCCTTCTTTTCCTGGCCGCGCTGCTGGGCGGTCTCGGTTATCTCGTTGACGACAGTTCCCGCTACGCACAGTGGTTTGCGCTGGCGCACTGGTTCACGGGCCTTGCCTTCGCCGTGCTGACGACGCTGTACCTGGTTGTACACTTCCGCCGGGTGGTGGGTCTCCGGCGTCCCGGGCTGGTG
>CAZYYJ010000013.1:61158-85459 GCA_964651595.1 uncultured Pseudomonadales bacterium | reverse complement strand
CCACCAGTCGGTGCCGTCGAGGATGCGCGGCAGAATTTCTTTCTGCTGTGCTTCGCTGCCGAACTTGATCAGCACCGGTCCCAGCATGTTGAGACCAAACGGCACGATCCGGGGTGCGTTGGCGAGGGCACACTCTTCTTCGAAAATGTGCCGTTCCACGGCCGACCAGCCGGTACCTCCGTGCTCTACCGGCCAGGTCACCGCCAGCCAGCCGCGCTCGTTGAGAATGGCGTGCCAGCGCTCCATATCGGCCTTGGTAAGCTCAGCGCCGGCTGCGCCTTTGCTGGCCAGGTCTTCAGGCAGGGAAGTGGCGAGAAACCCGCGCACCTCGTCACGAAATGCGGTTTCTTCCGCAGTGAAGGTGAGATCCATCAGAGACTCCGATAAGTGCTCAATTTCTATGCGGGGCGTACTCTAAATCGTTCCCGGCAAATTGAAAGGCACCGGTTCGCGATCTGAGTTTCAGGTAGTATGGAGGGCTGACACATTTTTGGAGGCTCCCGCGTGGCCCACGACCAACTCGACCTGTCCCTCGACCAGCTTCTCAGCACCACCCGCGCGGTGCGCAAACGTCTCGATTTCGACCGCCCCGTCCCGGAATCGGTCATTAAGGAGTGCATGGAGCTTGCCGTGCAGGCACCGACAGGTTCCAACGCCCAGGGATGGCAGTTCATGTTCGTTACCGACGCCGACAAGCGCGCACGTATCGGGGAGCTCTACGCCCAGGCCTACACCATGTACCGCGAGATGCCGATGGCCATCCATAAGCTGCACGGCGACAGTGGCGACAATTCCTTGACGGCCAGCCAGACCCGCTCCGCATCGTCTGCCGACTATCTGGCGGAAAACATGGCGAAAGCACCGGTGCTGTTCATACCGTGTATCACCGGGCGCTCGGATCAGCCCGAAACCAGCAACATCATCACGCAGACCGCGCTGCTGGGCTCGATCATTCCCGCCGCGTGGAACTTCATGCTTGCAGCCCGGGCCCGCGGGATCGGTACCGCCTGGACCACGCTTCACCTCATGCACGAGAAAGAGATTGCCGGGCTCCTCGGCATTCCCTACGACGAGATCATGCAGGTTGCGCTGATCCCGATGGCTTACACCAAAGGTACCGAATTCAAGGCGGCGTACCGGCCGCCTGTGGAAACGGTCATGCACATGAACAACTGGTAGCAACAAACCGGCAGGCAGAACTCGAGGGGAGAGTCACCATGGCACACGATCTCATCATTTCCGGCGGCACGCTCGTGGACGGCACGGGCGCTGAGCCGCACAAGGCGGACGTCGCCGTAGACGGCAACCGCATCAGCCGCATCGGCGATCTGGCCGACGCGGACGCGGCAACCACCATCGATGCCACCGACAGGATCGTCACGCCGGGTTTCGTCGACCTGCACACGCATCTGGATGCACAGGTGGGCTGGGATCCGGAGATGAAGTCGAGTTCCTATCACGGCGTCACGACCGCGCTGATAGGCAACTGCGGTGTCACCTTCGCGCCGGTCAGTGAGAAGAACCACCGGCTGCTCGCAGAGTTGATGGAGGCGGTGGAGGACATTGCCGCCGACGCCATCATGGATGGTCTGCCGTGGAACTGGACCAGCTACGGAGAGTATCTGGATGCCGTGGAGGCATTGCGGCCATCGCTCAATGTCGTGGGGCTGGCCGGCCATTCCGCCATTCGCTTCGAAGCCATGGGCGACAAGTCCATGGACGAAGGTGTGCAGGCCACCGATGATGAGCTGGATCATATCTGCCGTCTCGTGCAGCAATCGGTGGAAGAGGGTGCGGTAGGTTTCTCCACCTCACGCTTCCTCGGCCATATGGTGCCTGACGGACGGCTCACCCCGGGTACCTGGGCAGACCTCAGAGAAACGGAAGCCATCCAGCGCGCAGTCATCGCCGGCGGCGGTGTCGGCGGCTTGTTCCAGGTGGCGCCGGACATGCAGAGCCGCCGCAACGTCGAGCTGGAAATGTTCAGTAAAGGTGCTGAGCTGGGCTGTCACGTCATGTACTCGGGTGGGGCCGGCCAGAAAGACGATGGCGGTGTGGCCCGCACGGCGGAATTCCTCGCACGACACAACGAAAACGGTCAGCGCATGACCACGATCTGTCACACGCGCCCCAGCGGTGCCATGTTCGGTCTGTACCAGGCGGCGCCGTTCCGCAACGGCGCCTGGCGCGACCTGATGGCGCTGCCCACGCTGGAAGACCGGCTGGCAGCGTTGCAAGATCCTGCCACCCGCGAACGGTTGCTGCAGCGCTCCAGAGAAACGGGGTTTACGGCCAATCCAGCGCAGCTGCATCCCATGGGCACCGGGGCGGTGCCGGATTACGACATGGCGCGGCGCAACAGCCTGGCGCAGATTGCCGAAGCTGAGGGGCGCGATCCCGTGGATGTTTACGTGGATCGCCTCATAGCGTCGGAGGGCCGCGAGCTGTGGAACTTCTGGGCGTTTGGCGGGGCGCTGGAAAATCAGTGGGCGTACATGCAGATGGAGCACTGTGTGCCGATGCTGGCGGATGCTGGCGCGCACGTGGGTATTTTCACTGACACCGACTCGCCAACGTTTCTGTTGAGCGAGCTGGTACGCCGCCAGGGGGTCTACACGCTGCAGGAAGGGGTCAAGCGCATCACGCAGACCTCCGCAGAGGTGCTGGGCCTGAAAGACCGGGGCGCGGTGAAAGAGGGATGGATCGCCGATCTCAATGTTATCGACTACGACCATCTGGAAACCGGCTACCCGTACTATGTGAACGATTTCCCGCACAACGGCGGCCGCTACATCGTCGAAAGCACCGGTTACGATGCCACCATTGTCGGCGGGGAGATCATTCTGCGGCACGGCCAGCACACGGGGCAGCGCCCGGGGCAGGTCATTCGCGAATTTGCGCGGGGCTGACAACGGGTGAAAGCGCTGGAGAGCGAATCGCCGCTCATCGTTTACGTGGACATCAAGAGCCCTTATGCGTTCGTCGCCATACGCCCGACGCTGGCGCTCGAAGCAGAGCTTGGCATCAGTTTCGACTGGCGGCCGCTCACGCTGGATATTCCCAGCTACCTGGGTTCTGCCCGTAAGAAGGCGGGCAAGGTGGTTTCTTCGGACCGCAGCCCTGCCCAGTGGGCCGGTATCCGCTACGGTTACCGCGATGCCCGGCGTTATGCGGAGCGGCAGGGACACATGCTGAAAGGCACGGAGAAGATCTGGAACTCCAGCATTCCCAACATCGGCATTCTGTGGGTGGTGCAGCAGGATCGCAGTCGCCTCGCAGCGTATTTCGATGCGGTCTACCCGCCGTTCTGGCGCCGCGAGCTCGACGTGGAGGACGTTGGGGTGGTTGAAGGCTGTCTACGCGCGGCCGGCGTGTCGGTGGATGGCTTTGCCGAGTACCAGGCAGGCGCGGGGCGCCAGCTGCACGACGAGCTGCAGGCCGAACTGCTGCCTGCGGGCATTTATGGCGTGCCATCGTACGTGTTTGGTGACCATATCCTCTTCGGGCGCGAGCACCTGCCGTACGTGCGGTGGTATCTGCAGGGGCAGCAGGGCCAGGCGCCGGACATTGCGTACACCCTGTGACTCTGCGCATTTACATCGATTTCAAGGCGCCGGCCGCCTATCTCGCGTTGAAACCCACGCTCGCATTTCTCGAGGAAGTGGGCGTGGCTGGCGAATGGCGGCCATTCGTGACGCAACAGCAGCCGGTTCCCGCGGAGGCGCCGGATGAGGATCGCGGTGCTACGCATCGTCGCGTGCGCGCCCTTGCCCGACAACGCACGCATCTTCACTACGCGGACGTGCAGGGCGTGACCATGCACTTTCCGGCAGGCAACTTCCCTGGTTGCACGCTGGCCCTCGCCGCCATGACGCTGCTGTCTGAGCCCGTGCCGTTCATCGAAGCTGCCTTCGCGAGCTACTGGACGCTGGGGGAGGATCTGGACGATCCCGCAGTGGTTACGCGACTGCTGAACGAAGTCAACGCAAATGCGGCCCTCGACAGCCTGGATGTCGACGCGTTACCGGAGTCCTGGCGCGAGGTTGCGCTGGAGGACGGCGTGGTCGATGTGCCGGCATACGTCGTGGGTGACCAGCTTTTCGTGGGACGGGAGCATCTACCCTGGCTGCGCACGCTCGTCTGAGCGGCGAGGTGCGTCGGGGAGCAAGATTTGGCAAACTGCCGCGCGCAAAAAATACACTACAAGCAATGGGGGACGATCCATGCAACTCGATTCGAACATATCTGCGGTCATCACCGGGGGCGCTTCCGGTCTGGGTGCGGCTACCGCCCGGGGTCTTGCCGCACACGGCGTCAAGGTCGCGCTTTTTGACCTGCAGGAAGAGAAAGGCGAAGCGCTGGCTCAGGAACTGGGCGGCGTGTTCTGTCAGGTGAACGTCACCGATGAAGCCTCCGTGGATGCCGGCTTCGAAAAAGCCCGTGCTGCGATTGGACAGGAGCGGATTCTCGTCAATTGCGCGGGTACCGGAAACGCCATCAAGACAGCGAGCCGCAACAAGGAATCCGGTGATATCAGCCATTTTCCTCTCGATGCGTTCAACCTGATCATTCAGATCAACCTCGTGGGCACGTTCCGCTGCATCGCCAAATCGGCAGCCGGCATGTTGAGCCTGGACCCCATCGACGGCGAGCGTGGGGCCATCATCAACACGGCGTCCGTGGCGGCCGAAGATGGCCAGATCGGGCAGGCGGCTTACTCTGCTTCCAAAGGCGGTGTGGTCGGTATGACCCTGCCCATCGCCCGCGACCTCGCGCGTGAGCTGATCCGTGTAAACACGATTCTGCCCGGCATCTTCGACACGCCGCTGATGCAGGGCGCGCCGGAGAATGTGAAACGGGCGCTGGGCGCCCAGGTTCCCAACCCCTCGCGCCTCGGCCAGGCTGAGGAGTATGCGTCGCTGGCCCTCGAGATGGTGCGCAACGCCTATTTCAACGGCGAAGACGTACGCCTCGACGGCGCTATCCGCATGGCGCCGCGCTAGCCTTTAAAACAACCCATACGGACGAGCAGCATGAGTGAGCTTGACGCTTTCCGCGCAGATACGCGCGCCTGGATTGCAGACAATTTCCCGGCTTCCCTGGCCGGCAAGATGATCGGTTATGACAATGCGCCCGACGGTCCTCTGGCGGCCGATATCGAGAGCTGGCGTCAGCGACTGGCTGACAAAGGCTGGGGCGCGCCTACCTGGCCAGTGGAGTTCGGCGGGGCCGGACTCACGGATCCTCAGGCGAAAGTGGTCAACGAGGAGCTCAACCGCGCCGGTGGCTACAACATCATTTCCCAGCTCTCGGGTATGGGTGTCACGATGGTGGGGCCGACGATGCTGGAGTACGGCACCGACGAGCAGAAGGCCAAGCACCTGCCCGGTATCGCCAGCGGCGAAGTGCGCTGGTGCCTGGGACTGTCCGAGCCGAATGCCGGTTCCGACCTGGCCGGGCTGCAGACCAAGGCGGTGGTGGACGGCGATGACTTCGTGCTGAACGGCCAGAAGATCTGGACGTCGGGCGCTAACATCTCCCAGTGGTGCGGCGCTCTGGTACGCACCGATCCGGACGCGCCGAAGCGCGATGGCATCAGTTTCGTGATGTTGCCCATGGATCAGACGGGGGTGGAAACACGACCCATTGCACTCATCTCCGGCAACTCACCGTTCTGTGAAACCTACTTCACGGATGCGCGCGCTGAGAAGAGCGACCTGCTCGGCCCGTTGAACGAAGGCTGGAGCGTGGTGAAACGCCTGCTGCAGCACGAGCGTCAGAGCCAGACCGGGGCTGCCGGGGCTCCGGAGGGCGCGGAAGAGCCCGTGGCGGAGATGGCCAAGCGCTACGTGGGTACCAACGAAGATGGCACGCTGGCTGACGCGGACCTGCGCACACGCATAGCCGACCTGTTGATGGACGAGCAGGCCCATGGTCTCACGGTGGGTCGAATCCGCGCCGAGGCGAAGGGTCAGGTGAAGGTCAGTGCAGCTGCCTCCATTCTGAAGAACTCCGCCACCAACGTGGCACAGACCGGCGCGGAGCTGAAGCTGGAGCTCATGGGCAGCCAGGGTCTCGGCTGGAGTGGACACGCGTTCGAAAAGGCCGAGTTGAGCCTCGTCCGTGACTGGCTCAGCGGGAAAGCCATCTCCATTTACGGCGGCAGCTTCGAGGTGCAGTACAACATCATTTCCAAGAACATCCTCGGCCTGCCCGAGACCACGCAGAAGGGTTAGTTGCATGGCAGCATTGACGGAAGAACAGACATTGATACAGGACCAGGCGAAAGCCTGGGCTACTGAACAGGCGCCGGTGCAGGCGTTTCGCGACATGCGCGACAGCGGCACTGCACTCGCCTTCAATGAAACCACGTGGTCCAGCATGGTCGAGATGGGCTGGACCGGCATTCTGGTGCCGGAAGCCTACGGCGGTTCCGATCTGGGCTATCTCACCTTCGGCGTAGTGCTGGAGGAACTGGGGCGCCAGCTCACCGCGAGCCCGTTGTTTGCGTCTGCGCTGGTGGGAGTGTCTGCACTCAACGTCGCCGGCAGTGACGCCCAGAAGCAGGCTCTGCTGCCGAAAGTGGTTGACGGTACCGAGGTGCTGACGCTGGCGCTGGACGAAGGTCCGCACCATGCGCCCGCCCGCACCGCGCTCGCGGCCACCAGAGACGGCGCTGCCTACCGCCTGAGCGGCACCAAAACGTTTGTGCCTGAGGGCATGGCAGCGACCACGCTGGTGCTGGCGGCACGGTCCGCAGGCGGGATTACGCTGTTCCTCGTGCCGGCGGATGAGGCCGGTATCAGCCGGGAGGCCATGCATACGGTGGACAATCGCGGCTTCGCGAACATTACCTTCGATGATGTGGTCGTGGAGGAGAGCGCGGTGCTCGGCAGCGCTGACGACGGCGAAGCCATGCTCGACGCCATTCTCGATCGGGCCCGGGCCGGGCTGGGTGCCGAGATGCTCGGTACCGCGGCGCAGGCCTTCGATATGACGCTGGAGTATCTGAAAACCCGTGAGCAGTTCGGCCGTGTCATCGGCTCGTTTCAAGCCCTCGGGCACCGAGCGGCGGCACTGTTCTCCTCCATGGAATTGTCACGCTCCTGCGTGGAAGGCGCGCTGCAGGCCATCGATGCCGGCAGCGACGATGTAGCGCTGATGGCGTCGCTGTCGCAGGCGCGCGTGGGACGGTTTCTCTTCGAGATGTCGAACCAGCTCATCCAGATTCACGGCGGCATCGGCATGACGGATGAGTTCGACGCGGGTTTCTATCTGAAGCGCGCGCGGGTGTTGGAAGCGCTCTACGGCAATCGCTCGTTCCACCGCAACCGCTACGCCACGCTGCGAGGTTTCTAAGCTCCCAGCGCGGCTCGAGGCGCGTCAGGCGGGGTCGGCGATCTTCAGCAGCTGCTTGCCGATGTTGGCCCCGGTAAACAGCCGCGTGAGGGTGTTGGGAATGTTCTCGAAACCCTCCTGCACGTCCACCTGAAAGCTCAGCTGGCCCGACTGGATCCAGCCGAGAATTTCCGCGATGGCCTCACCGGCACGATCCATGTAGTCGATGACGATGAAACCTTCCATGCGCGCGCGCATGATCACCAGGTTCATGAGATTTGTCGGGCCCGGTATGGGTGCCGTGGCGTTGTACCCGGAGATGCCGCCACACAGCACCACGCGAGCGCGCATGTTGATGTGGTTCAGCGCCGCTTCGAGAATGTCGCCGCCGACGTTGTCGAAGAATACGTCCACCTTGTCGGGGCACGTGCGGCCGATGGCGTCGTTGACGTTGTCGTTCTTGTAATCGATCACGTCGTCGAAGCCGGCAATCTCCTTCAGCCAGGAGCATTTTTCCGGCCCGCCGGCGATGCCCACCACGCGACAGCCCTTGATCTTGGCAATCTGCCCGGCCACGGAGCCGGTTGCGCCCGCTGCGCCGGACACCAGCACCGTATCGCCCGCTTTGGGCTCGCCGAGATCCAGCAGGCCGAAGTAAGCCGTGAGGCCCGTGACACCGAGCACGGACATCATCATTTCCGGCGTTACGCCGTCCGGAACTTTGTTAAGGCCCATGGGGCCCTGGTCGGGCGCTACGACGACGAAGTCCTGCCAGCCCCCTGTGGTCTGTACCACGTCACCGGCGTTGAACGCGGGGTTCTTCGATTCGACCACCTGGCCAATGGAACCGGCCCGCATGGGTTCGCCGATCTGCACTGGTGGGAGGTAGCTCTCACGGTCTTCCATCCAGCCCCGCTGGGTGGGGTCGAAGGAAAGATACAGGTTGCGCACCAGCACCTCACCGTCACCCGGCTCGGGGATGGGATTCTCCACATATTCGAAATTCTGTTCGCCCACCATGCCGTCGGGCCGTTTGGCCAGCAGCCATTGTCGGTTCGTATTCAAGAGGCTCTCCCATTGATGTGTTCAGCAAACGTCATTTATATCGTGGTCGGGTGTGAAGGAGGCGTCAATCGCGGCGCTCTTCAACCCGCGGCCGAACTGAGAGCCGGCGCCGTGCCGCTGGCTGCTGCGGGTGCGCTGCGAGCCATGTCTGCGGCGTAGATCCCCACGTGGGCCTGCACGCGCTGCGTGTACGCGACCAGGTCGGTGTACTCCTCGGCGATGGGTGTCAGCCAGGTCTTCGGCCGGTTGTAGAGCATGCCGGTCATGATGGCTGCTATGGCAAAGTCGTAAACGCAGGGTTCGTCGCCGAACAGGAAACCGTCCGGGCCTGCGGCGTCCTGAAGCGCCTGCAGGTCACGCCGTGCGAAGCCGCGCTCTTCGTCCTCCGAGTGTCGTCCCAGGCCCTGTAGGTCGTAAGTTCTGCGCATCTGGCGCCGTGCGAGACCGGCGACAAGAGGGCGCACGGGAGCGGGCGCGATATGAAAAAAGCCATCAACAACGTTGGGCCACCAGCTGTCGTCCAGCCAGCGACTCGCCACCAATACCCAGTAGAGATGTTCTTCCGCGAGGCGCGTCAACGCGAGGCCATAGGCGTTCTGCTGCGCAGACAGGCCGCCGTACACCTTGCCCTGGGTCAATTCGTCGAGGTAGGCCATGATGACCTCGCTGTCGGCGTAAACCGCTGCCCCGGTTTTCAGAAACGGCATCTTGCCTTTCGGCGCCTTGCGGGGGTCAGGGTCCTCTTCGAGGGTGAAGTCCAGACCCAGATGGTGCATTAACAGCTCCAGCTTGAAACAGAAGGGGCTGACGTTGCGCATGCCGAAGGCACCGCCCAGCGTAACCAGGGTAAGGTTCGAGTTGCTCATGGGGCCTCCGTGACAGCCGGGGATGTATGAGGCGCAACCCTAGCACGGCCCTCCCGACACCGTTATGTCAGGAGCGTGTCAGCGGATGACACCGCTGACACGTTGTGGATGCAAACGCAGAATCACACGCTGTTGCGTGGTCAGCCACTCATCCAGATTGTCGGGTTCGCGCCAGCCGGCGTCGGCTATGTTGGCGAACACGAGGCGCGTGGCTTCTTTGATGCCCGCTGTTTCCACGTCGACGCGACCTTCGACCGTGACGAAGTTGAACGGCTCGGCATTGCTGATGATACACAGCGTCATGCGCGGGTCGCGGTCAAGGCTGGCCCGTTTGAAGGTGGTGCCCGGGGTGCTCACCACCAGGGTGTCGCCTTCCCGCGCGTACGCGACGACGGAACTGCTCGGATGCCCTGACTTGCGCAGCGTTGTCAGTACGGCCCAGCGGTGCTCGGTAATGAAGGTATCGAAGTCCGGTTTCTCGCCGATCATGGCCCGCGCCTCAGTACGGGGTGTCGAGCTGAAGGTGACGATCCTGGATACGCCAGCCGTCGGGTGTCGTAACGACTTTGTCGGTGTAGACGCCGCAGGTGATCAGGCGGGTGAGACCGTTTTCGGTGCCGAACAACGTCAGATAGGAGACAACTTCCGCGTCGTCCGCCCCCTCGACACTGAAAAACACGTTGGAAAGGGCATGGCGGCGCACGTCTGTCTGCGTTTCCAGCGCGCCGCTGAACAGGTCCATGATAGCGGCGCGCCCTTCGAATACCGTGGGATCGCCAGCGCCGTCGATCACGAGGGTGAAGCGTGCATCCTCGGTGAACGACGCTTCGAGCGTCGCCAGGTTTTTCACGTCCAGGCCGTAGGCAGCACGGGCAAGAAGCTCCGCCACCGCGAGTTTGTCGCTTGCCTGCATGGGTGTATCCTCCGCTCCCAGGGAGACCAGAGCTTAAACACGTATGACCACATGGCAAGTAAAACGGCTGTCCGGCAGCCTGGGCGCGGAGATAACCGGCATTGATCTCAGCGCATTTACAGACGGCGATATCGATCAGGTGAAGGCGCTGTTGCTGGAGCACAAGGTTCTGTTCTTTCCCGGCCAGGCCATCTCGCTGGACGACCACGTTCGTCTGGGCGAGCAGTTCGGCACCATCGAAAGTCACCCCAACCTGAAGAACCCGTTCACCGACCACCCGGGCGTGTTCGAACTGGCGGCCACGCAGGGTGGCATTGCCGACGAATGGCACACCGATATCACTTTCGAGGACCAGCCGTCGATCTGCTCCGTGCTGCACATGGTCAAATGCCCGCCCGTTGGCGGCGACACCATGTGGGCCAGTCTGGAGCAGGCGTATGCTGAGCTGTCGCCCCCCATGCAGGCGCTCTGCGAGTCTGTCACGGCGTTGCACGATGCGTTGCCGCACAACCGGCCTGACAAGATGGCCATTCATCCGGTGGTGCGCGTGCACCCGGAGACTGGTGCCAGGTCACTGTATGTGAGCGAGCATTTCACGCGGCGGATCGTCGAGATGAACTGGAGCGAATCCAAGGCGCTGCTCGACTATCTCACCAACTGGGTGAAAAACCCCCGCTTCACTGTCCGGTACCGCTGGAGCGCGGGTACCGTGGCCATCTGGGACAACCGCTGCACCCAGCATTTCGTGCTGAACGATTTTGATGGAGAGCGGGTCATCCAGCGTGTGACGGTGATGGGTGACGAGGTGACTGCCGCCAGCAAGCCCGGTTACCAACCCTACGTACGCCCCGGTCCTCTGTCAGCCACCAGTCGCCATGACCGGCAACTGGCCATGTACCTCAAAGCGCAGCGCGGTGAGGACGCCAAACCGGAACAGTTGAACGCCGCTGACGGCTGAAGCGCGGCGGTGACCGCGCCTGACACGATCGACGTGGCGCTGGTCCGGGCCCTGCTCGAAGAACAGTTTCCCGCCTGGGCGCATCTGCCCATTGAACCCGTTGCCGTGAGCGGCTGGGACAATCGCACGTTTCATCTGGGTGCTGAGCTGTGCGTGCGTCTGCCTTCGCACGCCGTGTACGCGTCAGCCATCGATAAAGAGCACACCTGGCTGCCACGGCTGGCCCCGCACCTGCCGCTGCCCGTACCACATTCTGTTGCGCTGGGGCATGCCAGTTCTCTGTTCCCGTGGTCCTTCTCGGTACGCCGCTGGCTGCCGGGCGAGGCCGCGGAGCGTACAGCGTCGCTGGACGGCTTGGTGCTGGCGCGCGACCTGGCGGCCTTTCTGGTCGCCCTTCGCTCAGTTCCGGTCGAGGATGCTCCGCTTGCGGGTGCGCACAGCTTCGAGCGTGGATCCCATCCCCGGTGCTACGGCGGGCAGGTCGAGGCGGCGCTGGACACAGGGGCCCCCGATATCGATCGACGAGCGGTGGCAACACTGTGGGAAGCCGCCATGGCCACTGAGTGGGACGCAGCGCCTGTCTGGCTGCACGGGGATGTGGCGGCGGGCAACCTTCTCATGCACCACGGGCGCCTGGCTGCCGTTATCGATTTCGGCACCTGTGCGGTGGGTGATCCCGCCTGCGACCTGGTGATTGCCTGGACGTTCCTCGAAGGCGGGGAACGCGAGGTGTTCCGGAGCAGTCTGGGGCTCAATGACGACACCTGGCTGAGAGGACAGGCCTGGGCGCTGTGGAAGGCGCTCATTCTGCACACCGGCCTGGCTCGATCGAATGCCCGGGAGATGGCGGCGGCGCCGCGCGTGCTCAGCGCGCTGGGAGTGCTGCGCAACGAAAAAGCCCGGCCATAGGCCGGGCTTTTGGGTGCATTCGCGAAGCGTTTAGTTCTCCAGCGAGTACACCAGACCCAGTTTGATCATCCGTCCGAAGGGCGTGTGATTGTAGGGGTCGTAGTTGAGGTCGTTGGCCACCTGCGGCGGATCTTCGTCCAGCAGGTTGAACACGGACAACGAGATCGTCAGGTTGTCGACCATGTTGTTCACATAGACGAGATCGTGCGTCCAGAAGTCGTCGATGTCGCGCAGGCGAGCGGGAGAGTCCGGTGCCTCATCGTCGTAGCCTGAAACGTAACGGGCCGTGTAATTCACCCGGTGCTGGTCGTTACCCCAGCGGGCGAATACGTTGCCTTTCCATTCCGGGAGGGGCGTAAACGGCGTGCCTTCGTTAGACAGTCCGACGAAATCGCCACCCTGGGCTGTGACCAGTCCGTCGAGCGTCACGAAGTCGTCTGACTCGTACTCGAGCTGGTGCGTGCCTTCGACGCCGACTTCCAGCGAACCACCGGCAAGTTCGTTGAACGTATAACGTGCCGTGAAGTCGATGCCCGACGTCTCGATGTCCGAGCCGTTGATGATGAAACGCTGCACGCGCTGCACACCGGCAACCGACGTACCCGTGGGCGTCAGCCGTGCCCGCAGAGCGTCACACGTTGCACTGCCCACGCCGGTACCGCCGTCGAAGCACTCGTTCGAGCCGTAGGCGTTCACGATCTGGTTGGCGCTTTCAGTCTGGAACGGGTCGTTGAAGTCGAACGACCAGTAGTCGATGGAGCCGTAGAAGTTTTCATTCTGCCAGATGGCGCCGAAGTTCAGCGCCACGGCTTCCTCAGGCTCCAGATCCGGGTTGCCCGTGGTGTCCGCAGCTTTGAAGGCCAGCGCCGGCGTGATGAAAATCAGCGCGGTGCCGGTGCCACCGAGGAAGCTCGACGGCGGACCGCGGAACGTGGTGGAGGCAGAGCCCCGCAGCGTCAGGTTCTCGGAGAGGTCCCAGCGTGCTGAAATCTTCGGATCGAAAGAATCGCCGCCGTCCTCGTCACCATAGTCTTCGTAGCGGAATGCCACCTGCATCTCGAAGGTGTCGGAGATCGGCAGGTTGAATTCCGAGAACACGCCGTATACGTCACGGTCGGTGCTTTCCTCGTCGGTGGCCGCCAGGAAGGCGAGCTGACCGGCGCCGCCGGCCCCACAATCCAGCGTGGTCGCGTGACCGAGCGTAATGGAAGCGGGGTTGTTGAACGGACATGGGTTGATCGCACGGTTGGCAACAGGCAGAACGCTGAAGTCGTAATCGTCCTGGCGGTACTGGATACCAGCCGCCCAGCCTACGACGCCACCGCCGAGTTCCCAGTTCGTCTCACCATTGAAGATGGCTTCGAAAACCATCAGCTCATTGACGGTGGTCGACTCGGTGAACGCCGTCAGCCAGTCGATCAGCTCGTCGGAGTTGGCAACGGTGGGATCGAAGTTCGGGTTTGCCTGGCCGGTAACCGCGGAGAACGGCAGCGCGTTGGAGAACGGGTTGTAGTATTCGCAGGGACCTACACCCGGTGTGCCGGTGGCCGGGTCGCACCCGGCGCCGCCAAGGCCGTCGAAGGCGAAGGCCATACGCTCGATGAACATGTCGCTGCCGCTGATGACGCGTTCGCGCTCGGACCAGCTCAGGCTGACGTCGAAACCGATGCCGCTTTCGAATTCACCGGAGAAACCTGCGGAAAGACGCTGGGTTTCGGTGTTGCGCTCGCGGGATTCGGGTTGGCCGTTCCGGCCGCCAACGCCCAGCATGCGCGACCAGCTGACTGCGCCGGCAGCGTCAGGCAACAGCCCGGGGTTCTGTGCTTTCAAGCTGATCAGGCCCGGGTGGGAGGGGTCGATGAAACGATCCGCGCCCAGCAGGGACTGCGGCGGATAAGACGGAGAAGTTTTCCATTCCGGCATGTCCATCTCGTGCCACAGAGCTTCGGCGTGGAAAGAGACGCTGTCGCTGATGTCGACGTTGATTTCGCCGAACACCTTGATGGTTTCCTCGTCTTCGATCAGGTTGTCGAAGAACGTGTACTGGAAGCGGCAGAAACGTGAACCCGGGTTGCTGGTCGGGTCGGCGAAGCCACCCAGCGCTTCACAGTTCGGGTCAGGCACGGCTGCGCCGATGATCGTGGCGGTACCGTCACCGTTCGGCAGCGCCGGGAAGAATGAGCCCGGGTTGCCGATGGAAGACCAGCCGCCGGGGGCCGGGTTTTCCGGGAACGGGCGCAGAGCCCAGCTGCGTTCTCTGATGGGCAGCTCGCTGCGCTCGACGTATTCGGCAGAGACAGCCCAGCTGGCATTGCCTGCAGAGCCGCCCCAGATGGCGCCGAAGTTGGTATCGCCGTCAGAACCGTCGATGTCCTGGAAAGAACCGCGCAGTTCCAGGCCCTCGAAGTCGCTGCGGGTGATGAAGTTCACCACGCCGCCGATGGCGTCGGATCCGTAGGTGGCCGCGGCGCCATCTTTCAGCACCTCGACACGACGAATGGCGATGCCGGGTACGGCACTGATGTCTACACCGAGTGCTTCGGTGGCGACGTGCCGCTTGCTGTTGAACAGCACCAGGGTCCGCGCAGAGCCGAGGCCGCGCAGGTTTACGGTTGAAACGCCCTCGTTCGCCTGACCGCCGCGGGTGTCGAACTGGTTGGTTTCAGCCAGTGCGCCGGAGCTTACGTTCAGGTTGCGGATCATTTCGTTGATGGACGGGTCGCCCGCGTCCTCGAGGTCAGAACGGTCGAGCACGTCGACCGGAAGAGCCGCGTCTTCGGGCGTGCCACGGATGTAAGAACCCGTGACGACGACCTCTTCGACGACGCCTTCTTCAGCGGCGACGAGCGCGGGTGTGGTCAAAAAATACAGGCTGATCAGCACTGCCACGACGAGCGCGAGCGCACGCCGTACCGATAGCGTTAATGCCATTGAGTGGAATCCCCATTGTGATTACTAGACGACGGGCCTCTCCAAAAAACCCGTCGGGGGCGAAACGTAGGTAAAAGGTACGCGGGAGTCAATACGAGAAAACTGCAATCCGCCTTGCGGTTGAGTTGGGCGTCTACTCGTGCAAAAGTGGTCGGCTTTCTTCGGAGGAATGCTGTGAACGACGCGGTTGCTCTGGTTACCGGTGGTGCTACAGGTATAGGCGCAGCCACGGCACGTCTGCTGGCAGGGCGGGGCGCCAGAGTGTGTGTCTGCGACGTCAACGAAGCCGCTGGTCGCCCGCTGGCGCAGGAACTGGGTGGGCACTTCGAAGTGTGCGACGTCCGCAGCATCGACTCGATGGAGGCTGCCGCGCAAGCCTGCGAAGCCGCGCTCGGTGTCCCCGACTACGTGCATTTGAACGCGGGCATCATGACGGTGCCTACGGGCGACGCCTTTCTACCGATCGAAGACGTCTCGGTCGATCAGTACCGACGCATTCTCGGCGTCAATCTGGACGGGGTGTTCTTTGGGGTGAAGACCTTTTTGCCGCGACTGCGGGATAAAGGTGGCGCCATCACCATCACGGCGTCCATCGCGGCGTTTGGAAACCTCCCCATCGATCCGCTGTACAGTGCAACCAAACATTCTCTGGTCGGCTTTGCGCGCAGCGTTGCCGCGTTCAACGCGGACGGCAACGTGCGCGTGAACGTGATCTGCCCCGGCGTGGTCGACACGGCCATTGTCCCCGACGCGTTCCGCGACGATGCCACGATCATGCCCCCCGAAGAACTGGCTGCGGAAGTGGTCGACCTTCTGGAGCGCGGCGCAAACGGCGAGGTGCGCGCGAAAGTTACCGGCCGCGACGCCTTCGTGGTTCCCCCGATCGATATCAACGCCATCTGAAGAGGAGCAAGCATGGAAAACATCTACATCGTCGAGGCTGTCCGCAGCCCCATCGGCAAGCGGGGCAAAGGCCTCGCGGGTCTCATGCCCGCTGATCTGCTGGGAAAGGTACAGGTGGCCGCCCTCGAGCGGTCGGGTATCGCGGCCGACAAGGTCGGGCAGGTCATCGGCGGCTGTGTGTCGCAGGTGGGCGAGCAGACCTTCAACATTGCCCGCATCGCCTGGCTGTCCATGGGCCTGCCGGAAGAAGTGGCCGCCACCACCATCGATTCGCAGTGTGGCTCCTCCCAGCAGGCGACGTCGCTGGGTGCAGCCATGGTCGCTTCAGGGCTCGAAGACGTGGTGATGTGCTGCGGCGTGGAAATGATGTCCCGGGTACCGCTTGGCTCTGCCATGACCGACGCCGCGCCGATGGGTGAGAGCTATTTTTCCCACTACCAGCCCACCAGCCAGTTCCAGGGCGCAGCGATGATTGCCGAAGAATATCAGATCACACGGGCCGACACGGATGCCTTCGGGCTGCGCAGCCAGGAGCGGGCGAAGCGGGCGTTGGCTGAGAACCGTTTCGAGCGCGAAATTGTGCCCATCACTGCGCCGGTGCTGGACAAAGAGTTCAAGGCTACCGGCGAAGAACGGGTGGTGGCGCAGGACGAAGGCGTGCGGGAGACCTCGCTCGAAGCGTTGGCGGGTCTGGATCCCGTGCCAGGACAGGATGTGCACACGGCCGGCTCCAGCTCGCAGGTCTCAGACGGCGCGGCCGTGGTGATTCTCGCCAACCAGAAGGCCGTGGACGAGCTGGGTCTCACCCCGCGGGCGAAGATCGTCGCAACCACGCTGGTCGGTGTGGATCCGGTGACGATGCTCAAAGGCCCCATACCTGCCAGCCGTAAAGTGCTGGATCAGACGGGCCTCACGGTGGACGACATCGACGTGTTCGAAGTCAACGAAGCGTTCGCGTCAGTGGTGATGGCCTGGGAAAAAGAGCTCAAACCCGACCCGGAGCGCGTGAACCCGAACGGCGGCGCCATCGCGCTGGGCCATCCCACGGGCAGCACCGGAGCGCGACTGATCACCAGTGCGCTGCACGAGCTGGAGCGAAGCGATGGGCGTTACGGCCTGATCGCCATGTGCTGCGGCGGAGGCCTGGGCACCGGTACGATCATCGAGCGCTGCGGCTAGAACCCGCAACGGCCGGGCGCTCAGCGTCCGGTCAGTTCCGCTATCAGCGCGTCCTCGTCGGGGAACGTGCCGGTCTGGTGCTTCGAGTACACCAGCTCGTCGTCGATGCGTACGTCAAAGATGCCGCCACCCTCGGGTATCAGGGTGGGGGCAGCGCCCAGCGCGGTCTGAAGACGGGCGGCCAGACTGACCGCCTGTGGTTCGTAGTTTCACTGTGCGCAGTAGGTTATGGAGATCTTCATCGGGTTCTCCCTGGTGATCACGGCTCGAGCTTGCCGCTTCTAGAGCTTCATGCCAAGAGCCATGCTTCAGCCGCTTCGACGCTGGGGAAGAAACGAATGCACGGGTGCCGGCGGTGATCGCGAACGAGTTCTGTCACGCGATCTCCGTAGCTGTGATCTTCGGGCAGCACAAGGGCAACCCTGAAACCATAGTTCACGAACTTCTGGAACACCGCGCCGAGGATGCCGTTCTCGAGGTGGAAGAAATCGGCGTGCAGATCATCAGGCAGCAGGATGCAGGCGGGCAGCCCGCTCACCATGATGTCCAGCGCGTCGTCCTCGGTGTGCAGCTTCAGACCGGCGTCGCTCGCCAGCAGGGAGGTCATGGCTTGCCGCGGTTGAGCTTGGCGTTGTCCCACGACACGAGACGATCGGGCTCGAACACGATCCAGCGCCGGCTGCGACCGCTGGCAGATGCGCCATAAGGCTCTGCGAGCCCGTGCTTCGCTGCCAGGTTGGCGCGCGCGGCGTCCAGACCTGGATCGGCCGTTTCCTCGCCCGCGGTTTCCAGAACCCGCGCCTGCCCCCGCAGCATCACGCCCTTGAGTTCCTGCCAGGCGTCGCCCACATCCACCAGAACGGTAGCGGTGGCATTGCGTCGCAGGTTGGCAATTTTCTGGCCGCGTCCGAAAATGTAGACGCAGCCGTTGGCCCAGCCGAAGGTCATGGGCGTGAGGTTGATGTCCGCCCCCGGCCCTACCGTTGCGATACGACAGCGCGCACAGGTGCTGAGCAGAGCGTCCACCTCCTGCGTCGACAGGCGCAGGGTTTCGTCGATGACGGCCATCGCGCGCTCAGTCCGGCAGGCCCAGCACGCGCTTGGCAATGATGTTCATCTGCACCTCTTTGGTGCCCCCCGCGATGGTCAGCGATTTCTGGTAGAGCCATTTGCGGGTGATGGCCAGCGCTTCCGGGTCTGCGGTGGCCTCGTCGCAGTGCGCAGCGTGAGTGCCAAGCGCATGCACCATCAGCTCGTCACCGTCCTGTATGTTGAGCGCGTTCGACAATTTCACCACGGAAGAGGTGAAGCCGGGTGCGCGGGAGCGGGTTTCTTCGATAGCCCTGCGTTGCGTGATGCGCTGCGCCTGTGTGTTCATCTCGAAACGCGTCAGCCAGTCGCGCGTGGCCGGATCGACGACACGACCTTCGCCGTCACCGGCGTGCCTTTGCACCACGTCGCGCACGTTGTTTTCTTCTGTCCGTCCACCCTGAGAGCCGGAGATGTTGATGCCTGCGTGTGTCGAACGTTCGAACTGCAGTAGACGCTTGCCGACGGTCCAGCCCTGGTCCACACCGCCGAGGAGATCGTCCTTGGGGACGATCGCGTCGTCGAAGTGCGTTTCGCAGAACGGGGAGGCGCCTGAGATCAGGCGGATCGGTGACACCTTGACACCTGCCTGATGCATGTCGATCAGCACGAGACTGATGCCTTCGTGTTTCGGCTTCTCCGGTGAGGTGCGCACCAGTGCGAAAATGTAGTCGCAGACCGTGGCGTCGCTGGTCCAGATCTTCGACCCGTTGATGACGTAGTGGTCACCGACCAGATCGGCCCGGGTGCTGAGAGCAGCAAGGTCGGAGCCTGCGCCGGGTTCGGAGTAGCCCATGGCCCAGGCGCCTTCGCCACGGGCGCACCGCGGCAGCCAGCGCGCTTTCTGCTCGTCGGTGCCGAACTCGAGGATCGTCGGACCGATGTAGTTCACCCCACGCCCGGTCAGCGGTGTCCGCGCGCCGATCGCCTGCAGCTCCTGGACGAGGATCTGGTACTGGTCCTTGTCGAGCTCGGCGCCGCCATAGGCTGTCGGCCACGTGGGAACTGTCCAGCCTTTGTCGGCCATGCGCTCCAGCCAGAGGCGTGTGTCCTCGTCCAGCTCTATTTTTGTGCTGCCGATGGGAATGGGTCCCTGTCCCCGGGCGCCGGGGGGGCAATTGGCTTCCAGCCACGCACGGGTTTCCGCGCGAAATTCATCCAGATTGGTCACAGTGGTGTCTCTTTGTCTCCCGCCGTTGCATGCTACCGCAACACAACGCGCGGCGGCACGGCCCGCACCCGATACACCACCAGGAGACTCCATGATCTATCTGCACCACTACCCGGCATCGCTGTTCTCGGAAAAAGTCCGTCTGCTGCTGGGACACTACGGTCTCGCGTGGCACTCGGTGGAAATTCCCAGCATCATGCCGCGGCCGCTGCTGATGCCGCTTTCCGGCGGCTACCGTCGCACACCGGTGCTGCAGATCGGCGCCAACGTGTACTGTGATACGAAGATCATCTGCCAGGCGCTCGCCCGGCACGTGGGTGATGACAGCCTCTACGCAGCGGGCTTTGCGGCACACCGCGTGGCCGACTGGGCCGACACGGAGTTGTTTCGCATAGTGGTTGCCATGAACTTCAGGCCCGAGGCCCTGGGGGTCATGATGAGCCAGTTCTCAGAAGAAGAAGCCGCCGCCTTCGCGAGAGACCGTGCCGAGCTCACCGGTGACCAGCCCATCGCGTCATTCACGCCCGCAGCTGCGAAAGCCGTGCTCGACCATACGCTTGGGGAACTGGAGCGATCGCTGTCGGGTGGCGACTTTCTGTTCGGACCGGCACCTTCGATCGCCGATTTTGCGGTGTACCACAATCTGTGGTTTCTGAACAACAACCCGGTCAACGCGCCGTTGCTGAACGGCTACGCAAGCGTGCGTCGCTGGATGGCCACCATGGCAGCCATTGGGCATGGCGATGTGAGTGAAAGCACCGGCGAAGCAGCGCTGGCGGCAGCGGGGCATGCCGAGCCCGTGCGGTTCGAGCTGGCGGCACCAGCGGATGCGGTCTGGCAGGCGGGCGACGTCGTCGACGTCACGCCCGTCGATTATGGTTGCGTGCCGGTGCAGGGCACCCTCGTCGCGCAGGGGCCGGACGAGGTGATTCTGGCCCGGGAGGTGGTGGAAGTGGGCATGGTGCACACCCACTTTCCACAGGCGGGATTCGAGATTGCGGGGGCCGGCTGATCAGCTGAATACGGCCGCGTAGGCCTCCTCGTTGAAGCCGATCAGCAGCGTTTTGCCGACCACGATGGCGGGCGCGCGCAGATTGCCGGTGCTGCCCAGCATGGCGTCCACGGCTTCGTCCGCGGCCGTCTTGCCGCCCTTGAACTCGTTGACCTTTTTGCCTTTGGCAACTGTCATGGTGCTGGCGCCGGCCAGCAACTCGACAGCGTCGGCGCGCTGCAGCTTGCGGCTTGCCGGGATTTTTTCTTTGATGGATACGTTGCGGGCTTCCAAGAACTTGGATGCTTTGGTGCAGCTGGTTCAGCCGCTGCGGAAATAATACCAGTCGACCTGCTTGGCCATGGTTGATCCTCGAAGTTACGGGCGGCCATTGTGCTAGATCTTGAGCTGTACGCGCAACGCCGTGACCGTAACAGACTCCTCCACGCCCCGGCGAGTGGGGGTGGCCTCGATTTCTGACACATTGAGCATGAGTCGCAGGTTGTCGTTGTAGGTCCAGCTGGCACCGAGCGTCTTCTCCACCTGCGCGCCGCCGGCAACCGTACGATCTTCGAGATCGAGACGGCTGTAGCGTGCGCTCAGCTCGAGGGCGCCCCAGGCGGCGCGCGTGCGGGGGCCGCGGAACACGCCGCGGCTGCGGCTGTAACGGTACGCACTGGCCCCGAGGTTTACGCTGGCGAGGACGTAGTGACCCGCAAAGTCGATGGCGCCTCCCGGCGCGTCCACGGACGCTCGGTAGGCTTCCGCCTGCAGGCGCATGTTACTGCGGCTTGCGCCCAGCTCCAGACCGAGATTGGTCAGTCCGTCTGCATTGCGGATTCTGCCGGTATCCACAAGGCGGCGCTCGGCGAGCCGTGAGAAGGGCCGGGCTCGCAACCTCACCCAGAGATCGTCGTCGACACGCCGCTGCTCAGCCGAGACACCGAGATGCAGAATCGCGCCGGAGCGGCGCACGGGCGCAAACGTGCCCCGGGCCACGACGCTGGTGCCGTCAGCCTGGCGGCGGTCGAGATCGTTGAGAGCATTCTCGAAGACGCCCCCCGCGATCGACCACCGGTTGCCCCAGGCGCGGTAAGAAATGCCTGTCAGCATACCGGGGTTCAGCGCGCTGGCGGTGGATCGCTCCATCAGCGGCATGTGGCTGGAGCCATCGGTATCTTCCATGGAGAAGGGTGCCATGTGATTGCCGGCGGTGATGCGTTGGCGTTCGAGACCGCGATATTCGATGAACAGGTTCTTCCAGCCCTCGGAGACACCTGCGTCGTAGTCGGCGCGCAGGCGCCAGTTGCGAAAATCGATGCGGGAGGCCACGCGGGCGCGACGCCAGCCCGTATCGTCCGGCAGCGGGGTCACGTCATCGTCGAAGGCAACGTGATCGGCGTGCAGGCGCGTGCCGAGGCGCATGTGCAGATCTTCCGACCAGCGCAACGTGAGACCCTTGGCGGCGGATACGTCTACCTGCGGCGCTGCGTGCGCGCCGGGAGAGGCCATGGCAGCCATCAGCACCACGGCGGCGGATATTCTGGTTTTCATTGGACGAGGCTCCGTTCAGAAGGTCTTGGGTTCCGGTACCGTTCGACAAAGGCGAACAGTTGATGGGCGAGGCCGCCTGCAGCGACAGCGTCCGTGAAGTCGTGGCCGGTGTCCGGCAGCTCGGCGAACTCGTGTATCGCCGGCTCGGCGGCGTTTGCCTGCAGCATCGCGTGCCACCAGCGCGCGCGCGCGCGGCGCGTAAGCCCCTGCGAGGCGTCTATGCGCTCGCTCTGGCGCAAGGCCGCGTCACGCTCTTCGTCCTGATCGCCGACGAGCGTCAGTGTGGGCGTGGTCAGCAGTTTGGAGGCGTCGAAGCTGAGATCGGCAAGCCGGCGTGTGTCTCCGATTCCGTGGGGATAACGCAACTCGGCATCAGGCGGCGTGTACCAGCCGGCCGCGGCGCAGGCGAGGCAGTCGACGAGATGACCGTGGGCGTAAACGAACCGGTGAGCAAACTGGGCGCCCCCAGAAAAGCCGAAGAGCGCGAAGCGGTCGCCGGGGACGCCGAAGAGGTGGGCTGCGTCGCGCAGCGCGGCGAGCAGGGCAAGGTCCGCGCGTGCGCCACGTCCTCGGCGGCCCAGCCGCTGGTAATCACCGAAGGTGCGCGCCGGGAAGTGCGGCGCCAGGATGGCACAGTTGGACGCGTCAGCCGCTTCTGCAAACCAGCGCACCATACCCAGGCTGTCCCGGCTGATGCCGTGCACAGCCACCAGCAGCGTGGCGCTCTGTGGCTGAAGCGCGGGCCGGAAGAAGTATCGAAAGCCGGGCACTCCGGGAACCTGACGCAGCAGGGGACGGCGCGGGTAGCAGCCCTGCCTGGGGTGCTTGTCGTTCATGCAGCCTCCTCACTGGTAACTGCCGTTTCTGATGAGGTCCGGTCGGACGCACGGAGCACGCCGTCTGCGAGGGTCCAGACCGTGTCTGCGCTGGCCGCGAGGCTTGCGTCATGCGTGGCGAAGACAACGGTGCCTGGATAACGTGTGATCAGCGCAGCCAGGTGCAGCCTGGCGGTTTCGTCCATGCCGGTTTCGATCTCATCGAGCAGCAGCAGCCGTGGTCGGCCCAGCACGGCACGCGCAAGGCGCACGCGGGCAGCCTCGCCCTGCGACAGGCTGCGACGGCGATGCAGTCGCGTTGCCAGCCCCGCAGGCAAAGCATCGAGCAGCGACTGGAGATCAGCGTCGGCGCAAGCGCGCGCCACGGTGCGTTCGCTGGCGCCTGGCAGGCGATAGCGGATGTTCTTGCTGATCGACCCGGGAACCAGCACCGTGTCGGCGCCAGCGAAACCGATGGCGCGGCGCCGGTCACGATCGCCGATACGCCCCGTGAGGGTATCGTCCAGGGTGACATCGATGCTGTCTGCCTCGGTTCCGGCGAGGCTCCGCAGCAGCGTCGATTTGCCGACACCATTGGCGCCGAGCAGAACGATCTTACGGCCCGCTGGGATCGTCGCTGCCGGCACTTGCAGCCCGTTCGGCAGCGTGCCGGCCGCAACGACAACCGTCCCGGCGCCCCGCGCCAGCGGCTGGGGGATCCTCGCGCTGCACGGGGTGAGCACCGGCGCCAGGCGCCGTCGGGCAACGCGGTAGTGCTTCCACAGTTCGAACACCCGGCCGAGATCGCGTACAGGCGCACCCAGCAGAGCGACGATCGCCATCATGGGGACCACGCTCGCCCCCTGCATGCCCAGAGACCACACACCCCAGCCGATCACTGCGAGCAGTGCGGTGCGATGCGTGAGTTCCGCGATGCCGCGCAGGCAACCGAGCCAGAACGCCTGGCGTTGCTGTTGCAGGCCCAGCGCATCGCTGGCCAGCTCGAGACGCCGCCGTTCCTTGGTGGTACGCCCGTTGCTGACGACGTCCTGGATGTTTCCCAGCGTGTCGGCGATGCGGTTGGCGAGTTGCCCCCGCCGCGAGCGCGTGGCGGCAACCACCTGCTCGAAACACGCCCCTGCGAGCAACGAGAGGCCAACGCCGCCGAGCAGAATCGCCGCAACGAGGGCGGCGCTGGTGTGGTCGACGATTGCGACGGCTGTCAGCAAGCCAGCGAGAAACATGGCGGCTGAGAGGCCGCGCGCCAGGCCCTGACTCACCCAGCGCCGGATGGCCGACAGATCGCTGCTGAACCGCACCAGTTCCGCGCCGGAGCCGTTGCGCGCTGCATCCCCGGCGGGGGCCGCAAGGTGGTCGAACATGATCATCCGTAAGCGGTGCACGTGGTTGACCGCCAGCGCTTCTGCCGTGACCCGCTCGCGCCAGCGAACCGCTGCACCAAGGCACGCGAGCGCTGCAAGGGTGGCCAGCGCCGGCACAAACCCGGTGTCGACGCCGCCCAGCAGGCGCTTCAGCAGCACTACGGTGGCAATGACCGCGCCTGTCTGAACGAGGCCCAGCAACACCAGCTCAGCAAACTCGCGCCGCCGGAAAATGGA
>CAZYYJ010000013.1:0-61148 GCA_964651595.1 uncultured Pseudomonadales bacterium | reverse complement strand
CCGGGGGCGCTCACGCGAAAATCTCGCGGATGTCCGCAGATTCCAGCGCTTCCCGCGTGAGCACACGAATCCCTGTGGCGGCACTGGCTTCCCGGCGGGCGAGCTCTGACGCGGTGACGAGGCCGGACACGCCCCAGACGGGGAGCCCCGCTGCTTCGAGGGTATCAACGCCAGCCTTGGCGCCCAGCGCTTCCCCGGCGGCAAACACGAGCTTGTGACAGGTGCGACGGCAGAGATCGGAGGTCAGCAGATCCAGCGATTCGCGGTGCAGCAGCCCATCCGCCACTTCGACCAGCACGACATCGACGTCGGCCTGGCGACGGGCGGTGCTCACCAGCTCGGCGAAGCAGGTCTCTATGGCCTGTGGTGCCAGGCGATAGGTGGAAGCATGGCCCGCGTCGGTGAAATCCATTGTCACCACCGCGCCCGCGTCCTCGTAGGCCCAGAGATCGTTGCCAGCGCCGGTGCCGGTGACCTTGAGCGCCGCTACGCGGTAACCGGCGCGAGTCAGCCCCTTCGTGAGCGCCGCAACGGTGGTGGTTTTACCCGCGTTCATAGACGTGCCTGCAATGGCAATCACCGGTTTCTGCGGGGCAGGGTCGAGTCTCGTGGTTTTGTACGCGGCAAGGTTCAGCACCGTGCCGTGGCGGTCGACGAGAAAACCCTCTGAGCGCACGGCCGTTGGCCACTTCAAGCGGTTGTGCTTGGACACCGCGGTTGCGGCAAGGCCGCCGGCAGCAACCATATGACAGCGACCCAGCGAAGCGGGGATTTCCGCTTCGAACTGATCGGGCGCGTAGCGATTGCCGAAGGCCAGAATCACGTGATCGCCGACAAAAAGCTGTGAACGCCGGCCGCTGCGGAGCTGAACTTTCGTGTGCTGGGCGATCCGTTCGATGCGCACCAGCACCAGGTCTCCCGGCGTGGGTTGGTGGTTGCTCAGTGGACGCACGTCGAACGCGTCTGCGGCGGCGACGTTGCGCGTGACGTAGCTCCATTTCACGTGCTCTGGCAATGCGGCGGCTTGCAGCGATACCGCCTCGACGGCGGACGGAAACGCCACTTCAAGGTGCTCTGCATTCATTCGACCTGGTTCCTGATACTGCGAAGGAGGTGGGAATATATTCCCATTTTCTTGCGTTGGGAAGAAAAATGGGAAAAAATTCCCGACCATGTCACCAAACACTGTCATACTTCCGGTTGTGGACAGCGATCTGGACAAGCGCATCATCAGGGCGAGCCGCCGCATCCTGCGGCCGCTGGTGCGCATCCTGCTGCGCAACGGCATTACCGCGCAGGCCTTTCAGGAACTGGCCCGGAAAGAGTTTGTCGACGTGGCCCATGAGGAATTCGGGCTGGTGGGTCGGGCGCAGACGATTTCGCGCGTCTCGGTGCTGACGGGTTTAAACCGGAAAGAAGTGGCCCGGTTGCTGGCGCTGCCGCCGCTGGACGAGTCTGATCAGGTATGGCGCAACCGCGCTGCCGCCGTGCTGTCAGCCTGGGTGGTAGACGAAACGTTCCAGGATGCGAAAGGCGACCCGCTGGATCTGCCTTTCGAAGGCGAAGGGCCGGACTTCACGGGCCTGGTGCGCAAACACAGTGGTGACATGCAGCCGCGGGCCATTGCGGACGAGCTGGAACGCAACGGCGCCATCGAGCGAGTTGATGGGAAGCTGCGCATGCGGCGTCGAGGCTATGTGCCGCTGGACGACCCGTCAGCGATGGTCGACATGCTGGGTACAGACACCGCCGAGTTGATCGAAACGATCGACTACAACCTCCGCCACACGGACTCGCTGCTGCAGGGCAAGGTGCTGGCGGAGAACCTGCCCGCGGAGCATCTCGACGAGTTCGTACGCTATTCGAAACGCCTCGCGCGCACGCTGCTCGAAGAGTTGACGCACTGGTTGCGCGAGCGCGATCTGGATGACGATTTCTCCGGCACCGACCGACGTTATGCGGTTGGTCTCGGGCTCTACAACATTGTGCGCACGGTGCGCGACGGTGACGACGACGGGGGCGAAGCGGCCGACGAGGGTAATGGCCAATGACAGGAGTAGTGCAGATGTTTCAGCACGTAGTTCGTATCGCCATGGTCATGATCGCGGCGATCTGTTTGACCGCTTGCGGCGGTGGTGGCTCTGGCGGTAGCACGGCGCCGCCGCCACCCCCCACCGATTCCGGCGGGGGCGGAGGCGCCGATGGCGGAGGCAGCGATGGTGGTTCTTCCGGCGGCGGTACCGGCGGCGGTGATCCCGCAGTTGACGTCGGAGCTATCCAGATTACTGCCAACCTGGGCCTGGCCGGCGGTGCCGCCGGTCTCGTTGACGGCAACATCGGCATCAATGGGGTCAGTCTCGTCGGCGTCAGCGGCACATCGCTTGCCGTCGGGGTGAGCGGTACCGGCCTGTCGATCGGCACCATCCAGGGTTTCAGCAGTGTCATCGTGAACGACGAGGTCATCGGCACCAGCAGCGCTGAATTCGAGATCGAGGGCGAGGACGGCGCGCTCACCGACCTGCGCCAGGGGCAGCTGATCGTCGTGATCGGCGACCTCCAGCTGAACGAAGCAGCCGCGGTGCTGTACCGGGCGAATGTCATCGGGCCGCTCTCGGCGGTGACCATTCGCGACGGCGAACTCGGCCTCGGTAAGGCCATGGTGCTTGCCCAGCGGGTACTGTTCAACGCCGCCACGGTCTACGACGGCACGTCCCTCGCACAGCTTGCCGTGGACCAGGTTGTCGAGATCAGCGGGCTGGTGGACGCGACCGGCACCATTACCGCCAGTTATGTGCGCAGCCTCAGCGTGCCTGCGGGCAGCTACAAGCTGGTGGGCGAGGCCCTCAATGCAACAGATGAGCAGTTTCTGATCAATGGCTTGACGGTGCGTTACGACGACTCGCTGCTGGACGCCTTCGAAGATGCAGATCTCGAGGAGGGCGACGTGGTCGAAGTGAGCATCGCCGCAGGCACCGTGGCTGGCACCACGGTGGATGCCACGCGGGTTGAGTTGTTACCACGCCTGCTGGTCAGCGAAGCGAGCGAGCTGGAAGAAGAAGGCATCGTGGAGGACTTTGTTTCCGCGGAAATGTTCGAGGTGCAGAGCCAGCCGGTGACCACCAACGACGACACCGAGTTCGAAAACGGCGACCAGGACGATCTGGAAAACGGTGTGCGCGTGGTTGTCGTGGGTACCATAGACGCCGAGGGGGTTCTGGTTGCCGTAGAAGTGATTTTCGAGCCAGACGACAGCGTGCTGGTGGAAGGTGTCCTGGAGGGCGTCGATCTCGTTGAGGAAACGCTCACCGTGCTGTCGACAACCTTCGAGGTGCGGGATCTCACCGACTTCGCAACGGCAGAAGGCCTCGACGATCTGCAGGTGGGAGACCGGGTCGAGGTGGTTGGCTACGTTGACGACGATGATGCGGTTGCGGCGGAGGTCGAAGTGGTGGATGCCGGTGACTCCGATGCGTTGCTGCGTGGGCTCGTGACCGGGGTTGATGCCGCTGCCGGCAGTTTCTTTGTGTTCAACGTGGAAGTAAGACCCGGGACGGGTCTCACCGAGTTTGCAGATTTCGATGGCAACACCATTACGGCTGGAGAGTTCTTTGCGCTGGTGGACGAAGGCGATTTCGTCGAGGTGTTGTGGGAGGACTTCTCGGCAACGAGCGTGGCTCCGGATTCGGTGTCTCTCGAAGACGATTGAGGTACGCTCCTGCTCTTTGCCGTGAGAAGGAGGAGCGCTCATGACCGGTTCTGCGGGTATTGCGTTGATCGTAGGTGGTGGCCCCGGCGTGAGCGCCAGCTGCGCACGGCTCTTTGCGCAGCAAGGCATGCAGGTTGCCATGGCGGCGCGCACGCCGGACAAGGAGGTGCTGCTGCAACTGGAGGCTGAGCACGGTGTACGCCGCTATGGCTGCGACGCCGCCTCACCGGACGCGGTTGCGTCGCTCTTCGATGCTGTCGAGGCTGATCTCGGCGTGCCAACGCTGGTTGTGCACAACATCGACGGGCGCATGCCGGACATCTTTCGCAAGCCGATCACCGAGGCGGCACCGGACCTGGCGCTGACCGTGCTGAAAAACTCGGCCTTCAGCGCTTTTCTCGTAGGACAGCAAGCCGCTCGGCGCATGCTGGCGGCGCCGGAACCGGCGGGTGGGCATCGCGGCACGATCATTTTCACGAACGCCAGCGCGGCGTTCAAAGGCTATCCCAGGAGCGGCGCCTTTGCGATTGCCAGTCATGGCAAGGCGGGCCTTGCGGAAAGCATGGCGCGCGAACTGATGCCCCAGGGCATTCATGTTGCCCATGTGCCGATTGACGCTGCTATCGGTTGGACGCGGGACGACGGCAAGCGCGCACACTGGGCCGCGGGCGAGGACAACAACGACAACATGGCCGATCCTGACCGTATCGCTGATGTCTATCTGGCCCTGCATCGCCAGCACCGGTCCACCTGGGCCTTCGAGGTGGTGCTGCGGCCCTGGGTCGAAAACTGGTAGAGCGCCTTTTCTCGGCGCGTAGAGATCACGATTCCGAAGGTACCCGGTCCTGAAGCAGCATCTTCAGCCACACCGGCGCGGACCGCTCGACTTTTGTTTCTGGTTCTTCGACAGGCTGGCAGACATCGCCGTAGCCGTCGTCATTCGAATCCGCCTGGTCGGAATTTGGTGTAGCAATGCAATTGTCGAGCGCGTCGGAGACGCCATCGCCATCGCCGTCGCGGGGCTCGGCAAACGGTATCACGGTGCCATCCAGCGGCGCGCCCTGAATGGCGACCTCTTCGGTGTCCGTGTACCCGTCACCGTCGGTGTCCCGCAGCACGGGTGATGTCCGCAGCGAAACCTCTACGAGGTCGCTCAAGCCGTCCTGGTCGGTGTCCGCGCCATTGTCATTCGCGATGGCGGGACTCAAACCTATCGATGCTTCGTACGCATCTGATAGTCCATCGTCATCGCCGTCGCGGGGAAAGATGGCGAACTGGCCGTAACCCTCGCTGTCGTCGTTGCTCGCATAAACGAGAATGGGCGTGCGTTGCACAGTGAACGGCGAGGAATTGCCGGTGATTCTCAGAAGCCCCGAGTCGCTGACGTTTGCAATGGTGTCGTCGAGCATGACATAGAAGATCGTGTCAGCGTCGTTGGTAACTTCGGTCTCACTGCCGTCCGCGTTTACGCGAAATGTGCGCAGTTGCACAGCCGTGCCTTCACTGATGAAAAACTGATCCCCTGAAGCGCTCACCCGCAGATCACCTGGCGCCACGGGGTTAGGGATCTCGAGCTCGTTTCGAGTCGGAGCCGTAAGGTTGCTGATGGCCGTTCTTCGGGTGCGTGGCTGGTTGGTCGTTGTCTGCGCTTGTACTGGTGGAGACAGCTCCGGGCAAACATTGTTTTGCACATGTTCTCGAAGCTGGATCGCCCCGAGAAGAACCGCGTTCTCCAAGTAGTTCCTTAAGAACCCATCAGGAAAAATTTCAGCAAAGCAGGGCAGGTTGTAGTTCACGACGAATGCGTTGTGAGAATCATCCCAGTCGTCGTATTCCTCCGGCGTGATCTGGCTGCAGTAAGCGCCGAATGCCGGAGCAAGCTCTTCGATGAAGTGCAGGGTCGCTGTCCCGGCAGCACAAGCCAGCTGGTTGACCTCCAGGCTCACTTTGTCTGCTCGAAACGGATTGCATTCAAAGCCTATGGCCGCCTTCGCCGGGTGGCGCAACATGTAGTCGAAAACAAACTTGTTGAAGCCCCCGACAGGCCCGGCTTCGCCGGTTCTTTCGTACTCCTTACACGCATTGTCGTTCAGACACAGCCAGAATCTGGCGTACAACGCATCGTACGTGCCTTCCTTTTCACGAGCGATTTCCTCGAGCCTGTTCAGGTCGTCCCACTGCCGCTGGGCGCTGTACAACAGCCGGTACCTCGCCGGCGTGGAGTAACCCGATCCACGAAAAACCACCACTTTGAACCGGCCGCTTTGCGATACCGCCGGCAAACTGAAGGCACCACTGGAGCCGCCCAGATAGGTTCCATCCGGCGCAAATACGTACATGAAGTTTGCGATACCGCCGGAAAGCTCTATCCGGAATGAATCGCCAACGATGAGATCGAAATCGTAGCTTTCGATATCTCCTGGCGAATCAAGCGTGGCCTGCTTGGCGGCGCCGGGCGGCATCACGCCGTACTCGGCGCTGCCCGGCGTCTTCACGAACTGCAGCGTGTAGCCTGCGGGTGTGCTGTAACCACTGCCGCGGAAGGCGACGAGGGTGTAGCTGCCGCTTTCCGGTGCGTCCTGGATGGTGAGGATACGGTTGCTACCGCCGAGGTAGACGCCGCCGGGTGTGTACACTCGAAATCGATTGGCGTTGCCGCCGGAGATACCGACCATGAAGCTGTCACCGGCTTCAGCATCGAAGTGAAAGCTCGCCAGGTCTCCTGAGGAGTTCAGCGTTCCAGAACCTTGCTGGCCGCTGCCGATCTCGCCGCGCTCGGTGTCCCCCGGCGCTTTCACGAAGTGAAGCGTGTATTCGCCCGGGGTTGCAAATCCGCGGCTGCGAGCGGCTACGATGGTGTACTTGCCAGTTTCGTTGACGGCGTTCAGCACGAGGATCGGGGTGCTGGCACCGCCTCCACCCATGTAGGCGCCGCTGGGTGCATAGACGTAGAAGCTGTTGCTGCTGCCACCAGAGACACCGATCAGCAGACTATCGCCTGCGGTGGCTGCAAATTCGTAGCTTTCGAGATCTCCGGGTGAGGCGAAGGTGCCGGATTTCGATTGCCCGCTGCTGATCTCTCCACGCTCCGTGGCGCCCGGCGCCTTCACGAAGTGCAGCTTGTAGTCGTCGGGCGTCGCGTAGCCCGGGCTGCGGAAAACCACTATCGAGTAGGTGCCAGCGTCCGCCGCATTGGTCAGGAAGAACGTTGGAGCGCTGGCGCCACCACCGCCCAGGTAGGCGCCACTGGGGCCATAGACGTAGAAACTGTTGCTGCCGTTTCCTGAAATGCCAATCACCACGCTGTCGCCTGGGCTCGCGGAAAACGCATAGCTGTCCAGGTCGCCAGGGGAGTCGAGGGTGCCGGACCTCGATTCACCGCTGGATATCGCACCGAACTCGGTATTGCCAGGGGCTTTCACGAAGTGGAGGTTGTAATCGCCGGGCGTTGCGTAGCCCGAGCCGCGGAACACCACGATCGTGTAGTTGCCGGTCTCGCTGGCTGATAGGGTGAAGGGTCTGCTTCCGCCACCACCCTGGTAGACGCCGGTGGGGGAGTACACGGCAAAGCGGTTGCTGCCGTTGCCTGAGATTCCGATGATGACACTGTCGCCGAAGCCTGCGCTGAACGCATAGCTGTCCAGATCCCCGGGGGAATTGAGCGTTCCGGAGCGCTGCTCGCCGCTGCCGATGTCACCATTGCCCGTAGTGCCGGGTGCAACAACCAGGTGGAGGGTGTATTCGCCGGGCGTGGCATAGCCAGGGCTTCTCGAGACGACCACCGTGTATGTGCCTGTCGCTTCGAGCTCGGCGTTCGTGAAGATCGCACTGTCTCCGCCGAGATACTCGCCAGACGGTCCATACACGAAGAACCGATTGGCGCCTCTGCCTGAGATGCCCAGCACGACCGAGTCGCCGGCGCTGGCGGAAAAGGAGTGGGTCGCAGTGTCCTCTGAATCCTGCAGCGTACCCGATACTTGCGAACCGCTTGCCAGTGCGATCGCTGCTTGTGGCGCAAACAACACGGCGCCGACAATCATGGCGTGCACTATCCAGCCGAACCGGGTTCGCCCGGAGCCAGGGTGCCGGTGTCGTTCATCGCGGGAGGGTCGACGCGTGGCTGCGTACACCGGGCTCGCCGTCCACGCAAAGATGTCCGTGTACAACTTCGCTTTCCTTGATGACTACGTCTAACGCCGGTCCCATGCTACCGGCCCGACGCTCCTCGGTCAGCGGGTTTTGTGGGGCACTGTCCATATGGGTGAAGACCAGGCCCGCTCCTGGATGGTTGCGGGCAGATCCGGTCGCGGGGTCACACCGGCACGCAGCGCATCCCAGGTCGACCATCGGCAGGTGGGATTTTCCAGCACGCGGGCGTAGTAGAACGCCTGCTCGTCCGCCTGATAGTCCGGGTCTTCCCAGTAGCTGGCCAGTTCTCCGGCGCCGACGCCGGTGGTTACGGAGCAATCGCTGAGATCCACCTCGGCGCCGTTGTCCGGGCAACGGTGGGTGGCTGGATCAACTGTGCCGTCGTTGCTGCAGGCTACGTCGTACACTTTCTCGAAGGTTTCGCCGCCTCTTGCCCAGCCTTTCACGATCTGCAGACGTTGCAGCGCGGCCGAGCCTGCATCCCGGGCGGCCCAGACGAGGAATCCGGGCGGCGCCTCTGCGTCGCTCACCAGCTCGGAACCCATGGCCACGCCGTTGGCATAAGCCAGCTCGAAGCGATTCTCCGCGCGGACGATGTCTGCGTCGAAATCGTGCCCGGCAAACAGGCGTATGCGGATACGCGGTCCCGACGTGGCGAAAGTCTCCTTCCGGCGGAACGCGCGATAGATGGCGTCGCGGTCGTTGTCTTCGGCCCACACGCCCGTCAGGCCCGACGCGCTCCAGGTCTCGTACGCACCGGTGGCGTAGTCCCTGCCGCCAATGGTGGCAACGCTCACCCGTCCAGCGCTGCGCAGGATCTCGGCGTCGCCGGGATCCAGCGGCGTTGCACCCCGCAGGCTGCCGCTGCTGTCGAGCAGGCCAACCTTGGAGAAGAAATCATCCTCGTCCAGTGACGCAGCACCCGTGTGTGTATCCGATGCGGCCACGAAGCCGAACTGGTACGCGTTGGTGAGGCCCTGCGTTGCCAGGCTGAGCCCCTGGCGCAGGGCATCCCGCGCGTAAGAGCCGCGGGGCTCGCTCGGCAGCGTCGTCGCCACGCGGAACGGCATGATTTCGAAACCGGCCCATTCGTCGTTCGGCGACAGCAACGGGTGTGTCTCCGAGGTGCCTTTCACCTGGGTGAGTTCTACCAGTGGCTCGTTGCGCAGGCGCTTGGCTGCGTAGGCTTCGTCGAGGGGATCGCCGGCCCAGTCCACCAGCTTGAACATCTGGCCGTTGGAGCCGTTGGCGTTGTGAGGGATGGCCAGCGCTTCCATGCCTTGCGCTCGCAGATCATCCATCCAGTCCCACAGGCCTTCCGGGTCCTGGCTGTGGAAGCGGGAGAACGGCATGGCGGGGAGCTTGTCGGAGTCGCGAAAAACGACGTTGCGGTGCAGGTTGCCGCGTCCATCGGTGGAGGAGGTGTACTCGTAGGCAACGAACGTGGTGAACTGCCCCGGTTTGTAGTGCCGGTCGGCGGCAGCCACGATATCTGACCATGCGTCGCGGGCGATGTCGTTCAGCATCTCGCCATCGATGGAGCCGTCCGCTACGCCTCTGAGCGTGTCCGGCAGAAAGGTGCTGAACGCTTTGACCCTGTCCGGCAGACTTTCCAGCGTGAGGTTCTCTACGGCATTCAGGTTGTGCAGCCCCTGCACATGGGCTGCGTCGGAGAAGTCGCTTTCGGTATCAGCGGCTGCTTTGACGGCACCCAGAAACATGGCGTGGTCGGTCACCGCGTAAAAGTCGAGCGGCGCCCGCAACTGCACGTCGAAGCCGGCAGGGTGACGGATGGCTTCACCCTGCGCGTAGCGGTAGGCATCGTCCGGTGTGGCGATGGTGCCGAAAGCAAACGCATCGAAGGAATAGGTGGTGTGAATATGCAGGTCGCCGAAGAGGGCCTGACGGTCGCCGTTGCGGGCCGGGTTGGCGATGATGACATCGGGCGGCATGGAAAGCTGCACGCCGCCGAAGCGCCGCGCCGCGGTCTGCGCTGCCGCAGCCGTGTCCGGCACCGGTGCCGTGGACGTGTCTGTTACCCCGGCGGGGACCGCTGCGCTGCCGGTGTCATCTCCTGCAGGCGGTTCCGCGCCGCAGCCGCCCAGGGCCAGGCACACGGCTGCCACCGGCGCCATCGTCAGTCGTTGCATGGTTCTCTCCCGCTTCCCTCACCCGAAGTGTAAACTCGACCGGGTCTCGAGCGACAGGGGAGATCTGCATGTGTACTTCACATGACGTAACGGACAACACCGACACGCCGGATCCGCGGGGCGGATACCGCCAGGCGGAAGGGTGGCCGCATTATCCGGCGGACATGCGTTTCGAAATGGGCTCAGGGGTTGCCGTAGACGCGGACGGCACTGTGTATCTGTTCACGCGTGACCTCGAACACTGGGCCGCACATCCGCTGGCCATGAGCGCGAAGATGGGCAAGAGCAGCATCTCCATGTTCTCCCGCGATGGTGAGTACCTGGGCAAGTGGGGTCCGTCCGATGAGCCGGGTTTTGCCCTGGGCGGTCACACGCTTTACATCGAGAAAGATGGCACGTTCTGGACGACCGACCGGGACGGACACACCGTGAAGCAGTACACCGCCGCCGGCGAGTTGCTGCTCACTCTGGGCACGTTTGCCGAATGGGGCTGTGACGCCACACACTTCAACGGACCTACGGCCGTGGCCGTGCAGCAGGATGGCAACATCGTGGTTGCCGATGGCTACTGGAACTCACGCCTGGTGTGGTTCACCCCCGACGGTGAGTTCCTGCGTGAGGTGGGTACCTGGGGGCGCGGCCCGGGGCAGTTCAACACGCCGCATGCGCTGGCGGAAGACTCCCAGGGGCGTCTTCTGGTTGCCGATCTGGTGGGCGGCAACTTTCACGACTACATGACCGTTCCGGGCCAGATTGCGCCCGAGCGGACGCGCCCGGAAAAAGGCGCCACCCATCGCATCCAGCGCTTCGAACCGGACGGTACCTACATTGACGAGTGGACGCACATCATGCCCTTGAGCATCGCCACCTATGGCAATCGCGTCTATGCCAGCGACAAGATGAGCCATCTGGCGATCCTCGACGAAGACACCGGTGAGGTGCTGGAGCGCGTGGAAGATCTTGCCATCTACATTCATCAACTTGCCATGGATGCCCATGGCGATCTGTACACGGCGTCGGTATACCCCGAGCACGCCGGCAAGGCGCGCGGTCCCGAGGGTCCATCCCATCGGCGCTGGACGCGTGCTGCTTAAGCTATCTGTTAGTCAGGAGAGAGAGACATGATCATCGTTGTGGCTGCGCTGGAATTCCACAATCAGGCCGACCGGGATCGAGCCGTTGAGCTGACGCGCGACGTGCAGCTGGCCACGCGGGTGGAGGAGGCGGGCTGCCGCGACTACTGTTTTGCCCCGGATCCTTCGGTGCCAACGCGCATCCAGGTGTATGAGCTGTGGGACGACAGCGACTCGCTGGCAGCACACTTCAAGCATCCCAACTACGACCGGATGGTGGAGTTGCTGGGCAGCGCCAACATCAAAGAGAGCATCAACCAGGCGTACCTGGTGGAACGGGGTGAGCCGGTCTACGGGCCCAACGGCGAGCGTAAAGAAGCGTTTTTTGCCGATTGAGAGGGCAACCATGAGCATGCATCTGTACACCAATGCGAGGCTCTTCACAGCCGTCGACGAGAGCGTGATCGAGGACGGGGCTCTGCTGGTCGATGGTGGCGAAGTGGTTTTCGCAGGCCCGCAGGCTGCAGTTCCCGAACTGCCGAATGACGTGGCGCGCACCGATGTGGGCAAGGCCTTCCTCATGCCGGGTATGACCGAGACGCACGCGCACCTGTCCTTTGCTGACGCCAGTCCCTTTGCGATCGGGGAAACCCCTGTGGAGCAGGCGACGCTCACCGCGGTGCGTAACGCCTCGCTGATGCTGCGCAGCGGTTTCACGTCTGCAATCAGCTTCGGGTCCACCTACCGCATCGACGTCGCGCTGCGGGACGCGATCAATGGCGGGCAGCTTTCCGGACCGCGGTTGCTGGCAGCGGGTCGCGATCTGGGTGCTACAGCGAGCAACGTCGATTCGCCCGGCGGATTGAGTCAGATCGCTGACGGCCCCTGGGCCGTACGCAAGGCGGTCCGCGAGCAGCGCAAAATCGGCGTAGACGTGGTGAAGCTCTTCATTGACGGCGAAGCCATCAACCGCCAGTGTCCCCCCGGAGAACTTTCTTTCACTGACGAGGAAGTCAACGCCGCGGTCGAAGAGGCGCATCGGCGCCGGTTACGGGTAGCCTGTCATGCCAGGTCGGCGGCAGCGGTGAAGCAGGCCACGCGTGCAGGCGTGGACTATATCGGGCACGCAAACTATCTGGACGATGAGGCCGTGGCGCTGCTGGCGCAGCGCGAGCGCGTGTTCGTAGGCCCGGCCATCGCGTGGGAAGTGCAGTATGTGGCCCAGTGCGAAAGCCTTGGGGTCAGTCGCGATATGGTGGCGCAGCAGGGATACGTGAAAGAAATCGACGCTACGATTGCCACGGTGGAGAAGCTTCGCAACGCTGGTGTGAAGCTGGTGGTGGGCGGCGATTACGGGATCAGCATCGCCCCGCACGGCACCTATGCCAAAGACCTCGAGTACTTTGTGGACCTCTTCGGCATGTCTCCGGCTGAAGCCCTGATCTGCGCAACGCGCCACGGCGGCGATGCCTTCGACCCATCCGGGCGCGTAGGCACCCTTGCGGCTGGATCGGCTGCCGATTTCATCGTGGTGGACGGCGATCCGCTTGAAGACGTTACCGTGCTGCAGCAGCACGCCAGGCTGACGGTGTACAAAGGCGGCGAAGCCGCGCGGTAGCTGAGCGCGCCTCGTCAGCTCAAGAGGTGCCTGTGCCGGGCGAGCGCAGCGAGCGTGGCTTCGTGCTCTCCCACGAGGCGCAGCACCAGGTGCTGGGCGCCAGCGTCCACATAACCTTTCAGAAACGCCATGACGTCCTCCGCGGGTCCCCCGAAACAGGCCTGGATGCTGCGCATGATGCTTGCAGGCACGCCGTAGTACTCGGTGAGATACGCATCGATCGCCGCGTCCGCCGCGTCCATGTCATCGTTGATGCACAGCGTGGCATAGAGCGCCGTCGTCGCCTCGGCCGTGCCGTTGTCCAGCACACACTGCCGGTAGTACGCGTTGCGCGCGGTGAAGGTATCGACATCGGGACCAATGGGAAACCAGCCCTGGAAATGACGCGCGGCGCGCGCGATTCCGGGCTCGACACCGGCGGCGAGCCACACGGGCGGCCCCCCCGGTTGCACCGGCTTCGGCGCCAGCTCACCGCTTTCCACGGTCCAGCGCCCCTGCCACTCGACAGGCTCGTTGCCCCACAGAGCACGCATCAGCCGGAAGCCTTCCAGCAAGCGTCCCACACGGGCCTCGAAGGGTACGCCGGCGCTGGCGAACTCAGCGCGGATACTCGGGGCATCGGCGGCGATGCCCGCACCCACAATCAGCCGGCCGTTGCTCAACTGGTCGACCGTTGCGAGCTGCTGCGCAAGCACCACGGGATTGCGCAGCGCGGGCAGCAGTACAGCGGTACCCACGTGCACGTCCGGAATCGCGGTCGCCACCCCGGCAAGCAGGGTAATGGGATCATGCCGTGGCCGTGCGAGCAGCGAGTCGCCGGCCCACAACGAATCGAAGCCGTGTCCCGCGGCGCACCGTGCCAGGTCGAGCAGACCTGCTGTGTCGTGTTCGCCGCGCATTACCTGTTCGCGCGTGGGCAGCAGATAACCCAGTCTTACGCTCATATGTAGTTCCCCTAGGGTGTTCCTGTCGGCAGAGACGGTAACTGCTGGATGAGGTCCATGCCCAGCAGGCCGTCGCTGTCGCGGGGGGCGCTGCGCATCCCCAGAACGTCCAGGCGCGGCAGAAACACCGGTCCAACCTGCACGTCGAAGACGCGATAAACCGGCATGACGGTGGCGCCGTTGGCGGTCAGCACACGTCGGCTTTCGCCCAGATCCTGCGCGCCCACCGCACGCAACCGGTCGACGTGGATAGCGGTCATCGATGCCCCTGTGTCGATGACCATGTCGAGATCGTAAGGGTCGCTACCCGCGTTCAGGCGCAGGGCTGTAGAGAGGCCGTTCTCGTGCCGCACGATCTGAAAACGGTTGTTTGCCAGCTGCAGGGCCGCAGCCAGCTCAGCGTGTTCTTCCTCGGTTGCGCCCACGTAGCCGGTCTCCCGCAGCAGGCGCTCGGCGGTCGCGAGCTGATCTGTGCCGATCAGCCATTGGATCAGTCGCACCCGATGGCCGTCGTACAGGTGGTCGAACTGCGTGAGCCGCTCCAGGTGCGCCTGTACGGCACCGGCAGCGTCGGCGTCGATGAGAGCGTCTACGAAATCTTCGGAATGCAGCAGCAACGTGTCTCGCGCTTCGGCGATAGCGCGGGGGTCGGTGCTGAACTGCAGGAAATCCAGCAACCGTCGGAAGATCTCGTCGTAGGCGCCAACCTCTGCCAGCAGGCCGGTCAGCATGAACAGCAACGGCGCGTCACCGGGATTGTCATCCACGTAACGCAGGGCAAGCCTGGCAGCCCCGTGGAGATCACCGGAAGCGGCCGCAAATTCGATTTCTTCCAATGGCGTGCGCGGCGCGGGTTCGATTTCGGGCGCGGGCACCTCGGCCACTGGTTCCGGTGGCGGTGGGGGCGGCGGAGGCGCCACAGCACTGTTCACGCCCAGGAGATAGCCCGAGCTGAAGGCGAGCGCGAGGGCGCCGACAACAGCGATGACTTGCAGGCGGCTCATCGTGCAGATGGTAGCAGGCGCCCTAGAACCGGGCGATGTTTCAAAGGCGCTGCTTATGCGCAAATGGGCGTAGCTCAAAACGTCCGAATGTCAGACACTTTGTTGCGGGAGAGGCTGAGATCAAGGAGCGCCGGGATGGGGGCGCGGTTTGATTCTCGTTCGACGCAACCGTTGTACCTTCCTTTCAACCTCCCTTGTGAAACTGATTTCTTCAGGGAGACCTCAATGAAAAAAACAACAAAGCTCTGCGCTTTTCTCTTGGCGTTCGCCTTCAGCTTCGTCACCGGTCACAGCGTGGCCGAAGAAGCCCAGCCGCCGGCGGTCATGGAAGTCTGGACGTGCAACTATCAGCCTGGCAAAGATCTCGATGATGTGATGGGAGCCCGCGACCACTATGTCAGGCAGGCTGAGCGGGCCGGTTTGACGCTGGGCCCCAACTTCGTCTGGCTGCCAATAAAAACTGCGGCACCTTACGATCTTCTATGGTTTGCGGCGCATCCGAACCTGACAGCGCTGGCGACGCAGATGGACACTTTCGCGGCGACGTCTGAGATGGATAGTATTGGTCCGCGGTTCGATGCCGCCATCGACTGCTCCGCAGGCCTCGCGACCATTACCCCCATTCACACCCGCGAGGCGCCCGAAGACGATGATGACAGCGCGGTGATTGCCTCCTTCGCCTGCAATTTCAAACATGGCCGCGGCCCGGGAGATCTGCCTGACCTGCACAACCACATTCGCGGCACCATGAATGCGCTGGGTAACGACGTGACGCCGAACGCCATGTACTCGATGGGACCGATAACCTCCGGGCCGAATACGGCGGATCAGTACTTCTTCAGCGTCTACAACAATGCATCCGCCTGGGCGAAGTGGGTGAATACGCTGCTTCCCAGCGATGCAGGACAGTCGGTCGTACGCCACTTCGGCATGCTGTTCGACTGCGACCAGAGCATCTGGAGCGGGCAGCAGGTGATCAGCGGGCCGGCACAGGAGTGAGCGCCGCTTCGCCTTGATCGGCAGCGCCAAGGCGAGCGCGGCGCCAGCCGCGCAACGCGTTGACGAGGTACCAGCGGGAAACGCGGCCGGCCTCCGCAACGGTCAGGCTGCGTTCCGCCACTATGCCCAGAGCGAGGAGGTGCTGACGCTGGATGCCGGGCAGCAGACCGTCATCTGCCGGCGGGGTGAACAGCCTGCCATCCAGCTCGTACACCACGTTCGCAATGGCCGACTCGGTGATGCACCCGTCGTCGTTGACGAGCAGCGCTTCGCGATCAGAACCGACAGCAACCGCAGCGCGTTCGTAAACTGTCCGCGCCGTGGTCTTGTGGCGTAGCGACGGGTCCGCTTTGTCGACGGGCTCGTTGTACAGGGCCAGCTGGGTGATAGGAGCCGACGCAGGCACAGGTGTGACGCTGATTTCGGGGGTGCCATCGGCATTGAGCGTCAACCGGACCCGGCCGTCGTCCTGCCCGCGGGCGGCGGCTTTCAGCGCTGCCGCGATGCGCGAGACGTCACAGCAGAAACCGTGGTGCGCAGCGCTTCCGGCAAGCCGGTGCAGATGCAGCTCAAGCAGATGCACGCGTCCGTTGCGGATTCGCAGCGTTTCCAGCAGCTCGAACTGAGGGGTGGAGCGCTGCAGGACCTGTGCTTTCAGGTGCATTTCGCCGAATTCTTCACGCGGGGACGAATCGGCGACAATACCGCCGCCGGCACCATAGACTGCGCGGTGCGTTGCTTTGTGATGCACCGCCGTTCTTATGGCCACGCTGAACGTTGCGTTGCCATCGGGGGTGACAACGCCGAGAGCACCGGTGTAAACGCCTCGGGGTCCAGCTTCATATTCAGCGATACACGCCATGGCGGCGCGTTTGGGCGCACCGGTAATCGATGCAGGGGGGAAAAGCGCCCGAAACACGTCTGGCAGCGTTGCCGTGGTACGCGCAGAGACGGTCGATGTCATCTGCCACACCGTAGGGAACGGGTTAACGGCAAAGATCTCCGTTGCGCGCACCGTGCCGGGTTGTGCGATGCGACCGAGATCGTTACGCACCATGTCGGTGATCATGAGATTCTCCGCCCGGTTTTTCTCAGACGCAGCGAGCCACGCCCTGACACGTTCGTCTTCGTCAGCATGGGCTGCGCGTGCGGCGGTGCCTTTCATCGGTCGGCTGGTCACGAGCCCATCGGTGAGGCGGAAAAAGAGCTCCGGTGACGCGGAGACGATCGAAAAGTCGGGGTGATCGAGGATGGCGCCGAAAGGCGCGTCCAGACAGAAGCGCGTATCCAGCGCCGTGGTATCCGCCGTGAACTGCGCGCAGAAATTCACCTGGTAGAAATCCCCCCGTCGAATGCCGTCCTGTATCGCTGCCACGCTTGACCGATAGCTGGGCTCGTCGAGGGTGAGGCCCCATCGGGGCAGGGGGGCTGGCTGGTCCCCGGGCACCGGGGTGTTGAGAGGCCGTCTTGTCTCGTACAGCCCGAAGCATGCGAGAGGCACCAGACCGTCCGGCGGCAGCACGGGCAGGCCCGCATCGAAAGCCGGCGCAGCTTCGAACGCGACAAAGCCGGCCGCATGGCAGCCGCGTTCGTTCACCGATCGCGTGACCTGGTCCAGCAGCGGGGCTACGTCTGACGTGGCATGGGCGGTGAGCACCGTCAACGGCCGCTCGTAGGCGAACCACTGCCCGGAGGCTTCGTCACGAAACTGCGCTCGCACTGAGGGCGTGTACCTGTCGCGAAAAGCGCGTGATTTTACGGCAACTCGAAGATGCGGTCAGTTGTTTACCGCGGTCCGGGCGGAGCGCTGGATGAGCCGGCTCAGGAGGAATGTAGCTACGAGGCCAACGGTTGCGAAGGCGGCGAGAAACATGAAGAAGTACTGGTGCCCGGGTACGCCCGGGTACGTGTCGATCAGAATACCGGCCACCAGCGTGGTGAAAATATCCGGTGTGTATCCCAGCACCGAAACGATGCCAACCGCCGTGCCGGTCATGATCGGCGGTACGCGGGTTTCTTCAAACAGCGCGAAATAGAGCCCGCGGAGGCCGAAGATGGCGATACAGGCCAGCAGGGTGTTGCTCAGAATCACCCACACGGCGCCGGGCATGGGCGGTGCCAGGGCAAAATAGAGATCGGACAGCAGCAGCAGCACAAAGCAGACGCCCAGCATGCGGGTAACAGTAAAGCGATCCCCCAGCAGTCCGGCCCCCAGCGCAGCGATGGGACGCACCCAGGCGCCCAGGGCAATGAGCTGCGCGGCTTCGACCTCATCCAGGCCGTAGACTTCCACGGCAAACAGTGAGTAGTTGTCGTAGCCCTTGAAGCCGACGTAGGCGCAGATGACGATCAATGCCTGCAGCCAGACCGCAGGCAGACGGGCGACCGCACGGATGTGCGTTAGCACGGGGCCTGTGCCGGTGCCCGGCCCCGATGGTGCTGCGTGGGTGCCCGGGTCTTTCAGGGCAAACCAGACAAACACGCCGGCCAGGGCCGTGAAAACGGTGTATCCCTGGATGACGATCCGCAGCGCAGCCTGTTTCTCGGCGTCGCTGGCGGCATCGTAGCCGTCCGGAAAGGCCAGCCCGAAGATCATGACGCCCACCGACGCCAGCGCGGCGGCAAGCAGGCCGCGACCGCCGTCCAGAATGCCGTAGGCGCGTCCCTGTGCGTCCGTGCCGCCCCAGTCGCGGGTGGCACGTATCAACGCCGCCCAGAACAATAGGATGGTGGTGATGCCGAAGAAGCCGAACACCAGCATGGTGCCGCCGTAAGCCGGGAATGTCGCCATGTAGAGCCCGCCGGCGGCGGTCGACCACAGGGACAGGGCCATGAGTTTGCGGGCCGGGAAGCGGTCTGCAAGAGGCCCGCCGGGAAAATAGGCCAGCATGGCCACGACACCGTACACCCCCTGGGCTGCGCCCAGTTCCGTGGCACTGAGCCCGAATGCTTCCAGCATGCTCGGGCGGAAGAAACGGGCAATGTGGAACGGCAGGGCGTAAACGGCCTCGCCGGCCAGGATCAAGCCCAGCATGTACAGGAAGCGCTGCGAAGGTGCAGCCAGGGGATTAGCCATGGTCGCTCATGGTAACAGGATCGGCGTGCAGCGTCCGCGGCCGGTTCAGGCGCTTGTTACGCCGCGCCGCTCCAGGCGTTCCCGGATACGCCTTTGTCGGGCTTCAGTCAGCGGGTAGTGCCACACGAACGGCAAAGCCACGAATTTGATCAATGCCGGGATGATCGAGTACCAGAGGGCCAGCCATACCAGCGAACTCTCTGAGTTGCCGTCGGCGGTGCCCGCCAGGGCTGGATCGGCGGTGGGATCGAAGCCGAAAGCGGCGGCTGCCGCGAGGCCTATGGCACCGCCGACCGCATACGAGCCTTTCTTCAGCAGCCCCCAGATCGAAAAGTACAGACCAGCGCGTTGTTCCCCGGTGCGCGCCGAATCGATATCCACAGCATCAGCAGCCATGGCCGCGGGGAGAGCCAGCAGTGCCCCCACGGTGGAACCCTTCAAACACATGACCACCAGAAACAGGCCGAACTCGCCGCTGGGGATGAACGGGATCCACGAAGCCCAGAAGGCGAACCACACGAGCGCCGCAACGTAGGCCCGGTGTTTGCTCACGCGGCGCGACAGGGCAGTCCACACCGGCAGGCCGGCCACGGAGCTGGTGTAGTAAACCAGCAGGTAAATGGGGTACAGCTCGCCGGCTTGAATGACGTGTTTGACAAAAAAGTAGGACAGGGCGGCGGTGACTGCTGCGCCGAGGGTGCTGACCGTGTAGCACACCATCAGGCGCACGAAGGGGCCGTTGCGTTTCACCACGCGCAGGCTGTCGAAAAACTTGGGCTTGCGCCGTTCTATGATCTTCTGGGGCACTTCCGGCACGAAGAACAGGGAAAGGGCGATGCCAACGGGAATGGCCACCATCACGAAGTTTGCGAGCCAGTACAGAATCACATCTATGTTGCCGGCGCGGTTTTTCATGATGCTCTGAAACTCGCCGGAGAAGTTGGCCACCATCGCGCTCAGCGAGAAATCCTGCACCGCCGCCAGATAGATGAGGAAAGCGGCGACGAGAGGCAGCAGGTTGAAGGTGATGGTTCCCGCAAAGTGAAACTGTTCGCGCCGGGCGGTGATGAGCGTGCGCTCGTCATAGTTGGTGGACAACTCCGCGCCCCAGGCGAAGTAAGGCAGATCGACGATGGTGAACGCCAGATACAGCACCACGATCCAGAAGGCGAAATACCAGGTTGACGGCGCCTCTGGCGGCACGAACAGCATGTACAGGGATACCATCAACAGCGGTGCGCCGGCCAGGATCCATGGTTTACGGCGGCCGTAGCGGCTCTTGGTGCGATCAGACAGCACACCGATCAGCGGGTCTGTGAATGCGTCAGACAGCCTTGCAGCGAAAATGATTGCCGACATCGCGTACATGGAGATGCCGAGCTCGGCGTAGAGCGGCAGCACGTACACCGCGACGGGCAGCAGCACCATCGACACCGGCATGTACAACGAGGAGTAACAGAGGATTCGGAAGTGACTGACCTGGGCGCCTTCGCGCCCGCGCGAACCTGACGCGGTCGTCGCGGAAATGGCCGACACTTCAGCCATGGCGTGATGTGCCCACCGCGGTACGTCCGTGCCGGACCGTCCCGTGCATCATAGCTCTCACCCTCCTGGGATGGAGAGTACCGCGCAAAGGGTACCGCGACAACGGGGCCGGTCAGCCGGGGGCGCGGGCGAGATCTTTCTCGAGATGGCGTGACGCGAAGTAGAAGTGGGCCACAGACCAGGCCATGGCGGCCGGCAGCAGATACAGCATTGCCATGCGCAGCGATTCGGCACCGAGGGTGGGCTCGAGATGGTCGCTGAGAAGCCCCACGCTCCAGGGCCCCAGGCCCAAGCCGATGAGATTGAGAATGAAAAACAGGATTGCCGACGCCAGGGCGCGCATGCGCAGGCCCACGAGACCGTGCGTCATGGCGAGCGCGTTACCCAGATAGACGTTGAACAGGATCCCGGGCACGATCGACAGCATCAGCGCCATGTAGGCGCTGTCGACCAGGTAAATGGCCACCATGAACGGCAGGCAGACGAGGCCCGTGAGCGTTGGCATCCACATGTACCAGGCCACGTTCTTCAGCGCGAGCCGCTCCGCGGCCCAGCCGCCGAGGAAAACGCCGACCGCACCGCCCAGCCCCATGATGCCCGCAAGCCACGTACCGAGCTCACCGGTGGTCATGTCGTGGCTGCGAATGAAGAACGAAGCGGTCCAGTTGCTGGTGGAATACCCGGCGAATGCGTTCAACGCGGCGCCCAGGGATATGTGCCGGAAGGCGGGACGGCTCCACAGCAGTCGCAGCACGTCGCGGACGGGGGGCGCATCTGTGGCATCACGATTTTCGGACAGGCCGCGCAGGGGCTCGGCGAGGGTAAAGCGAACCAGCAGCGCAATGGCGATGCCGGGCAGGCCCACGACAAAGAAGGCCACGCGCCAGCTGAAGATCTCGTTGAGCCAGCCGCCGAAAAGGAAACCGAAGAGAATGCCGATGTTCACGCCGGTGGAGTAGAAGGCGAGGGCGCTGGCCCGTTTTTCGGGGGGGAATATGTCGGAGATCATGGAGTGCGCGGGCGGACTGCCGCCCGCTTCGCCCACGCCTACACCAATGCGCGCCAGCAGGAGCTGCGTATAGTTCTGCACGAGACCGCTGATGGCGGTCATGAAGCTCCAGGTACCTACCGCCAGCGCGACGATGTTGCGGCGATTGCTGTTGTCGGCCCAGCGCGCAATGGGAATGCCGGCGGTGACATAAAAAACGGCGAAGGCAAAGCCGGTGAGCAGGCCGAGCTGCGTGTCGGACAGCAACAGCTCAGCCTTGATGGATTCCTGAAGAATCGCCAGCAGCTGGCGGTCGATGAAGTTGAACGTGTAGACAACTGTCAGCAGCCCCAGCGTGTAGAACCGCACGCGCTGCGAGGCATAAGGATTGGTCGCGCCGATGGCGCCTGCTTCGGCCACTTCGTTCCCCTTCTCTCTCCTGCGACCGATAGTGCACTATGCGCCAGAGGATTAGGAGGGTTTTTCATGTATCAGAGCCACTGTGTTAGACGTGTTGTTGCCGCTTGTCTGCTGCTGATTGCGCCGTTGTCAGTTGCCGACGCGGACGGGGCGAAAGCTGCGTGCCGGGAGCTGGTGACGGGCTATGCCTTTCATCGTGACCGTGCCGACGGGGACGCCGTGGGCGCGCTGTTCACCGAGGATGCAACGTTCGACCTCATGGGAGAGGTTTTCCGTGGCCGCAGCGCCATTCGGGCCCGGGTCGATGCCGGAGCGTCCGGTCCCGTATACCGCCACCTGATGTCCACGGTCCACATAGAGCTAACCGGGCCTGAAACGGCGCGCGGGGTGAGTTATGTCACGGTGTACAGTGCACCGGGGCCGTTGCCGGCCACCCTTGCTGCGTGGGCGGCGATCGGCGAATATCACGACGATTTCGTGCGCACGCCGGACGGGTGGAAAATCCAACGGCGCACCTTCGTGCCGACGTTCTTCCCACCGGCGAGCGAGAGCGACTGAGAACGAGATAGAACGAGATAGAACGCGGGACGAGAGAGTACGAGAAAGAACGAAAGAGAGAGAAGAGAAGGCTGCAGCCGTTCGATCAGGGGAGGTCGATCATGCTTACCGCGCACGAAAACGAACGCCTCACGCGGACCGGTCCGGGTACCGCCATGGGTGCGCTGTTCCGCCAGTACTGGCAGCCGGTGCTGCTGGCCCGCGAGCTTGCGCCGGCTGGTCCGCCCATGCGGGTGCGTGTGCTGGGAGAAGACTTTGTCGCCTTCCGGGACGGAGATGGCCGCGTTGGTGTGGTTTCCCCGAGGTGTCCCCACCGCGGGGCGGATCTCTTTTTCGGCCGCAACGAGGAGGCTGGCATACGCTGCGCTTACCACGGCTGGCAGTTTGCCGTGGATGGACAGTGTCTGGATGTTCCTACGGCTGACGCCGCGCAGGCGGAGCGCCTGAAACCCAGGGCGGGTGTCCGGGCGCTGGCGGTGGCGGAGCACGCCGACATGATCTGGGTGCACTTCGATCAGCCGCAGGCGCCGCCACCAGCGCTCGACTTCGTGGAGCTGCCAGCGTCGCACTATTTCGTTTCCAAGAAATTTCAGCAGTGCAACTGGGCCCAGGCCGTGGAAGGCGGTATCGACACAGCGCACTTCTCTTACCTCCATGCCAACATCGAAGATGGCGAGCGGGTGGGGCTGATGCCATCGCAAGGGGTCAACGAGCCACCGGAAAACGGGCGCTATCGCTGGATGATCGAAGACTCGCGCCCCCGCTTCACGGTGCTGGATCACGACTGCGGGCTCGTGCTGTGTGCGGCGCGCCACGCGGACAACGAGGCTCTGTACTGGCGCATCACCCAGTTCATGATGCCGAACCACTCCATGGCGCCCAACAGCTTTCCGGGTGACAACCACGTGGGCAACACCTGGGTGCCGGTGGACGACCACGCCTGCTGGATCTACTGCTATGCGTACAATCCAGACCGTCCGTTGACGCAGGGGGAACGCGACGCATATGCCGCGGGCTTCGGAATCTTTGCTGAGGTGGACGAGCACTTCATGCCGCTGCGCAACCGCGAAAACGACTACCTCATCGACCGCAAGCTGCAGGCGAACGGCAACTTCACGGGGATCACCGGAATTTCGGAGCAGGATGCGGCCATAGCGGACAGCCAGGGTCTCATAGCCGACCGCACACAGGAGATGCTGGGACAGACCGATCTCGGCGTGGTGCGGTTTCGCCGATTGCTGCTTGGCGCTGCCGACGCTGTGGCCCAGGGCAAACGGCCCCGCGGCGCCGATGCGCCCGATGCCTACCGTGTACGTTCGGGGGATGCCATGAGCGAGGCGGACGCCCCCGCGCTGAGTGTCGTACAGCAGCGCTTTGGCGCGCGCGCGGGCAGTGGCCTGCAGGCGTCGTCACCATGACGGTGCCTGAAGAATTCAGTCAGGCATTCGTGCAGGCCCACTCGCAGCGAGAGGATGAGCTGTACACGGGCTTTCTGCGCAGCGGCGAGCCCCTGCGTTCGCTGTACGCACGCAATCCCTGGCTGGCCCCGCCGGATCTGAGCGCACCGCTCGTCTGGGGGACGGGACGCTACTGGGACACCACGGTTGCACGGAAACACCCTTACTGGTCGGGCATCGACCTGCCCGTGCCCACCAAAGACATCCGTGTGTTGCGGACGAACCTGGCGGAGTGGGGCTACTGTCTCATCGAGGACGGGTTGTCTCCGGAACAGTGTGACGCTTTCCATGCGCGGCTTCTCGCCCAAGCGGAAGGTGAGCGGCTGGCGGGCGTGGCCCATCAGACGCCGTCCGGCCAGTATGTGAACACGCTTGTGACCAAGGGTCGTCTCTTCGAGCTCTGCATCGAGCAGCATCCGGATGCCGTGCAGGCAGGCCCGGTCATAGAGCAGCTGCTGAACGAAACGCTCGGCAGAGGCTGGATCTGTCACAGCTTTCTTGCCAACGGATCTGACCCGGGCGGTTATCCCCAGGGTCTGCACATCGATCAGGGGCCTCTACTGCCGTGGATCACCGAAGAAGCGCCGGCGCTGGTCAATACCATGTTCATTCCGCAGGACGTCGACGACCACAACGGCAGCACACTGCTCATTCCCGGCTCTCACAAGCTGCTTATCGAAGCAGGCAGCGGTGGCGAGATGGGTGAAGTGCCACCACCCATTCACCTGGAGGCGCGCGCCGGAACCATCATGGTGTTCGACGGACGGGTGCTGCACGGCACGGGGGCCAACCGCTCCGACCGGCAGCGCTTCGTTACCACCATGAGCAACGTGGCGGCCTGGATGCGCCAGCAGGAAAACTGGGTGCTTTCCGTCGCGCCGGACGTGCTGGCTCGGGCCAGCGACAAGCTCCTTCACCGGATGGGTCTGCAGGCCCTGACCTACGGCAGCACCGTGGAAGGTTTTGGCCTGGGCGCGCGCGGACACGCGGGAGATGCATGGGGCAACCTCAAGCCGTTTCGCGCGGCGGTAGATGACGGCTGCTATACGCGCGTCCGGGAACTGTCACCGGCATCTGAGCAGGCCGCACTGCAGGCGCCATATACCGTGCGCGACGTATGGCATCACGTTGGCGCCCGGAGCGGCACGAGACAGTCAGGCGACTGACTCGTCCTGCGCCTCCGTGGCTGCCGGCGCAGGCCGCAGCTGCTGGTGGAGATACGACAGGCCGAGCAGGGCCAGACCCAGACCGAAGAACGAAGCGACCCGCAGCAATCCTGTGAGATCGGCCATGTCGATGAGGAAGATCTTGGCGATGGTCAGCGCCAGCAATACCATGCCGCCACGGTAGGCTGCCACGGTCGCCGCGGATCGGCGGGCGTAGCTGCTGATTACCAGCGTGGCGACTGCCAGCAAGAGCCACACCACCGAGTAGGTCACCATCTCTCCGTCACTGGTAGGACCGCTGAGCCGAAAACTGTCGCTCCATAAGTGGCGGATTTCCAGATTCACGAGAATGAACGCACCTGCCACCGCGCCGCCCAGCATTGCCCTGCGCAGACCCTGCACGCCAAAGCGGTAATTGGCGAAGAACACCAGCACTGGCAGAGCGTAGAACAGCAGGCCAAGGTTGAAGAGCGGTGTCTGGCTGACCTCACCGTGCAGCCAGCGCGTGTCGAAAACCGTGCCGGCCAGAATCAGCAGGTAACTCAGCAGCGCAAGCGTAGCGCTCAGCCACGCAAAGATGCGGTAGAGCCAGCCGAGACGTTCGCTGAGTCCGGCCCGCAGGTGGTAAACGACGGCAATGGCGCCGAACAGCACAACGTAGAGGGACACTTCGACGGCGGTGAGAGCATCTTTGAACACGTCCCCGTCGTGCACCCAGAAGCGCAACTCTGTCCACAGGGTGAGCACCGCCAGGTGCAGGGCAACCCCTTCGAGCCAGTCGCGCAGCTTGTCATAGGCCTGCCCCTGGTTCAGTACCCAGCGCGCGGCCAGCACCAGCAACGTGGAGCCCCCGTAGGTCCACAGGGTCCAGTGCGAATCGGTTGGATAACTGACCAGCCACGGGTTCAGCGTGAGGCGTACCACGAGCACTACCGCCAGCAGCTTGATCATCCAGCCGAGATCTACTGAGAAGGTGCGCATCAGCCAGGCCGTGGATACCGCCTGGGATGCCAGTACCAGGGTCAGCGTATCGCCGGAAAAAACGATGGCCGCCGCGCTAGCCACCGCGAGATGGGTGCTGAAATAGAGCCATACCACCAGCGAGTCGAGGCTCGCTCGCCGCACGAATCCCGTGGCGGCCGCCGCGGCGGTGAGACCCAGAAACAGAGCGGTCAATGCCCAGCTGTCAGCGCGGTAGTCTGTGATGAGGTAGCCCGTGACCGTGAGCAACACCGGGGCCAGGGCCGCAAGGGAAGCCCATGCGGCGCCAAAACGGGAACTCGCAAAGTTCCATAGTGAAAGGCCGACCGTCACTACGGCGGTGCCTGCCGCGTAGACCACAAAAACAGGGGTCTGCTCGGGCGGCAGGTAAGTCAGTGCCACCCGTTCCGCTTCCGGATCGAGATACCGCGCCACCCACGCAACCAGCGTGCATAACAATACGTACCACGGCGCAAGCGTAAGCTGTTCGCGCCGGCGGGCGGCGACCAGGGCGAGCACCAGCAAAGGGGACCAGCTCACGAGCGCACTGGCAGGTAGAGGTTCCACCAGCATGGTGATGGCCTGCGCCGCACCCAGTGTGAGCCAGAGCACCAGCACGTTACGCTCGCCTGCAGGCGTCACGCTCCAGAAGTTCCGCGGGCCATAGCTGCTGTCGCTCGTGGTGGTGGCTGCCTTCATCAACCAGTCGAAGCGTGGTGCCGCCATCAGCAGATACGCCACCGCCGTCAGGTACCAGATCCGCGCCCCGTGGCCCTGCTCGTTGCCCAGGCTCAGGGCCCACCAGGCCCAGGCACCGATGACGACACCCCACCAGAGCCACTCTCTGTGTACGTAGCGCAGCAGCGCGCCGGCTGCGCCCGTGATGATCACGCTGTAAACGAGAGCCACCAGGATGTTCCCTTCGCCGGTGCTGACCATGGCTGGCACGGCATAGGCGCCGAGCAGCCCCAGGGCGGCCAGCAACGGGCCGTGCAGCAGTGCCAGGGCCATGGTTGTCAGGGCAACGGCTGTCAACAGCACGAAGGCGGTGTTGACCCCGACCATGTCGTAGAGACGCAGCGCGGCCAGAACCGTGGCGAAGAGCGTGATGCTTCCTGCAGCGGCAAGGGCCGCAAAAACGGTGGATGTGTTGCCCGTACGTCGTCGCAGGTACTCAGCCCCACCCTGCATCGCCAGGCCCGCGATTGCGCCCAGGAGAATCCGACCGACAGGGCCAAGCAGTCCCTGCTCGATGGAGTAGATGACCAGGAAAATCCCGGCCAGACCGAGGCTGATTCCACCGAGCCACACCATCCAGTTGTCCCGTACCTGCGCGAGGAGGCGTTCGATGGGGCCGGGGCCGCGGGGTTCGGCCGGCGGCCGGCGTACAGGCGCGGCGGCTGTTGGGGCGGGATCAGGCTGGCTGGCTTCAGCCGGGGGAGCACGCACGGGCTCGGGTCGGTTCTCGGCCGGAACGTCGGCGGCGTCTGGTAGCGGTTGGGCCGGCTGGTCGACGCCGCTTTCCAGCGAACGCAGACGATGACGTACGGATGCGAGTTCCAGGTGCAGCGCTCGGACGCTCTTTTTCTGTTCCTGCAGCTGTATGAAGGCGATGAGGCCGAGGGTGCTGCCGCCCAGCACCAGCAGCACAAGGCCGGCACCGAACAGAAATTCCATGGCATGCGCCCCGGGCGAGTTGCTCCACCGCCACTGTAGCAGACCCGGCGCCGCGTGCTACCGACGCAGGTCGCAAACTCCCCATGGCGTTACAATGGGCAGTTTTACGGGTAAGGATCTTCACCATGAGCCACACGCCACTGGGCGTCACCTTCGGCAGCCTCGCCGTGCTGGGACCCCGCGGGATTCTCGACGTTGCTGACGCGGCGCGCGCGCACGGGTATGCATCTCTCTGGACCGTTGAAGCGAATGGCACCGATGCCTTCACGTTGCTGGGAGCCGCGGCAGTACAGGCTCCGGGTCTGGCTCTGGCGACGGGGATCGTGCCCATCCAGGTGCGTACGCCACCCCTGGCGGCCATGACCGCGAGCACGTTGCAGGCCTTGAGCCCCGATGCGGACGTGCTGCTTGGTGTGGGGGTCTCGGCACCGGGAATTCTTCGCCAGCACGGCGCGCCGCCGGCAGACCGACCCATCGCCATGATGCGCGAATACGTGGCGCTGCTGCGCGAGTGTCTGTCTGGAGAGCAGGTTACCTTCGAAGGGGACTTCTGGCAGGTGAAGCGGTTCCGGCTGGGCATGCGCCTCGGCGAGCGACGCCCGAAGATCATCATGGCGGCGTTGAATCCGCAGATGCTCAAGCTGGCGGGCGAAATCGCCGACGGCGTATTGCTCAACTACATTCCCGCTGCGCACGTACCTGCAGCCGTGGCGGAGGTGCGCCGGGGCGGAAACGCCACCATCTACGCCTACGTGCATGCGGCAGTCACAGATTTCGAGCGCGGCGCTAAATCGGCGCGTCGGGATTTGTTCAACTACGCCATGGCTGACGGCTACGCAAAGATGTTCCGCGCTGCCGGTTTCAACGACGAAGTAGATGAGCTGCGCGCACGCCAGGCCGAGCGGGACCGTGACGGCGCTGTCGCTGCCATTTCCGAGAAGATGATTCAGGCCATCAATTTCATAGGTACGCCTGCGGAAGTCACCGCATTTGTGCAGAGCTATGTCGACGCGGGAGTCGAGTACCCGGTACTCATGCCCATGCCCTGGCGCGACGACCGGCTGGGCGCGGCGGTCGACGCCATGGCGGCGGCGGCTGCGATCAATTCGTGAGGGTTTTTTTCTATCTGCTGATGCTCTGCCTGGCGGGTGCGTGCTCGCCCGCGGGAAGTGGTGGCGCGCAGGTGATTGCGGTCGGTGCCCTGAAAGTGGATGGCGCTTATGCCAAGCAGCCCGTGCCGGGTACGGAAAAGAGTGTCGGTTACATGCGTCTCACCAACCTCGGCGAAAGCGCCCTGCGGTTGACCGCTGTCTCTATGACGGGTGTGCGCACGGTTGAGCTGCACACAACCCGGAACGACGACGGGGTCATGCGTATGCGGCGCCTGGACGGTGTCGACATCGGTCCGGGCGAAACGGTGGCGCTCGAGCCGGGCGGGCACCATCTCATGCTGTTCGGGGTGGGCGCATTGCCCGACCCGGCAGTCGCAACCCTGACCCTCGAACCAGGCGGCACGCACGAGGTGACGTTCGACGTGCGTGACTTCCGCGATACCGGGGAAACCAGGTAACCTCGCATAGTCTGCGCAGCAGGAGAATCCATGTCCGAACGTGCTGAGCCGTGTTATTCCTGCGAGCTTTTTGTGCCCAGGGAGATCCTCTTCGATCTGTGCACGGGCGCCGAGCACCTGGCTCTCTGGTTTACCGACGAAGCCCCGACGATTCTGGAGGCTGTCGCCCCGTCCAGGGTCGTTTACCGACTCGGTACGGTGAACGCCCGGGATGCCATCCTGACGCTCGAGGCGATGGGCAGTACCACCCACATCTCGGTGCGCGAGCCGGGGTTGCCGGAGGGCGCTGCGCAGGATCAGGCCACGCTCGCCTGGCAGCAGCGATTTGCCGCGCTGGAAAACTACCTGTCCAGCATCTGAAGCCGCTGCGCACCGGCGCCAGCCGCGGAAATCGTCAGGTCAGCGCGAAAAACGCCAGGGCACCGGCGATGATCCCCGGCAGGCGTTGCAGGCCCGCTGTCTGCAGCTGATGATCCAGGGCAGCCTGATGATCTCCTGTCTCACGCGCACGCAACACGACGGGAACCTCGAACACGCTGACATTGACGGCCTGAGCCACGGCCACGGCAACGAGCAGCGGGCCGGCGAGGGTATTCAGTGGCACCAGGGCGAGCAGTGCAAGGGCAAGAAACCAGTTGGCCAGAATGCCGCCCAGGCTCAGCCAGACGAACTGATCTGTGGTATTTGCCTGCATGTCGAACTCGAACATGAAGTACAGGCGGGCGGGCTTCTTCATGACGGGCGAGATTGCCCCCGCAAGCCGGGCCCCGGCAAAGTGGCCCCACTCATGTGCTATGGCAGAAGCGATGATGCCAGCAAACAACGCGTTGCCCAGAGCCACGATGTGCGCAATGACGAGACCGCTCGTTGCTGCCCAGGCGGTAGCAGTACCCCACAGCGTGAGCGCGGCAAGCACGGCGCCGCCGTGAAGGAAGCCGATGCGGCGCATGCGGGCAAAATCCCTGGCCCGGCTTCTGCCGGCTTCCGCCGCGGCGGATTCCTCGTTCACATTGATATCGTGAATGTCTGCACTCTGATCTGCCACGGATGACTCCTCGTGAAACGGTTTAGATAGCACCCGCGGCAGCCAGGTCCGCGGCATGGTGGGCGGCGCGGGCTGAGAAAGCCATGTAGCCGAGCGAAGGATTCTGACAACCGGCAGAGGTCATGAATGAACCGTCGGTGACAAAGAGATTGGGCACGTCATGGGCCTGGCACCAGCCGTTCAACACCGAGGTAGCCGGATCGTGGCCCATGCGGGCGGTGCCCATCTCGTGAATTCGATTGCCTGGCAGGGTCACTTCCCGTTCCGGGGCCACGATATCGGTGCACCCAGCGGCTTCCAGCATGGCGATGCCGTCCTTTCGCGCGGCGGCCATCATCTTGCGCTCGTTCTCGCCCATGCGGCAGTCGAACACCGCCAGAGGTAATCCCCAGCGGTCGGTCTTCGTAGCATGCAACGAGACGCGATTGTCCGGGTTCGGCAGCACCTCGCCGAAGGCGCCGAAGCGGATGTACCACGCGCCCGGGCTGCTGTGTCGGGATTTGTAGGAGGCACCAATGCCGGGGCCGCTGCCGTGTATGAGGTTTTCGGGCGTGGAACCGCCCTGATAACCGAACCCGCGGGCGTAGTCTTTGTCGCCCTCGGTCACTCCGGCGTAGCGGGGAATGTAGAACCCGCCCGGCCGGCGTCCGAAGATGGTCTGGTTCTCGAAGCCGGTCATACGTCCCTGCAGCCAGGTTGCGCTTACATGATCCATCAGATTGCGACCCACCTGGCCGGATCGATTTGCCAGCCCGTTTGGAAATGCCGCTGACTTCGAGTTCAGGAGAATCAGCGCCGAGGCGATGGCGGACGCATTGAGAAACACCATACGGGCGGTATGCGTTGTTCGTTCGCGCGTGCCCTGATGAACGGTTTCCACGCCCGTCACGCGCCCGGTTGCGGCATCGTATTTCAGGCTCGCTACGATCCGGTCAGTAAGGATCGTGCAGTTACCGGTCCGCTGGGCGGCAGGCAACGTGGCGTTGAGGGACGAAAAATAGGCTTTGAAGGTGCACCCGTAGGAGCACATGTTGCGCGCCTGGCACGGGCTGCGCCCGAGGTCCAGTTGCTCCTGCGTGGGCGCCGTGAGATGGGCGACGCGCGCGTTGATCACCTTGCGGCCGGGAAAGACCTTTTCCACCCTTGCTTTGAACGCTTTCTCTGCGCAGGTCATCTCGAACGGTGGCTGAAACTCACCGTCCGGCAGCTGGGCCAGCCCCTCGCTGGCGCCGGATATACCTGCAAAGCGCTCGACATGGTCGTACCAGGGCGCGATATCGCCGTAGCGGATCGGCCAGTCGATGCCGACACCTTCCTTTTTGTTCGCTTCGAAATCGATCTCGCTGAAGCGGTAACTCTGCCGGCCCCATGTCACGGAGCGACCGCCCAGGTGATAGCCCCGCAGCCAGTCGTAGTCGGTGCCGGGTGCCGTAAGGTAAGGGTGTTCGCTGTCTTTCACCCAGAAGTGCCGCGTGGAAGCTTTCACCGCGTAGCTGACACCGCGGTGCTGAATGGGGTAGTGCTCGGCAATTTCGTCTTCGGGGATCTGGTCGAAATGCGGCCTTTCCCAGGGCTGACGCATGTCGACGTAGTCTTTTGCCGGATCGATGTTGTGGCCTCGCTCCAGAACCAGCACTTTCAGACCGCGTTCTGCCAGTTCCTTCGCGCTCCAGCCGCCACTGATGCCGGAGCCGATCACGATGGCGTCGAATTCAGCTTTCACGCCGGCAGCTCCTGACAGGGGACCCAACGTCCGGGGACCAGGCGCCAGTCGAGCTCCTGGCGAGCCCCTGGTTCCGTGGCGAAGTAAGCGCGGGTGATCAGCGTCTTGAGAGACCGCCAGGCGCGCGATCCGTCATTGGCGTCATCTTTGCCGTATGCGGCTTCGTCGAAGGACCCCAGCCTAGCCGTGGCAGCATCGGGCGGCAGACTGGCAAAAGCTGAACCATCGGCGCCTAGCGCCGTCGCGCAGCTCGATAGCTGACCGCGGTGTTCGGCCCGCGTGGCAGCGCTTGCCCATTCGACCATGAGCGCGTCGAGAAGTACCGGCACGCCGGCCGACACGGCGCCAGGGGTGTCGGTGTCGGGCAGCAACAGATCACAGAGGCGGATAACCAGCGCCAGCTCGTCTTCGGTGTAGAACCGTGGCGCGGATCCTGCGGCCGCAAAGGAGTTTTCTACCAGCGCAAGGGGCGCGGCCCCCGCGCCAACGGCGGTCAGCAGGAGCTTCAGGCTGTCACGCCGCGTAGCTGCCATCGAGTCGTCTTTCATCCCCCGGAAGTCGGGGTCATCTTAGTGCAATCTGCCCCTACGGGATACGCCGCAACCTGCGGTATGCTCTCGTGCAGATCGAAACAAGTTCTGCAGGGGAGACACCATGTCCGAGCAACAACCGACCCAGGTTTACCTGGTGGCGGCCGGCCAGTATCACGATATCGATTTCGCGCGCCTGGAGCTGTTGAAGCTGCTGGCCGAGGACGAGACCATCCGGGTCACGGTGGCTGCTGACTACCACGACATCGAGCGCATCCAGGCCTCCGATTTCCTGATCACCTACACCTGTAACCTCATTCCCAGCGATGCCGAGCAGCAGGCGCTGCGGGACTATATCGCCAGCGGGAAAAGCTGGTTTGCACTGCATGGCACCAATGCCATTCTCGAATTCATCGAAGGTGGCGTCGATTGTCCCGAGCGGGCCCCGGTGCTCATGGAAACGCTGGGTACCCAATTCATGGCACATCCGCCGATCCAGCCGTTCCAGGTGCACATCACCGATCCCGACCACGAGCTCGTCAAAGACATCGAACCTTTCGAGACCGATGACGAGCTGTATCTCTGCAAGATCCACGGCGATCTGCACACGCTCATGCACTCGCGGTTTACGGGGAAAGCGACGGGTTTCATTCACGAAGACTGGAACGATGACGTGGAGCACCCGGTCTACTACATCAACAAAGTTGGCGACGGCGAGGTGCTGTACCTGAACCTTGGCCACTGCCGGGGACACTACGACATGCAACCCGTGGTGGATTACTACCCGCAGATTGAACGATGCGCCTGGGAGAAACCGCAGTTCTACGAGCTGCTGCGGCGCGGCATCCGTTACTGCGCGGCTCGCGCGAGCTGATGCTGCGCGGTTCTGCGGTGCTGCTCGCTCTGCTGGCGAGCGGTGCCCAGGGGCAGACGGTCATCCATGCGGGCGAACTGCTCGACGTCGCCCGAGGCCGGGTGCTGGAAGCCCACTCCATTCTCATAGAAGGTGACCGCATCACCGGCGTGCAGCGAGGCTTCGTCGAGGCTGAGAATGTCATCGATCTGTCCGATGCGTTTGTCATGCCCGGTCTCATCGACATGCACGTGCACATCGTTACGGAGACGACCCCGCAACGCTATCTGCAACGTTTCGCCTGGGAACCGGGAGACTACGCCTATAACTCGGTGAAGTTCGCTGAACGCACGCTCGAGGCGGGTTTCACGGCAGTGCGCGATCTGGGCACGGTGCATGGGCTGGCGCAGTCCATGCGGGACGCCATCGAGCGTGGTGACCTGATCGGTCCCAGGATCTTCACCGCGGGGAAAAGTCTGGCCACCACGGGAGGGCATGCAGACCCGAGCAACGGTGTGAACAGCGATCTGCGCGGCGATCCCGGTCCCGTTGACGGTGTTGTGAACAGCGTGGAAGAAGCCCGCGCCGGTGTGCGCGCCCGTTACAAGGAGGGGGCCGACCTCATCAAGCTCACAGCCACAGGGGGCGTGCTGAGCGAAGCCAGGAGCGGTCAGAACCCGCAGTTTACGGTGGCCGAAATTCAGGCCATCGTGGCCACTGCGCGGGACTACGGATACAAGGTGGCTGCGCACGCGCATGGCACCGAAGGCATGCGTCGCGCCGTCATGGGAGGTGTCGATTCCATCGAGCACGGCACCTTCATGGACAAGGAGGTCATGCGGCTCATGCGTGAGCAGGGCACGTGGTATGTGCCGACCATTCTGGCGGGCATGTTCGTCGCGGAGAAAGCACAGATCGACGGCTACTTCTCGGCGCTGGTGCGTCCGAAAGCCGCAGCGATAGGGCCGCAGATCAAAGCGACCTTTGCGCGGGCGTACAAAGCCGGCGTAAAAATTGCGTTCGGCACCGACACGGGGGTTCCCCCGCACGGTCGCAACTGGGAAGAGTTTGTGCACATGGTGGATGCCGGCATGCCGGCCATGGAGGCGTTGCAGTCAGCCACGTTGCATGCGTCGGATCTGCTGGGTCAGGCGGACACGCTGGGGAAAATCGAAGCAGGCTTGAAAGCCGATGTGGTGGCCTATCCCCGCAGTCCTCTCGATGACATCGAAGTCATGGGTGAGGTTGGTTTCGTCATGAAAGGCGGCCAGGTGTATGTCGATGCCCTGGCGAAGCCCGCGGAAGCTCCGGAAGCTGACCAGGAAGAGGCTGGCGGCGACGGCGAAGCTGCCGCAGAGGCAGCCGCGCCGCCCGGGTCCTGAAGGTGGCCCTCAGCGGCCGCCGACGCCCCCTGCCATGGCTTCCTCTTCCAGAAGCCTCGCACCCCGCAGAATACCGCCCATGGAGTAGTTGCCTTCATGGCAGGCGTACTCGTACACCTTGTCGGCGGTTGCCCGCCAGAGATACTCGCCCGTCCACGGCGCTTCCCAGACCGTGGGATCGTCGACAGTGAAACGGTACAGCAGGTCGCCGTTTGCGAGCCTGGTGAAGCGCTCTTCCACCCGGGCGTTCTCTGAGCCGAGATAGCCGGGTCGTGACATGGGATGGAAGTTGGCGGTCTCCACCACCAGGGTGTCTTTCTCCCAGCGCCCCACCGAGTCGCCGAGCCATTTCTTCACATGTGCCGGTGGATGCTGACCGCCCATACGCACTACGCGGGCATCGTGCACCATCTCGAGAAATATCATGACGTGCTCGCCGGTCTGCACGATGCGCTTGTAGTTGTTGTACAGGCTCGGAAAGGTTGGAGCGGTGCCGGTGAAACCCAGAATGCAACGCTCCGAGATTCCCAGGCTTTCAGGACCGTCATAGGGTCCGGCGCCTTCCAGCGCTACCCACCAGGCGGTGCCGTCGTTCGGACGACGCAGCTTGCGACGCTCCATGGCGTGCTTCATGGCGACCGGTGTCATGGTCGGCATGCGGCCGTTGGCCGGTTCGAGGATGATCGACGTGCGAAACCGTCCATCGACCATGAACACCTCCGAGCCGGGATCAACCCAGAAATCGTTGTAGCCGCCAACGTTGCCGGCACCGCTTGTTTCGCGAAACTCGTCGCCGATGCCTACCGGTGGCGCACCACCTTCGGGAGGTGCTTCGGTCACAGGGCCGCGATTGGCGCTGCGGGCCACCCGCCGCGCTTCCGCATCGGCCATGATCCGGTTGGCACGCTCCGGCGTGAGGTAGAGATTCTCCCCGAATTCCTCGGGACGCTGTAGCGGGGTCAGCGTGGCGACGTTGTACGTGCCGGTCAGGTCTGGCGGCGCTGCTGTGGCTGAAGTGGCGGCGATACCCGCTGCCGTTGCGGCCAGGATGACGCGCAAGAGGTAGGTCTGCATGGCTGGAGATCCTCTGGAAGACGGTCTGTGCTCATGGTGCGCGAAGTGGGTGGCCGCTGCAATTACGCGGATCGCGGCTCATCGGGCCGGTCGGTACAACGCAATCTCGCCGTCCTCGATGGCGTCACCCTCGAAGCCGTATTGTCGGTAGAGCGTCAATGCCACCTCGTTCTCGGGCAGCGTCGAGATGCGTATGCGATCTGCCGGGGGTTGCAGCGCCTGTATCCAGGCGATCGTGTCTGCCAACAGCGCACGGCCCAGTCCCTGGCCCTGACGAGAAGCATCCACCAGGAGTCTGACGATGTTCACCAGGCGTTCCCCCTCTACCTCGTAAGGGAAGATCATCACAAAGCCCACTGCAGCGTCGTCGTGAAAAGCGCCCCGGCATTGCGCAGCGCGCCACACGTAAGCATCCGCCAGCGATTTGTCCACGCTCGCTACGAGGTGGCGCTGGTCGGGGCGTACTGCCAGGGCTCTGACCGCCTCATGGTTTTCGGGGGTCAGCGGTGCGAGAGTGATCATGCGGGACTGCCACCGTCCGGAGGAGCGTCAATAGTAGCGCAGCTCTGTCGCTTTGCCCCAGAACACCCGATAGGACAGGGCCGTGTAGAGCAGGATAACCGGGAACACAACGGCCACCCCGACGGCCACGAAAGCCAGCGACTCCGGCGCCGCTGCGGCCTCCCAGATGGTGGTCTCGAACGGCACCACGTAGGGGTAGAAGCTGTAGGCGAGGCCCTGGAAAGACAGCATGAAAACCAGCACCGCCGCCGCAAAAGGGATCCAGTCGGAACGTGGCCCCGCGAGATCGTGCCCGCGCTTCAGCCGCTTGAGATAGATGGAAGTACCCAGCAGCGCCAGGCCGCACAGCGCGGGGATCGGCAGCAGAACAATTGCCTGGGGCAGAGCAAACCAGCGATCGAAAACCTCCCGGGAGACTAGGGGGTTGACCACGGACACGGCGCCGATGCCCAGCGTCATCAGCCACAGACATACCTGCACCCAGCCCACCACGCGCTGTTGCAGCGCGTCGGCTGTTTTCATGATGAGCCAGCTGCCGCCAATGAACGTGTAGGCGCTGGTGACACACACCGCGCTGAGGAGGCTGAACGCAAGTCCCCAGACGGTGTTTTCGAAACCAATGACGAACTGGCCCAGCATGTACCCCTGGCTCAGGGCGGCCATGAGGCTGCCCGTAAAAAACAGACGGTCCCACAGCGCTTTCCGCGCGGCGGGAACCTTCGCGCGGAAGTCGAAAGCCACGCCGCGCAGAATGAGACCTACGAGCAGCAGCAGCACGGGTAGATACAGCGCGCCGAGAATGGTGCTGTGTGCCTGTGGGAAACCGATGAGCAACAGGCCGACGCCCAGCACCAGCCAGGTTTCGTTGGCGTCCCAGAAAGGACCGATCGAGGCGAGCATCACATCGCGTTGCTGTGCGTCGCCGAGCGGCAGCAGAATGCCTACGCCGAGATCGTAGCCGTCGAGGATGGCGTACATGAACAGAGCGAAGGCCATGAGCCCGGCAAACACCAGGGGCAGCAGGAAGGCGGCATCGCTCATGCGGGCGCTCCCGCCGTGCCTCTCGCCAGAGGCGCTGGGGTGGGCTCGGGAGCTTCGAGCCGCGCAGACTGCCTGGCCAGATAGAACAGCGTTGCGATGTAGCTGACCAGCAGAAACGTATACACGGTGAGGTAGACGGCAAGGCTGACGCCAACGTATGTGGCTGGCTGGTTTGTGACAGCTTCTGCGGTCGTCATGACGCCGGTGATGAGGTACGGCTGGCGGCCGATTTCCGTCACGTACCACCCGGCAATCGTGGCGATCCAGCCGGAGAACGTCATCGCGACGTAGAGCAATAACCCCCGGGGCGACAGCCGGCGGCGCCACACCGTGTGGTACAGCCCCCAGAAGGCTGTGAACAGCATGGCAACACCCACCCCCAGCATGATGCGGAACGCGAAGAACACCGGCGCCACGGGCGGGTGATCCGGCGCGAATTCGTTCAGCCCCACAACCTCCCCGTGCAGATCGTGCGTCAGCACGAGGCTCGCTGCATTCGGGATGGCCAGGGCACCGCGATTCGTGCGCGCGTGTTCGTCGGGCAACGCAAACAGCAGGAACGGTGCGCCGCGCTGGGTTTCCCAGACCCCTTCCATGGCAGCAATTTTTGCCGGCTGGTGCGCCAGCGTGTTCAGACCGTGCAGATCTCCGGAGAATATCTGTAACGGCGCCAGCACGGCAGCGACGACGATACCGGTGCGCAGAGCCACGCGGGGTGCCGGCTTGGGATCTCCCTGACGGATGCGATAAGCGGAAATGCCGATCACGAGGAACGACGCGGTGAGCCCCGAAGCCAGCATCACGTGAGCCAGCCGGTACGGCATGGAGGGGTTGAACACGATGGCCCACCAGTCCACGGGATACAGCACGTCGGCGCGGACTTCGTACCCCACGGGCGTGTGCATCCAGGAATTCAACGCGATGATCCAGAAGGCCGACAGGGTGGTGCCCAGGGCGACCGCTACCGTGGAGATGGTGTGTACCCGGGGCGGCACGCGATGCATGCCGAACAACATGATGCCGAGGAACGTCGCTTCCATGAAAAACGCTGTGAGCACCTCGTACCCCAGAAGCGGGCCGGCAATGTTGCCGGCCCGTTCCATGAAGCCGGGCCAGTTGGTGCCGAACTGAAACGACATGGTGATGCCGCTCACGACGCCGAGCGCGAAGGTGAGCGCAAAGAGCTTCACCCAGAACCGGTAGCAGCGCATCCACAGATCCTGCCCGGCAGCGTCGCGGGCCATGGCGTGGCGCACCTTGAAATACACGAGAAACCAGGCGAGGCCGATCGTGATGGCCGGAAAGAGGATATGGAACGTGATATTGGCGGCGAACTGGATGCGCGACAGATCGAGAGTGTCCACGGCAGATCTCCTTGGGGGGTGGGTCAGCTCCGGCGGGTGAACTCCAGCACCTTGTGCACGCCAACCCCCAGCTTCAGCAACCGATCCAGGTCACGACGGCTCAGGCCCTGGAGCTCGTCGGTCCACACCACGATGAGCTCCATGAAGTCGAGAATTTCCTGCATGCGCCGCGTGAGATGGCTGTCCGGCGCCACGTCCTCCACCAGCGCATCGCGCAGCACGGTCATGGTGGGCTCCAGCTCACGTTTGCGACGCTGGCGAACGAGCGTGCGCGTGATGTCCCATAGTTCGCCGGGGGTGGTGAAGTAGTCTTTCCGGTCGCCGGGCAGGTGGCGCAGCATGACCAGTTCCCACGCCTGCAGCTCCTTCAAGCCCATGGAGACGTTCGACCGTGAGAAGCCAAGGCGCCGGGAAATCTCGTCGGCATTCAGAGGCTCTTCGGTGAATACCAGCAGCGCGTAGATCTGCCCGACGGTTCGATTGATGCCCCAGCGGCTGCCCATCTCACCGAAGTGCAGCACCAGCGATTGCAGGCGCGGGTCCAGGGTGTCTGCCATTGTTCTCCTGTGCTTCGTCCGTCGACGAAGCGATTTCGCTGTAATACTGTAATTTCAGAAATTACTGAAAATACGGAAGATAGTATAACCGCCAACGAGCGCGGACGCGACTCTCACGGGCGGAAAGGTGTGACTTCGGTCAGGTCACCGCGGTTGCAAGCATGCGTGCAGCCACCAGGAAGAGAAAACCCCCGAACAGCTGCTTGAGTTGCTGCGCGGGCACTGCATGGGCGAGACGTACGCCCAGCGGGGCAAACAGAATGGCTGCGAGGGTGATCACGCCCCAGCTCGGGAGGTGTACGAAACCGGCGAGGCTCGCGCTCGTGGTCGCGGTGCCAAGCAGGTAACCCGAAGCCCCGGCGAAGGCGATCGGCACACCCATGGCGCTCGACGTGGCCGTGGCGTTGTGCGCAGGCGTGTTGAAGTAAATCAGGGTCGGCACGATGACGTTGCCGCCTGCAATGCCGGCGATACCTGCCACGAAGCCCCCTCCCAGCCCCACGGCGCCGGAGCCGGCAATACCTGGCAGCGAACGGTGTGGTGCAGGTTTCCAGTTCAGCACCATCACCAGGCCCACCGCAAGCAGAAACACACCGATCGCGGCGCGCAGCGCGTCGCCCGGCAACGACGGCGCGACCAGGCCCGCAGCGAAGCTGCCGGCGACGAAGAACGGCACCATGCGGAAAAACGCCGGCCACAGCACTTTGCCCGCAACGAATTGGGCATAGGCAGCGGACAGCGAGGTAAAGCCGATACAGGCCATGGAGGTGGCGACCGCAACCACGGTGATTTCACCGGCGTCAATGAGACCGGTGGCATCGAAGAACGCGATCAGGGCCGGCACGATGATGACGCCGCCGCCGATGCCCAGCATGCCGCCAAGCAGGCCACTGGTGGCGCCGATGGCGGCAAGCACGAGCAGAGTGGCGCCGGTGTCCACCCTCAGCCGGGACTGTCGGCGAGGCGCAGAGCCATGGCACTGGTCGCACGGGTCAGCGCATGGCGGCGCCGGAAATTTTCTGCGGCCTGCGGCGCGGGTGCGCGCGAACGTTCCCACGAGGCAAAGCTGTCGTACCACGTCACCAGTTGCATGGAGACAGTGCCGTCTGCGGCGACCCCCCCATGAAAAAGCCCCCGGGGCAGTGTCGCAAATTCTCCGTCACCTTCGAACGCCGGCCATGCGGCCGAGGAGAGGGCGACGAATTCGTCCACGTCTGCCGGCGCCACGGCAAAGTGGCGCAACACGTACAGGCCGGGCTCGCTGAGAGGCGCCGTCGTCGTGGGGCGGGCTGTGGGCTGCCAGGGCCCGGCATCCACCACCTCGGCATCGGCGGGGGGATGGACCGGGGAGCCGTGACTGATCGCAATCACCTGATTCATCGGCAGCCCGAAGAGTCCCGTGAACGTGGCCCAGAGAATCTTGCGCTGCGACGCCAGTGCACTCACCAGGGCATCGGGCCGGCGCGCAGCCACCGCCAGCCTCGCGAAGAAGAAATTCACTAGGCGGTTTCCTTGAACAGCTCGCGGCCGATGAGCATGCGGCGGATCTCGGACGTGCCCGCACCAATCTCGTAGAGCTTGGCGTCGCGCAACAGCCGACCGGTGGCGTAGTCGTTGGTGTAGCCATTGCCGCCGAGGGCCTGGATGGCCTGCAGCGCCATCTGTGTGGCGCGTTCTGCGGTGAAGAGGATCAGCGCGGCTGCGTCCTTGCGCGTGGCTTCGCCACGGTCGCAGGCCCGAGCGACCGCGTAGCCATAGGCGCGGCACGCCGCGAGTTCGGTGTACATGTCAGCGAGCTTGCCCTGCATGAACTGAAACTCGCCGATGGGCTGGCCGAATTGTTCCCGTTCGTGCACGTACGGGATCACGGCGTCCAGGCAGGCCTGCATGATGCCGATGGGGCCTCCGGACAGCACGGTACGTTCGTAGTCGAGGCCGCTCATCAGCACACCCACGCCGTTGCCTGGCTCGCCGAGCACGTTGGTGGCCGGCACGCGACAGTCTGTGAACACCAGTTCGCAGGTGTTCGAGCCGCGCATGCCCAGCTTGTCGAGCTTCTGGTTGCGTTCAAAGCCGGCAGAGTCCCGTTCCACGATGAAAGCGGTGATGCCCCGGGGACCACCGTCCGGATCGGTTTTTGCGTAGATCACGTAGGTGTCGGCATCCGGTCCGTTGGTGATCCACATCTTGTTGCCGTTCAGGACGTAGTCGTCGCCGTCCTTGTCAGCCCGCAGCTTCAGACTCACGACGTCCGAGCCGGCATTTGGCTCTGACATGGCCAGGGCGCCAACGTGCTCGCCCGAACACAGGCGGGGAAGATAGGTCCGCCGGTGCTCTTCGGTACCGATGCGGAAGATCTGGTTTACGCAGAGATTGGAGTGGGCGCCGTAGGAAAGACCGACGGAGGCGGACGCGCGGCTGATCTCCTCCATGGCAACGATGTGGGCGAGATAGCCGAGTCCGACGCCGCCATACGCTTCGTCAACGGTGATGCCCAGCAGGCCCATGTCCCCCAGTTTCTGCCACAGATCCGCAGGAAACTCGTTGCTGGCGTCGATCTCCGCCGCCCGGGGGGCAATCTCTGCGTCAGCAAACTGCCGCACTGATTCGCGCAGCATGTCGATGTCGGAACCAAGGTCGTAGTTCAAGGTGGGATAACTGAGTGCCATGCGATCTGCTGCCTGCCGTCGTTGCCGGCCATCTTAACGCATTGCATGGTGCGCCACCGGGTGCGAAAGGCGCCCGCACACCCGACAACCTAGGTCTGGCGTAGGATTCGACTTACAATCTCTGCCCGAGACGCGTGAGGGAGAAGGGCATGAGCCTGAGTTTCGAAGGTAGAACCGCCATTGTCACCGGTAGCGGGAATGGCCTGGGGCGATCGCATGCCTTACTGCTGGGTAGCCTCGGCGCTCGCGTCGTTGTCAACGATCTTGGCGGTGCCGGCGACGGCTCAGGGAAAGACGCGAGCGTTGCCGATGGCGTTGTCAGCGCCATTCGCGCAGCGGGCGGCGAGGCTGTTGCCAATCCCGATTCCGTGACGGAAGGCCACCGCATCGTCGAGTGTGCGCTGGACACGTTCGGCAGCGTCGACATTCTCGTCAACAACGCCGGGATCCTGCGTGATCGCACCCTGCACAAAATGTCGGACGAGGATTGGGAGCTCGTATATCAGGTGCACCTGCAGGGCGCCTTCAAAACTTCGCGAGCTGCGTTTACCCACATGCGGGAGCAGGGCTACGGCCGGATGGTCATGACCACGTCAGCGGCGGGTATCTATGGCAACTTCGGTCAGGCGAATTACAGCGCCTGCAAGCTGGCCCTGCACGGTTTGTCACAGACCATCGCTCTGGAAGGTCGCGCGAAGGGGGTGCATTCGAACACCATTGCACCCATAGCGGCGTCCCGGCTCATGGGCACGGTCATGAGCGACGAGGCCATGCAGTTGCTGAGGCCCGAGGTGGTGAGTCCACTGGTGGCGTGGCTGTGTCATGAGGATTGTGAGGCAACCGGCGACCTTTTCGAGGTGGGGGCCGGCTGGGTTTCGCGGGTGCGCTGGGAGCGGAGCAACGGGGCCTATTTCGATCCAGCCGGATTCACCGTGGACGAGGTCGCCGGGGCCTGGGCGCAGATCAACGATTTCACAGACGCCGGACATCCCACCAGCACGGCCGCCACCATGAAGGCGATCCAGGCCAACCCCCACCTGAAGCAACCCTGACCCGCCACCGAAGCAACGAGACAGGATTCCCATCCATGGACATCTGCCTGCCGCAACACGCCGATCGCTTCAACTGCATGCGGCGCCAGCGGGCGCTTTTTGATCAGTGTGAGCGGTACCAGTGGGTGCATGCGCCGGGGCAGCCACCATATTGCCGGGGTGTGCCTGACGGGGAAGCGTTCAGCGACCGCAAGCAGCGGCTGATGGCCATCGATCTTACGGAAAGTGTCGTAGACATGGTGCTTGCCGGGGTGGTGCGCCTGTTCCACCACAACGATACGATCGCCAGTTTCCGCCGCTACTACCCGATCCGGAAGGTGCCTGACGTTGCCGGGCGCTGGACCCGCGATGAGGAGTTCGCCAGGCAGCGCCTGGATGGCATCAACCCGGTGCTGTTGCAGCTTGCGACGGAGCTGCCTGGTCACTTCCCGGTCACCGATGCGTTGCTGGGCGGGCTCATTGAGGGACACACGCTGGCCGGCCTGCTGGCCGAGCGCCGGCTGTTTCTCCTCGATTACCACAAGCTGGCCGGCCTCGAGCCGGTCATGGGCCGCTTCTGTGTGGCACCAATCTGTCTCTTCTGGCGCAACGATCACGGTCAGCTTGCGCCGCTGGCCATACAGCTAGGGCAGACACCCGACGATGCGAAGACAATCTTCACGCCCAACGACGATGTCTGGCTCTGGCGTCTGGCCCGCACCTACGTGCAGTCTGCCGACGGCACCTATCACGAGATCGTGGCGCACCTCACCCGTACGCACCTGGTCATGGAAACGTTCTGGGTGGCCGCGTGCCGCTCCCTGCCGCCGCAGCATCCGCTGCACGTGCTGCTCAAACCCCACTTCACCGGCACGATCCACATCAACGACGATGCGCGCGGTACGCTCATCGCGCCCGGTGGCCCTATCGATGAATCCATTGCCATCGGTGCGGAAGGCTGCAAGACGCTCATTGGCCTGGAGTACGCCGACTGGTTTTTCGACGTGGACGAGCCACGGGCGGATTTCGAGGCGCGCGGGGTGCTGGACGACGCGGTCCTGCCCCATTATCACTACCGGGACGATAGCCTGGCGCTGTACGACGTGATCGCACGGTACATTGGCGATCTGCTGCGGGTGTTCTACAAGAGCGACGAAGACGTGCGTGGAGACGGTGAGCTGCAGCTGTGGATGCAGACACTGGTGGCAAGAGAGGGTGGCCGGGTCCGCGGGCTGCCGTTGACGGACGGGCAACTCATGACGGTGGACGACCTCGTGAAGATCGTCTCGCAGATCATTTTCAGCGTGAGTGTCGAGCACGCCGCGGTAAACAACGGACAGTACGACCAGTTCGGCTGGATACCCAACACGCCGGGGGCCATGTATCTGCCGCCGCCGAACGACCGCGACCCGCGGAGTGAGAAGAACTTCGTGTATGCACTGCCGGACGCCTACGCGGTTGGCCAACAGCTCGCGTTGGTGCATCTGTTGAGCCAGCGCACGCTGACACCGCTGGGCATGTATCCGGACGATTTCTTCCGGGGTCACGAAGCCGCACGCCATGCGCTGGACCGCTTTCGCGCTGATCTGGAGGACGCCGGCCGGGCGATGCTGGAGCGCAACGCGTCGCTCGCCGTGCCGTATCAGTATCTCGAGCCCTGGCGTATTGGACGGTCCATTGCCATCTGAGACGCAGCTTTCCCTCCATGACGCCGAGCTGACGCCGGAGCCTGGAGGCTGGTCCCAGGCGGGCATCACGTGGCGTCTCGCCCGGGATGCGGCAGGCCAGCGGCTGCGTATCGCCACCGTGGAAGCGGGCGACGAGGACGGCGACCGGCAGTTGAGACAAGTCTACGAACGCTTCAGCTCCCTGGCGCCGGGCGTGCTCGACATGCCGGTAGCGCTGCACGAGGCAACGACCGGCGCGGTCCTGGTTACGACGGGGCCGGCGTGGCCCACTCTGGAGGCCTGGCAGGCGGAACATCCGACGGGCACGGTAGCGCCTGTCACGGCGTGCTCGCTGGTGCGCCAGCTGCTGCGGGCGCTGGCGCGGTTTCACGAAGCCGGCTTTGTGCATGCGGCGCTGCATCCCCGCAATGTGCTGGTCAATCCTGACACTCTGGCGGTTGCGCTCGTGGGTGTGGAGCATGCGTTCAACCGGCGCGATGGGGAGTTTGCGCACGCGATCGATCTGGATGACGCGTTGCGTCTCACCTATGCGGCGCCCGAGCTTTCGGGGCGCATCAATGTGGTCGCAGATGCACGCTGCGACCTTTACGCGTCCGGCATCATTCTGTTCGAGCTCATTACCGGCCGGGTTCCGTTTGCTTCGCCTGATCCGGCGGAGCTTCTGCACGCCCATATCGCGCGACCGGCGCCGCGTTTGGCAGCCTTGCACGACAACCTGCCGCCCATGCTGTCGGACATCGTGGCCCGGCTGCTGGCGAAACACCCGGTTGACCGCTACCGCGGCGCGCGTGGTGCGGGCCGCGACCTGGCCGCGAGCGTGGAGGCGCTGGATACCGGTGTGCAGCGTTTCGAGCTGGGCACCGCAGACATTGGCGTGGAGTTCGAGATTCCCGCACGTCTCTATGGGCGCGACGAGCAGTTGGAGATGCTCGCGCAAGCTTATGGCGAGGCGCAAGCGGGTCAATCACAGGTGGTGACCGTCAGCGGCTACTCGGGTATCGGCAAGTCGAGCCTGGTGCATGAAGGGCAGCGGCGCATGAGCAGCAGCGCGGCCTGGTTCGGGCAGGGCAAGTTCGACCAGTTTCGTCGCGATATGCCGTACCTGGCGTGGCGCCAGATTCTCACGCAGCTGGCTGGACAGCTTCTGGCCGCACCGCGCGATACGCTGGGCGCGGTGCGCCGCGCCATCGGCGATGAGGTAGGTGGCAATGCGGCCCTGCTGATCGAGCTGGCGCCCGAGCTTGCTCTGGTGGTAGGTGAGCAGCCACCACCGCCAGCGGTTGATCCGGAGAATGCCCAGCGACGTTTTGTCCATGCGGTGGGTGGCTTCTTCCGGGCGTTGAATGCGGGGGAGCGCAACCTGACCGTGTTCCTGGACGATCTGCAATGGGCCGATGTGGCATCGCTCGTGCTGCTGGAGGGTGTCGTCGCCCCGGGCGGCAGCACGCCCCGCATGCTGGTGCTTGCCGCCTACCGCTCTAACGAGGTTGACGAGGCGCACGCGCTGACAGCTACCCTGGCGAGATTACGCACCTTCGGCTGCCTGACGGAAATGCCGTTGGGGCCATTGCCGCAGCCGGCAGTGAACGCGTTGCTCGCCGACACGCTCTTCTGCGAAGCGCAAGCGTGTCGACCGCTGGCGGAGCTGGTGTTCGAGAAGACCGACGGCAATCCGTTTTTTGTGCGCCAGTTTCTGTCGTCCCTGCATCGCGACGGCCTCATTACCTTCGATCGCGGTGCTGAGGCCTGGGCCTGGGAACTCGATCGCATTGCCGCCCAGGCCATGACGTCGAACGTGCTGGATCTCCTTACCCGCGTGTTGGCGACCTGGACCGAAGAGGCACAGCGAACGCTGGCGGCCGCAGCCTGCATTGGCAACGAATTTGATCTGGCGACCCTCGCGGGCGTGCTGGAGCAGGTGCCGGAGGAGGTTGCAGGGATGCTGAAACCGGCGCTGCGGCCACAGCTCGTGTTGCCGGAGGACACCGGCCGCAACCGTGGCAATCCGGCCTACCGCTTTGCTCATGACCGTATCCAGCAGAGTGCCTACGGGCTGGTCGGCGAAAGTACCCGCGCGGCCTGGCACCACAAGGTGGCGTTGCGTCTGGTGGTCGAAGCGGTCGATGGCGAGCACACGAACGCTGAGGTTTGTGTGGCCTTGATGGAACATCTCGACGCGGCCCTGGAACTCGTGCTGGCCGGTGAGCAACCCGAGCGCTTCGGCCGGGCCTGCCTCGTTGCGGCGGAGCGGGCGAAACGGTCCATGGCCCTGACACCCGCGGTACGCTACGTCGAGCTGGGCCGGCAGCTCGCGAAAGGCAACACGGCACTGTCTGGCGAGTTCGATGTCGTTGGCGTGGAGCTTGCTTATCTGGCGGAAGACTACGACAAGGCCCGTGCCCTGGGCGAGAGTGCTCTGGCGACGGTATCGGCGACGGCGCAACGCTCGCGCATCCACAACGCGCTCATCGGCATCGGCGTCGCACAGCGTGAGCATGCGCAAGCCACCGCGTACGGCCTCGCGGTGGTGCGGGACGAGCTCGGCATAGCGATCGCCCGGCGAGGGACGTTGCCGACGCTGCTCATGGAGCTCGTGCGTACCCGCTGGCAACTCGGGCGGCGACGGCCTGGTGAGCTTGCGGACCTGCCGGCGATGCACGACGAGCGCATAGAGGCGGCCATGGGGCTGTTGATGAAGTGTGCGACGAACGCCTACTGGGGAGCGCCGCGCCTCGTCCCGGTCATAGCCGCGCGCATGGTGCAGCTTGGCATGCGCCACGGTGGCTCGGGTCTTGCCGCCTACGGTTATGCGCTGTTCGGCATGATTCTCACCGGCGCCGTTTACGCGCCCCGTCTGGGTAACGAGTTCGGGCGGTTGGCGATGCTGCTGCTGGCGCGCTATGGCGCCGATCAGCTGCTGGGTAAGACGGGCTTGCTGTATCACGGGTTCGTGCGTCATGCGCTTGCCCCGTTGCGTGACTGCTCCCGCGAGACGCTGTCGTTGTTTCACCCGGCCATGCAGGCAGGCGATGTGGAAAACGCCTGCTATTGCGCAAATGTGGCCTACATCGGCGACATGCTGTCAGGACGGCGTCTGGCGGAGGTTGAAGAAGCATACGCGCCGTATCTGGAAACCATTCTGGCTTCCCATCAATCGCAGACCGCGTTCACGACCCGTGGCTGGATGCAGGTGCTCGCCAATCTTCGCGACAGCGGTTCGCCAACCGTTCTTCGTGGCGACCTGCTCAACTGGCCCGAGGCGGCGCCGGCCATGCTCGAGGACCCGGCCAATCAGATGGAGGTTGCCCTGGTCGCCGCCGGGGCTGGCTGGCTCGCTTTGTTGAAGGGCGATTGGCGCGAAGCCGAGAGTCAGCTCGAAATTGTCTACGACCGGCAGGCGGCGGCCATGGGCCAGGCGTTTCTGAAGCCATGCCTGGCGCTGTACGCGGTGGTGTTGACCCACCGTCACCGACGCCCCGCACGTCGCTGGCGGCTGCAACGCAGCCTGGCGCGGTGGCTGCGGGACAATCATCACGACTATGTCTCGTTCGAGGCGCTGCTGCGCGCGGAACGTGCAGCTGCGCGCGGAGATCTTGCCGGTGCTGCCATGCTCTGGGCGGAAGCCGCCGAGCAGGCCCGCGAAACCGGTTTTACGTATGTGGAAGCCTGGGCCCTGCTGCGGGCCAGTCGCGCCCATGAAGCGCTGGGGCACCTCCGGATTGCCCAGGGGCTGGCGGAACAATCCCGCGAGCGCTGGCGGCGTTTCGGTGCACTCGGCTGCATCGCAGCGCACTGGCCGGAACATGCGGAGACGACCCACGCTGCGGAACCGCGTCGCGGCCTCGGAGCGCTGGACACCGAATCGGTGCTGGAGAACATTCGAGCCGTCGCCGAAAACATGGATACCGGGCAGCTTGTTCAGCGCACGCTGGAGCTGGCCCTGCGGGTGACCGCCGCGCAGAAGGCGACGTTGCTTACGGGGGGAGAAGCCCGGTCGGTGCTGGCCGTCGCCTGGCTCGACGCCGATGGCACCGTGCGCATCGATACGGAGTCTTCGATTTTCTCGCAACTGCCATTGTCGCTGGTGGACTACATCGTCCGTCGGCGCGAGCGGGTGCTGACCGATGACGCTACGAAACACGACTGGATGGCCAGTGATCGCTACGTTCAGGAAACCGGCGTGCAGTCGCTGCTGGGTGTGCCGCTGTTGCGCCATGGCAACCTCGTGGGCGTGGTCGTGGTGGAGAACCGTCTGGGGGCCGGCCTGTTTACGGCAGAGCACGTGCGCATGCTGGAAGCAATTGTGGGACAGAGTGCGGTGTCGCTGGAAAACGCCCGTCTCTTTACCGAGCAACGGCTGCGCGCTGAGCGATTCCGCCGCTTTGTGCCGCAGCGCTTTCTGGAGCTTTTGGGGCACGACGACCTGGTGAACGTGGAGCTCGGTGACGCCAAGCAGCAGGAAGTGAGTGTCATGTTTGCGGATCTGCGCGGTTTCACCCCTCTTGCGGAGCGCCTTGATCCCGTTGCCTGCTTCGACTTTCTGAACGAGTTTTTCGAGCGCATGACACCCTGCATTGCCGAGCAGGATGGCTTCGTGGACGAATTCATGGGAGATGGCATCAAGGCCTTGTTTCTGGAAGATCCGGCCAGCGCAGTGCGGGCCGGGGTGGCCATGCATCATCGGGTGGGCTCCATGGAGCGGGAGCTCACGCAGGGAGTCTCCATCTGCATCGGCATACACACGGGCGAAGCGTTGCTGGGCACCGTGGGCGCTGAGGAACGTATGTCCACCAAAGCCATCGGCGACACGGTAAATGTGGCCGCGCGCCTCGAAGGCCTGGCCAAGCTGCTCGGGACGCCACTGCTGGTCACCAGCCAGACCATCGAGCGGGTGCCACCCGGTGCGTTTTCGTTGCGGTGTGCCGGCCGGTACCAGCTTGTCGGGCGCCACGAGCCCGTGACCGTTCACGAGGTGCTGGATGCGCTGCCTGCGGAGCTACGAAAGGCGCATGCGGCGTTGAGCGCCAGGTGGCAGCGCGGTCTGGAGTGTTTCAATGCGGGCGCGCTGGCCGAAGCAGAGGTGATTTTCCGGGCTTACCTCGCGGCGTTGCCGGACGACCGCCTGGCGCAACGCATGTTGAAGCGTTGCAACGAAACGTCGCAGGCGGAGCTGGCCCGGGACTGGGATGGCACGGACGAGCTCAGGGTGAAGTAGGGCCCTGCGTTACGGCGGGTTCTGGATCGGTGGTATGCCTTCCCAGTCGGAATCGCGACGGCTGTCAGAGAAGGCCGGCGGCATCCCGCCAAAGCGGTACGAGAACAGACGGATGCGCCGGGCCCAGATCGATGCGATGCGCAGGTTGTTGAGCGAGTGCGGGTCGTCGATGGAGCGCCCCAGCGGGATGAAGAGCGATTTCGGGTGGTGGCTCATGTCGAAATAGGTGCGCTGACTCTCCTCGTAGGACAGCGCTTCATCCAGTTCCACTTCTGCGATTGTGTGGAATGGAAAGCGGTCCTCGTCCCACGGCACGGTGCTGGCTACCCACTCGGGTTGGTGGAAATCGTCTGGCGGGGGCAGTCGGAACTGGGCCTTGAACCTGTAGCGCAGCACTTCGCCGTTTTCCAGGCGTTTGCGCGTGGCGTCTTTCAGATAGTTGCGTGTGCGGGTCTCGTCCCGATACGGATTCTGCAACCACGAGTGGCTACGGTCGAAGTCATCCGGCCGGCCCGTCTGCTGCGCCGGCGGCGGGTCCGGCTCGAGGCGGTAACGAACGTAGTAACGGATACCATCCGCTGCTGTGTAGCCATAAGTGGTTTTGCTGTTGTAGACCATCTGGTCCACGGCTTCCGGATTGCGGCGTACGCTGCTGCCGCCACCCAGGGATGCCTGCGGGTGCCGCTTGAGGAACGGCACGTAGCGCTTGCCCCGACCCCGCATGGACACGCGCATGAACCCCATGAATGTCCGCGCATTCCAGAACAGGGGCATGTCGCCGGAATTCATCAGCATGTCGAACGGTGACTTGATCTGCTCGTCGGCAAACTTGATGGATGCACTACGCACGACGAGCTTGGCGTCGTCGAGAAAAGAGGCTGCGGCGTGACGTACCCGGCAGGGAAACGTCTTGCCGGGCTCGAAGAAATCGTTGGCGGGAAAAGTCTGGTCGTCCACGATGCGCACGTGCCCCCGGAGCAGCAGTCCGTTTTCGTGGGACATGCGCACCTTGCGGAAAAGCGAATTCAGAGTAACCAGAATGGTGACGCCGAGGGTAGCCAGCGCGAGCACGACGCGGTGGTAGGCGGCGATGATGGCGAGGAGCAGCTTGTGTTCAATCACCTGTGACAGGTCCTTTGCCGTTCTGCTAACTCTACGCGCCGAGGGTTGCGCTGCGCAAGGAACGGGCTGAATCGTGCTACGCTCGAAGCACACGCGAGGGAGAGAAAGCCATGCCAGTGTTTGCCGGTACCAGCCGCGGTGTTTTCGAGGCGGAGGCGTCCGGTGCCCGTTGTGTGCTCGAGTGCCGGGGCGTTCGTGAGCTCGTGCGCATCGACGGCGTGCTGTTCGCCGGGACCAGCGAGGGTGTGTTCGCATCTACCAGCGACGGTGATCGCTGGACCAGCGCCGGATTGCAGGAGCACGCCGTATGGCAACTGCGCTCCCTCGGCGACGGCCGCCTGCTGGCGGGCACGCAGCCCGCGGGGTTGTTCACATCTGACGACCTCGGTCAGACCTGGCGTGCCGTCACCGGCTTCAATGAGGCTCCGGAGGCAGATGCCTGGTGCGTACCGGTGGATCCGCCACTGCCTGCCGCTGCGCGGGCTGTGGTGGTGGATCGGGAAGATCCGCGCAGAGTGTGCGCAGGGGTCGAAGTTGGCGGCATCATGCGCACGCTCGATGGCGGCGAAACCTGGCGGCTCGTGCTGCCGGGAAATAACCCGGATCTTCACATGCTGTTTCAGCATCCCGGCCGGCCGGATGTGCTGTTCGCCACCACCGGCTACGGGCGCCTGGATGGGGTTGCGCCCATGGAAGAGGGCAACGCCGGGTTGTTCTATACAGAGGATTTCGGGGCTACCTGGGAATATCGCTGGTGGGGTGTCCAGCCGCGCTACGCGAGACCTCTGTGCATCGACGACAGGGCGCCTTTCGCGGTAACCGTGGCAGCCGCGCCCACTGCTTTTTCCAGCCATCGTGATGGCGACGGTGCCGGCGCCATGCTGTTTCGCACGGACGACGATGGCGCCACATGGCGATCGTTGTGTGATGCTGCCCACACGCCGTCACGGGCCAATTTCCACGGTCTCACGCCTGATCCGGTACAGACAGGCGGCGTGCTGGTGGGCACCGACAGCGGGGAACTCTGGCGCGTCAGTCCTGAAGCTTCCTGGCAACTGCTTACGGATGGCATACCCGCGGTGCGGGCCATCTGCGCCTGGTGATCCGGACGTTCAATTATTGAGCACGCCGTGGGCCACCAGGAACGTCTGGATGGTGTTCATGGCGGCGGTGTTCTCGTCCTGACTGAACCCGCCGTGGCCGCCGCCGCTGATGGTGTAGAGTTGATTGTCTACCTCCGCGGCATCCAGGGCGGCGTGCAGGCGCTCCGCATGGCTGTACGGCACGATGCTGTCGGCATCGCCATGAATCGTGAGCACCGGGGGCAGGCCGCGGCGTACCCACGTCAACGGTGAGACGCGCTCAGCAATGGCTGCCCAGTTGCTCTGGTGACCCATCCACGCGACGGCGTAGGTTTTGGCATTGGTACCTTCGACCAGATCGCCGACATCGGTGATACCGAACCAGTTGACGATGGCGGCGACGCTCATCTCAACGGGCGCCGTATCCGCCCGTCCGGCGCCTTCTTTGCGGGCTGGACAGCGGCGGTCGAGACCGGCGCTGGCAGGCAGCATGCCGGTGGTGAGGCTCAGATGACCGCCCGCCGAATGACCGCTGACCACGATGCGGCTGGTGTCGAGGTTGTATTCCCGGGCGTTGTTCAGCACCCAGCGCAGGGCACAGCGGGCATCCTCCACCGCGGCCGGTGCCAGCGCCGTAGGTCCCAGGCGATAGCCGACGTTCACTACTGCCATGCCGAGCTGGAGATACGGGAGAAAGTGCAGAAACATCCGATCTTTGCTGCCGGCAACCCAGCCGCCGCCATGGATGTAGAGCAGAACGGGCGCCGGATTGTCATCGTTCGGACGCGCGATGACATCCAGCTTCAGATCTACGCCGCTGGCTCGTAGATAGGTGATGTCTGGTGTGAGGCGGTAGTCGTGCTGCATCGCCACGCCCCACGCGATATCCGTGCTTGCGTGACTCTGCATGCCCGCGGCACAGATGCTCAGGCTTACCATGAGCAGCAGCTTGCCTGTGACGGCCTGACGCATGTCGTTCTCCCCTGGTTGCGGCCGAGGCAGTATGCGTCAGCGTCGCGAAGGGTCAAGGCACGCCCGCGGGCTTGCTGGCACGGCCGGCGCAACTGCATTAGCATCTTAGCGCGATGATCCAGCGGCCAGGTGCCCGTGCCCTACATCCAATCCTCACGCGCTTCGGCGCGCGCTGAGTCGAGCTGATCATGACGGCGGGGCCCTGCCGGGTTCTTCTCGTCGACGATCACGCTGTGTTTCGGGAGACGCTCGCCGTAGGTCTGTCCCAGGGCGACGGTATCGTCATCGTGGGACAGGCATCCACCACGGCCGAAGGCCTCGAGTGCGTGCATACGGTGGGTGCGGAGGGCGTGGACGTGGTTGTGCTGGATCTGTCTCTGCCTGGCCGCGGCGGAGGAGATCTGGTGGCGCAGATCGCGCAGCGTTACCCGACGATCGCGGTGCTCATTCTCACTTCTCACCCGGCGGATCTGTTCATAGGACGTCTCATCAATCAGGGCGCGGCAGGCTATCTGCACAAAAGCTGCTCGCTGCAGGAGGTGATGGATGCCGTGCGAACGGTCGGGACCGGCGGCCGGGTTGTGGCGCCGGAGGTGGAAGCGCTTTGCCGGGGTGAAGCCGAGGAGCCGCACGAGCTGCTGTCCAACCGGGAGTATCAGGTCATGGAGCGCCTGGTGCAGGGCGCATCAATCACCCGCATCGCAGAAGAAATGAACCTCAGCGTGAAAACCATCAGCACCTACCGCCGGCGGCTCATGGAGAAGCTTGGTATGACTTCCAACACCGATCTCGTGGCGTACGCCATCAAACAGGGCATTCTCAACCGGTGAGCGCGGAAGATTCCTCCCGTCAGGCCGTGCACGATGCGATCAGCCAGCTCGCCGCGATACGTCTGCGTTGTGAGCTGTTGCTGCGGGCGGCCCATGACGGGGACCACGCGCCTGCGCCCGACACGGAACTGCGCGCCGGCCTGGAGCAAATTCACGAGCTGGCAGACGGCGCTCAGGCGCTGCTGTCGCCGCTGTTGATCCGCAGGCAGTGAGTACGCCATGAATGGGCGGGTGCTTGTGGTGGAAGACGATCCGCAGCTTGGCCCCATGGTGGTGGCGGTGCTGGAGGGTGAAGGCTATGAGGTTGTCTACGCGGACGATGCAGACGCGGCGCTGGTGGAACTGGCTTCACCGCGCCGGCTCAGCGCGCTGTTGACCGACAATCTCCTCGGCGGTGCTGTCACTGGCGTTGAACTGGTGGCGCTCGCCCGCAGCCATCGGCCGGCGTTGCGCTGTGTGTTGATGACCGCCGATCCCGGCAGTCTCAAAGGATACGTGCTGGCGGCGGACGTTTGCCTTCTGCGCAAACCCATGAGCTACGATGAGATTCTGGGGGCGGTAGACCCCGGTCGCGCCGGGTAGTGAGGCCGCCGGCTCAGCTGAGCGTTGCGAGCAGCGGCGCTTCGATGGGCGGGCCGAGGTAAAAACCCTGTCCCGCGGTAACGCCTGCCTCGCGCAACGCTTCGAGGGTGTCTGCATCCTCCACACCGCAGGCCAGCACGTCGATGCTGGCATCCGCAGCGCTGGCGACCAGTCGGGCCACATCCAGATTCCCGGTGGCGGGCGCGAACGCGTGAGGTTCCAGGCGCACATAGCGCACGGGTGCCGCCAGCAGTTGCCACAGCTCGTCTTCCAGGGCATGGCAGTGCAGCAGAATGCTGAAACCGAGGTTGGCATAGCGTTTTGCCATGCCTTCGATGTGGCGGGACGAGTTAGCGGTGTTTGAGCCCACGTCCATGCCGATGACAATCTGGGAGATGTCGATGCCCCAGAAATTGATTTCGCGGGACATGAATTCGGCGAAGTCGTGCTGCTGCAGCACCGCATTGGAGAAGCGCATCAGCACCGGCTTGTCGAAGTTCTGATCAACCATCTCGTGCACGACCGCGCGCAGAAAGTAGCGGGAGAACTCCAGCAGCGTGTCGCTCTGCAGCGCTGGCAGGTAATCCTCCGGCGTGAGAATCACCCCTTTGTCGCGCCAGCGCGCTATGGCTTCGAACTGCCGCGCTTCGCCCGTGGAAAGATCCGTGATGGCCTGGTAGTCGACGCCGATCTGATGGTGCTCCAGCGCGTCCTTCAGCCGGGATTCCAGCAGCCAGTGTGGATTGTCTTCCATCTGGGCGGCGTCGATGAACGCAAAGGCGCCTTCCTGGCCTTTCTGGGCCAACGCCGCTTCCCGCGCTTCCTCGACAAATTTGGCCACCTCGTTGCTGTCCATGGCCTGACGCGCCACGTAGACGACCGCGACGATGGCTTCGAGCATGAGACTCAGCGAGCCGAGGGGTTGTCCGAAGATGCGCCCGAGCTTCATGCCGGCCAGCTGGGCGTGCTGCTCATCTATGAGGTCGTCGAAGATCAGCACCGCTTCCAGCTCGCCGATCAGGACGAGCCGATCGGTATCTCTGAGGACGCTGCGTAGCGCCTGCTCGAACGTGGTGTCGAGGGTCTCGGCCCCCGGTACTTCGTGGGCCAGCTCCGCGCGGTTGGCAATGGCGACGTAGGCGAAGGCACGCTTGTTGTGGCACGCGTTCAGCGCCGCATGCACCGGATCGAGGTCCGCGCAGTGTACTACCTGGTGCGCCATCGACGATCCGTTAGTTCAGGAAGTAAACCTGAGGATCAATGCCGTAGGCGTTGACCGGAAGCTCCTTGGTGATCCACCACTGCAGCGGCTGCTGCGTGTCCTCTTTCTGCTGCAGAGACAGATCGATGACCACCAGGTTGTTGCGCTTCGTTTTGTCCTCTTCGAGGATCAGCATGACCTTGGGTTTGAGGCGGTGATTGGAAGACTGGGCGATCACGACGCCAACCTCACCGGTGTTCAGCTCCACGATGGAACCCACGGGGAAGACCCCCACCGACTTGATGAAATACTCCACCAGCTCGCGCTGAAACAGCACGTCCGCGCTGGCTGAAATTTCCTGTACCGCCTGGTACGAAGACTTCGCCGGGGCGTAGACCCGGTCGGAAATCATGGCGTCGTAGCTGTCTATGAGCCCCGCAATACGGCCGAAGGCAGGAATTTTGTTGCCCTGCAGGCCATGCGGGTAACCGCTGCCGTCATGGCGTTCGTGGTGCGTGCGGACCGCGCCGATGATGCGCGGGTCGGTCATGCCCTGCGATTCCAGGAGATCTGCGCCGCGCTCCACGTGACTTCTGAGCTGCTCCCAGTCGTCCTCAGTGAGCGGATCTGTTTTGTTCAGCAGCTCCGTGGGTAACAGCGTCTTGCCGATGTCGGCCACCGAGCACGCGATGGCCAGCTTGTTGATTTCACTGGGAGGCAGGCCGATCTGCCGCCCCACCACGGCACCCCAGACAGAGCAGGAGATGGCATGGCTGTAGAGGTAGTCGTCGATCTTGCGCATGCGGGTCAGCGCCGCCAGGGCGGTCTGGTTGCGCATCACGCTCTGCACAAGCGGGGTGATGGCGGCTTCAATGGCCTCCACGTCGAAACCGCCGTTGCTCTGCAGCTTGACGACGCATTCGCGGATGATCGTCTGCGCGTCGTCCAGCGAACTGGCTGCCGTGGCAATCTCGGCACCGGTTTCCACCTCGTCCTTGTACAGCACGGGGCGTTTGGGAATCAGGCGTTCGCGGTTGGACAGCTTGGCGCTCGGTGCCGGCGCGGGCTCCCCGGGCTTGCTGGTCACTGCATGCAGCTTTACCTCGCCCATCCGGGAGTCGTAACGTCGGGGGTCGACGTAAACGTACGCGAACATCTGGTCCAGCCGCTCAATGGAGCGCTGGTTGCGTACGTAGAAACCCTGCACGGGAAAATTGGTTTCTTTCCAGTCCCGGTCGAGCTGGGCAACGTACATCCCCACGCTCAGCTGGCTAGGGGAAAGCTTCTGCAGACCTTTGAACTTCGGTTGTGCTTCCATGGAAAGATACACTGGAGGTTTACACCGCATGTTAAGGGCGTTGCTGTGGCACCAATGTGACCCAGGTCCAAAAACGGTGTCGTACAGCGGCGGAAAACCGGCACGCTCGGGGCTGACTGAGCAGGCTGCTGGACATTCGGGCACCGCCCCTCGCTATCCAGCGCATGGTTGACCACCTCCGCGCTGCTGCCCAACATAGCCGCCTCATCAGCCACGGTAGCAGCATGAACCCGATCGTTCCGGACAGTCTCAGAGATCCCCGCATTCAGACCCGTTTTGTCGACGCCAACGGCCAGCGCTTCGAAGTTGACGTATGCGGTGACGGGGACCGTTTTGCCCTGTGTCTGCATGGCTTTCCCGAGCACAGCTTCTCCTGGCGCTATCAGCTCCCCATGCTGGCGGATCTCGGCTACACAGCATGGGCTCCGAACCTGCGCGGCTACGGCCGCAGCGTGCGTCCCGAGGGAATGTCAGCGTACGGTATCGAGTATCTGATGGACGACGTTGCCGGGCTGATCGATGCGGCCGGGGGCAAAGAAGTGGTGCTGCTCGCCCATGACTGGGGCGCGGTCATCGCTTGGTATTTTGCCATGCGCCGGCTGCGGCCGCTTGAGCGTCTGGTGATCTGCAACGTGCCACATCCGCAGGCCATGCAGCAGGAGTTCAATTTCGAGCAGCTGCGCCGATCCTGGTATGTGCTGTTTTTCCAGCTGCCCGGCATTCCCGAGCAGCTCCTGTCACGGCGCGACGGCCAGGCGTTGCGGGAGGTGATGCGCAGCTCTGCCGTCGACAAGACGCGTTTTCCCGACGAGGTGGGGGAGGTGTATCGGCGTAACGCCATGCAGCCCGGAGCTTTGACGGCCATGATTAATTACTACCGTGCGCTCGTGCGCGGAGGCGGCGCCCGGCGTCAACGCGACCTGGGCTTCCCGGTCATTGAAACCCCCACGCTCATGTTGTGGGGCGAGGACGACGTGGCGCTCACGAAGGAGACCACGTACGGCACCGACGCTTACGTGCGCGACCTGACCATCCGTTACCTTCCGCGGGTGTCCCACTGGGTACAGCAGGAGCAACCCGAAGCTGTCAACGCCATGATTACGGCATGGCTGGCGGACGAAGTGGTGCCTGAACTCGAATGGGAGGCGAAACTGGTCACTTAGGGCTCCAGCATCACTTCCAGATTTGGACCGCGCCGCAGATGATGACCGCCATCGACCGGCAGATTGACTCCGGTAATCCAGCTCGCCTCCGGACCGCAGAGAAAGCGTACGGCTTCGGCAATGTCTTCGGGCTCGCCCACCCGGCGTACCGGCATGCAGCTCAGGTAGTCTTCGCGCATGGGGTCCGATTGATGCAGCCCCGCCGACAACTCCGTGGTGACGAGGCCGGGGCAGACGCTGTTCACACGAATGCCCAGCGCGCCCAGCTCGTCGGCGGTGTTGCGCACCAGCATATCGATCGCAGCTTTGCTGGTGCAGTAGGCGCTCATGAGCTTGTGCGTGCGCAGGCCCGCAATGGAAGACACGGCGCACAGCGCACCCGCACCCGTTTCCGCGATCGCCTGACCGGCGTGGCGGAACGTGAAGAAGGTACCGTCGAGGTTCGTGTGCAGCACGCGTTGCCACTCTTCGGCGGTGGTGGCGAGGAACGGCCCGGCGCCGCCGGTACCTGCGTTGGCCACAGCGATGGTCAACGGCATGCGGGCGTGGGCGGCGGCGACGGCGTCAGCCACGGATTTTTCCTGCGCCACGTCGGCGACGATGTACGCTGCCCGTTCTCCCAGGGTAGTGGTTGCTGCCGCAAGGCGCTCCTCGTTGCGGCCCACAACGGTGACATGTGCGCCGTCGGCGAGAAACGCCGCTGCGCAGGCGAGACCGATGCCACTGCCCCCACCGGTAACGAACGCGTGTTGATCGATCAGCTTCGGCATGGCCAGCTCCTTGGTTTGATGACCTTGGTAGAGAACCTGACGTGATGCCACCGGTCAAACAGTACTTTGTCTATCGGCCTCGCGTGTATGCGCCAACTCGTCTGGTTCCGTAACGATCTTCGTGTGTCAGAACACGCGCCGCTTGCCAGCGCGATGGCCGCCGGTCCCACGGTGGCGGTATTCGTCATCAGTGCCGCGCAGTGGCGCGATCACGACATGGGTGACCATCGCCTCGCGTTCCAGTTGCGCGCCCTTCGGGCGCTGAGGGATGCCCTCGACGCGTTGAACGTGCCGCTGAAAGTTCTGGACGTACCACGCTTTGACGACGTGCCCGGCGCGCTGCTGACGCTGGCCAGCGATCTGCAGGTGCAATCGGTGCACTGGACGGCGGAGTATCCACTGAATGAGCGGCGACGCGATCGGGCGGTTGCAGCGGCACTGGCAGAGGCGGGGGTGACGGTGCACGAGGCCCACGATGACGTGGTCGTGCAACCCGGTACGGTGCTCACGCAGGCCGGACAGCCCTTTACGGTCTTCAGTCCGTTCTTCAAGCAGTGGCGTGGCCGGGTTCTGAACAGCAATCTTCGCCGGGCGACACCGCCACCCCAGGCGGCGCCCCCCTGTGCCGGCGACGCCGTTCCCACACACGTCGATGGCGCCCGCGAAGACGTTCTGGCTGAGCTCTGGCCAGCGGGCGAAGCGGCAGCGCAGCAGCGTCTGCAGGTGTTTCTAGGGGAGCGCATCGGCGGCTACGGCACAGCCAGGGACCTCCCGGCGCAGCACGGTACCAGCCGCATCTCGCCAGATCTCGCGGTTGGCACGCTGGCACCGAAGTACTGCTTTCGCCTGGCGATGGAAACCGTCGCCGGAGACGCCGCGTCGGCGGAAGGCGCGGAGCGCTGGATCGCCGAGCTGGCCTGGCGCGATTTCTACCGGCACATCGTCGCAGCTTTCGATCACGTGAGCTTCGGGCAACCCTTCAAACGGCAGACAGCGACGCTGCCGTGGCGTCACGCTCCGGACGAGCTGGCCGCCTGGAAAGCTGGACGCACGGGGTATCCCTTCGTTGACGCCGGCATGCGTCAGCTCAACGCCGAAGGCTGGATGCACAACCGTCTGCGCATGGTGACGGCGATGTTTCTCACCAAGCACCTGCTCATCGACTGGCGGGAAGGGGAGCGCTACTTCATGCAGCAACTCGTGGACGGTGACTTTGCCTCCAACAACGGTGGCTGGCAGTGGAGCGCTTCCACCGGCACGGACGCCGCGCCGTATTTCCGCATTTTCAACCCGGTGACGCAGGGAGAACGCTTCGACGCTGACGAAGCGTTCATGGATCGCTACGTGCCCGAGCGCAAGCAGGACCTTTTCAGCGCCGACGGCAGCGGGGAGGGCTATCCCGCGCCCATCGTCGAACACAGGTTTGCTCGCGAGCGGGCTCTCGACTTCTTCAAAGCGGGCTGAGCTCTCAGGGGCTCAGTCGGGCAGGCCCAGTACCCGCTTGGCAATGATGTTGCGCTGTATCTCGTTGGAGCCCGAGTAGATCGAAGCTGCGCGCGTGGACAGAAACGTGCGTGTCCATTCACGTTCATCCGCGTTGAACGTGGTGCCGCTCCAGCCGTAGCCGCGGGTGCCGCGCACCTGACACATCAGATCGGCTTTCTCCTGCTGCAGCTCGGTGCCGTACATCTTGAAGATCGAGGTGGCCGGCCCCGGCGTGCTGCCGTCGGCCGATTCCTCTACGGTGCGTCGCTGTGTCAACTGATGGGCTTTCGAGTTCATGTTGTGCACGACGATCCGCTGGCGCAGACCCGGCTCGTCGATGCGACCGCGGTCGTCGATGCCGAGGTACTCGGCTGCCACTTCATGCAGCGCACGGCCGGGATCGCGGGGCCGGTTGCCGACCAGCGCGGCCATGCCGGAGCGTTCGTGCTGCAGCAGGCGCTTGCCCACGGTCCAGCCCTTGTTGAGCTGGCCCACGAGGTCCACTTTCTGTGCGACCGCGTTGTCGAAGAACGTTTCGCAGAACGGCGAGTTGCCACTGATGAGGCGGATGGGTTTCACCGTCACGCCCGGTTGCGCCATGGTCAAGAGCACGAAGCTGATACCTTCGTGCTTGGGGGCGTCCGGATCCGTGCGTACGAGGCAGAACATCCAGTCGGCGTACTGCGCGCCCGAGGTCCAGATCTTCTGGCCGTTGATGACGAAGTGATCGCCGGCATCCTCGGCGCGCGTGGCGAGACTCGCCAGGTCGGAGCCGGCTCCCGGTTCGCTGTAACCCTGGCACCAGGCAACCTCACCGCGGGCGATGGCCGGTAAGTGCCGTGCTTTCT
>CAZYYJ010000012.1:0-86152 GCA_964651595.1 uncultured Pseudomonadales bacterium | reverse complement strand
GGGGTCCCCGCGCGAACGCCGCGGGCGCAAGGTGCACCGACACGTAACCGGTGATCACCTCGTCCAGCGCTGCAGGTGCGGTGTAGTGATGGCCGGGGGCCGTGGCGCCGGCCATGGCGAGAATGTCGTCGTTCGGATCGTAGAACACGACCGCGTCCACCTCCGGCTGCACAATCAGCTCGTTGGCGATGACGGTGAGGCCGATCTGATCGCGGTCGATCAGGTACCCCACACTCGTCTGTGCCAGCGTGCGCGCCATGGCTGTGCCGAAGCGTTCCTGCTCGTCGGCCGTGGAATGGGCCGGCAGCCACAGCCACAGCAGCGCCACGGCTGCGAGCACCGTCGCCACGGCAGCGGCGGGCAGCGTCGACTGGTTGGGTTTGTAGCGTTTCCACCACGCGGTCAAGTGAGGTCTCCGATGGCGAGCGCTGACGGGGTCAGCGGCGCCCGGTTGCAAGAACCTCAAGCATACTAATTTTCCCGGTGGATTATCCCGCGCGACCGTGCGGGCAGGTAGAATGCCGCCCCATGCGCAAGGAGATCATCCTCATCAACGTCAGCGGCCGCGACAAGCCCGGGCTCATGTCCGTGCTCACCGGCATCTGGTCCCGTTACGACGCCGAGATCCTCGACATCGGGCAGGCGGTCATCCACGAGGATCTGGCCCTCGGGGTGCTGGTCAGCGTGGCGGAAAACCGCGCGGGCGATCTCATCAAGGAAACCATGTTCAGCGCCAACGAAGCCGGCTCGAGCGTGCGCATCTCCAACGTCTCGCCCGGCGAGCACGAGGCCTGGTTGAACGCGTCCGGCCAGACCCGCTACATCGTCACGCTGCTGTGCCTGGCGAACGTCACCGATCCGCTGCGCGCGGTCAGCACCCTCACGCACCGTTTCGGTCTCAATATCGACACGGCCCGGCGCCTCACGGACCGGGGAGCGGCGCAGGGGGGCGACGACGAGCCCGGCAAGATGTGCGTGGAGATGCGGGTGCGCGGGCGCCTTGCGGACATCAACGCGCTGCAGACGGAGCTGCTGGCGGACGCCGAAGCGCTCGGCTTCGACTTCAGCATGCCGGAAGACACGGTGTTCCGCCGCAACCGGCGTCTGGTGGCCTTCGACATGGACTCCACGCTCATCACGGCTGAGGTCATGGACGAGCTGGCCAAGCGCCATGGCGTTGGTGACGAGGTGGTGGCCATCACGGCAGAAGCCATGGCCGGCGGCATCGACTTCCAGGAGAGCTTCCGGCGCCGGGCTGCTCTGCTGCGCGGCATGCCTGAAAGCATGCTGGCGGACGTTGCGCGCAGCGTGACGCTGAATGCCGGTGCGCACCGCCTGCTGCGGGCCCTGCAGCACTTCGGCTACAAGACCGCCGTCATTTCCGGGGGCTTTCAGTACGTGGGTGAGTATCTGCAGCGCGATCTCGACATCGACTACGTGTTCGCCAACGCCCTGGAAATCCGTGACGGTGTCATGACGGGAGAAGTGGACGGCGAGATCATCGACGCCAATCGCAAGGCGGTGATTCTCAAGGAGCTGGCGGAGCGGGAAGGGGTGGCGTTACAGCAGACCATTGCCATTGGCGATGGCGCCAACGATCTCCCCATGCTCACCACGGCCGGTCTGGGTGTGGCCTTTCATGCCAAGCCGGTGGTGCGCGAGAAGGCTGAGCACGCCATCTCCAACTTCGGGCTCGACGCCATTCTCTATCTGATCGGGTTCAGCGACCGGGACGTTTCCGAAGCGCTCAGCGCAGAGCGCTAGCTTCACTCTTCCGTCGAGAAGTCGTAGTCCATCTCGGTCATGGGCTCCTGCAAGTAGTGGCCCTGGATGTAGTTCACGCCTGCCTGCCACAGCATGGACAACGTGCCGGCGTTCTCCACCATGGGCACCACGGTCAGCTTGCCCGAACCCTGCAGCCGGTTCAGCGTGTCCATGAAGCTGTCGCGGGCGTCGTTGTCCTTGTCGATGGCGTCGATGAACGAGCCGTCCACCTTGACCATGTCCACAGGCAGGTGCCTCAGCGTCTCGAAAGGATCTTCCACCAGGCCGAAGCGGGACAGCGAAGCGCGGCAGTGCATGCCGCGCAGCTGCTCGAGAAACTCGCGGGTCTGGCGCAGGTAGGTGGTGGCGTCGCGCTCGGTGATCTGGAAGATCACCGCATCGCTCGGCAGCCGCGCCGCCTTGATGGCCACACCCAGCCACTGCGTGAACTCGGTGTCCACCACGCTGTTGGCGGTGAGATTGATCGTGAGCCGTGTCGTATGGCCTTTGGCCCGGTGCACGCTCAGCATCTTGATCGCCTGCAGAATCACCCAGCGGTCGATTTTGCCGGCTATCTTGTGATCGATGGCGGTCTGCAGAAACTTGCCGGGTTCTATCTGATCGCCCTGTTCGTTGGTCATGCGTAGAAACACTTCGTAGTGCTCGTCGGCGTCGCCGCGGAGGCTGATGATCGGCTGAAACAGCAGCACGAACATCTTGTTCTCGATGGCGTTGGTGATCTGGCGCAGCACCACGCGGGCGCCGTCGTTCTCCTCTGCCTCTTCTTCGGCGTCTTTCGGCAGCTCCACCACGTTGGATACTTCGCGCTCAGCCAGCGCGAGCAACAGGTTGTACGCCACGTCGAGACAGGCGCCCACGCCCAGCTCCGCATCGTAGGCAGACGCGGCGATGGACACGGTGGGCCGCACGGTCTTCTCGCGCACTTCCAGAATCAGCTCGGAGATGGCGGCGCGGATCCGCTCGGCCATGTCGGCAGCATCCTGCCTGGACTGGGCGACGGCAACGGCAGCCTGGTGGGCGCCCAGCCTCACGCACGGCGCACCATCGGTCAGCTCGGTGAGCTGCATCCACATCTTGCGGGTGATGGTTTCGGCGCCGAGCAGCCCGTAGGCCTGCTGCATGCCCACGAAGTTGTCGAGGGTCACGCAGAAGATGAACCCGTCATCGCCGCTGTGCTTGAACTGCGTTTCGGCGGCCCGCACGAAACCGGGCAGCCCCAGCTCCGCTTCGGTGAGCGGTGTCTGTGACGCCGGCGCGGGCGCCGCGGGTGCGGCGGCCGGCGCATCACCTGCGTCCCGGCTGCGCACGGTGACCTGCAGGCACGCTTCGCCTTCGTACTGCGAGTTGGTGAGCGTCATGTTGCGGGGCTCACCGTCGCTGCCGTCGACGGGGCGCGTGGTGAAGTCCATGACGGCTTCGTCGGCGCCCTGGCGGATGTCTTTGAGTTTCTGCTTCAGCGTCGCGGCATCGTCCTCGGCGAGCAGGTCGATCAGCGACGCCCCGCACAGGTCGTCGACGCTGCTGTAGCCGAAGAGGTTCAGATAACCTTCGTTGGCGTGGATGTGCATGCCTTCGTGCACATAGGCGATGGCGGCTTTCGAGCCCTGCAGCAACAGCTGACAACGCTGCTCAGCTTCCGAGAGCGCGCGCCGCAGCTGCGAGGTCTGCCGGCGCTGGCAGATGTGCTCGAGCTCGCGCTGCACCACCAGCGTCAGCTGGTCGGGGCAGCTCGTGGGCACTACGTCGGTTGCGCCAAGACTCAGGGCGTTGGCCACGGTCCAGTCGCCATCGTTGCCGGGCTCGTCGGTGGTGAGCACCACCACGGGCACGTGAGGCGCCTGGGCGCGCATGCGCGGCAGGATCTGATCGAGGCCGTCGATCTTGTCGGTGAGCAGCGCAATATCGGCTTCGCCCTGGCTGACGAGCTGCGAGATGTGCGCAAGGTCGTCCGAAACGGAGAGTTTGGTGGCAATGCCTGCGTCGCGAAGCGTGGAGTCGAGCGCGTAGGCCGCGTTTTCTGATTTTTCTGCGATCAGCAGGCGCGTGGTCACGTGCTGATGTGATGGCTGTGCCGACATATCCTTATTTGCCTCCCAAGGTCCTACAGCTCTCCTCAACCCAGGATGGGACCCGCCGGTTTGTGCTTCCCCTGCATTCCTCTGTGGGGGGCGGGACGGTTGAGGCTACGGACCTTGGGTAGTGTCCTCTCTAGTCATGGCTGACAGGGCATCAATATTGCTGCCGCCGCCGGAGCTTTCCAAGTAACCATCCAGCATTCGAAATGTGAACTGGTTAAAACTTCCGGTTTTTAGGTGCACGTCCAGCAACAGTCCGGTTGCCTGAATGTCCTGGCGCTGGATGCTGATCTTCTGCTTGGGCAGGAACGGCAGGGAAGGTGTGATCAACGTCTGGGGCTGGTTGATCATGTCGATGGCGGGCAGCAGCAGCGCCCGGGAGTAGTTGGTGGAACCGCCGCGTTTCTGGATCACGCGGGCGGCGAGGGGTATGGCCCGTGGCGAAAGCAGCTCCACGCCCATGTTCGTGCGCGCGGCGTCGCCGTCCCCTTCACGGCTGATCCAGCGGATCAGCGCAACGCGCCAGCGCGGGTCGTTCTCGTCGCGGGTGGCGATCAGCTCGCCGACCTTGGCGTTGTCGGGGAGGTCGTCGCGCCATTGCAGGCAGTAGCCCCCCGGGCTGGTGTTTACCGCTTCGGTCTCGAAGTGCTCGTACTCGCGGTCCTGCAGTTTCTCTTTGAGCGACGGCGCGAGAATTTCCTCCGGCCGCTCGATGTTGGGGTTGATGGGTATGCGCGACGGACGGCTCCACGGGTCGTCGTCCATGCCCGGCCGGCTGGCTTCGAACTGCACTTCCAGGAACGGGTTCACCTCCCGGCGCAGCAGCTCGTCGGCGTTGGAGATCTGCCCCTCGAACCCCACACCGCCGGCCAGAAAGTAGTGCACGGCATGCAGTCCCACGCACACCCGTACTTCCCCCTCGGCCTGTATGCGCCGGAAGTTGCGTGGCTGTACCACGCTCCACGCGGAGGCCAGGTGCGCCAGCAGGGGCTGGTTGACGTAGTCGGGCACCACGAGATCCGTGGCCACCTCGCGCAGGTACGCGTCAATCTCGTAGGCCAGCACCTCGGTGTGGATGGTGCGCGGATTGACGAGGCGTTTGGCGAAGCGCGTGAGCTGGGGACCGCGGTTGCTGCCGAGGTCAATCACGTACAGCGCCTTGTTCTGCTTGGACGACAGCGTTGCGTGCTGGCACCAGTTCTCCAGGGCGCCGTATACGTTGGTGAGATCGCGTTGCAGGAGCTGATTGGGTTTGCTGGCGGCCAGCAGCAGGGTGCGCAGATAGCTTTCCTGTATGGTTAGCGGCCGCGAGGCGTTCTCGGTGTCTTCCAGCGAGAAGCCGGCATAGCCGCCTTCGTCCAGGTGCAGGTAGGTTTCGTTGAGCTCGCGCCAGAAGTGCGCGGGCAGGGGCGCGTAGTACTGCAGGCTGCGCAACCCCATCACTGAGAGCTCGCTCAACAGGCGGTGACCCGCGCACGGCAGCAACGTGGGATCGGCGCCCTCGTCCGGTGCTTCCAGCGTTTCTTTGAACACGTACTCGTACGCGCGGCACAGGTTGCTCTGCAACGCGTGAGCGGGCGTGTTGCTGTACTCGCGCTGCCCGGCGCTGGCGGCCCGGTCTGCCCGCGAGTACACGTAGTGCACCAGCGGCCGCAGGCTTTCCACCAGATCGAAACGCAGGCTCGCGGGTGCGTTGAGGATGGACACTTCCGCCACGGCCATGGCGAGCTGCTGGGTGGTTTCGTCGATGTTCACCAGCGGCAGGCGGGACGCCCACTGCTCCACCGCGGCAACCTCGGCGGCTGCAAAACTCAGCTCGTCGATGCTGGTGGTGGGTTCTTCCTGGCCCGGCTGCTGGTCTGACATCTTGTGAGTATAAATGAGATGCCGGCAGCGCGGCAGGAACCTGTGCGCAACCAGGCCATCTCAGGGGTGATCTGCGGCTCAAGGAAATTCGTCAGAGCGTTGTGCCGCGCCTGTGCGCGGCGCCGGTGCACCTGCTCGCCCAGGCTCCCAAGGGGCCGGGATCGGGGGTATGATGCGCGCCGGATCAGAGCGGAAACGGGTGACGAGCAGAACGATATGGCGAGCTATTCCACCAACGAATTCAAAGCAGGGCTGAAAGTGCTGCTCGAGGGCGATCCGTGTTCCATTCTCGAGAACGAGTTCGTCAAGCCTGGCAAAGGCCAGGCATTCAACCGCGTCAAATTCCGCAACCTGAAGACCGGCCGCGTCTGGGAGCGTACGTTCAAGTCCGGCGAATCCATCGAGGCGGCCGACGTGATGGATATCGACATGGAGTACCTCTACACCGACGGTGAGTACTGGCACTTCATGAAAACCGACGGCAGCTACGAGCAGGTGGGTGCCGGCGCAGCGGCCGTGGGAGACACCCAGCAGTGGTTGAAAGAGCAGGACACGTACCAGGTCACGCTCTGGAACGACGATCCGATCGCCGTTTCCCCGCCCAACTTCGTGGAGCTGGAAGTGGTGGAAACTGATCCCGGGCTCAAAGGGGATACCGCGACGGGCGGTACCAAGCCCGCCACGCTGTCCACGGGCGCGGTCATCAAGGGTGTGCCTCTGTTCGTGAACATCGGCGACGTGCTCAAGGTCGACACCCGCACCGGCGAGTACGTCAACCGGGTGCGTTGATGCCATGAGCGACTGGCGACCCGCTGCGGGCCTGGACGCCCTGGAAGCGCGCGCCATGCTGCTGGCGGCCGTACGCCACTTCTTTGCCGAGCGCTCCGTGCTGGAGGTGCAGACCCCTGTGCTCGGGGCCGCGACGGTCACCGATCCCGACGTGGAGAGCATTGCGGTGCCGGACCACGGTTACCTGCAGACCTCGCCGGAGTATTTTCTCAAACGGCTGCTCGTCGCAGGTGTACCCGATTGTTACCAGCTCGGACCGGTGTTCCGGGCCGACGAGCGGGGACGGCTGCACAATCCGGAATTCACCATGCTGGAGTGGTACCGGCTCGACTTCGACCATGTGGCGCTCATGGACGAGGTGGCGGCGCTGGTGGATCTGGTGCTGGGGCCGGCGTCTTACATCACCTGCAGCTACGGCGATCTGGTGGGCGATCTCGACCGCCCCCGCGACCAGCTCGACCTGGCCTTCGCCGACGCCTGCGCGACATTGCCCGGGCGGATCTTCGTCACCGACTATCCCGCCGAGCAGGCGGCGCTGGCCCGCGTGGTGGACGACGTGGCTGCCCGCTTCGAGCTCGTGGTGGACGGGGTGGAGCTTGCGAACGGCTACTGGGAGCTGCGCGACCCGCGCACCCACCGGGTGCGCTTTGCCGCCGATCACGCGGTGCGCGGCGCCCGGGGTCTCGACAAGCCGCCGGTGGACGAAGCGTTTCTGGCTGCGCTGGAGGAGGGTCTGCCCCCTTGTGCAGGGGTGGCCATGGGTATCGACCGGATGCTGATGTTGAAGCTTGGCGCCAGCTCCCTGGACGAGGTGCTGGCTTTTCGACGCTAGCCGCGCAAGCGTGCCATCGGGCTGCCCATGCGCACCGTGCTGCCGGTTCTGAGCGTGTCACCCAGGTGCACTGCCCCGGCCGGGAAACAGCAGATCACCGTCGAGCCCAGCAGAAAACGCCCCAGCTCTGCACCTTTCTCGAAGTGCAGGTTGTCGTCGCCGTGCTGCTCGCGCGTCTCCACCGCGTAAGGCGATACCGGGCCGGCCCACACGGTCTCGATGGAGGCGACGATCATGGCGCCGACCAGCACCACCAGCATGGGGCCGAACGTGGTCTCAAAGCGGCACACCAGGCGTTCGTTGCGCACGAACAGTCCTTCGATGGCCTGCTCGGTGGTGCCGTTCACGGAATACAGAGCCCCCGGCACGGCGAGCGTGTCCGTGAGGGTGCCGCCGAAGGGCGCATGCACGCGGTGGTAGTCGCTGGGCGCAAGATAGATGGTGCAGAAGCTGCCGTCGTGAAACCCGGCGCCCAGCTCACCCGCGAGGCTGGCAAGGGTGTAGCCATGGCCTTTGGCCTGCAGCAGCGTGTCGCCTTCGATGGCGCCGAGCTGACTGATGCAGCCGTCCGCGGGGCAGACGAGGACATCCTCGTCTGCGGCGATGGGCCGCGCACCCTCGCGCAGGGCGCGGGTGAAGAACGCATTGAAAGACGCGTAGGCGTCCAGCGACGGCTCGGCGGCTTCGCTCATGTTCACGGCGTAGGCCCGCGCGAAGGAACGAATGAAGGGACCCTTGATCCACGGCACCTCGCTGCGCGCGAGGTGCCCGATCCCGCGGCTCAGGCCGTGCTGGGGCAGCGCGCGCTGCAGGGCGGCAAACCAGCTCGTTGCGCGGCTCATGGGTTCAGGGGTGCCTCGATGGGCGTGTCGTAGCGGTTGCCCCATTCGGACCACGAACCATGGTAGGCGCGGATGTCGAGGCCCAGCAGGCGCCCGAGCATGTAAGACAGCCCCGAGCGATGGTGTGTCTGGCAGTGGGTGATGAGCCGCCCGGCCACCGGCACGCCGGCGGCTGCCAGCGCCTCCGTACTGGTCAGCGTCAGCCGCTGCGTGGCAGGATCTTTCAGGTGCAGCCAGTCGAGATTCACCGCTCCAGGGATATGGCCTGCCCGTTCGGCAGCTTGTCGCAGCCCGGCAAACTCTTCGGCTGAGCGCACGTCCCAGATGGCCTCTGCGGGATCGTCCATGGCGGCCAGGACATCGTCGATCTCTGCGATGGGACCGCGATCCACGGTGAGCGCTGCGGCAAGCGGTGTGTCGCGGGGCTGAAAGGCGCCGTTGGCAAACGGCAGCCCCGCAGCGGCCCAGGCGTGCATGCCGCCGTCGAGGTAGTGCCATTGACGGTGACCGATCACGTCCAGGGTCCAGGCCATGCGTCCGGCCCAGCCACCGCCTTCGTCGTCGTACAGCACAATGTCCGCCTCGGGCGTATAACCGATGGCTGTGAAAAGCGCCGTCAGCTGCGCCAGCTCGGGCAGGCGCCCGGTGGCCGGCGGTACCCCGCCGACGAGCTGGGGCGGTGTCACCAGCATGGCGCCGGGCAGGTGCGCCTGCTCATAAACCTCTGGGCGGGTAATCTGCAGCAGCAGCAGGCCGGGCTCGTCCAGGCGCGCCTGCAGCGCCTCCGGCGTCAATGTGCCGACGCCATCGGCGCCGTGTGCGATGCTCAAAGCTATCCCTTGGTCGCGAAACAGAGCGCGATGTTACCCGGTCTCGGACGCCTTTGCCCCGCGCCTGTCATTCGCCCGGCGCATGCAGTAGGGTGGCGGCAGACGGCCGGGAGCAAGGCGTGACGACACATCTGGTCTGGATGGACCTGGAAATGACGGGGCTCGACCCCGAGCACGATCGCATCATAGAGATTGCCACGATCGTGACCGACAGCGACCTGCAGGTGATCGCCGAGGGGCCCGTGCTCGCCATCCAGCAGCCTGACGAGCTGCTGGCGGGTATGGACGACTGGAATCAGACGCACCACAAAGCGTCCGGTCTCCTGGATCGTATCGGCGCGGAAGGGGTCAGCGAGATCGAAGCCGAAGCGTTGACGGTGGCGTTTCTGCAAGAGCACGTCGAGAAAGGCACCGCGCCGTTGTGTGGCAATACGATCTGGCAGGACCGGCGGTTTCTCACCCGCTACATGAAGACGCTGGAGAGCTTTCTGCACTATCGCCTCATCGATGTGAGCAGCATCAAGGAGCTCGCCCGTCGCTGGCGTCCCGACGTGGCTGCGGGCGTCGTCAAGAAGAACGAGCACACGGCCCTGGCAGACATCCGCGAATCCATCGAAGAGCTGCGCTTCTACCGGGAGCACTTCTTCGTGCTGGACGGCGACTAAGCGCGCAGGCGCGCCACGGCCCAACGGACGTGTTCTGCCACCAGCGGGGATACGTCCGGCAGTTTCGCCTCCAGCGCTTTTATCACCTCTGAGCGGGCAGGCCCGTTGCCCAGCGCGATGGCCACGTTGCGCTGAAACTGCTCGTAGCTGACGCGCCGCATGGCAGAGCCTTCGGTGCGCCGCAGAAATTCTTCCTCCTCCAGAGCCCACAGCTCGAGCAGCGGGGTTCCTTCCCACCCGTGGCGCGGTGCAAAGTCGCCTTCCTGCGTGGTGGGTGCTTCGCGGTTCCACGGGCAGAAGAGCTGGCAGTCATCGCATCCGTAGATACGGTTGCCCATGGCCGCGCGCAGGTTCTCGGGAATGGCACCGCGGTGCTCGATGGTGAGATAGGAGATGCAGCGGCGGGCGTCGAGTTTCCCCGGCGCCACGATTGCCTGGGTGGGACACACGGTCATGCACGCGTTGCACTTGCCGCAGGCATCGGCCACCGGCGTGGCATCGGCGGCCAGGGGCAGATTGGTGTAGATCTCGCCCAGGAAAAACCACGACCCTGCCTGCTGATCCAGCAGCAGTGTGTGCTTGCCCATCCAGCCGAGGCCGGCGGACGCGCCCAGGGCTTTTTCCAGCACCGGGGCCGAATCGGTGAACGCCCGGTACGTGTTGCCGGGACACGCCGCGTCGATACGCGCCGCCAGCTTCGCGAGACGGCGGCGCAGCACCTTGTGATAGTCGCGTCCCAGCGCGTAGCGCGACACGTAGCCCGTGTCGCTGCGCGCCAGCACCTCCAGCGGCTGCGTATCGGCCGCCAGGTACTGCATGCGCGCGCTGATCACGCTGATGGTGCCCGGCACCAGCGCCGCAGGCGCCAGCCGCTTGTCCAGATTGCGTTCGAGGTACCCCATTTCCCCGGCAAAACCGCGGGCGAGAAAGTCCCGCACGAAAGGTTCGTGCTCGCTGAGATCGAGGCTGGCCACGCCGATCGCGTCGAAGCCGAGCTCTGCAGCCCAGCGCTCGAGGGTAGCGCGGTCGGGCGGGCCGGGCGTGGTGTTCTGCTGACTTGTCATATCTGCTCGGGCAGGACCGCGGGTGGCGGTCGCTGTGATTGCCAGGCGCGCAGTATAATCGTCTGGTGAACGAAACCTTTGCTTTCAATGCGGCCACGAGCCGGCGCATCGATGCGGACGCGCGACAGGCCCTGGCGATCAGCGGCCTGGCCCTCATGCAGCGCGCAGCCGCCTTTGCGTACGACACGCTGCTGGCCGAGTTTCCCTCCGCGCGCACGCTCGATGTGTGGTGCGGCAAAGGCAACAACGGCGGTGATGCGTACCTCGTTGCCGCCAGCGCGCACCGCCAGGGGCTCGATGTGCGAGCCATTGCGGTGGCGCCGCTCGCGTCGCTCGACGGGGATGCCGCGCTGGCCGCGGCCGAAGCCGGGCAGGCCGGCGTACCGGTGCTGACACCGGAGGACGCGGCGCCACGGTCTGTAGATGTGGTGGTGGACGGAATCCTCGGCACGGGGCTCAAGGGTGCCCCTCGCGACGCGTTCGCCGCGGCGATCGTGGCCGTGAATGGCGCGGGGGCCCCGGTGCTGGCCATCGACCTGCCCTCGGGCGTGGACGCCGACACGGGGGCCGCGCCGGCAGAGGTGGTGCGTGCCGCCGTCACGTGCACTTTCATTACCCACAAGATCGGCCTGCTCACCGGAGCGGGTAAACAAGTCTGTGGACGGTTGTGCTTCGCGCCGCTGGGGGTGCCGGCGACCGTGCCGCAGCAGGCGGTCGACGCCCACGCCGCCCGCCTGTTGCGCTGGGCGCCGCAGCGGCTGTCGGCCCTGCCCGACGATGCCTACAAGCACGCCCGCGGCCATGTGCTGGTGATGGGCGGCGATACGGGCATGCCGGGGGCGGTGGCCCTGGCGGCTGAGGCGGCGCTGCGCAGCGGCGCAGGCATGGTGACCGTGGCAACCCACCCCGAGCATGCGGCGCCCATCATTGCCCGCACCCCGGAAGTGATGGTGGTGGATGCCACCGACGCCCCTCGCCTCGGCACGCGCCTCGCGCAGGCCGACGTGGTGGTGGCTGGGCCCGGTCTGGGCCGCGAGCCCTGGGGTGAGGCGTGTCTGCGAACGCTGAAAGCTGCGGCCGAAGAGGGGCGCCATGTGGTGATAGACGCCGACGGGCTCTTTTGGTTGCGCAGCCTCGAGGACGAAGCCTGGCGAACGCCGCCAGCGCTGTACCTCACACCGCATGCCGCCGAGGCGGCGCGGCTGCTGGACAGTGACGTTGCGGCCGTGGAGGCGGATCGTGTCGGTGCTGCCGGGGCGCTGGCTGCGCGCTACGACGCTCATGTGCTGCTCAAAGGCCCGGGCTCGGTCGTGCACGGTCCCGCAGGGGCGTGGCTGTGCCAGCATGGCAATCCGGGCATGGCGACGGCGGGCATGGGCGATGTGCTGAGCGGTATCGTCGGCGGGCTGCTGGCACCGCTCGCGCGGGCGGGCGCTGACGCCACCGCGTGCGCCGGGATGTTTGCGCAGGCCGTTGCGTTGCACAGCGCAGCGGCCGATATCGCTGCGAGCGAGCTGGGCGAACGCAGCCTCACCGCCGGAGACGTCATCCGGACCCTGCCGCGGTGTCTCAAAGCGTCATGACGCAGGCCCCCGAGGTGCTGAGCGAAACGCTGCGGGATGAGGCGGCTACAGAACACTTCGGCGCCGCGCTTGCGCAGCGTTTGCTGGATGCTCACGACGGTTGTGCGCTGGTGTTCCTGTCGGGGGATCTCGGTGCAGGCAAGACCACCATGGTGCGGGGTATGCTGCGCCACCTCGGGCATACCGGGGCGGTGAAAAGTCCCACGTATACACTGCTTGAACCCTATACGCTGTCCGGTCAAGATGCTTACCACTTCGACCTGTACCGGGTTGCGGATCCGCAGGAGCTGGCTTTCGTGGGCTTCGAAGAGATCCTGGATGGCCCGGGCCTGAAGTTCATCGAATGGCCGGAGCGCGCCAGCGGGTGGTTGCCCGCGCCGGATGTGACGGTGGCAATTGCCGTGCGCGCGTCTGACGAGGCAGATGAGTTCGTACGAGACGTACATGTTGAGTTTCACGCGAAGATTCACGCTAAGTAAGGTGCGGGCCGCCATGGCCTGCGGCGGGGTGTTGTCCGCCTTGTTACTGGCGGGCCTGGCGCACGCGGGTACGCTGCAGGGTGTGCGTATGCACGAGGCGCCCGATTCCACGCGCATCGTCTTCGATATCGACGAGGCAACCCGTTACGAGATCTTTTCCCTCGACGCCCCGCACCGGGTGGTGGTCGATCTCCTCGGCGTACGCCCCGAGAACGGCTTCGACCCGGCGGTGCTGGGGTTGAGCGGCAGCCGGGTGAGTGGTTTGCGGGCAGCGCCCCGTGGCGAGGCCTATCGGGTGGTGATCGACACGGAAACGAAGCTCACACCGGAGGCGTTCACGCTCGCGCCGATCGAGCCTTACGGACATCGCCTGGTGGTGGACCTGCATGCCCCCGAGGGGCAGACCCGCGCACCGGCAGCACCGCCCGCTGCGAACCGGGACATTGTCATTGCCCTCGATGCCGGGCATGGCGGCGACGACCCCGGCGCGCTCGGTCCCGGGCGCATCCAGGAGAAGCGCGTGGTGCTGGGCATTGCGCAGCGGGTCATGCGTAAGCTCGACGCCATGGAGGGTTTCGACGCTGTGCTCACGCGCGACGGTGACTACTACCTGCCGCACCGCCGGCGCACGGAGATTGCGCGCCGGCACCGGGCCGATCTCTTCGTCTCCATTCATGCCGACGCGTTCAAGCTGCCCGAGGTGCACGGCGCGTCCGTGTACACCCTGTCGGACCGGGGCGCCACCAGCGAAACCGCGGCCTGGCTCGCCGAGCGGGAAAACCGCGCCGACCTCATGGGGGGGGTGGGTAACGTCAGCCTCGACGACAAGACGCCGGTGCTGGCGCAGGTGCTGCTGGATCTGTCCATGGACGCCAACCGTTCCCAGAGCATCGACGCGGGTAAAGCAGTGCTGGCCAACCTCGGGCGGGTGACCAGGTTGCACAAGCAGCGTGTGGAGCAGGCGGCATTTGTGGTGCTGAAGTCTCCGGACATGCCGTCGATCCTCGTCGAGACCGGCTTTATCTCCAATCCCCGGGAAGCGCGGCGCCTGTCCCAGGCCGAGCACCAGGACAAGCTCGCCCGGGCCATCGCCACCGGCATAGCGCAGTTCATGCAGAGCAACCCGCCGCCCGGCACGCTGCTGGCTGCCCGCAGTGCTGCGGACGAGATCCGTTATACGATCGTGCGCGGCGACACGTTGTCGACCATTGCGGAGCGCTACGGCGTGTCATCCTCAGCGCTACGCAACCGCAACAACCTCAGCACGGACAAGATTCGCGTCGGTCAGGTGATTCTGATCCCCGGCGGGGCCTGACAGAACCGTGGACGCTTCACCGCCGCCCAGAGTCCGGCGCCTGTCGGCGTTCGTGGCTGATCAGATTGCGGCCGGAGAGGTCGTGGAAAGGCCCGGTTCTATCGTCAAAGAGCTGGTGGAGAACAGCATCGACGCCGGCGCCACCGAGATCGAGGTGCGCTGCGTGGGCGGGGGCGTCGAGTCGATCTGGGTGCGGGACAACGGTCACGGCATCGAAGCTGACGATCTGCCGCTGGCGCTGGAACGCCATGCCACCAGCAAGATCCACGATGCCCGGGACCTGCTCGGCGTGGCCAGCCTGGGATTTCGCGGGGAAGCGCTCGCCAGCATTGCCTCTGTCGCGCGGGTGACGCTCACCTCTGCGGTAGCCGGGGCACCCATGGGCGCCATGCGCGAGGTGCACGGCGGTGAGACGGTGCGCGAAGGGCCCGTGGCGCACAACGTGGGCACCACTGTGGAAGTGCGCGATCTCTTTTTCAACACGCCGGCCCGGCGCAAGTTTCTGAAGACCGAGCGCACGGAGACGTCGCGTATCGAGCAGACCGTGCGGCGTCTCAGCCTGGCGCACCAGAACGTGGGCTTTCGGCTGGCGGTGACCAGCAGCGGCAGCGGTGCACCGGGTAGAACGCGGGAGCTGGTGCTGCCGGCCGGGCGCGTCAACGATCGCCTGGCGGCGGTGCTGAGCCGTGCCTTCGTGGAGGACAGCCTCTGCATCGACGAGGAGCGAGACGACTATCGCCTGCACGGGTGGGTGGGAGCGCCGCAGCATCACCGCCGCCAGACGGACCAGCAGTACTTTTTTGTCAACGGCCGTGCCATTGCCGACAAGGTGGTGGGGCACGCCGTGCGCCAGGCCTATCAGGACGTGATGTTTCATGGCCGCCACCCGGTGTTCGTGCTGTTTCTCGAGCTGCCCGAAGCGATGGTGGACGTGAACGTGCACCCCACGAAGCACGAGGTGCGGTTTCGCGATGCCCGCCGCGTACACGATTTCATTTTTGGCTCGCTTAATCGCGCGATCCGCCAGATCCGGCCCGAGGCGATGGCGGGTGAGGGGGAGCGCGCCTCGCCCCTGCCGCCAGCGGCGCCGCGCCCCGGTGCTGTGCCGATGCCACCGCCGCCGGCCATGCAACACACGCTGACCATGCCTGCCCAGGCAGCGCGGGAACCGCAGGCGGCGCCGACGGGCTTTGCCCGGCTTGTCGCCGAGCAGGATCCGGACTGGCTGGAGGCCCGCCAGACCGGAGAAGCGCCGCCACTGGGCTATGCGCTGGGTCAGCTGCACGGGGTGTATGTGCTGGCGCAGAACCGCGAGGGGCTGGTGATCGTCGACATGCACGCGGCTCACGAGCGCATCACGTACGAGAAGCTCAAGAGCCAGCTGGCTGCGTCCGGCGTGGCCCGTCAGCGCCTGCTGGTACCGCACCATCTGTCGGTGAGTGTCGCTGAAGCCGATCTCGTGGAAGACGCGGCTGATGCCCTCGCACCGCTGGGGCTCGTGGTGAGCCGCGCAGGCGCGCAGGCGATTTCCGTGCGTGAGGTGCCCGCGGCCATCCCGGAACGGCACGTTGCGAACATGGTGCAGGATTTTGTGGCCGATCTTGCCGCGTTCGGCAGCAGCAACGAGATCGAACGGCGGCAGCTCGACGTGCTGGCGAGCATGGCCTGCCGGGGCTCCGTGCGGGCCAACCGCCAGCTCTCGCTGCTGGAGATGAACGCGCTGCTCCGGGAAATGGAAATCACCGAGAACGCCGGCCTGTGCAACCACGGGCGGCCAACCTATCACAGCTACAGCCTCGACCAGCTGGACCGTCTCTTCTACCGGGGACAATGACAGCCGAGCGGAAGATCCTGCTGCTGCTGGGCGCCACGGCTGTCGGCAAAACCGCCGCCGCCTGCGCGCTCTACGATGCGCTGGGCGGTGCCGACGCGGTGGCGCTGATCAGCGTGGACGCCACCATGGTCTACCGGGGCTTCGACATCGGCGCAGCCAAGCCCACGCCCGCCGAGCTGGCCCGCCATCCCCACGCGTTGATCGACGTGGCAGACCCTGCGCAACCCTACACGGTGGCCACCTTTGTCGAAGCCGCCGACGCGGTGGTGGCCGCCGCTCTCGACGCGGGGCGTCTGCCGGTGCTGGTGGGCGGCAGCATGCTCTACGCACGGCGTTTTCTCGAAGGGCTGGCGACGTTGCCGTCAGCGTCTGATGAGCTGCGGGAAACGCTGGCAGACGAGTGGCGCGAGCGCGGCGGAGAAGCATTGCACGCCGAACTGGCGCAAGCTGATCCGCAGGCAGCGGCGCGTATCCATCCGAACAATCCGCAGCGCCTGCTGCGGGCGCTGGAGGTGCTGCGGGGCACCGGCCGACCGATCAGTGAGCTCTGGGCGGAAAGGGCCGGCCAGGGGGCGCCCGCCCGCCACGACGCTGCCGTTCACACCGTCGCGCTGGCGGCGGACGATCGTGCCGAGCTGCACGCCAGAATCGAAGCGCGCTTTCAGGCCATGCTGGCCGCGGGTTTTCTCGATGAGGTGCGGGGGCTGCAGGCGCGGGGCGATCTGCACCCTGCCCTGCCCGCCGTTCGGGCGGTTGGCTACCGGCAGGCCTGGCAGCATCTGAATGGCGAGCTGACGCACGATCGCTTCGTGGCGGATGCGCTGACAGCAACGCGACGGCTGGCGAAACGTCAGCTTACCTGGCTGAGGCAATGGCCGGATGCGCGCGCCCTCTCCTGGCGTCTTTCCCCGGCTCAGATCGCGGAAGAAATTGTCAAACAACTGACTTGAACGCTCTGCCGCGTTGACGAAAATGCGCGGTAAGCCACGTATCGCCAAAACGGGCATCGTGTTACGCTATGCGGCCCATTTTTGCTCGAAAGATCTACCGCCTGATCGGAGCAGGCGGTCCGGTATTCTTCGCAATCCTGGTCCAATTGATCGACAGCAGCGAACTGTCGACGATAAGAACGTACGAGGCACTGGAAGAAAAAATTCTACAAAGGAAAGGAAGGAGACCACGATGTCGAAAGGGCATAGCCTACAAGACCCTTACCTGAATGCGTTGCGCAAGGAGCGCGTACCGGTGTCGATCTATCTGGTTAACGGCATCAAGCTGCAGGGCCAGATCGAGTCGTTCGACCAGTTTGTCGTGTTGCTCAAGAACTCGGTGAGTCAGATGGTGTACAAGCACGCGATCTCCACCGTCGTCCCCAGCCGTAACGTGAAGCTCAACGCCGGAGCCAACGAAGAAGATTAGTCGAACCGCCCTCGCCGGGTGGTTTGAACGCCGTATATGTTGTTTGAACGACCCGAAGCCGGCCGCCGTGCCGTCATCCTACAGATCGAGCTGAGGCAGCGCGCCAATCCCGAGCAGGCCGAGTTTGCCGAGCTGGCGCGCTCGGCCGAGATCGACGTCGTGGAAACCGTCGTGGCGCGCCGCGATCAACCGCAGCCCAATACCTTCGTTGGCAGCGGCAAGGTCGACGAGGTGAAAGCGGTGCTGCACGCGCAACGGGCGGATCTGCTGCTGGTGAATCATGAGCTCACTGCGGGCCAGCAGCGTAATCTCGAACGCGCGCTGGATTGCCGTGTGATCACGCGCACGGAGCTCATTCTCACGATTTTTGCGGACCGGGCGCGCAGCCACGAAGGGCAGCTGCAGGTGGAGCTGGCCCAGCTCAAGCACGCGCAGACCCGGCTGGTACGCGGCTGGACGCACCTCGATCGGCAGAAAGGCGGCATTGGCCTGCGGGGCGCCGGGGAGAAACAGATCGAGCTGGACCAGCGCATGCTGGGGGACCGCATCAAAGCGACCGAAGGCAAGCTCGCCAGCGTGGCCAAGCGGCGGCAGCAGAACCGGCGCGGGCGCTCGCGGCGCGGTGCGCCGACGGTGGCGCTGGTGGGCTACACGAACGCCGGCAAGTCCACCTTGTTCAACCGGCTGACCGATGCGGGCGTGTATGCGCAGGATCAACTGTTTGCCACTCTCGACCCCACAACGCGGCGCATTCGCGTGCCGGGGCTGAAAGATGTCGTGCTTACAGATACTGTGGGCTTCGTCAGCCAGCTACCCCATGCGCTGATCGAAGCGTTCAAAGCCACGCTCGAAGAGGTGGCGCTGGCCGATCTGCTGCTGCACGTGGTGGATGCTGCTGACCCGCTGGCGCAGGAGCGGCTCACGCAGGTGCGTGAGGTGTTGACCGAAATTGACGCTGCGGGTGTGCCCGAGGTGGTGGCATTCAACAAGATTGATCTCCTGCCCGCCGGGCAGCGCGAAGGGCGTATGGCGTGTGGCGCGGAGCCGCGCTCGGTGGCGGTGAGCGCTGTGACGGGTGAGGGCCTCGACCGATTGCTCGACACGATCGGCACGGCCCTGGGCGTTGCCGCGCCGCATCAGGCCATTCTGGACGCGGGTGACGGCAGCACGCGGGCGTGGTTGTATCGCTCAGGCGCAGTTTTAGCCGAACAAACCCTTGAAGATGGCCGACTTGAACTCACATTACAGGCTGATGCCAAATTACTCGAAACGTTGAAATCGGCCCCGGCTGTCGTATTGCGCAAGATAAAGCCGCTTCATAAAATTTCAGTGCAGTAACTCGCACCGGTTCTGGTGCACTATCTCGGAGAAAATTGAACATGGCGTGGAATGAGCCAGGCGGGAGGGACAAAGACCCCTGGGGTAACCGTGGGGATCAGGGACCACCGGATCTGGACGAAGCCATCCGCAAGCTGCAATCGCAGCTCGCGGGTATTTTCGGCGGTGGACAACGTAACACTGGCGGCGGCGGCTCGGGCCTGTCGGGTGGAGTGCTGGGCCTTGCGGCTTTCCTCCTGGTGGCCGTTTACGGGTTTCTGGGTATCTATCAGATCGACCAGCAGGAACGGGGCGTCGTTTTTCGCTTCGGCGAAGCGCTGGACGACCTGAAGACACCGGGTCTGCATTGGAACCCACCGCTCATCGACGAGGTGGAGGTGGTCAACGTCACCCAGGTACGCTCTCACAGCCATCAGTCGCTGATGCTCACGGAAGACGAGAACATCGTCGACGTGGCCCTTACCGTGCAGTGGGTTGTGGACGATGCGGTCAGCTTCCTGGTCAATGTGTTGAATCCGGAAGGCAGTCTCGGCCAGGCCACGGAGAGCGCGCTGCGCCATGTGGTGGGCAGTGCGTCCATGGACGATGTCATCACCGACGGCCGGGAAGCCATTGCCATCGAGGTGCAGGAACGGCTGCAGCGTTATCTCTCGAGCTACGGCACCGGCATCTTCATTCAGAAGGTGAACATCGATCGCAGTGCGCCCCCGACCCAGGTGGCGGACGCCTTCAACGACGTACAGAAAGCCCAGGAAGACCGCCAGCGTTTCATCAACCAGGCCACAGCCTATCTGGAGCAGGTGGTACCGGAAGCCCGGGGCCGCGCGCAGCGGCAGATCGAGGAAGCCAACGCCTACCGCGACCAGGTGGTGGCCAGGGCGGAAGGTGAAGCGGAGCGTTTCGAGAAGCTGCTGGTTGAATATTCGCTGGCCGAGGAGGTCACGCGCGACCGCCTCTACATCGATGCGCTGCAATCGGTGTTTGCCAATTCCAGCAAGGTCATGATCGACGTCGAAGGTGGCAACAACATGATGTACCTGCCCCTCGATCAGCTGACGCGCAATCGTGGTACCGTCGGCGGCGACGTGCAGATCGATCAGACCATGATGGACAACGCGGTCGAGCGCATTCTGCGCGAGGTGAATCGCGCACGTAACAACAACACCCGCATCCGCGGCAACTAGGAGTCGAGCATCATGTCAATGCGAACTCTCATCGGCCTGGTCATCGTGCTCGCGGCGGTGCTGGTAGCCTCCGCGGCGCTGTTCCGCGTGTACGAGACAGAGAAGGCGGTGCTGCTGCAGTTCGGTGAAATGGTCGAAGGCGACATACAGCCGGGCCTGCATTTCAAACTGCCCGTGGCCCAGGAAGTGAAAAAATTCGACGCGCGCGTGCTGACGCTGGATTCCACCCCGGAAACCTACTACACGCTGGAAAAGAAACCGCTCATCGTCGACTCGTTCGTGAAGTGGCGGGTGGTGCAGCCGGACAAGTTCTACGAGCGCGCGTCGTTCGAAATCGGCCGCGCGCAGCGCATCATTCAGGAACGCGTGAACGAAGGTCTGCGGAACCAGATCAGCCGCCGCGACATGCACGAGGTGGTGTCCGGCGAGCGCGACCAGCTGATGTCGGAGCTGCGCGGTAACCTCGACGGGGTGATGCGCGAGTACGGCGTGGAAGTGGTGGACGTCCGGGTGAAGAAAATCGACCTGCCGCCTGAGGTATCGTCGGCAGTGTACGACCGCATGAACTCGGAACGGGAGATCGAAGCCCGCCAGTACCGCGCCGAAGGTCAGGAGCAGGCGCTGGCCATCCGCGCCGGCGCCGACCGCGAAGCGGTAGTGATCGAAGCCGAAGCCTACCGCGAGAGCGAGCAGATCCGCGGTGACGGCGACGCCAAGTCCGCGAATATCTACGCGTCGGCTTTCAACCAGGACCCCGAGTTCTACGAGTTTTACCGCAGCATCAACGCTTACACGCAGATCTTCAGCGACAAGGGTGATCTGCTGGTGCTGGACCCGAGCAGCGAGTTCTTCAAGTTCCTGGACAGCGGCGGCGGAGAAGGCTGAGGCACGCGTTGCCAGCCTGAGCGATTCATGCAGCCATGAAGCGTAACTGGCGCCTGCCGCGCGGCGTCGACGAGTTGTTGCCGCCTGCGGCGTGGGAGCTGGAGCGCCTGCGCCGGCAGGTGCTGGACGTCTTTCGCAGCTGGGGTTTCGAGTACATCGAGCCACCGGTCATCGAATATCTGGAAGCCCTGCTGGTGGGCAGCGGCGAAGACCTCGACCTGCAGACTTTGAAGGTGATCGACCAGGTCACCGGCAAACAGCTCGGTGTGCGCGCCGACATGACCTCGCAGGCGGTACGCGTCGATGCCCACAGCCTCGTCACCGACGAGGTGCAGCGCCTCTGTTATGCAGGTAACGTGGTGTTCGCGCAGCCGCAGCTCGACAGCTCCTCGAGGGTGCCCTTCAAAGCCGGCGCAGAAATTTTCGGCGCTGCCGATATCTCGGCGGACGCCGAAGTCGTGCATCTCATGCTTGCCGCCGTGGAAGCGCTGGGAGTGGACAATCCGGTGTTGCTGCTGGGCCACATCGGTGTGTACCACAGCCTGGCTGAAGCGTTGATCGATGCGGGAGCACTGCACCGCGATGACGAGGCGGCGCTCTTTGCGTGTGTGCAGCGAAAGTCCCAGGCAGACATCAGAGCGATGCTGCCCGACACCGATCTTGCCCGCATGATGGTGGATCTGCCGCTGCAGATGGGCAGCCCGCAGCATCTGGAGACGGCACGGACCGCCCTTCGCGATGCGCCGGCGGCGGTGTCCCAGGCGCTGGAAGGGCTGGCCGGCCTCACAGCCCGGGTGATGCGTGCGCATCCTGACGTGGACGTGCGCATCGATCTGTCGGAGCTTTCGGGTTACGGGTATCACAATGGCCCGGTGTTTGCCGTATATCACCCCCAGCACGGCAGTGCGCTTGCTCAGGGTGGGCGGTACGATCATGTCGGCAGCGCCTTCGGACGCGGCCGCCCGGCCACGGGCTTCGACATGGATCTGAAAATGCTGGTGCGGCCAACGACCGAGCACGCCGAGCCGGTGTTTGCGCCCTATGTCGAAGAAGACCAGCAGGCCGCTTTGGAGCGGGCGGTGGGTGAGCTGCGGGCGGCGGGTGAACGGGTGCGAATGGGCTTGTCGCCCGAGGAAGCGATACCGGCGGCCACCCGGCGCGTATTGCAGCTTGTCGAGGGGCGGTGGCAGCTGGCCGAACGCTAGCAATCTTTATTTTAAGGGGTTGGGAGCCAAATGGGACGAAACGTAGTCGTCATCGGCACGCAGTGGGGCGACGAAGGCAAAGGCAAGGTCGTAGACCTGCTCACCGATCGGGCTGCCGCTGTGGTGCGTTTTCAGGGCGGCCACAACGCCGGCCACACGCTGGTGATAGAAGGGGAAAAGACGATTCTGCACGTCATTCCTTCCGGCATTCTGCGCCGCGACGTGCAGTGCATCATCGGCAACGGCGTGGTGCTGGAGCCGCACGAACTGTTGAAAGAAATCACCCAGCTCGAGGAGCGCGGGGTACCCGTGCGCGAACGCCTGCGCATCTCCGGGGCATGCCCGCTGATTCTGCCGTACCACGCGGCGCTGGACCTTGCTCGCGAAGAAGCCCGCGGCACCGCCAAAATCGGCACCACAGGCCGCGGCATTGGACCGGCTTACGAAGACAAGGTGGCCCGCCGTGGCGTGCGCCTGGGCGATTTTTTCCATTGGCAGGAGTTCGCGGCGCAGCTCAAGGAAGTGATGGATTACCACAACTTCATGCTGCGGGAGTACTACAAGCAGCCCGAGGTGGACTTCGAACGCACCCTCGCTGACTGTGCAGCCGTTGCCGAGCAGATCAAACCCCTCGTTGCCGACGTGGTGCCGGTGCTGCACGAGCTGCGGGGACAGGGTGAGAACATTCTTTTTGAAGGGGCCCAGGGAGCGCTGCTGGACATCGACCTCGGCACGTACCCGTACGTCACTTCGTCCAACACCACGGCAGGTGGCACTGCCGTGGGCAGCGGCTTCGGCCCCACCTATCTCGACTATGTGCTGGGTATCACCAAAGCGTACGCCACCCGCGTCGGCTCTGGACCGTTTCCCACGGAGCTGCACGATGCCATTGGCCAGCAGCTGGCGGAGCGGGGCCGGGAGTTTGGTGCCACAACGGGCCGGCCGCGGCGCTGCGGGTGGTTCGACGCCGTGGCCCTGCGGCGTGCCGTGCAGATCAGCTCCATCTCCGGCCTGTGCCTCACCAAGCTGGACGTGCTGGACGGTCTGGAGACGATCCGCATCTGCACGGGCTACGAAGAAGCGGGCGACACTGCCGGTGCGGCGCGCTATGGCAGCGAGTATTACGCCACCGTGAAGCCCGTCTACGAGGAAGTGCCCGGGTGGGAAGCTTCCACCGCCGGTGCGGACAGCATTGCCAAGCTGCCCGAGAATGCGCAGCGCTACATCGCGCGTATCGAAGAAGCCGTGGGGGCGCCCATCGACATTGTCTCGACGGGCCCCGACCGCAAGGAAACCATTGTGTTGAAAGACCCTTTCGCCTGAGCAAGCCATGGATTCGAAGCTGCTGGAAATTCTGGTCTGTCCCGTCACCAAGGCGCCGCTGGTGCACAAGAAAGAGCTGGACGAGTTGTGGTGCGCGGCCAGCCGGCTCGCGTATCCCGTTCGCGACGAGATACCGATCATGCTGGAAAGCGAAGCCCGCGAGCTCACGCAGGACGAGTACGACAGCCTGAGCTGAGCCCGGGTTGCGTGTACAATGGCTGGCTCGCAAAAGAGCAATAACGCCATGCACACGGTTGCCATCACGGGGGCTGGTCTCTGGACCCCCGAAGAGTTTGTTACCAACGAAGAGCTCGTTGAGGCTTACAACGGCTGGGCATCGCGTTTCAACGAAACCCACGCCGCGGAGATTGCCGCCGGCACGGAAACCGAAAAGCCCCTTTCCAGCGCTGAGTTCGTGGAGAAAGCGAGCGGTATCAAGCAGCGCTACACCTACTGCAAGGATGGCATTCTCGATATCGACCGCATGCGACCGAAGCTGCCCGAACGGGCGCCGGAGGAGCTCAGCCATCAGGGTGAGATGGCGGTGAGGGCTGCAGAGAAAGCCCTGGCAGCTGCCGGCAGGTCCGGGGCTGACGTGGACATGGTCATCGTGTCCTGCGCCTACACGCAGCGTGCCTACCCGGCCATAGCGATCGAGGTGCAGCAGGCCCTTGGCATACAGGGTTTCGGCTTCGACATGCTGGTAGCCTGCTCGGCCGCCACCTTCGCGCTGCATCGCGCCCACGACGCCATCGCGGCAGGTTCAGCCCGGTGCGCGCTGGTGATCAATCCCGAGCTGACCACGCCCCAGATCAACTTCAAGGATCGCGATGGTCATTTCATCTTCGGTGACGTGGCCACCGCCGTCGTGCTGGAACGGACGGAAGCGGCTACGGCGCCGCATGTCTATGAGGTCCTCGGCTCCAAGGCGGTCACGGTCTATTCCAACAACATCCGGTCGGACTTCGGTTACCTGTCTTACGCGGACGACTCCGATCCTTTCGGCGACAGCAAGCTGTTCCGGCAGAACGGCCGCAAGGTGTTCAAAGAAGTGTGCCCCATGGCGGCCGAGCACCTGGCAGCCCAGGTCGCAGACGTGGGGGTGGAGGTTGGCGACGTGAAACGGTGGTGGCTGCACCAGGCCAACATCAACATGAACGAGCTCATCGCCCGGCGGCTGCTGGGTCGCGATCCGGAATTCATGGAAGCGCCCATTGTGCTAGACAAGTATGCCAACACAGCAAGCGCGGGTTCGATCATTGCCTTCAACCTGTACCACGAAGACCTCGCCCCGGGCGATTACGGCGTGATCTGTTCGTTCGGCGCGGGTTACAGCATCGGCTCGCTGGCGGTGCGCAAGCGTTGAGAACAACCTGAAAGAAATGGTGCCCAGGAGAGGACTTGAACCTCCACGGGGTTACCCCCACTAGCACCTGAAGCTAGCGTGTCTACCAATTTCACCACCTGGGCACAGGAGATGATCTGCTGACCTGTCAGCAGGGTGGCGCACTGTACTGAAATCGGCCATCTTGTGTCAAACACGGAAGCTGTCTTGGCAAAAACCCCGAAATTTCCCTCTTCTCCCCGCGCTACGGCGCATGACGTGCAGGGCTGGCTGGCAGAGCATGGCGCAGCCATGACGTGGCGCGAGCTGGTGGCTGCAGCCGACGCCGCGCACCCGCGCAGCATCAAACAGCTGCGGCAGCTGCTGCGCGGCATGGAGCGCAACGGTGAGATCATGCGCGACGCCCGCGGCGACTACGCCCTGCCGCACGGCGGCGGCCAATACCTGGAAGGTATTCTTGCCGGGCAGGGCCGCGCGCTCACCGTGGACAACGTCGCCGTGGTGGATGCGGGTCGTGCGTCGCTGCGCGCGGGTGATCTCGTGCGCTATCAGATCCTGGACGGCGCGGCGGTTGTGCACGAAGTGATCACCTACAGCACCGCGCCGGTGACCGGCGTGCTGCAATGGTATGGCCGTTACCCCTACGTGGAAGCGCTGGGTGCCGTGCGCGGCCGCATTTCACTGCAGGATGCCGATGACGTCAGCCAGGCAGAGCTGCTGCGCAGCGTCGATCATGGCGACACGGTTCAGGTGCAGTTGCTGCGGCGCGGCTCCCGAGGGCTGGTGGGCCGGCTCGTGGGCGCGGTGCCTGCCGAGGGCCTGCTCGATCAGGCCATCAGCACGGCGCTGGTCAGTTACGACATTCCTCACGAGTGGCCCGAGCTGGTGGACCGGGCTGTGGCGCGATTGCCCAAGAGCGTGCAGGCTGGACGCTTCCCGCACCGCCGGGATCTCACGGGGCTGCCGCTGGTAACCATCGACGGTGAAACTGCCAAGGACTTCGATGACGCGGTGTACGCCCAGGCGCTGAAGCCGGTACGCAGGCAACCGCGCTGGCGCCTCGTGGTGGCCATAGCCGATGTCAGTCACTATGTGAAAACCGGCGCCGCGCTGGATGTGGAGGCGCTGCGGCGCGGCACCTCGGTGTACTTTCCCGAGCGCGTTGTCCCCATGTTGCCCGAAGCCCTGTCCAACGAGCTGTGCTCGCTGAAGCCGCATCAGGCGCGGCTGAGCCTGGTGTGCGACATGGTGATCACCGCGGCGGGCGAGGTGGCCGGGGCGGAGTTTTACGAAGCGGTGATTCACTCTCACGCGCGCCTCACCTACACGCAGGTGGCGAAGTACCTTGCGCGCGGCGGTGATGGGTCGCAATTACCCCTGCGGGAGGGGGAAGAGCAGGCGGTCACCGCTTCGCTGGATGCGCTGCAGGCGGTCTACGTGGCGCTGCGCACCGCACGGGCCGGGCGCGGCGCGCTGGATTTCGAGACCCACGAGGCGGTGCTCACGCTCGAGGCCGGACGGGTCAGCAGGATCGATCCCGTGGCGCGCTCCGATGCCAACCAGCTCATCGAAGAGGCCATGATTGCCGCCAACGTCAGCGCGGGGCGGTTTCTGGCCGAGCACGACACCCTGTCGCTGTACCGGGTGCACGAGCCGCCGGATCAGACGCGGCTGGACGAGCTGCGCCAGGCCCTGGCCTTCGCCGGGGTGAAACTGCCGGCCGGAGACGTCACCCCGGGGGCCCTGCAGGCGGCGCTGGAGGCACTACCGGCTCACGCCAACCGGTGGGTGTTCGGCCAGCTCGCTCTGCGCACCATGCAGCAGGCGGTGTACACGCCGGACAACAAGGGCCATTTCGGTCTGGCGCTGACAGAGTACATGCACTTCACCTCCCCCATCCGCCGTTATCCGGACCTGCTGGTGCATCGCGCCATAAAAGCCGTGTTGGCGAAGCAGGCGGAAAGCGGCAAGCGACCGCAGCTGCCGGACGCGGATACGTGGCACTGGCTGGGACAACAGTGCTCGGCCAGCGAGCGGCGCGCGGAGAGTGCTGCCTGGATGGTGGAAGGCTGGCTCAAGTGTGACTACCTCGCGGGTTTCATCGGCGAGCCGTTGCGGGGGACCGTGGCCGCGGTGATGGATTTCGGGCTCTTCGTGGAGCTGGACGGATTCTTTGTGCAGGGACTGTTGCACGTCTCCAACCTCGGTTCCGACTACTACCAGCTCGAGAGCCGCTCGCAGCGCCTGGTGGGGGAGCGCAGCGGCCAGTCTTTCGCCATGGGTGATCAGCTCGATGTGGTGGTGCAGGCGGTGGAGCCCAGCCAGGGCAAAGTTGATCTGCTGTTGCAGCAGGCCCGGGGGGGTGCACCGGGCAAACGCGGCGATCGCGCCCGCAGCAGGCGCAAGGCACGCAGGTGACCGATGTCCTGGGCATACAGGCGGTGCGCAGCGCCTTGCGTGAAGAGGCGGTGGCGGCCCGCTGTCTCTACGTATCGCGCGGCCGGCGCCGCGATGCGCGGGTCAACGAGCTGATCAGCATGGCGAAAGCAGCCAACGTGCGCTTTCAGCTCGTAGAGCCCGCCTGGTTCAAGCGCCGTGCAGGCGATGTGGCTCATCAGGGGGTGCTGCTGGAGGCCCACGAGCACGAGCTGGCTGATGAGGCGTCGCTGCTGGCGCACCTCGAGACCCTGTCGGCGCCGTTGCTGCTGGTGCTGGATGGCATCACCGACCCGCGCAATCTCGGCGCCTGCCTGCGCACCGCGAACGGTGCGGGGGTGGATGCGGTGATTGTCCCCAAACGCCGCTCCGCGCCCCTGGGCTCGGTGGCCCTCAAAACCGCGCAGGGTGGCCTGGAAGGGCTCTTCGTGGCCGAAGTGACCAATCTCGCCCGGGCGCTGGATACATTGAAGCAGCGGGGCATCTGGCTGGTCGGCGCAGACGACGAAGGCGCGGTGCCTTACAGCGAAGTGCGCTACGACGGCGGCCTGGCCATTGTCATGGGCAGCGAAGGCCGCGGCCTGCGGCGCCTCACCCGCGAGCACTGCGATACGCTGGCGCATATTCCCATGCACGGGCCGGTGAGCAGTCTCAACGTGGCAGTGGCTGCAGGCGTGCTGCTGTTCGAGGCAGTGCGGCAGCGTGCGGTTGCAAAGGACGCGACACCGCCCTAGAATGCGCGCCCTCTTAAACCTTGCTGCACGTCGGTCGCGCTTCAAAGCTTGCTTGAGTGCCTAAAACCGCGGCAGCTAACGGCCCGCCTCCCTCAGGGATCGGGCTCGAACCACAAGGAGCCGCCATGCGACATTACGAAGTCGTTTTTCTAGTGCACCCTGATCAGAGCGATCAGGTTCCCGGCATGATCGAGCGTTATCACGCCATGATCGAGCGGGGCGAAGGTAAGGTGCACCGCACCGAGGACTGGGGCCGCCGGCAACTGGCCTTTCCCATCGCGAAGGTGCACAAAGCCCACTACATCCTGTTCAACATCGAAGTCGACCAGTCGGTGCTGGAAGAGCTGGAGAGCGCGTTCCGTTTCAACGACGCCGTGATCCGCAGCCTCATCGTCAAGCGCAAGACCGCAGAGACCGGCAACTCCAAGATCTACGAGGAAGAGCTGAAAGAGCAGGAGAAAGAGAAAGAGCGCGAGCGCCGCCGCGAGGAAGAGTACGCCGCGCGGGCTGCTGCCAACGAGAAGAAGCAGGCCGAAGCCAAGGCCGCAGAGGAGACCGCAGAATGAGCCGTCGTCGCATTCAGCAAGCCCAGAAAGACATGGTCCTGGACTACAAGGACCTGGACACCCTGCGTCAGTTCATCGGCGAGACCGGCAAGATCGTGCCCAGCCGCATCACGGGGGCGTCGGCGCGCTTTCAGCGACGCCTCGCTGCTGAGATCAAGCGGGCCCGTTTTCTGGCGCTGCTGCCGTACACCGACCAGCACAAGTAGGCGGGAGGAAGTTATGAACGTCATTCTGCTCGAGCGTGTGAACAATCTCGGCGACCTCGGTGACGAAGTGGTGGTGAAGCCGGGTTTTGCCCGCAACTACCTCATTCCCCAGCGCAAGGCGGTGCAGGCCAACGAAGCCAACCGTGCCGACTTCGAGGCGCGCCGGGCTGAGCTGGAAGCCATTGCGGACGAGCGTCTGGGTGCTGCCCGGGCCCGGGCCGAGAAGCTGGAGGAATACACGCTCACCATCGTCGTGAAGACCGGCGAAGAAGGTAAGCTGTACGGCTCAGTGGGCACGCAGGACATTGCCAACGCTCTCACCGCTGACGGCGTGGAAGTTGCCCGCAGCGAAGTGCGCATGCCCGAAGGTTCCATCCGCGTGGCGGGTGACTATCAGGTGGCCCTGCAGTTTCACTCGGACGTCACGGTCGAGATCAACGTTGCCGTGGTGCCCGAATAGACGGGAACGCACGGCCAACAGTTTGCGAGATAAGAATAAGAACAACATTTCGAGCCGTCCTTCGGGGCGGCTTTTTTATGCGCGCTAACTCGGTTTGAGAGATATCCCCAGCTAGTTCACAGGCTGTTCTACTTGAACGGCAACCGCAATCGGCGCAGAGTTTCTCCCTCTTCCAACACCATCACACGAACGCACCACCTTGTCCGAATACGCCCCTGACCCGCCGGAACCCGTGAACCTGAAGGTGCCCCCCCAGTCCATGGAGGCAGAGCAATCGGTCCTCGGCGGCCTCATGCTGGACAACGAATCCTGGTTCGATCTGGTGGAGATCATCTCGGCTCAGGACTTCTACCGGCCTCAGCACCAGATCATCTTCGAAGCGATGATGGATCTGTCGAATGCGGACGAGCCCCTCGACGCCGTCACCGTTGCAGAGCGGCTGCGCTCCCAGGGGCTGCTGGAAAAGGTGGGCGACGTCGGGTACCTCGCCGAGCTGGCCGAGTTCACCCCCGGCGCCACCAACGTGCGCGCGTATGCGCGCATCGTGCGCGAGCGCTCGGTGATGCGCCAGCTCATCGGGGTGGCCAACAAGATTTCCGAGGCCGCCTTTGCGCCCAATGGTCGCGACACGGAAGCGCTGGTGGATTTTGCCGAGCAGTCGGTGTTCGAAATTGCCGACCAGAAAAGCGAGGACAACGGCCCGAAGAAAGTGGCCCCGCTGCTCACCAAAGCGGTGGAGAAGGTCGAGTTCCTCTTCAACAACAAAGGCGGAATTACGGGCATCCCCACGGGCTTCACCGACCTCGACGACCGTACCGCCGGCCTGCAGCCCTCCGACCTGATCATCGTGGCGGCCCGCCCTTCCATGGGTAAGACAGCGTTTTCCGTGAACATGGTGGAGCATGCCGCCATGAACGGACACTCGGTGCTGGTGTTCAGCATGGAAATGCCTGCCGAGCAGATCATCATGCGGATGCTGTCCAGCCTCGGCCGCATCGATCAGACCAACCTGCGTACCGGTGAGCTGCAGCCGGAAGACTGGACCAACTTCACCAGCGCCGTCAGCCTTCTGCGTGACAAGCGTCTCTACGTGGACGACACGCCGGCGCTGACGCCTGGCGACCTGCGCGCCCGGGCCCGGCGCGTGGCCCGCGAGGCGGGCAGCCTGGACATGATCGTGGTGGACTACCTGCAGCTCATGCGTACGGCTCATCAGTCTGAGAACCGGGCGGGGGAGATTTCCGAAATCTCCCGGTCGTTGAAGGCGCTGGCCAAAGAGATGAACTGTCCGGTGGTGGCGCTGTCGCAGCTCAACCGTGCGCTGGAGCAGCGGCCGGACAAGCGGCCGGTGATGTCGGATCTGAGGGAATCCGGCGCCATAGAACAGGATGCAGACGTCATCCTCTTCATCTACCGCGACGAGGTGTACAACGAGGACACCGACGACAAGAACGTCGCCGAGATCATCATCGGCAAACAGCGTAACGGTCCCATCGGCAAGATCCGTCTGCAGTTCACGGGCAACCTCACCAAGTTCGACAACCTGGCCTACGACCGGCACAGCGAGCCGCCTTTTGCCTAAGGCCAAGGTCAAATCAGCGTACGTCTGCGGCGATTGCGGCGCTGAGCATGCCAAATGGCAGGGTCAGTGCTCGGCGTGCGGCGCGTGGAATACCTTGTCGAGAGTTTCCATCGGTCCCGTCAAGGAAGCCCGCATAGGTTTTGCCGGTGCGCGGGCGGAGCTGAAGAAGCTGGGCGAGGTGGAGGCTGTGGAAACGGCTCGTATCAGCAGCACCTTCGGCGAGTTCGATCGCGTCCTCGGTGGCGGCCTGGTGCCCGGATCGGTGGCGCTGATCGGTGGAGATCCTGGCGCAGGCAAGAGCACGCTGCTGCTGCAGGTGTGCACGCGCCTCGCGCAGGAGCGCTCGGTGCTGTACGTCACCGGGGAGGAGTCGCTGCAGCAGCTTGCCATGCGCGCGCGGCGTCTGGAGCTGCCCGTGGATGCGCTGAACGTTGCCGCTGAGACCCGCGCGGAGGCGATAGCGGCGCACATCGAAACGCTCAAGCCCGACCTGGTGGTGCTGGACTCGGTGCAGGTGCTGCACAGAGACGGCATCGATTCCACGCCGGGTTCGGTCACCCAGGTGCGCGAGACGGCCAGCTTCTTCACCCGCCTCGCCAAAGAAACCAATACGGCCATCATCTTCGTGGGGCATATCACCAAGGAAGGCGGCCTGGCCGGGCCGAAGGTGCTGGAGCACATGATCGACTGCTTCATGATGCTCGACAGTCCTGCCGGTTCGCGCTACCGCACGCTGCGCGGGCACAAGAACCGCTTCGGCGCCGTGAACGAGCTGGGCGTGTTCGCCATGACCGATCTCGGCATGAAAGAGGTGGCCAACCCGTCCGCCATTTTCCTGCAGCGGGGCGACGTCGACTCGCCGGGCAGCATCGCCACGGTAACCTGGGAAGGCACGCGGCCGCTGCTGGTGGAGTTGCAGGCGCTGGTGGACGATGGTTCTGCCAGTTATCCGAAGCGTGTGGCGGTGGGGCTCGATCAGCAGCGCCTGGCGATGCACCTGGCGGTCATGCACCGGCACTGCGGCATCACGCTGGGCGATCAGGATGTGTTTGCCAACGTGGTAGGCGGGGTACGCATCAACGAGACCGGGGCAGATCTGGCCCTGTTGCTGGCGGTGCTTTCATCCTTCCGGGACCGGGTGCTGCCGCGGGAGCTCATCGTGTTCGGTGAGCTGGGTCTCACCGGCGAGCTGCGGCCCGTGGCCAATGGTCAGGAGCGGCTGCGTGAGGCCGCCAAGCACGGTTTCAAGACCGCCATAGTGCCTTTTGCCAACCGCCCCAAGGAGCGGCTGGCGAACATGACCGTGCACGGGGTTCAAAGCCTCAGCGCGGCGCTGGAGACGGTGGCGGGTTTCGGCCGCTGAGCACGCCGCCGCTCGCGCCCGAGCGGCCACCAAATTCCTGAAAAAAGAGGTATTCTCTTGTCAAGGTACCGCACCACATGTGTGTGCGGGTACTTGTGCGTGGGGATACATTGCTTTTGAGGCAGCACAATGAGCGAAGCGAAGAGCGTTGAGCGCTTCGACATCTTTATCAGCTACACCCATGAGGACAATGCCGGTCAAAGCAATTGGGTGTCCGAATTCAAAGACGACCTTTTCCGCCGTATCAAGCAGAAGGAAGGTCGCCCGCTAAGCATCTACATCGACGAGCGCCAGTCGGGGCTTGGGGGCACCCTGCCCGATCAGATCCGGGAGGTGCTGGAAAACTCCAAGTACCTTCTGCCCGTCGTCAGCCCGCTGTACGCAAAATCCCCCTGGTGCGATTCGGAACGGGTGGTGTTCATAGAAACCCATGGCGCCGAAGAGGCCCTGAAGCGGTTGATCCGCGTCGACAAGGAACCCGTCGAAGACGTCGCGGGAGAGCTCGAAGATCTCAAGCAATACCGGTTCTACTATCGCGACGAAGGCAGAGAGATCGATTTTGTCGTCAGCAAAGATACCCAGCCCGGCCGCTATTTCGAGCTGATCACGGAACTGGCTCTGCACATCCTGCATGACATAAACGCCGTCAACAAAACCCGTGACAACACCGTCTACGTAGCCCGCACGTCGCAGCATCTCACATCGAAGAGAGACGAGATCGTGAAAGCGCTGGAGCAGCGCGGTTTCAACGTGGTGCCCACTTCGCTCGGCGTTCTCGCGGGAAAAGCCCGGGAAAAGGCAGAGCGCATTCTCAAGAGTGCCTTCATGTCGGTGCATCTCATCGACGACGAGTTCGAGCCGATTCTCAAGGGGTCTGCCGAGTCGGTGGACCGCATACAGTTCGATGAAGCGGTCACCATCGGTGCGGAAGGTCTCGACGTCTATGTCTGGTCGCCGCCCGGGGAGTTTTCCGATCCCCGCCAGGCGGCGTTGCTTGAAACGGTTCGAGCAACGAACGCGAAGAAGGACCTGCTGCACGACTTTCATGCCTTCCGAGAGGAAGTCATCAACGCAGCGGAGACCCACCGGGAGATCAATCATCGGCCCCAAGAGATGCAGGAAGAAGCGATCAACGTGTACCTGCATTACGGCGTCGAAGACCAGGGGTGTGAGGACGTGACGGCGCTGATCGGTGCTTTGGTCGAAGCCGGGGCCGAGGTCTTCGAGCCCGACTACGCGCGGGAAAGCCCGCACGAACACGCAGCCGCGTGCAACGCGATTCTCTATTACTTCGGCGACAGCCCCTACGGCAACACGCTTTATACGATAAAGACACGGACTGACTTTGACGGCCCGTGCCTGGCGAGGGGCATTTTCCTCAAGGCCGGCCTGACGCTGCGCAATCCCACAAACAAGGCGGTGCTCATGTCCGCGGACGGAACGGGCTCCGCCACGGCGGCGTTGCAGCCGTTTCTCGAACCGCTGGGCCTGGCTTGATGTTCGAGGACGCCGCGCAAAATCCTTTCCGCGGCCTGCGTCCTTTCGAATCGCGCGAGCGACACCTCTTCTTTGGTCGCGCCGACGAGTTGGAGGCCCTGGAGGAGAAGCTCGAGGCACATCGCTTCCTCGGGGTCGTGGGCACGTCCGGCAGTGGCAAGTCGTCGCTGGTGCGGGCCGGTCTCATTCCAGAACTGCTCGAGCTGGAAAACTGGCGCGTCGCGCTGATGCGCCCTGGGGACAAACCGATCGAAAGCCTTGCGGCGGCGTTGAACTCGCGCAAGGCGGAGCTGCCGAATCAGGTTACCTTCTGGGGCGACGGAGAAGGGCCGCCGAACGACGGCAGTTTCACGCTGGCCACGCTCGGGCACGGCACGCTCGGGCTGATCGACACCATCGCTGAGTTCCGGGTTTCGGAGAAAGTCCTCATCGTGGTCGATCAGTTCGAGGAGATTTTCCGTTTCGAAGATCAGCGCGGCGGGCAGAGCAAATCGGAAGCAGCCGATTTTGTCCGCCTGATCATCGAAGCAAGCCAGCAGCGGGATATACCGATCTATGTCTGCCTGACCATGCGTTCAGACTTTCTTGGCGAGTGTCCGGTGTTTGCGGGGCTGCCGGAAGCCTTGAACGATTCACAGTATCTCGTGCCGCGCTTGAGCCGGGCGAACCTGCGCCAAACCATAGAGGAACCGGTGCGGATTGCGGGGGAACAGATCTCCCCCCGCCTGGTTACCCATCTGCTGAACGAGGTGGTGGATACCCAGGATCAGTTGCCACTTCTGCAGCATGCGCTGATGCGTACCTTCGACAATTTTGCGAAGGACAGAAGCAACCCGGACATGCTCGACCTGCAGCATTTCCCCGGGATGAAGACATCGTTGTCGGATCATGCAGACACGCTGTTCCAGTCGTTGACGGCGGACCAGCAGGCCATTGCCGAGAGTATGTTCCGCTCGCTCACGATGCTGGGAGCCAGCGGCATGGCTGTCAGACGACCGGGCACCGTGCGCGAAGTGCTTGCGGTTTCCCGCGGCCGCCAGGAAGACCTGCTTCAGGTCATAGAACGTTTCAGAGCGCCCGGCAATTCTTTCCTCATGCCGCCGCCGGAGGAAGCGATCACGCTGGACACAGTCCTCGACATATCTCACGAAAGTCTCATTCGCGTGTGGTCACGGGTCGACGGCTGGATCGAAGACGAGATCGGGTGGGCCAGAACGTACCAGCGACTGGTTGAAGACGCCCGGGCCTGGGAGCAGGGTAAGCGCAGTCACCTCGTGCAACCCGAACTTGGTCTGCTGCTCAAATGGCGGAACGACGCCGACCCCCATGAAGGGTGGGCGAGCCGTTACGACCCCCCCGATGTAGATCACTCTTTCCTCGATCTGGCCCTCGAGTACCTGGAAAAGAGCCGGATCCGCTATAAACGCTGGCGTATTACCAAGGCTGTCACCCCGGTTGCGGTGGTCATCGTCATTGCCGCTGCGGGCCTGTTGTATCTGAATTCGCAGGCGGATGCCGAGAGCAAATTCCAGGCGTCGCAGATTCGCCAGGCGAAGGCGGAAAAGGAGGCTGCGGAAGCACGGGCAGCAGCGTCGCAGGCGGAGGCAGAACGTATTGCGGAGGAACGCCTTGGCGAGTTCATGAAGGAATTCGCCAGCGCGTTGAGCGGGACATCGCAGCAGCAGCAACAGGAGCTGTTGCGTCTGATCGGACGTTTCGCTGAAGCGGAACCGGCCAACCCCGGCGATCGATACCTGAGCTATCTCGACACCCTGGCCATGATCCGCCGGACGGACAAGTTCCTCGCCTCCGGAGACAAGCCGCTGGTTTCCGCCGTGCATCGATCGTTGACGCGGAGGCACGAGCTGCACGCGGCGAACCCGGGTTACGCGGGCAGCGACTTTGCCGGTTACCTGAAGGACACGATCGAAACCGTTGAGAGGCTCATGCCAAAGGAGCCGGTACGTCAGGTGGAAGGCGGCAGTGCCGTGTTTGCTGGTGCCAACAGGCTGATCACGGCGCTGGGCAGGGACATTCTGTTCTTCGACGGGGCCGAGAAAGACCATACGATCGAGGACGCTCACGAATCCCGGGTCCTGCAGCTGGAGGTTTCCGCGAGCCTTGACCGCATTGTCACCGTGGAGGCCGCCGGCATCATCAAGCTGTGGGACATCTCCCAGGGCAAGTTACCGGCAGCACCGCTGCACCAGCTGGACTTGAGCGACGCGAAACGGCAGATCCTCTCTGCCTCCGGCGAGGAAGTCCGCGCGGGCAGATTCGAAACCTTGACGTCCGTGGCGTTGTTCAGCCCGCGAAACAACATGAAGCCTGCCTCGTCCGCTGACTCGTCCATGGGCATGGCCGACCCTGTCTCCCCGGCGCCCGACGCCGCAGAGCCCTGGATACTTGCCGGTACCCGTGGCGGGGAGGTGGTGGTCTGGGATTCCAATCAGGACCCTGTGGCCATTCTGCGAGATGACAGCTCCAAGATGCCTGTTCGTGCCGTCGCCGCCACGATGGGGGACGGCGGGACGGCTCTGGTAATGACCGGCTCGGAGGACGGCGCGGCGCGCGTCTACGAGCTGGGAGCGCAACCTGCCGGCGTCGTTCAACCGCAGCCACCGAGGCCCCGGCATCAGCAGTACATCTGGGATGTGGCCATCGATGGCCACGGCCGACTCGTCACCAGCAGCTACGACAAAGTGGTCAAGGTATGGGACGACGGTGGCAACGAGGTGGCAACGCTTGCTTCCCCCGCCACTCCCGAGGTTCATCGCGACTACGTTTTCGACGTCGAGCTGTCGAGCGATGGTCGCTATGTCGCGTCGGCCGGGCGCGACCGCATCGTCAACGTCTGGTCCACCGAGCGTCTGGATGAGCCGGAAGTGACCTTTCTGGGTGCCCCGGCCGCCGGGGACCGGGGTGCCCGGCGGGTCCGTTTTCACCCCCGCTTCGGCCAGGCCGAGGGTGCTGGTGACGCCATGGAAGAGGAAGCGAAGCTAAACCGACAGGTTCTGGTCAGCACCAATGCCCAGGGCGGGGTGCCGGCCAGAACCCTGGTTTGGCATCTGGACGAGGTGGCCCGCTTCGATGAAACCATGCTCGACGCGGCTGTGCCGGATCTGGAGGACAGGCTCGAGGCCGGGCTGATCAGCGGGGCGAGCCTGGAACAGGAACTGCCGACGGTGTCGGATCTGATCGGTGCGGCCAACCGCTTCATATCGGATCGACGCTATACACGCGTGCGCAACAAGGCCTACAACGCGCGGATCGATCGCAACATCAAGGAGGTCCTCCAGCTCATTCTCGACCGGGCCGACACGGCCGACTGGGACGAGAGAATGGAGATCATGGTGTTCCTGCCGGGCATTGCGAGCGCCTTGAAAACTCATGGTCTCGAAGATCGTATGCCGAAGATGAGCGAAGAGATCCTCGGGTTTGAAGGCATCATCCGCAATCTGCCCACAGACCTGCGAGGGCGGGCGCTGCAGCTGGTAACCCAGGCGGCTGGGGAACCCGAGGAGGTCAAGGAGCGGATCGCCCGGGCGCTGTGGGTGTTGACGAAATCGGCGCGCCTGCGGGATCGCGGCAAGAAGCGCCAGCTCAGCCTGAAAGCCCGGCAGCTGCACGAAAACCCGCTTACGAACGCTGTGGTGGAAGAGCTGGCAGATGCGCCCGACGTGGCTTTGACAGCGGCAGAAGTCAGTAACTATGGCTTTCTCGACGTGGATCACTGGCTGGAACAGGGCACGACCGCGGCGCTTCTGGAAGGAGCCGGTTACTTCTCGCGCCATGCATCGAACACGCGGCACTTCAAGCTGATCGAAAGTGCCTTCAACAGACAGCACGATCAGATCTTCGACGAGTTGACCGCGGTGGAAGAGCGTGCGCGGACAGCGAGTTACTGCACCTACATGCGCCGTTTCCCTGAACGTGCGTCGGTCAAGGACATTCTCAGCTCGCGTGAGTGCGTTGCCGCGAAAGCCCTTGGCAAGCTGACGGTCGACGACGAGGTCGACAACGCAACCCTCACCTTCGTCAAAGACGCGCTGGCGTCCGAGACCGCAGAGCTGCCAGCCATCTTCGCCTCGATCGCCGCCGCGCAGGTTGCCAGCCGCAAGTTCTCGACCAGTGCCTATAGCAGACCGGACAGCTCTTCCATGCAGGCGGACGCTGTACGCTGGGCGAAATCGGCCTATCGGCTGTCGCGCAACCCGGCCACCGAGCATGTGCGTCAGATGGTCAAGACGCGGGAAAAACCGCCGCTTCAGGAGGCCTTCTTCGCAGACACCGAGATCAAGGCGGTGCGGTTCGGGCACGACGCCACGAGCATTCTCATCGGTGGTGTGGACGCCGGGCTGCAGCAGTTCCGTTTTTCCGGCGCCGGTCCGCGCCAGGCGGTCGTTCCCGGTGCCTCGGCCGCGTTTCACGCCATTCTCGGTCTCGACGGTGCCCGCTACCTCACGGCGGGGCCGGATCGTAAGCTGGTCCTCTGGGATCTGGCGCGGCCAGAGACGGCCAAGGTTGTGCAGACTCTCGAGCTGCCCGCAGGTGCAGGTGGGTCCACGGTCAGCGGCACCATGACGGCCGGCTTTGTGGTGGCCGGGTCACCCACCATTGCCATTGCCTCAGATCTGGATAGCGTCAGCGAGCTCAAAAACTACGATGCGGCCGTGATGCTCAGTAACGGAACCATGGTGGCCTCCACCCCGTCGAGGCTGTTCCTGCTGGGCGCAGATGCCAGCGTCATGACGGAGAAGCCCTGGCTACGGCGCGAAAGTCGTGGCGGCCGGTTGCTCTTTGCGGGCGGTGGCTTCGTGCTGGCAGGTGACTTGACGGGCCTGTTGACGATCTTCGATGAATCGCTGGCCCGCGTTGGCGAAACCAAGCTGGACGGGGGTATCCGGGCCATCGCCTTCTCCGAAGCGCGTAAGACCTTTTTTGTGGGTACCACCATCGGTCTCGTCTACGAGATTGACGCCGCCGGTGAACGGCAGCTCGAGTTCAAGGCGGGAGAAGGCGCCGTTGCGGCAATCGATGTGCATCCCCGCTCTCCTGACCTGATCCTTACTGGAGGGCGGGACCGTACCGCCAAGCTCTGGAGCCTGTCACAGGTGCGGGAATTCCTCGACCGCGAAGACGCTGTGTATCAGGAGACGCTCACCCTGGATGAGCTCGTCCGTGAGCGGGTGCTTGTCAGCAACCACCTCGGCGGCGTGCTGCGCACCAGTGCCTCTGACTCGGCCGATAGAGCCGCGCGTTATCTCGTCGATCGGCGCAAGGACTACCCGGGAGACGATGTTTTCGATCGCGTCATGCGTGAGAACCTGGAAGACGCCTTCAGGCTGTTGCGTGAGCAGTATCCCGTCGACAGCGAGATTGCCGACGAGTTTTCCGTGCTTGCCGGCCCGGAGAATTCACAACCCAAGCGGTGTTTCGACGAGATCATGGACGGGGGTGTCGAGTGGGGCGGTGGTACGCGCTGGAACCCGACAAATGCCACGAACCTCTGCGCGCGAACTCCGGACGCCCGCGGGACAATCGATTGCTTTTCCGCAGAAATTGCGAAAGGGATCCGATGGCAGGGGGCGATCGAAACCTGCAAAGCCCGCTAGCGTGATGTCCGCGGGCGTCGGCGTCCCTGCCGATCGCCCTTGGCCGCCGGGTTAGAAACGGTAAGTGAGCTGCGCCGTCAGCAACCGAGGAATAGCCACCTGCCCGGTCAGGTCCGATATGCCCGTACCCGGAATGGTCTTCTGCAGGGGCTTGTCCTGAATGCTGGTGACGTAAATCTCATTGGTGCAGTTGGAGCAGATCAGCGCGGCCTCCCAGCCGCCGTCCGGCTGGTAAAGCCGGGCGGAGAGGTTGGTGACGGTTCGCGCGTCGATGTCCGTGTTCGGCTGACGCCGTGTCTTGAAGCCGCCGTTGTGATGAATCACGTCGGCGGTGAGGTCCAGCCCCCAGCCTTCGCCGATGGTCGTGTTGAAGGTCAGACCGCCGTTTACCTGCAGGGGCGGGCCGCCGTAGCGCTCGCCCGAGAGGTCCTGCACCTCGGCACCGTCGGGGCGCACGTAGCAGCCCGGGGGTGCCGTGCCCACGAACTGAGCTGTGTGGCAGGCCGCGTCGTCCCATTCGTCGAACTCCAGGTGACTGAACTGCGCCGCGAGACGCAGCTGCAGTTGCGGTGTGGCCTGGTAGGTGAACTGCCCTTCTATGCCCTGCGCCACGGCGACGGCTGCGTTCTGCGTGGAAAAGGTGGTGGTCGTGGAATCGAACACGGCCACCTGCAGATCTTCGTACTCGTAACGGTACACGGTGATGTCCCCGGTCAGACGGCTGTCCAGAAAATAGCCTTTGAAACCCACCTCGAAGCCGTCCACTTCCGTTTCGTCGAAAATGAAGTAGTCGTCCACCACTGACTGCGGCTGCGTCGACAGGTCGGGCACGGTGCCGGGGTTGGATATGCCGAACGACTGAAAGCCGGTTTTGTATGCTGCGTAGACCAGCATGTCATCGGCGGGTTTCCAGCTCAGGGTCACTTCCGGCGAGACGTTGTCAGACTCCCCTTCCGGGGAGTAGAACACGCCCCCGGGGGAGAATCCGAGGCCACGCTCGTAGAGGTTGCCGCCAAACGAGTCGCGCTCCTCTTCGGTGTAGCGCGCCCCGGCAGACACGCTCCAGCGCTCGTTGAACTCGTAGTCGATGCTGCCGAACACCGAGAAGCTCTCGATGTTGTTGTCCCAGTGCTGGTGGTAGTTGATGTTGGCGCCGAAGTACGGGCTCGTCGGGTCGCCGTTGGGAATGAAATCAGGAATGGCCGCGAAGAGGATGTTCGGCAGAATCTGCACCGGCGCGTCGAGGTCCCGCTGCATGTCCTCGTAGTAGCCTCCTACCATGAAGTTGAAAGGCCCGTCGAAGTTCGATTGCAGACGCAGCTCTTCGCTCCAGCTGTCACCGCTTTCCCCCTGCCGCGAGATCACCACGGAATAGCTGGTGTAGTCGTAGTTGGTGTATTCGCGGTGGTGATAGTCCCACCAGCCGGTGAGCGATGTGAGCGTGAAGTTCTCGAAATCCCAGGTGAGCTCCAGCGTTGCGGTCTCGTTGGTGAACGTGTTGTTGAAGCGCGAGTCGGCGTCGATGAACGGATGGGCATCGGCCACCGAGGCCGGCGGCAGGGCGCCGTTGCGGCGCAGCTTGGGCTCGCTGTCGGGGCAGACCTGAGTCGGGTCCGGAAAGCCGAGGTAGAACGGGTTGGCGCCGGGACCATCTGCGCAGGCATACAGCACCGTGCGCCCGGCATCGTTCTGCTTCGACCGCGATTTGAACAGCTTCAGCTTGGCCTGGAAATCTTCCCGCGGTTCCCATACGCCGGTGAGGCGCACCACGCTCTGTTCCTGCTGCGGAAACTCATCGTACGACGCGCCCCGCGTGGGATCGCCGGTGATCTCCGTGACATTGGGATCGATGGGGCGTGCCGAGTTTTTCAGGTAGCCGCCCTGCATATCCTGATAGCGTCCGGCGATGCGGAACGCGAGCCGGTCACCGACGGGAAACGAGATGCCTGCTTCCATGACCGGGTCTTCCGTCTCGAATTCATAGGCAGCCCGCACGAAGGCGTCGGTTTCCGCACCCACCGCCGGCGTCACGGAGGTGACGGCGATCACCCCCGCGGGACTGTTCTTGCCGTAGTACAACGCCTGCGGACCTTTGAGCACCTGCACCGACTGCACGTCGAAAAAGCCGGTATCGAGGATGTGCCCGCGGCTGAACGACATGCCGTCCATCACCAGCGACACCGGCTGGTCGGCGCCGTAGTCGACCGCCAGGTTGCCGACCCCGCGGATGAACATGCTGCCGCCTGCCCCGCCGCCGGCGGCGTGGCCGATCTGCACACCCGGGATACGCGTGGTCAGTTGCTCGAGGTCGCGGGTGTAGTAGCGCTCCACTTCTTCTTCCATGAGCGCGGCGACGGCAACGGGTGTATCCACCAGACGCTCTTCACGTTTGCGGGCCGTCACCACCACCTCCTCGATGACTCTCGAGTCGGCCGATGAGCTAGCGATGGCGGTGGCCGGTAGCGCGCCCGGCAGCAGCGCGATGATTGCCAGAGCTGTGGTAGTGACGCAGAAACGCGTCGTCTTGGATGCAACGGTCTTTGATACGACGGTCTTTGATGCAACGTGCGTGGACGCAACGATAGTGCGAGATCGGAACATTGGCTTCTCCCCTTTCCCCAAAGTGACCAATGAAAGTGACCTGTGACGCTCGGTCGGGCCTGGAACCCACTGAAACTGACTGGGGCTGCTGCTCGCCCTCCAACGTCTTGACTGGACTTTCGAGTCTAAAGGGAATCGTTTCCGCGGGTAAAGCCTGCATTTTTGTCGTCAGCTCCTCGGGGCGGCAGGCAATTGTTATGCTCGCTGCTCTGCCACACGATGAGGTGCACGGGGTGAGCGTCAAAGCGGAAACCACGTTTTCTCTCAAAGATGACCTCTTCAACCGCGACACGGTTGCGCAGCTGAGCGCAGCGCTTGCCGCTGCGCACGCGCCCTTTGACGGGCGAGGTTTTCAGCGCGAGGTGCTGAAAGCTTTTCCCGACCTCGAGCTCAAAGCCCGCATCGACTGCCTGGTGGAGACGAGCCGCCGCTATCTGCCCGACGAGTTGTCTGCGGCGCGCAGGATCTGGCAGGCGGCGCTGCCGCCACCGCTGAACCCGAAGCTTACCGACGACGATTTCGGACACTTCATCTGGGTGGTGCCGGGAGAGTTCATGGCCCGCTATGGCTGCAACGCCGAGCACCTGGACGCCTCGCTCGAATTTCTGCGCGAAAGCACCCAACGCTTTTCGGCTGAAAGTGCGATCCGGCCGTTTCTGGCGCAGTTTCCGGACGCGACGCTGGCCTTTGTGCAGCGGTGCGCCAGCGACCCCAACTATCACGTTCGGCGTCTGGCCAGCGAGGGCATCCGGCCGTTCCTGCCCTGGGCGAGTCGTGTGGTGCTGCCCACGGCGCAGATCATCGACGTGCTGGACACGCTCCACGCAGACCCCACCCGCTATGTCACGCGCTCCGTGGCCAACAATCTCAACGACTTATCCAGGCTCGACGCGGATGCGGTCATTGCGGCGCTGCAGCGCTGGGAGGCGCAGGGCCGGCAGAACGCCGGGGAACTCGCGTGGATGATCCGTCACGCGCTGCGCACGCTGCTGACCGCGGACGATCCGCGCGCGCTGGCCCTGCTGGGTTATCCGCTGGATCCCGCGTTCCGGCTGACGGGGCTGCAGGTGAGCGAAAGCGTGCCGGTGGGCGGCAAGCTCGCATGGCGCGGCACGCTCAGGTCAGGCAAACGGCAGCGCCTGAAGATCGCCTTGAACCTCGGTTTTCTCAAGGCAAACGGACAACACTCGGGAAAAATCTTCAAGGTGAAAGACGTGCAGCTCGACGCCGGCGAGCAGCTTGCCATCGATAAAGCCATCACGCTGCGGCCCATGACCACACGCGTGCTCTATCCCGGTGAGCATTGGGTGGAGCTGGTGGTCAACGGGGTCACGCGCGGACGGCGCGCTTTTGATCTGCGGCTGTAAGCCGCCGGCGCGCCGGCTATTGCTGTGCCAACGGTGAAGCGTTGCTGGTTGTGGGTTTGAACGCCGCGGCCCGTTTGTCGGCATGGGTGGGCGCCAGTTCGCTTGCCGGGTCGCCGGAGATGCGGGTGCCGCGCAGCACGCGCGGGTGGCGGCCATCGTAAGGCCGCGCGCGATGCATCATGCACCGGTTGTCCCACACCACGAGGTCGCCCACTGCCCAGCGGTGCAGATACGTACGGGGCGGCTGGCAGGCGTCAGCGAGCAGCTGATCCAGCAGTGCTTCCGATGCCGCTTCGCTGAGGCCCGGGATGCTGTGCGCGTGCCGGCCGGTGTAGATGGATTTGCGTCCCGTTTCCGGATGCACCTTCACCACGGGGCGCAACGGCTCGCCTTTGTCGTGCAGCCCGTAGAAATTGTCGGTCTCGTGGCGAAAGCCCGCGCGTTCCTGCGAGTAGTACAACGAGTGGTAGGCAGATAGACCGCTCAGCATCTTTTGCGTGTCGGGATCCAGCGCGTCCCACGCGGCACGCATGTCGGCAAACTCGGTTTCACCGTCTTCCGGCGGCAGCACGATGGCGCTCAGCATGGCTACCTTGGACGCCAGCGGCATGTAGGTACTGTCTGTATGCCAGCCTTCGTTGCCGCGCAGAATCTGATACTGGTACTCGTCGGGGCGGGCGACGCTGCCGTCAGACTTCTGATTCGATATGGCAACGTTTGGCCCTTTCTGTTTCGGCGAGAGCTGTTCCGTCTCCCCGAAACGGCGCGCGAAACGCCCCTGGCCTTCGTCGTCGAGATGCTGGCCCGGAAACACCAGCACGCCGTGCTCCAGAAAAGCCGCGTAGATTGCCGCCCACGTTGCGTCATCCAGCGCGTCGAGCTTGACGCCGGTAACCACCGCACCGCAGGCGCCGTCGTTGGGCACCACTGTGATTCGCTGCATGTCCCTTCCCCTTCCGAGCCCCGCCCGGGATAGTTGTCAGCGATGGACAGGCAGCTAGTTTATGCGCGCGCCTGCAAGGCGCCAAGGCGCCGGGATCAACGGAAACGCACCCGGGTGTGAAATTCGCCGCACTCGCCGAAGGTATCCACCCCCTCCGGCAGGCGTGCCATCAGTGCTGCGTCGAAGCGATCGCCTACGGCAATGCCCGGCTGCGCCTCGGTGACCGCGCTGATGGTGCAGGTGGCGCCCGATCGTGTCAGCTCGTCGAACAGTTCCGCGTAGGGGACGTGCCACAGGGGAAAGTGCAGCGTCAGGTCGCCGGTGCGCGGGTGTCCGCCAAAGGTCTCCTCACGCCACTGGCGGATGTGCTCGAGGTGCAGGTCGCCGAAGATCAGCGTGCTGGCCGAGGGTACGAGATCGAGCGCCGGCAGCATGCTGTCGAGATACGGCCGTGCCGATACCAGGGGCACACCGATCAGCGGCACGTCGAGGTCGCCGGCCTGCTCGATGATCACGTCGATCGACAGATCCTGGTGGGCAATCAACCCCGAAGCGGCATCGAAGCTGGTCACCAGCACCGGTGCGAGGCGCTGTTCCCGGCACACGGCCCGGAATGCCAGATAGCTGTCTTTCCCGCCGCTCCAGAACACCAGGCCCGTCTCGCGGTCGTCCGGTGGGCGGCGCGCCGACAGCCAGGCCGGCTGGCGGATTTTCAGCGCCCGCTCGCCCAGCGCCACCGCGGCGTGGGCGTACGGACAGTGACGGCAGCCCGCGCCGCAGCATTGTCCGCGCTGCAGCAGACCGAGGCGGGTGAACACCTGATAGCCGGTGGCCGGATCGCGGTAGCTGTGCTCGCCGGCGTCACACGCCTCGCGATGGATCAACCAGGGGTTCGTTTCAGCCACTGGCCAGGTGCTCGGCGATGGTCTGCGAGAGCAGTTCGAGGCTTGGCAGCAGCGCCGGGCTGGGGCGGCTGAACAGGGCGTGTCCGTCGAGGGCTACGGTGGTGACGGGAGCTGTGTTCAAATCTGCCTCGACGCGCTCCCGGTCGAAGCCGCAGCACGCTGCGATGACGAGATCGGGACGCGCGGCCTCTACCTCTTCCCACGTGATGCGGAACGACGATTCTCCGGAGCGGGCCAGCACGCTTTCCACGCCCAGCCAGGTGAGCATGTCCGGTATCCAGTGACCGGCGGCAAACGGCGGGTCCAGCCAGTCGAGAAACGCCACGCGCAGGTCTGTGCCCGCGAAGCGCTGGCGGTGCCGGCCGAGCTCCGCATGCCAGTGAGCCACGAGGGACGCAGCCTGCCCGACATGGTCGATGGCGGCGCCCACGGCTTCGAAGCAGCCTGGCACATCGCTCAAGCGGCTCGGGGTGAGATCCACCAGCACGGGTGGACCCGGCAGCGACGGCACGACATCGCGCACGTCCCCCGACGGCACGGCGCATACGTCACAGAGCGACTGGCTGATGATCACGTCCGGCGCGAGCGTTCTCAGCGTGGCCTCGTCCAGCTCATACAGCGGCCGGCTCGCCGCCCGCACGTTCTGATCGATGACGTGGCTGGCGGCGTTCACATCCAGCCAGGTGCTCGTCAGCCTGGGAAGGCCTGCCCAGCGATCGCCGCAGCTGTGGCTTACGCCGACGAGGTGTGCCTGCGCGCCCAGCGCGACGATGATGTCAGTGGCGCTGGGCAGCAGCGAAACGATGCGCACGGTGCTCTCGTACCAGCCAGATAACGCCAAACACGGCGCCGCCAAACACCCCGTTTGCGACAATGCCCTTCAGCAGAAACGGCAGCGCGCTCACATAGCAGGCGAGCCAGCCCTCCACGGTGGCGGGATAAAACCCCATGGCCATGGGGGTCAGGTTGGATACCAGATAGAACACCACGGCGTTCACGACTGCGGCCCCGGCGATGCGGCCGGCCGTGGTCGAACGCAGCAGCGGCCGTACGGCCAGGGCGCCGGCGAGATGGGCCAGGTAGACAAAGCTCATCGGCAGCAGGCCGTAAAACCCGTTTACCGCATCGGCCACGGTAACGGTCACCAGCACGGGCAGCAGCATCAGGCGCGGCGAGAGGTACGCGGCGGCGAGCATGCTGACGGCGCCAACGGTGGAAAAGCCCATGTCGTGGGGCAGCAGGTGTGTGATGACGCCAGCGGCGGCAAGGGACAGCAGAACGACGACGTTCCGGAAAGATGAAGTCATGGCCAGGCTCCGTTAACCGCCGGTCCTCGAGCGGTGCATGAGGGTCCAGGCGGCCGGTCTCCGGACTTGCGAGGCTGGACCGCCAGTTCCCTTCCCATCCTGTGGAATCTCATCCGGCGGACAGTGGTACTGCACTGGCGGTCACTCGCTTACCGTTGCGAGGTCAGTGTCGGCTTCCCACCGACTTCCCGTTCACCTGCCTGGCTGTGCAAGCGCTGCACGCCGCGACTATAGCCCAGTTCGCGCGCGGCGTTCTAGCGGTGGATCGGCTTGTACTTCACGCGAGTGGGCTGCGCATCGCCGATACGGCGTTTGCGGTCGACCTCGTAGTCCGTGAAGTTGCCTTCGAACCACTCGGCGTGACTGTCGCCTTCGAAGGCCAGGATGTGCGTCGCTACCCGGTCCAGGAACCAGCGGTCGTGCGAGATCACCAGCACGGTACCGGCGAAGTTCAGTAGCGCATCTTCCAGGGCCCGCAGCGTTTCCACGTCCAGATCGTTGGTGGGTTCGTCCAGCAGCAGCACGTTGGCGCCGCGGCGCAGCAGCTTCGCCAGATGCACCCGGTTGCGCTCTCCGCCCGACAGCTCTCCCACCCGCTTCTGCTGGTCGGTGTTCTTGAAGTTGAAGCGCCGCACGTAGGAGCGGGTGTGCAGCTCGTGCTTGCCGATGGTGATGACGTCGTGGCCTTCGGAAACTTCTTCCCACACGGTCTTGTCGTCGTTCAGCGCGTCGCGGCTCTGGTCCACGTAGGCCATCTGCACCGTTGAGCCGATGTCGATGGTGCCCTCGTCGGGCTGTTCCTCACCCGTGAGCATGCGGAAGAAGGTGGATTTGCCCACGCCGTTGCCGCCGATGATGCCCACGATGGCGCCGCGGGGAATGTTGGCCGTCAGATTGTCGATCAGCAGCCTGTCGCCGAACCCCTTGGAGAGTTGATTGATCTCGATGACCTTCTCGCCCAGGCGCTCGCCGGTAGGAATGAAGAGCTCGGTTGTCTCCTGGCGAACTTCCTGCTGCTGATCCACCAGCTCTTCGAAACGCGCCAGTCGAGCGCGGTTCTTGGACTGGCGCGCTTTCGGATTCGAGCGCACCCATTCCAGCTCGGACTTGATGGCCCGCTGGCGGGCTTCCTCTTTGGCCGATTCCTGCTTCAACCGGTCTTCTTTCGCTTCCAGCCAGTTGCTGTAGTTGCCTTCATAGGGGATCCCGCGACCGCGGTCGAGCTCGAGAATCCAACCGGCCACGTTGTCGAGGAAGTAACGGTCGTGAGTCACCGCGACCACCGTCCCGGGATAGGCCTCCAGGAAATGCTCCAGCCACGCCACGCTTTCCGCGTCCAGGTGGTTGGTGGGTTCGTCCAGCAGCAGCATGTCGGGTTTGGACAGCAGCAGCTTGCACAGTGCAACGCGCCGGCGTTCGCCGCCGGACAGCACGTCCACGGGCGTGTCCCAGTCCGGCAGGCGCAGCGCATCGGCCGCAATGTCCAGCGTCCGGTCGATCTCCCAGCCGTCCACGGCGTCGATCTGCGTTGCCAGCTCACCCTGGCGCTCGAGCAGCTGGGTCATCTCCTCGTCGTCCATGGGCTCTGCGAAACGGTCGGAGATGGCGTTGTACTCTTTGATCACGTCCATGATCTCGGCCACGCCGTCCTCGACGTTGCCGCGCACGTCCTTCGCGTCGTCCAGCTGCGGCTCCTGAGGCAGGAAGCCGATCTTGATGTCTTTCTGCGGGCGGGCTTCGCCTTCGATCTCGGTGTCCTGGCCGGCCATGATGCGCAGCAGGCTCGACTTGCCGGCGCCGTTGAGGCCCAGCACGCCGATCTTGGCGCCCGGGAAGAAGGACAGGTTGATGTTCTGCAGGATGGTGCGCTTGGGCGGCACCATCTTCGACACACCCTGCATGGTGTAAACGTATTGCGCCATCAGGCGACTCTCCAAAAAATGAAGCGGCGGAGTATACCAATCTGAATGGGCCACAATCATGTTGGTGATGAGGAATTTGCCGCGAAACGGGCTGGCCTTCGGGTACAATTCCGCCCTTCTTTTGCTGGGCTTGAGCAGTATGTTTACAGGTAAAGAGACCATCCAGGAGTTCGACCCGGAGCTGGCCGCCGCGATCGCGGAAGAAGACCGGCGCCAGGAAGAGCACATTGAGCTGATCGCGTCCGAGAATTACGCCAGCCCCCGCACGCTGGAAGCTCAGGGCAGCGTGCTGACGAACAAATACGCCGAAGGTTATCCCCACAAGCGCTACTACGGCGGCTGCGAGTACGTCGATCAGGTGGAAACCATGGCCATCGAGCGGGTGAAGGCGCTCTTTGGCGCCGACTATGCCAACGTGCAGCCCCACTCCGGCTCGCAGGCTAACTCGGCGGTGTACCTTGCGCTGCTGGAAGCCGGCGACACGGTGCTGGGCATGAGTCTGGCGGACGGCGGGCATCTCACGCACGGCGCCAAAGTGAATTTCTCCGGACGCCTGTACAACGCCGTGCAGTACGGCATCGACCCTGACAGCGGGCAGATGGACTACGATGAGGTGGCGCGGCTGGCTGAAGAGCACAAGCCGAAAATGCTCATTGCCGGCTTCTCCGCCTACAGTCGCACCCTCGACTGGCAGAAATTCCGCGACATCGCCGATGCGGTGGGCGCTTATTTTGTGGTCGACATGGCTCACGTGGCCGGGCTTGTTGCGGCCGGCCTCTACCCCAGCCCGGTGCAGATTGCCGATGTGACCACGTCCACCACGCACAAGACGCTGGGTGGTCCCCGCGGCGGCATCATCCTCGCGCGCAGCAACCCGGAGATCGAGAAAAAGCTGAACTCGGCCCTCTTCCCCGGCAGTCAGGGCGGCCCGCTCATGCACGTGATCGCGGCCAAAGCTGTCTGTTTCAAGGAAGCCATGGCCGAAGAATTCAAAAGCTACCAGCAGCAGACGCTGCGCAACGCGCAGACCATGGCGCAGGGTTTTCTCGACCGCGGCTTCGACGTGGTTTCGGGAGGCACCGACAACCATCTGTTCCTGCTGGACCTGGTGTCGAAGGACATCACGGGCAAAGACGCGGATGCCGCCCTCGGGCGCGCCAACATCACCGTGAACAAGAATGCGGTGCCCAACGACCCGCGCTCGCCGTTCGTTACCAGCGGCCTGCGCATCGGCTCTCCGGCGGTGACGCGGCGCGGCTTCAAGGAAGCCGAGTGCAGCACGCTCACGGGCTGGATGTGCGACATCCTCGACGACATCACCAACGACAACATGATCGCCACGGTGCAGCAGCGGGTGAAGACGTTGTGTGCCGATTTCCCGGTGTATCCTCACTGACGGCCGGTTTTGCCACCGGCCGTTAGCGGCTACCCTTCGGTATGCACTGCCCCTTCTGCTCAGCGGACGACACCAAGGTCATTGACTCCCGGCTGGTAGCCGAAGGTGAGTCGGTGCGCCGCCGTCGCGAATGCCAGGCCTGCGGCGAACGCTTCACCACCTTCGAAACGGCTGAGCTGGTCATGCCGCGCATCATCAAACGCGATGGCACGCGGGAACCGTTCGACGAAGAAAAGCTGAAGTTCGGCCTCACCAAGGCGCTGGAGAAGCGCCCGGTCAGCGTGGATCACATCGATGCGGCGCTCACGCACATCAAGCACCGCCTGCGCGAGACCGGCGAGCGCGAGCTGCCTTCGCTGCGCGTGGGAGAAGAGGTGATGACAGAGCTTCGAAACCTCGATCCCGTTGCCTACGTCCGCTTTGCCTCGGTGTATCGCGATTTTCAGGACGTGAGCGAGTTTACGGACGAAGTGGCGAAGCTCGGTGGCGGCGCCCGCAGCGGCCAGCGCGGCAGCGGTACCCCGTGACCGAAGCTGACAAGCTCTTTCTGGCGCTGACGCTCGAGCTGGCCGAGCGCGGCCGTTTCACCTGCGCACCCAATCCGCCGGTGGGCTGCGTCATCGTCCGGCACGGTCGTGTGCTGGGACGAGGCTGGCATCAGCGTACCGGCGGCGCGCATGCGGAGGTGAATGCGCTCGACGATGCCGGCGGGCCGGCCAGCGTACGTGGCGCAACGGTGTACGTAAGTCTCGAGCCGTGTGCCTTCGAAGGACGCACGCCCGCCTGTGCGCAAACCCTCGTCGAAGCGGGCGTGGCGCGCGTGGTCATGGCTGCAGAAGATCCGCACCCGCAGGTCGCCGGCGAGGGCCGACGGATGCTGGAGCGCGCGGGTATCGAGGTGGAAGACGCCGATCTGCCAGCCGCGCACGACGCCATTGCGGGCTACGTGAAACGCACGCTGGACGGCACACCGTTCGTGCGCATCAAGACAGCGTCCAGCCTCGACGGTGCCACCGCGCTGGCGAGCGGCGAAAGCCAGTGGATCACGGGCCCCGCAGCCCGGGCGGACGTGCAGTATTTACGTGCGCGCAGCGACGCCATCGTCACCGGGGCCGGCACCGTGCTTGCCGACAACCCGGCACTCACGGTACGGGATACGAAGTACGCCGAAGCGACGCAGCCGTTGCGCGTGGTGCTGGACGGCACAACCTCGCTGGCTGAGCGGGCGCCCGCGGCACAGGTGTTTACCGATGGCGGGCCAACCCTGCTGGTGCACCGGGGGGATCGTCCCGCCGCCTTGCCTGAGCACGTGGAGAGCGTCTCCCTCGACCCGCACGCGCCGCAGGCGGTGCTGGCGCACCTCGCCGAACGGGGCTGCAACGAAGTACTGGTGGAAGCGGGCGCCGGGGTGGTGGGCAGCTTTGTCAGCGCCGGGGCGTGGGATGAGTGGATATGCTATGTTGCGCCGATGATGCTGGGCAGCGACATACAACCTCTGGCGCGGTTCACCATACCTGCCCTGGCTGACGCCGTGCGCGGTGAGCTGGCCGGGTCGCAACGCTGCGGCGACGATCTGCGCCTGACCCTCCGGCGTGCTCCAGCCAGCCCAAGAGCGGCGGCAAACCCATGAGCGGCGCGAAACCCAACGTCTGGCAACGGCGTCGCGCACGCCGGGCCCTGGTGCAGGCGGTGTATCAGTGGCAGATAGCCAACGCCGCATACACCAGCGTGCTGGCCGATTTCCGTGAGGGCGATGCGCTCAAAAAAGCCGATCACGAGTTCTTCGAAGCGCTGCTGCGGCGTGTGCTGATGGACGCGGCGTCGCTGGACGAAGCATTCGAGAGCTATCTCGACCGGCCCCTGGCCCAACTCGATCCCGTGGAGCAGGCGATTCTGCGGCTCGCTGCCGCAGAGTTCATCGAGCGCATCGACGTGCCCTACCGCGTGGTGATCGACGAGTATGTGGAACTGGCCAAAACTTTCGGGGCGACCGACTCACACAAGTACATCAACGGAGTGCTGGACGCGATGGCGGGCAAGCTGCGTACCATCGAGGTGCAGGCGGCTTCGTCGAGCCCGTGAACGAGTTTGCCCTCATCCGCGCCATCATCGCGGAGCTGGGCCAGTGGAGCGAGGCGCCCTGGGCGCGCGTAGGACCGGGCGACGATGCGGCGGTGCTGACAGCGCAGCCGGATCGCGAGCTGGTGGCTTCCATCGACGCCCTGGTAGAGGGGGTACATTTTCCCGTTGACGCCCCGGCAGCACTGGTGGGGTACCGGTCGTTGATGGTCAGCGTGTCGGATCTCGCTGCCATGGGGGCGGATCCGCGCTACAGCCTCATGGCCGTGAGCGCGCCGGCGGGCGAAGCCGCGGCGCAGGCCTGGCTGATCGGCCTGGCGCAGGGCATCGCCGAAGCGGCCTCGGTCGTGGGGATCTTTGTCAGCGGCGGCAACCTGGCGAGCGGTCCGCGTACGGTGTCCGTAAGCGTCCACGGGGACGCGCCCATCGGCAGAGCGGTGACGCGCGCAGGCGCTAAACCCGGCGACCTCCTGCAGGTGAGTGGTGCCCTGGGGGGCGCAGCAGCCTGTGTGCGCACGGGCAGCTTCGAGGTGCGTGACGAGCTGACACCGCTGCAGCAGCGCTACTTTCGACCGCGCGCCCGCGTAGACCTCGTTGAGGTCGTGCGCGCCAGCGCTCATGCAGCCATCGACGTATCGGACGGGCTGCTGGCCGATCTCAACCATCTCGTGGGTGCTTCCGGCTGTGCGGCGGCCGTGCGTTCCCGCGATGTGCCCGTGCACGCGGGCGCGGAGCTTACGGATGCGCTGTACGGTGGAGACGACTACGAGTTGCTCATCGCCTCGCCGACGCCCGTGCCGGGTTTTGTTGCCATCGGTGAATGCCTGCCGGGCAGCGGCGTCACGGTGGACGGTGCGCTACCCGCCTGGAGTGGCGACGCCATGGGTTATCAGCACTTCGGCGCCTGAGCACAAAACCGTCAACGGTGCCGGAAACCGGCCCGATTGCTTTATTCTGAGCATTTCAGGAAGATAGTTGCGGGAGAGGTTCACGCTCCTCCGGAGCGGCGTTCCATCGCACTCATGGGTCTGCGCAAGCAGAGGGGAGAAAAAGTGATCAAACGACGACTTGCGTCGGGTGTGTTAGGCACCCTTGCGGCGTTCGGCCTGTCGCCGACAACGCTCGCAGAAGAACAGGATTCTTCAGGTTATCTGGAGGAAATCATCGTTACCGGCACCAAGCGGGCGACCTCTCAGCAGGACACGCCCCTGACGGTGTCCACGCTCACGTCGGAGGAAATTGCAAAAACCTTTGTCAATGACATCAGGTCGGTGGCCGAGCTGTCGCCCAATGTGCTGCTCACCAAGCAGCCCGGCTTCAATGCGCTCAGCGGCGGTATTCGCGGCACGGGCTCGACGTCCATTCTGGTCCTGCAGGACACCAGTGTGGGTATCGTGATCGACGACTTCGTCATCAGCTCGGTGCAATCGCAGTTTGTCGAGGTGTTCGACGTCGAGCAGGTGGAAGTTTATCGCGGCCCGCAGGGCACGCTGTTCGGCAAGAACAGCACCGCGGGCGTGATTTCCATCACGAGCAAGAAGCCCGACCTCGAAACCTTCAACGGCGATCTCGAATTCACCTATGGCCAGTACGACGTGCATGGCGGCACCGACATCACGAAGCTGGCGGCGGCCGTGGACTTGCCTCTGATCGAAGGCAAGCTGGGATTCCGCTTTGCGGGGGTCTTCGACTCCTATGAAGGCTACATGCGCAACGGCAAAGACACGGCGATCTTCCCGGACACCAGCCAGGTACCCTGGTTTGCGATCAACGGTGTCGCCGGTGCACCGCTGCCCGATATCGTCTCCGGGCCCGCGCGCGGTGACGGTGACATTGTCGACGGCAAAAACGTCCTGGCGTGGAAAGCGAAGCTCCTGTGGCAGCCCACCGACCGCTACGAAGCGTTTTTTACGTGGGAGTATCTGCGCGACAGCTCTGACGCGGTGCCCAACGTGCACGAATCTCCCCAGGGCGAGGGGTTCATCGTGCCTGTGTTCGGCTTTCCGGCCATTGACGACGTGCCTGGCCAGAGCCCTTACAACACCGGTGCCACCGAAACCTTCGGTGACGAGCATACGGTGGATTCCGATGGCTTCTACCTGACCCAGACGCTGGATCTGGAGAACGTCGAGCTCAAGCTCATCGCCGGGTACCGGGAGACGGAAGAAACGCTCGCCAGCAACTACGTGGGCGAAGCGTTCCCGCTGTTTGATGCGTCCCGGAACCTGGAACGCGAACAGACCCAGGTGGAGTTTCGCGCAGTATCCGATTTCGACGGGCCCCTGAACTTCGTGGCCGGTGCCGCCTGGTTCACCGACGACGTCGAGTTCCGCTCGATCGCCTCGCAGGGTTTCTCCGCGTTCTTTCTCAGCCCGCACCCGGATACCGGTACGCTGCTGGACCCGGACGGTGTCATCAATTTCGACACGGACTGGATCACCGACCCGGCCACCAACAACCGCTCTCAGGAGCGGGAGTCGTACGCGTTCTATCTGGATGGCACGTTCGAGGCCACTGAGCGCATGAGCATATCCGCCGGCATTCGCTACACGAACGACGAAAAGGAGTTCGGCGCGCTGGCCGGCGGCGGGGCGCCGTGTAACCAGTACACCCGGGCCATCGACTCGGTTGCCGCAGATCCCAACCTGCCTTTTGACCCGGTGACCAACTGCCTGGATATCCAATCCACGCGAATCAGCCGCGCGGGCATCACCCTGGATCAATACAATCCGCGCCGCAGCCCGCTGCCGCCCGAGCAATATGCGCTCAACCTGAATCTGAACGAAGAGTGGGACGAGATCAGCTGGCGCGTTGTGGTCGACTACGAGCTATCTGAAGATCAGCTGCTCTACGGCTCGATTGCCACGGGTTACATTTCCGGTGGCTACACGGAAACCTGCTCCACCATCGTCACCTGCGTGCCGTACGACGCGGAAACCAACCTCAACTACGAGCTTGGTTTCAAGGCAGACTTCCTGGACAAAACGCTGCGTTTCAACACGGCCGTGTTCTACACGGACTTTGACGACATTCAGCGCAACCAGGTGGTGCCTTTCATCAACTCGGCCGGCACGCCCGCGCAGGAAACGCTTACCGTCAACGCCGGTAAGTCGGAAGTGTATGGCATAGAGATGGAAGCGACGTGGCTGGCAACCGAGAATCTGACCATTCGCGGCAGCCTCGGCGTGCTGGAGGCGGAGTACACGGACTTCGAGTTCGACCCGCAGCCGAACAACCCGGCGACGGGCATTGTGGATTTCAGTGGCCTGGACATTCCCTTTGCATCGCCGCTGCAGGCCAGCATCGACATCAGCTACGACCAGCTGCTCTCTGACGGCGGCAGCATCACCTACAACGTGAATGCCAACTATCAGGACGAAGCCGAGACGAGTCCTTTCGACTCCCTGGCTGCAGGTGGCGGTTCGTTCCTCGCGCCGCGTCCGGAGGTTGTCGTTCGCCAGCCCACCAACACGCAGATCGAGGCGCGCACCCTGCTCAACGCAAGCGTGACCTGGCGTGACGCGGACGACCGCTACTACATCACCGCGTACGGCCGGAACCTCACGGATCAGGTCAAGCGGGTGGGTGCCAACTCGGTGGCGTTTCTTTGGAACTTCACCGTCTACGGCCCGCCGCGCGAGTACGGCGTGCGCGTTGGGGTGAACTTCAACTAGACGCGGCGACGCGGCTGCATTGCGATCTGGCGCGGATAGCTTAGGCTATCCGCGCCTTCCCTCGACGAGTCTTTCAACACTGTGGCGACTGAGCAGGGGCCTGCGTTACCGCCCCGGGCAGCCTTGCGCGATCCGGCGCTGGCCTGGGCAACGGGTCTGGGTGTGGGCTTTCTCAAGCCTGCACCGGGCACCTGGGGCTCTGCCGCCGCCGCGCTTTTCTGGTGGTTTTTTCTCGCCCCGCTGGCGGTCTGGATACAGTTGCTGGTGTGCGCGGGCTATTTCCTCACGGCCTGGTGGGCCTGTGCCCAGGTGGGGCGGCGCTATGGCGTTCACGATGCCGGTGAGGTGGTGGCAGACGAGGTGGTGGGCATGTGGCTTGCGCTGGCCTTCGCACCGCACAGTCTCCTTGCCGTGATCCTCGCATTTGCGGTGTTCCGGCTGCTCGACGTGGCAAAGCCCGGGCCCATCGGCTGGCTCGACCGCTCCGTGTCCGGGGGGCTCGGCGTATTGCTCGACGACGTGCTTGCCGGTGCGCTGACGGCCCTTGTGGTGCTGGTCGCGGCCACATGGTTACCGCTGCTGTAAGCAGAGTTTTCGTGCGACAGGTATCAGCCACCGCGGCGGGTGCTCGCTACACTGAACCGAATCGTCGTCCGAGCGTCCCATAGAGCATGTGCTTTGCCAAATCATCCACGTGGCTGTCCGTGGGGCTGCTGCTCACCGCGCTGGCCGGTCCAGCTGAGGCTGCGCCGCTGGAAGTGGTGGCGCTGTTCAAGGACCGGGCTGTGCTGCGCGTGGCCGGTGAGCAGGTGATGCTGCGCGTGGGGGAAACCTCTGCGGGCGGTGCCACCCTGCTGGCAGCGGATGCCAACGGCGCGCGGGTGCGCTACGGCGAGGAAGTGCACGAGCTGCGTCTCAGCTTCAAAGTCACCAGTCGTTTCGCCGAGCCCGAAGCGCGCGTGGTGCGTCTGAACGAGGACGGCCTCGGCCAGTACCGTTCCCGCGGCAGCATCAACGGGCAGTTCGTGGACTTCCTGGTGGACACGGGTGCGTCGGTGGTGGCCATGAGCGAGCGCCATGCCCGCGGCATGGGCCTGGCGTACGAGAATGGTCAGCTCGGCCGGGTGCAGACGGCGCAGGGCATCACCGAGTCGTTCTTCATAACGCTGAACGAAGTGACGCTGGGGGCCATCACCCTCAACAACGTGCAGGCCACCGTCATCAAGGGCGAGTTTCCCGTGGACGTGCTGCTGGGGATGTCATTTCTCAATCAGGTGCGCATGCAGAACGAAGCCGGCGTGCTGGTGCTGACTGCACCCTGATCAGCTCAGTGCGAGCGGGACAGCACGAGCAGCGCAAGCTGCTCCAGAATGTCGGCCTGTAGCCGCGTGCGGTTCAGAATGGCCAGGGCCTCGTCGGTAAGCGTGCGCGCCATGGCACGGGCCTGGTCGGTACCCATCAACTTCGGGAAGGTGTTTTTGTCCAGCGCCTCGTCGGACCCGGCCGGCTTGCCCAGGGTTTCCGTCGAGGCGGTCACGTCCAGCACGTCGTCCATGACCTGAAATGCCAGCCCCACACGATTGCCGAACTCGGTGAGCAGCAGAAACTGCTCTTCGTTGACGTTGTCATCCAGTGCGCACAGCACGCCCAGTTGCACCGACACGCGGATCAGCGCGCCGGTTTTGGCGCCGTGCAGCACCTGCAGCTCGCTCAGGCTCAACGTTCTGCCTTCCGCAGCGATGTCCAGGCACTGCCCGCCGGCCATGCCGGCCCAGCCGGCGGCTTCGGCCAGCAGCGTGATCATGCGCAGGCGTGTGGCGTCCTTGAGCTCGTTGCTGGCGGCGATCGTCTGAAACGCGAGGGAATGCAGGCTGTCGCCGGCCAGGATGGCGTTCGCTTCCCCGTAGGCAACGTGTGTCGACGGCAGTCCGTGACGCAGCTCGTCATCGTCCATGGCCGGCAGGTCGTCATGGATGAGCGAGTAGGCGTGAATGAACTCCAGCGCGCATGCGGCCGGCAGGGCCCGTTCCATGGGTTGGCGAAAGGCCTGCACGGTGCCGCAGGTGAGCATGGGCCGGATACGCTTGCCGCCCCCCAGCACGGCATGACGCATGGCGTCCACGATGGGTTGGGCGATGGCCGAATGCGTAGGGAGGTGTTGGTCCAGCGCCTCGTCGATGAGGGCTTTCAGCGCTTCCAGAGCGCTGGGCGAGCCGGTCATCGGAAGCCCGTCATTCGGGCGCCATGTCCAGGTCCGTGAGGTCTCCGTCCTCGGTGAGCATGCGTACCTTCAGCTCGGCTTCCTGCAGGGCCGTCTGGCAGTGACGGGCGAGGCGCACCCCCCGCTCGAAAGCCTTCAGCGATGCGTTCAGGTCCAGATCACCCTCCTCCATGGCGGTGACGAGATCTTCCAGCTCGGCCAGGGCGTCTTCGAAGGTGGGAGCGTCGCTGTCGGCGCCGGCGGGGGCGCTGGTGTTGGTGTCGGCGGTGTCGGTCATAGACGCAAATTAGCAAGCTATGCTGCGCTGCGGAAGGCCCGGCCAGAAAATCGCGGATCTTTGTCTAGACTCATAGGTGTAGATGACCCACAAGGGACGCGGTTTCGATGGACATAGCAACGCTCGTCGGCCTGATTGGCGCCTTCGGGATCGTCATCTTTGCGATGCTGTCCGGCGGTTCGGTGGACATGTTCGTCAACGTGCCGTCGCTGCTGATTGTACTGGTGGGCTCGCTTTTTGTGGTGCTCATGAAGTTCACGCTGGGCCAGTTTCTGGGGGCCATGAAGGTTGCCGTGAAAGCTTTCAGCTTCAAGCTCACGGCGCCGGAAGACCTGATCACCGAGGTGGTGGAACTGGCAGACGAAGCCCGCAAGGGCGGGCTGCTGGCCCTCGAAGGCAAGGAGACATCCAGCGGGTTCCTCGGCAACGGCATTCAACTGCTCGTGGACGGCCATGACGCGGAAGTGGTGAAAACCCTGCTGTGGAAGGATCTGCGGCAGACGCTGGAACGCCATGAGTGGGGCGCCAAGATCTTCTCCGCCCTGGGTGACGTGGCGCCGGCCATGGGCATGATCGGCACCCTCGTGGGTCTGGTGGCCATGCTGTCTAACATGGACGATCCGAAATCCATTGGTCCGGCCATGGCCGTGGCACTGCTGACCACCCTCTATGGCGCCATGTTCGCCAACATGATTGCCATTCCCGTGGCCGACAAGCTCGAGCTGCGGCGCAAGGAGGAGGGGCGCATCAAATCCATGGCCATCGACGCGCTGCTCGCCATACAGGCCGGCCAGAACCCGCGCATCATCGATTCCATGCTGAAAGCCTATCTGCCCGAGGGCAAACGGGCCGAAGAAGCCGCCTGACGCGCCGCGCCAGCGATCATGGAAGAACTCGAAGAGTCGGAGGACAGTGGCGGCGGCGCAGGCTGGGTCATGACCTTTGCGGACCTCATGTCCCTGCTCATGTGTTTTTTCGTGCTGCTGCTGTCCTTCTCGGAAATGGACGTGCTCAAGTTCAAGCGCCTGGCCGGCTCCATGAAATCGGCGTTCGGGGTGCAGCAGAAATTCCGTGCTGAGGACGTGCCCAAGGGCACCAGCATCATCGCCCAGGAGTTTTCTCCCGGCACGCCGCGGCCGACGCCCCTGAACGAGATCTGGCAGAAAACCACGGACGAGTCGCGCAACAGCCTGGATGTGGCCTGCCAGGACCAGGGGTCCAGCAACTCCGGGGAAACGGGCGATGCGCAGCAGATGATTGTGGTAGACAAGGTCAAAGACCTTGTGGGCGAGACCGAGCAGGATGCCATCGAGCTCGCCACGGAGCTGTCCAAGGAAATTGCCGCCGGGGTGCTGGAGATCGAAACCGCCGGACGGCGCATCACGATCCGCATCAAGGAGCACGGCAACTTCGCCTCGGGCTCCGACCAGCTGTCCAGCAACTTTGTGCCCGTGCTGAAAATCATCCGGGAAGAGCTGCGTGACATAGAAGGTCGCATCATCGTGGAAGGGCATACGGATCCCGACCCCATCAGCACGTCCCGTTTCCGCTCCAACTGGGCCCTGTCTTCCGCCCGGGCCGTCAGCGTGGCGCATGGGCTGTTCGAAGACCCGGAGCTGGATCAGGAGCGCTTCAGCATTGCAGGTTTCGCCGAGACGCAGCCGCTGGTCAGCAACGCCACCGCGGCGGGTAAAGCCCGTAACCGGCGCGTGGAAGTGGTGGTGCACCAGGGCCTCGACGCCGACGTGCAGGAGGAGCTGGAGGTGCTGAAGAACGAGTTCCCGCAGGTCTACGAAACGGTACGCCAGGAGCTCATCGAACGCTTCGAGCTGTCGCCGGAAGAGATTTTCTGACGCTCAGGGACCGGGCAGTGGCGGCAGCGCCGCAGCCAGCGCATCCAACCGTGCCCTCCGAACCCCGGCGGTTGCCGCCGGCGCCGTGTTCAGGCGCAGGGTCGTGAAGGTGCCGGGCTCGAAAGCCGGCCAGGCCGGACGGCCGTTGCCGTTCGGATCGCCGCTGCGGGCGAAACCGGTCCAGTAGTCGGCCATCAACCCGGCCAGCGTATGGTCGCCGGCGTCCCAGTGCAGCCCCACGCGGCGAGTGTTGTCGAAAACATAGGCGAGATCACCGGAGTGGTAAGCGCCCGCGCTGCGAGGCCCGTCGGGAAGCTCCAGTTCCGGATTTTCGGGCATGTACAGGTGAAAGGCCGGCGGCACGTGGTCCATGAAATACAGGTAAGCCGGTGCACCGGCGCGCACGTGGTATTCAGCCCAGCGCCGCATGCCGAACGCCATGAAGCGCTCGGTCAGCAGTGCATGCTGGCGCTGCCCGGGTGTGCCCGCGTCGGCAAAAGCGGCGCGTAACGCGGAAGGGTCTGCAGGGGCCAGCCGCTCCAGCATGGTGTCCCAGGCGGCTTCGGTCAGCGTGTCGTTGCGGGGGATCAGCTCAATGCCTTCGTTGGCGAGGGAGCCCAGCAGCAGAGGCACCCGATGCTGCTGCCCGGCAGCAAAGGTCTCAGCGGGCAAACGGGGTACCACCCAGCCGTCCACCACCAGACGGCTGCCTGCTTCCCACCCGGTCGCTGCAGCGGTGGCAAGCAGGGTTTCTGCCGGCACCGCCCGCAGCGCCTCGAGGTTGTCGATACCGTCCAGCGCGTCCACGAGCTTTGCGCCCCGTTGCCGACCGTCCGCATCCCGGCCGGCAGAAGGTTCCATCCAAGCAGCAGACTGGCCGATGGCTTTGTGGAACAGACCTTCCGCCAGCGGGGAAGCCATCAGCGCGCAGACGCTCTGCGAGCCGGCCGACTGGCCGAAGATGGTGACGTTGCGGGGATTGCCGCCGAAGGCTTCGATGTTGTCGCGCACCCAGTTCAGCGCCGCGATTTTGTCCAGCAGGCCGTAGTTGCCGGCGCTGTCCTGGGCAGACTCCCGGGCCAGCCAGGGATGGGCGAGAAAGCCCAGGGGGCCGAGGCGATAGTTCACGGTCACGACAACGACACCCCGCTGCGCAAGGTTCGTGCCGTCGAAAATCGTGGAATGGCCCATGCCGCTGGTATGAGCGCCGCCATGGAACCAGACCATTACCGGTGCATCGGCGGCGTCTGCGGGCGCCCAGAGATTCAGGTACAGGCAATCTTCGTCCACCGCAAAGGCCGCGCGGCGCCAGACGAAGGTGCTCGAGTGTTGTGGTTGCACGCACGCCGCGGCGAAGGCGGTGGCGGAGCGTTCACCCTGCCATGGCCTGGGACTGGCCGGCGGTCGCCAGCGCAGATCCCCCACCGGCGGCTGTGCGTACGGTATCCCTTTGAACACGGCCACCCCGTCGACGGCGGCGCCGCGCAGGTGTCCCTGGAAGGTGCGTATGACGGGGTCGGTGTCTGCCATGGCAAGCGTAGCGGCCGACGGGTCAGAGCTTTCGTTGTCTGATGGTGGCTGACAGGCAGCCAGGCCCAGACACGTCAGCCAGACGAGGCACGCAGCAGCTCCCCTGGCGCGCGCAGCCCATCGCACCGGTCAGAACGACCGGCGGCGGGTGATGACCGGTTTGCTGGTGGCGCCGTCGCTGTCGGCGGCATCGGCGGTGTCGTTTTCCGCCTTGATACGGTGGTAGATCTCTTCGCGGTGGACGGACACCTCGCGCGGTGCGCCTACGCCGAGCCGTACCTGGTTTCCTTTCACGCCCAAGACGGTGACAGTGATATCGTCGCCGATCTTGATCGTTTCCCCGATACGTCGTGTGAGAATCAGCATGTGCCCTGTTCCTGATAATGTAGGCGAAGCGCCGTGGCCTGTTTTTCAGGCTCTCATTGGTCTGTAGCTTTCACCCTGGCGGCGAATCGTGCGTCGCCGCGGTTTGACCGGACCGTCGCAGAACCTACAACGGTGTTGGTTAGCTCGATTATACATACCTGGGCTCAACGCAGAACTGCCTTGCGCGGCCGGTCATCAAAGTGTTGTAAATTCGAAACATTGACTGTGGCCACCCGATTTAGTTCCTGCTGACCCCTCCCGTTTCTTACACGTGTCGGTTTCGTTTACACGTTTCACCGGCGTTGCGGCTCGATTACACTCATTGCCCGCCTTCCGCGCAGGCTGGTTATGTGGAAGATCGTTCTCCCCGTGCTGTTTCTGGTCGTGGCCGTGCTGCTGGCATGGGGCATGGTCGCGGCGCGGCCTGAGGCGAAGTTCAACCCGCCACCGCCGCCTGCGCTGCTGGTGGAGGTAGGCACCATCGAACGGCAGCCTGTCGTGCATCGCATCGAGTCGCAGGGCACGGTGGCGCCCCGCACGCAGACCACCCTGGTCGCCGAGGCGGCCGGCACCATCATCGACGTCTCTCCCGTGTTCGTGAGCGGCGGCTTTTTCCGCAAGGGTGATGTGCTGGTGCGCATCGATCCCCGCAACTACGCCTCGGCCGTGAAACGCGCCCGCGCCAATGTTGCGCGGGCGGAAACGGAGCTGGAGACGGAGCGGGGCCTCGCGGGCTATGCGCGCGAGGACTGGGAACGGCTTCGCCGGCTGGACCCTTCGCGCGGCGCGGGGACGGATCTTGCCCTGCGCAAGCCGCAGCTGCGCGCCGCCGTGGCCGAGCTGCAGTCGGCGGAAGCCGATCTGGAAAAGGCGGAAGGTGACCTCGACCGCACGGTCATCCGGGCCCCGTACGACGGGCTGGTGCGCGAGAAGGTTGCCGACGTGGGGCAGTACGTGAATGTCGGCACGCAGCTGGCCGTAACCTTTGCCATCGACATTGCCGAAATACGTCTGCCGGTTACGCAGCAGGATCTGCGTTATCTCGACATTGCCAGGCTCAGCAACGCCGAACGCGTACCCGTGACGCTGTCGGCCAGTCTCGGGGGTGAGGCCTTCGACTGGCAGGGTTACGTCAGTCGGTCAGAGGGGGTGTTCGATACCGGCAGTCGCGTGCTGTACGTGGTTGCCGAAGTTCCGGACCCGTACGATCTTGCCGGCAGCGGGCGTACGCCGCTACTGGTAGGGACCTTCGTGTCGGCGTCCATCCAGGGACGCGATGCCGGCGAGCTGGTGCTGCTGCCCCGCCACGCGATGCAGCGGGGCAACACGCTGTGGATGGTGGACGACACGCAGCGGATCCGCCCGCGCGAGGTGGAGGTGGTGCGGCGCGACGACAACTACGTGTACGTGGCTGGTGGCGTAGAAGAGGGGGAAACCTATTGCCTCACGCCGATCGATCAGCCGCTGCCCGGCATGCAGGTGCGTTTGAGTGGCTGAGCGCCCCGCTGCTGCGCCGCGCGGTCTCATCGGCTGGTTCGCCACGAATCACGTGGCGGCAAACCTGCTGATGGTGTTCATCATCGCCGGCGGGCTCTTCTCCGTGCTCACGGTCAAGAAGGAGAGCTTCCCGACCTTCAACTTCGACATGATCAACGTGATGGTGCCCTACCCCGGGGCAGGTCCCGAGGAGGTGGAAGAAGGCATCGTCGTGAAGATCGAGGAAGCCGTCGAGGACATCGAAGGTGTGCGCGAGGTGCTGGGCTTTGCGGCCGAAAGCTCCGGCCGCGTGCAGATCGAGGTGAAAACCGGCTTCGAGGTGTCTGAGGTCATGGACGAGGTGAAGCTCGCCGTAGACGGCATCAACACCTTTCCGCTCGATGCCGAGCGACCGATCATCAGCAAGCAGCGCTTTCCCAAAGGTGCGCTGAACGTTCAGCTGCACGGGGATCTCTCGGAAGCCGCCATGAAGTCGCTGGCGGACGAGGTCCGGGACGAGATTCTCGCGCTGCCGGAAGTGTCCATGGCCGAGGTGTGGGGTTCGCGCCCGTTCGAGATCTCCGTGGAGATTCCGGAGCTGACTTTGCGGGAGTACGGTCTGACGCTGGCCGGGGTTGCCGATGTGATCCGGCGCTGGTCGGTGGACCTGCCGGGCGGCTCTATCCGCACCGACTCGGGAAACATACGCCTGCGCGCCTCGGGACAGGCCTATCGCGGCGACGAGTTCGAGGCGATTGTGCTGCTCACCAACCCCGACGGCACGCGGGTGCGGCTGGGAGACATCGCCCGCATCGACGACGGCTTCGCCGAGGTGGAGAGCTATTCTTTCTTCGACGGCAACCGCAGCTTCGGCATCAACGTGCTGTCCACGGAAAACGAGAGCGAACTGGAGATCAGCCGGGCGGTGCGTGCCTATGTGGACGAGCGCAACGCCAGCCTGCCGCAGGAAGTGCGCCTCACCGCCTGGGCGGACGGCACCTACTACCTGCACGGTCGTCTAGACATGCTGCTGGGCAACATGGCCATGGGTGCGGTGCTGGTGTTCGTGATCCTCGGACTCTTTCTGCACGTGAAGCTGGCGGCCTGGGTGATTGTCGGGCTGCCGGTGGCGTTCCTCGGCGCCATGATGATGATGCCGGTGGTCGATGTGACCATAAACATCATGAGCCTCTTTGCGTTCATCGTGGTGCTGGGCATCGTGGTGGACGATGCGATCATCATCGCCGAGGCGGCGTACACCGAGACAGAGACGAAAGGTTATACGCTGCCGAACATCGTCGCGGGCGCGCAGCGTGTCGCCATGCCCGCCACCTTCGGCGTGCTCACCACGATCATGGCCTTTGCGCCGCAGCTTTTTGTCACGGGGCCGACCAAGGGCATCAACGCAGCCATGGGCTGGGTGGTGATCTGGTGCCTGGTGTTTTCGCTGGTGGAGAGCAAGCTCATCCTGCCCTCGCACCTGGCGCTGATGAAGTCGTCTCATGGCAGCGGCGGGCGCCTCGGGCTGGCCGATCGTGTGGACCGCGGCTTGAAACGGTTCATCAGCAACGTCTATCAGCCGCTCCTCGGCAAAGCCATCGAGTACCGCTACGCCACCGTTGCGCTGTTTCTGTCTCTGATCATTCTCGCTGCCGGGATGGTCGGTGGGGGTTTTGTGCGGTTTGTTTTCTTCCCCGAGATGGAAGAGGACTTTCTCATGGGTCAGGTCGAGCTGCAGGAAGGCGCACCTGAGGCCCTCGTGCTGTCGATCGTGCGCCAGATGGACAGTGCCCTGCGCGACGTCAACGAAGCGTTGAAAGACGAGCACGGCGAAGACCGGGATCTGATCGAGCATGTCTTCGCCTACGTGACCGACGGTACCCAGGGCCGCTTTCAGGTAGAGCTGCTGAAGGAGGACCGCCCGGTCAGCCCGAAGGAGATCGAGCGACGCTGGCGCGACCGCGTGGGCGAGCTCGCGGGCACCAGGGAGTTGTCTTTCTCGGCGGGGCGCCACATGGGTGGCGGACCACCCGTCGCGTTGAAGCTGCAGGGCAAAAACTACGCGCTCACGGAAGCCGCGGCCGTGGAGCTGGCGGATCATCTACGCAGCATCGAGGGTCTCTACGAGGTGGAGATGTCCGCCAACACCGGTCCCGAGGAGATCAGCCTGCGTATCAAACCCGAAGCGGAGGCGCTGGGCATCACGCTGGTGGACCTCGGGCGGCAGGTGCGGGAAGCGTTTTACGGATCCGAAGCGCAACGGGTGCAGCGGGGCGATCACGAAGTGCGCGTGATGGTGCGCTATCCGTCGGACGAGCGGCGCAGTGTCGGCAACCTGGAGAGCATGTGGATCCGCCTGCCCGATGGCCGTGAGCTGCCCTTCAGCGCCGTGGCAGAGTTCGACATGCAGCCCGGCTTCAGCGTCATCCGCCGCAGCGACGGGCGCCGCACCATAGCGGTAACCGCTAACGCGGATCTTGCCGTGGTGGAGCCGGCGCGGATCGTGGATGACGTGCTCAACAACTTCCTGCCCGAGATGCTCAGCACGTATCCCGGAGTCTCCGCCGAGCTCGACGGCAGCTCGCTGGAGGAGCGCATTGGCATGCAGGAGGCCTGGTATGCTTTTGTGGCGGCGCTGTTCGGCATCTACGTGCTGATGGCCATTCCCCTGAAGTCCTACGTGCAACCGCTCATCATCATGAGTGTCATTCCCTTCGGCATCGTAGGTGCGATCTTCGGGCACTGGGTGCTGGGCATCGCGGTGAGCAGCCTCTCTGTCATCGGCATCATTGCGCTGTCCGGGGTGGTGGTGAACGACAGCCTCATTCTCGTGGACTACGTGAACCGGCGCGTGGAGGAAGGTCGCGACGCGCTGACGGCTGCCATCGAGGGCGGCAGTGCACGGTTTCGCGCAATTCTGCTCACCTCCCTCACCACGTTCTTCGGCCTGCTGCCCATTCTCACGGAAACCTCCATGCAGGCGCAGATGGTGGTGCCCATGGCGACCTCTCTGGCCTTCGGCATCCTGTTCGCCACCGTCATCACGCTGGTGCTGGTGCCCTGCCTCTACAACATTCTCGGCGACCTGGGTTCCCGTCGCGTAATCCCGCCGTCGCTTGATCCGGACCCGGTTTAAGGCAAAAAAAACGCCGGCGAAGGGCCGGCGTTTTTCCTGCCTTGGCGACTGTCTCAGCGAGCGCTGGCAGCCACGGCATCACCCTCTTCGCCGGCACGCATGGTCTTGGATTCCTCTTCGGTGAGGAAACGCAGCGTGAAGGCGCCGAACAGCATCTCTTCCCAGGACTGCTCGCCCCAGGTGACGTCGATGCTTGCATCGGGGTTGGCCTTATTGCGGGACGAGTTGTCCCACCAGTTGGCCTGCACCAGCTTGGTACCCGCCGGAATGAACTTCGGCTCGGCCAGCTCGTAGGTGGTCTGCCAGTTGAAGTCGTAGTTGGGAACCGACAGCAGCAACTCTTCAGAGCCGTCCGGATACACCGCGCGGAACTCAGCCGCCTTGCCGCGGAAGTGCGCATGCGGCATCAGGCTGTACAGCCAGGCGTCCTTCGGAATTGCCTGAGCCACGGTTTCGCGGTGGTTGTCTGCACCGGCGGGGATCTTGATGCGCGGGTTGGCCACGAACATCGACACCATGGCATGGGTGGGCGGCTCGTCGTAAACCCAGATACCCATCTTCGACTCATCAACGGTGGCGCGACCCACGGGGGTGTAGTGCATCTGGAACTCGAACTTGGCGTCGGCCGGCAGCATCACGCCGGTGTCTGCGGGGAAGCCGTCGTTGTTCAGACCGGGCGCGTAGCCCCGCAGCCCGCCAATGCGCTTGAAGCGGCCTTTGTGCTCACCTTCCGTGATGTCGTAGCCGAACGTGGTGATCACGTGGTGCAGCACGGCGCGGTCGCCGGGCATGATTTCGGCGGCTTTGATCCACACGTCTTTGCCGATGGCGTTCTGCACGAAGTGGTACTGATAGTCGACGACGCCCGTGGCGGGAATCTCCATGGCCGGAATGTCGATGACGTAATCCGGCGGTCCCATCTTGTCCTGAGCGTCCCAGGCGAAGTACTCGGTTTCGTTGTTGGCAAGCGGATCTTCGCCTTCGCCGCGGGGCGCGCCGGCTTCGATCCAGTGCACCAGCGTTTTCACCTGATCGTCGGAGAGCGAGCGGTCGTTACTCCAGTGGCCCACGGCCGGGTCGGCATGCCACGGCGGCATGCGCTGCGTACGGACCACTTCGCGGATCATCTGGGAAAAGCCGCGCACCATGTTGTAGTCGCTCATGGCCCAGGGGCCCAGACCGCCTTCGCGGTGGCAGGACACGCAGTTGTCCATGAGGATCGGGGCAACGTCGTCAGCGTAGGAGATCTCGGCATGCTTGGCCTTGGCCATGGCCTGCTGCTCCGGGAAGTTGATGAGGCAGCCGATGCCATCGGTGCTGGCCACCTCAACGGCTTCGCCCGCCACCATGTTGGCCAGCGCGTCGCGGAGGAAGTGCTGCTTGGCCTCTTTCTTCTGGTTCTCGTAGGTCAGCCGGTCGTCCACGGCACCGTGGTAGGCCACCTTCCAGGTCTTCGGGTCCACGACGAAGACTTCACCCGTGCGGACCAGGCCCAGGGCCTCGCCGATGAGCTGGGTTTCGTCCATGAGAATCGGAATGTCGTAACCGTACTTGGCAACCTCTTTCGTGATGTTGTCACGGTTGTCCTGCAGGTTGCTGTTCAGCATGAAGAACTCGACGCCCTGCTCGGCGAACTCGTCGCGCAGCTCCGTGAAACGTGGCATGGCGTTGCGCACGATGGGGCAGCCGTTGCCCTGCACCATGAACGCAACGGCTTTGGCGTCCTGGTAGTAGTACAGCTCATGACTCGTGCCGTCGTGGGCCAGCAGACGGAAATTGTCTACGCGGTCGTCGACAGCCAGTGCCCAGGACGTGCCCGCAAGCAGGCCGCCCGTGAGCAGCAGAATGGAACGAAGCATGGTGATCTCCCAACACTTGAAGAAAGTGACCCTCGAAAATAGCAAATGTGGTGTGTGTAGAAAAGTATCAAATCGCCTTGCGGCGCAAGAAATTCAGCAAACCGGCTCGCCGGTCACAGATTGCGAAAGGCTCCCATGAGCCTTCAATGCGGGTAGGCTTAGGGTTCCGGGGCTTCAGCTGGGGGGACGGGTGACGGACGCATATCCATTGGAAGGGCTCAAGGTACTGGATTTTTCGCGGGTGCTGGCAGGCCCCTTCGCTGGCCGCATGTTGTGCGATCTGGGTGCCGATGTGGTGAAGGTCGAGCCGCCGGACGGCGACATCACGCGCCTGTGGGGGGCAGTGCGCGGGGCCCTGCCGGGCTACTTCCACCAGCAGAACGTCGGCAAGCGCGACGTCTGCATCGATCTTCGCGCGGAAGGTGCGCAGGCGCTGGTGCACGAGCTGGTGGCGCAGGCTGACGTGCTCATCGAGAACTACCGGCCCGACGTCATGCCGCGGCTGGGCTTCGGTTATGAGGCGCTGGCCGAAGTGAATCCGCGGCTGATCATGCTGTCCATCTCCGGTTTCGGCCACGATGGGCCCGAATCGCGCCGGCCGGCCTATGCGCCGGTGGTACACGCCGAGACGGGCCAGATTGCCCGGCAGGCAGACCGCAGCGGCCTGCCCTATCGCGACCTGCCGCTGTCCGTGGCCGACACCAATGCGTCCCTGCATGGGCTGGTGGGATTGCTCGCCGCCGTGATCCAGCGCGCAACCACCGGACGTGGGCAGCACATCGACATTGCCATGGTCGACGCCACCGTGGCGACGGACGATCAGATTCACTACGCGCTGGAGGCGGCGGAGCAGACGGGTCCGCTGCAGAACGATATCTGGGAAACCGGCGCCGGTCCCGTGCTGCTGTCCACCGACTTCAGACTGCTGTGGCGCCTGCTCATGCAGCATCACGGGATGGTGGATCCGACCGACGGCGATACGCCGCTGCCGGAGAAGATCCGCCTGCGCCGGGACGCCGTCGACCGTTACATGCGCTCACTCTCCAGCTGGGAGGCGGTGGATGAGGTCATGGCCGCCATGAATATCGCCTGGGGTGTCGTGCGCGCGCCGGAGGACATCCGCAACCAGGCTACCGTTGCTGCCCGCGGGGCCATCGTGGAGGTTGATGCCCGCGACGGCGGCACGCGCCCGGTGGTGCAGTCGCCCTACCGCTTCTCGGCGGCCCGTTCCGGCGTGCGCGGGCCGGCGCCACATCGGGGCGAACACAATGGCGATGTGCTGACCGAATGGCTGGGTAAAGACGCCGGTGCCATCGAGGCGCTGCACGCGGCCGGCGTGCTGCTGGTCGACGAGGAAACGGTGGGCGCGGGCCCATGAACGACACGGCGAGGTATACCGACACGCTGGCCCCCGACGCAATTTCCGCGGAACTGCGGCCTGTCATCGAGCGCCTCGACCTCGCGGACAACTGCCGGCAGCTCGCCATGGAGGGCTGGACCGTTGTGGAGAACGTCGCCGACGCGGGGCTCACCGAGAGACTGCGAGCGCGGATTCTCGATCTGACTGCCGGACGGCCCGGCGCGAACATGCTGCTGGCGAAAGACCCGGTGTTTGCCGAGGCGGTGCTGAACCCCAGGCTCCTGGCGCTGGCCGAGTTTTCCGTGGGCAGGGGGTTTCTGCTGAGCCAGGTAGCGGCCAGCGTCAGGCAGCAGGGCGCGCCGGTGATCGGACTGCACGCCGACCACAACTGGTTGCCGGCGCCGTTTCCGGCGCACAACATGCTGCTGACGGCCTGCTGGGTGTGTGATCCTTACACGCGCGCTGACGGCGCCACGCTGGTGATTCCCGGCAGCGGCCGTTTGCGTCGCCATCCCGACGAGGGGGAGATTGCCGCCCTCGAAGGGGCCATCCCCATCGAATGCCCGCCCGGTTCCGTGGCGCTGTGGGACGGTAACGTCTGGCACTCCAATTATCCCCGCGACACCGAAGGGGAGCGCGTGGTCTGCCACATCACCTACTCGCGGTTGATGATGCGTCCGGTGGAGAACTACGGCGCGCACGCTGCAGAGCTGGTGCGTCGCTACGGCGACACGATGGCCCAGCTCATGGGCGAACACGATTTTCTCGACAGTCCGCGGGGCGCCGACTACGCGAAGCTGACGCGCACCTTCAACAACGCGAAACGCTGACTGCCTGCGCCCGCCGCCGAACCTCGCGTCAATGAAATACCTGCTGGAATACACGGAAGACTGGCCAGTGGCGTTCACGCAGATCCAGGCGCATCTGCTGGTTTACCTGCCCGCCGGTTGTCGTGTGCATCATGTGGGCAGCACGGCCATTCCCGGCATGCCCGCGAAAGACATCGTCGATGTCAACGTGGAGGTGCCGGTCGGGGCAATCGGCCAGGTGATAGAGCATCTTGAGGTGGCAGGTTACCGGCACGTCGGCGACCGCGGCATTCCCGGCCGCGAAGCCTTCGAGCCGCTGAGCTGGTCCCGCGCAGACGCGCTGTGCAAACATCACCTCTATGCCTGCGAAGCGTCCGCGCGTGAGCTGCGCCGGCACCTGGCGTTCCGCAACTACCTCATCGCTCATCCGGAACGGGCGGCATGGCTCGCTGCGCGCAAGCGGCTGCACGACGCGGGCGCGCCCACGCGTGACGCCTACATCGAAGCCAAAAGCCCGGACTACGAGGCGATCCTCGCAGAAGCGCTGGGCACCGGCGGCCCTGGATAGCTGTTAAGGTGCGTGGACACCAGAACACGGGAGAGCGACATGCTGCTGCTGAAACCGGGCTGCGAGTGCTGCGACAAGGACCTGCCCCCCGACGCCGAGGATGCGATGATCTGCACCTTCGAGTGCACCTTCTGCCGCGAGTGTGTGCAGCACAGGCTGCACGGCGTGTGCCCCAACTGCGGCGGTAACTTCGTGCCGCGACCCATCCGTCCGGCCTCTCATCTCGAGCGTTTCCCGCCGTCTGAGGAACGGGTCTATAAGCCCGCGGGTTGCGCAGCATGAGCGGCGGGCAGCTGCGTGTGCTGGGCCGGCGTAATTCGGCCAACGTGCAGAAAGTCATGTGGACGCTCGGCGAGCTCGGTCTGGGGTACGTGCGGGAGGACGTTGGCGGTTCGTTCGGGTATCCGGACGACTATCCCAATCCCAATCAGGTGGTGCCGACGCTGCTGGACGGCAACGTGACGGTCTGGGAATCGGGCGCCTGCGTGCGGCATCTGGCGCGCAACTACGACCATGGCGGACTGTGGCCTGCGGACCCCGCCGGTCAGGCGCTGGCCGACATGTGGATGGAGTGGCACCGCAGCGAGATCTCCGCAGCCTTTTTCCCGCTGTTCCAGATGCTCGTGCGGGGCCTGGCGTCCACACCCGACAAGCTCGACCGCCTGACAACCCGTTGCGGCGAGGTCTTTGCGCAGCTCGATGCGCAGCTTGCCGGTAGAGATTACATCTGCGGGGAGGCGCTCACCGTTGCGGACATCGTCAATGGCGCCATCGCCTACCGCTACTTCACGCTGCCGATAGACCGCCCCGAGCTGCCGCACATGCGGAGCTGGTACGACCGCCTCACCGCACGGCCGGCCTACGCCAGGCATGTGATGGTGCAGTACGGTCGCAACGTGGAGGAATGGAACGCGCACGAGCAGGCCAACGCGGGGATTCAGTAACGCCCACCTTTTCAGTCAGCGCTGCCAAGCGCTGCGCAGATCAGTCCCAGGCGACGGTGTCGATACGCAGCTCACCCTCCAGCGTGCGGTGCACGGGACAACGATCGGCGATTTCCAGCAGCCGCTGCCGTTGCGCGTCGGTCAGATCCCCCTTGAGCCGGACTGCACGGGTGAGCACGTCGATGCGCGCGGGCGCAGTCTCGCAGTCGACGCAGTCTTTCATGTGTTCGCGCGAATGCTCGAGCTGCACGGTCACGTCCTCCAGCGGCCATTTTTTGCGGTTGGCGTACATGCGGATGGTCATGGAGGTGCAGGTGCCGAGGGCGGCCAGCAGATGCTCGTAGGGATCCGGCCCGAGATTGTCCCCGCCAACCCCCTTCGGTTCATCGGCCAGCCACGCGTGATGGTCGCTGGCGACGTCACGCAGAAAGCGGTGGTTGGCTTCGCCCACCAGCACCTCGCCCCCTGCCACGGTCGGCGGCACCTCTGCCGGCGTTTCCGGCAGATAACGCGCTGCCCAGCTGGCGATGGTGTCCGCGACGTACTGCGCGTCCGCCAGGCGGGTGACGAGATGATCGGCGTCGTCGAGAGAGACAAAGCTCTTCGGGTGCCGGGCAGCTTCGAAGATGGCCGACGCTTCCTGTATGGACACCGTTGCGTCGAGCGGCGCGTGAAAGACGAGCAACGCGCGGCCGAGGGTGGTGATGCGCTGCGTGATGTCCTCAGCGCGCATGGCGTCCACGAACTGCCGGCTGATGGTGAAGGCGCGGCCCGCGAGCTCCACGGTGGCGCTGCCTTCGCTCTCGATGCGCTCGAGGGCGTCTTCGAACTGCTTCAATACATGCGCCGGCGATGCCGGCGAACCGATGGTGGCCACCGCGGTGCACTCCGGGATCTCCGCTGCTGCCGCCAGCGCTGCGGTGCCGCCGAGGCTGTGGCCGATCAGCAGGCTGGGGGCGCCGTGGTGTGCTCTCAGGTACGCGGCGGCGGCCAGCAGATCGCCCACGTCCGCTGCCAGGCCGTCGTTGCCGAAGTCGCCTTCGCTGCCGCCGAGGCCGGTGAAATCGAAGCGCAGCACGCCGATCTGGTGACTGGTGAGCGTTCTTGCGATGCGTGAAGCGGCGGCGATGTCCTTGCCGCAGGTAAAACAGTGCGCAAACAGCGCATAGGCGCGCGGCGCTCGTTCGGGCAGCTCCAGTGTAGCCGCCAGCGCCTGACCGGCCTGGTTGGGAAAGGTGATGCGCTGGCGTGGCATGGCAGGTTCCTCAGCAAATGCACGATCTGGTTGTAACCGACCTGCTGCGCGACATCCACCCGCGCAGCACGAGCCGCTGCCAGCCGGTCAGTGCGAGTTGCCTTCCACGAAGTCTTTCAGCCGCAGCAGGGCCGCGTCCCACTCGCGGCCCACCTCGTCCAGATAGGCCTGAGCTTCGCGCACACGTTCCGGTCTGCACCGGTAGCGACGTTCCCTGCCAACGCGGTGGGCGTCGACGAGGCCGGCGTTTTCCAGCACCTTCAGGTGTTTGGTGACACCTTGGTGCGTAAGCCCCAGGCCTTCCGCAAGCTGCGCGATGGAACGCGGCGGCCCGTCACCCAGGCGATGCACCAGGCGCAGCCGGTTTACATCGCCAAGCGCGGCAAACAGGGGCGACAGCTGCGCTGCACGTGCTTCGGCGGCCTTGTCAGTTCCGGACATACTGCGTGATGTTCTCTACCTGCGCATTCCACCCTTCGGTGTTGATGCGATAAGAATTGGCACGGGTGGCCTCAGAGAGGCTGGCAAAGCCGCTTTCCCGAATGGTGAGCGTGGTGCCCGTATCGACGGCTTCCAGCGTGAACTCCACCAGGGTCTGCTCCCCGTCGGGCGCCAGCAGGTCGGCGCCTGTGGTTCCCGGGGTCCAGGTATAGGCGAAGTAGCGCTCGGGCTCAATCGCCTTGATGTGTTTCTGCCACACGAAGTTCTCTTCGGTGGTGTACGTGCTGCGGCAGGTGACCACCTCGCCGACCTGGAAGGGTCCGCTCACCGTGCAATGGAACCACTCACCGAACAGCTGCGAGTCGGCGATTGCCGCCCACACGCGGCTCACGGACGCTTCGAGGTGCACTTCCCGGAGGATCTCGTCGGATTCGCTCATCTCAGATTCCTTATACAACCGATTAGTTGTATGTAAGCTTAGGCGAAGGGTTTACTAAATACAACCGAAGAGTTGGATATTTATCGTGCCGTGACACACGGTATTGCGGTCGGCGTGCAGACAAACCCGCGCGCAAAATGGCTATGATGCGATGGCCGAAGCGCGGCACGTTTGCGCGGATGGCACAGGACGGTCATGGGAGGTTTGAGACGTGCGCCTGGGGCTCTACATTGTTGCGCTCATCGGCTGCCTGGTGGTGTTACCGGCTCTGTGGGGCATGTTCGACGAGGTGCGTTTCGCCTCGTCTGCCCGCGTGGAGCCCGGGACCTTTGCGTACTATTCGAGCGTGTGGGCGACGGGCGAAAGCCGGGTAGGCGGTATCGTGCAGGGCCCGTCCCGGGCCTCGGCCGGCAGCCGCGGGACCGCGTCGTCGACCCAGACGGAAGCCTTGTACCCGGTGTTTCGCGTCACCCTCGCCGGGGTCGAAACGGAAGTGCAGAGCGCGGAGCCTCACGGGTTTCGCTATTTCGAGCCGGGCGAAGCGGTGGAAGTGCTGGTCGCGGACGACCCGTCGCTCGCTCCAAGGCTGAACGATGTGCGGGCCCGCTTCGGCGACGATGTGGTGTTTCTGCTCTTCGGCCTCGCCTTTCTGCTGCCCGCCGGCGCGGCCCTGCAGCGGGTGCCGCCCGACAACTCCGTGCGTGCCGCGCGCCCTTACCTCATAGGGGTAGCGTTGTTGCTGCTGGCGTTTGCCACCATCGGCATCGTGGGCGGGCTGCTCACGGGAGAGTTCACGTGGGAGGAACTGTTACAGAACCGGACGGGGTGAATAAGCCCGGTAACGGGAATTGGTGGAGGCGGCGGGAATTGAACCCGCGTCCGCTGGCACGCCGCTGTTGGCTCTACATGCTTAGAGTCCGTCTATTGCTTTAGCTTCCCACAGCCCGACGGTCAGGACGTGTTCAGCGAGCCCGATTGGTTTTAACGCTTCAGCCCCGGGCGAGGCGTCCGCGCGATCCTGCTGCTTTGCCGTTCTCTTCTCCTAGCAGGAAACGGATTGAGAACGTAAGCGGCGGTTTTAGGCCGCTAGTGCGTAGTTTTCGTCGTTGGCAACTATAAAAGTTGCTGCGATTGTTTAACGAGAGTCACAACCCTCTCGGCATGCACCGCAAGTTTTGATACCCGCGTCGAAACCAAGTCGCCCCCGGTTTCTGAATACCGACCCCGGCGCCATCCTGTCAGGGAAGCCGCGGCGTCAGTCGAATGAATGTGTCCTCTTCGTTCGATTTCAAGCGGATTCTAACGCAAAACCCCGGCGCGCTCATGGCGCTGGCGCACAACGCGCAAGGACCGCGTTGACCTGACCCGGCCCGAGGCGTACGGTCGGGGCTGCCGAGTACTGAAGTACCGGCATTGAACCCTTCGGAGGCTCATGCCCCGAAGACAAGCAAACCCTGAACGTGCCCCCGTCCTGACGGCGGAAGGCATGCAAGGAGGTATCTCATGTTCCATTGTGGATCCCGATGGGGCCGTGGCTACGCGTACGCGGGCTGCACCCAGGTTGATTCGAATCCCCGGCAATCGTTTTACGAGTCGCGTCACTACGGGCGTCACCGTGGCCGCAGCGGTCTCGGTGTGCGTCGGCCGCTGCGCTACCTGGCCTATCAGCTGGACCTCGACGAGGCCCAGAGGCGTCGTGTTGCTGCCGCGCTGGACGCGCTGAAAACCGAGCGCGAGCAGGCCACGCTCGACGAGGCGCGCTCGCTCACCGCGGTGGCTGACCTGGTCAGCAAGGCTGATGCGTTGTCCATGGACAACCTGCAGAGCGTGCTGGCGCCGCGCGTCACGGCCGCCGAGCGGCTGCAAACAGCGGTGGCAAGGGCCGTGCACGACATCGTGGAGGTGCTGGACGCCGATCAGCGGGCGGAATTTGCTTACCTGCTGAACTCGAAAACCCTCACGCTGTAACCCACCTGCCCGCGTTCGCGATGTCGGACGCGGGCCTCTTTTTCCCGCCGACGGACGCGTTAGACTTAACGTATGTCCAGCGTGAAAAACCTGTTGGTCCGTCTCTGCGCCCTGGGGCTCGCTGTGGTGAGCAGCAGCGCCGTTGCGCTCGATGCGCGGGCGTTCGTGGAAAAAGCCATAACGCTCATGGACGCGCGCGAGTACAGCCTGGCGCGCAGCTATCTCGCGCCGGCGCTGATCTCCCCGGTGCTGTCCAGCGGCGAACGTTCCCGGGCCTACTACCTGCGCGGCTTTACCTACGTCATCGAAGGCATGCCGGTTTCAGCCCGCAAAGACTTCAGCCGGGCGCTGGAGTTCAACCCCGCCAATCCGGCAGCGCTGGTGGAGCTGGGACGCCTGCACCTCGCGGGCAAAGGGGTCGACCGTAACCCCGAGGTTGCGTTTTCCCTGTTCGAGGAGGCGGCCATGCTCGACTACCCGCAGGGCCGTTTCCATATGGGCTATGCGTATCTGCTGGGCGAAGGTGTGGACAAGAACGTGCTGAAAGCCCGGGAAATCCTCACGCAGGCGGCCGAGCAGGGCCACGTGTTTGCCATGACCAGCCTGGCCGCCAGCTACCGCGGCGAGCACGTGGCAGCCCCCGAGCCCGACCGCGCCGAGCACTGGTATCGCGAGGCGCACGCCGCCGGCGAAGGCAAGGCGCTGGTATCGCTTGGTTACATGTACCGCAACGGTGAATTCGGTCCTCCCGACCTGGCGAGAGCGGCCGAGCTGTTTCGCCAGGCCGTCGACGAGGGCGTGGTCGCCGCGCGGGTCAGCCTGGGCTACGCCTATCTGCTGGGCGAAGGCGTAGACAAAGACACCGCGCGAGCGCGCGTTCTGTATGAAGAAGCGGCCGAGCTGGGAGAGCTGGGCAGCTTCCTGGGCCTCGGACACATCTACGATTACGGGCTGGGGGTGGAGCGTGACGCGCTCAAGGCGCAGGCGTGGTATGAGAAAGCGGCGCTGCGCGGCGTGGTGGACGCGCAGCTGCGTCTGGTCTCTCTATTCGTGCGGGCCGGCGATGAGGCTGCGCGCAAGCGCGCGGTGTACTGGTCCAGTCAGGCCGCCCGCAGCGGGTCGGCGCAGGCCCACAACGACTATGCGTGGTTGCTGGCTACCTCGCGCTTCGACGAGTTGCGCAACGGTACCCTGGCGGTCGACCAGGCGGAGAAGGCCGTTGCCTCGGACGCGTCGGCCGCGTATCTCGACACCCTGGCGGCGGCCTACGCGGAGCTCGGCGATTTCGAGCAGGCGGTGGCAACGCAGCTCGAGGCGCTGGCCGCACTGGCGGAGGGGGAAGGCGACCTGCGTAGCGAACTGCAGGTGCGGTTGGAGTATTATCAGCGCAGTGAGCCCTGGCGCGAGTAGAGCCTTTCTGTTACAAACCGCGGCTTCGCGTTTCTTCCCAACCTGTCGCCGTCACGGCGGAGGAATAGTTTGAGCATCGAAATCCGGCGCACAGTCACCGTGCACAACATCATCAAGGAGCTGTTCAGCACAGGCAAAACAGCCATTCGTCCCGGTGATGTGAATGCCGTGCTGCGCGAGCGCGGCATGCCCATGGGCACCTGGGAAGTGCGCGCTGAGTTCAGCCGGCTCGAAAGCCAGGCTGAGATCGCGTGTGACGAAGCGTCGGGTACCTGGCACCTCACCGAGTCTTCGTCGCTGAAGGAAACCGGTTGAAAACCACCGTTGACCTCTCGGCGCTGCCGCCCATCGAGCGGAAGGGCCGCATCGCCATCCTCAAATCGAAGTGGTACCCCGAGTTCGTGGAGAACATGGCGCGGGCCTGCACGGCGGTGCTGTCGGAATACGGTTACAGCGAGATCGAGCAGCACACCCTGCCCGGGTCGCTGGAGCTGCCCCTGGCTGCGCGTGACCTGCTCGCCGAGGATGTGGACGGCACGCTCGACGCCATCGTCTGCTTCGGCGTCATCGTCAAAGGGGATACGCTGCATTTCGAGATGATCAGCGAAGAGTGCATGCGCGGCCTCGGTGCTGTCATGCACGAATTCCGGCGCCCCATCGTCGTGGAGGTGCTGCCGGTCTTCGACATCAAGCAGGCGGAAGAACGCGCGGGCAACGACGAATTCAACAAAGGCATCGAAGCGGCTGCAGCTGCGTTGGAAATGATCGCCTGGCGCCAGTCCATCGGCGCTTGAGCGCTGCCGGCCTCAGTCGGCCGGCGTGTTTGAATCAACCTTTACGTCGCTAAGACGCCATATCAGATGGTGCACGTCCCTGTGCCTTGGAGAGAGAAGGAACCGGCCTCACGTGCGTGAGGGCCTTCCGGTGTAAGTTGCGCCCGCGCCACCCAGAGCTTGCAATGGGGAGGGGAGAGAGGAGTGACGCAGGCGCTACAACTGTGGATTCTGTCGTCAGGCCAGGGACGGATACATGTTCTCGTACCACTCGTCGTTGGCAGCCTCTGCGGGCGGCGCATCGTCGTATTGATCAAAGAGCGCCGTGCTGGTGAACGCGACGGCGTCCATGTCGTAAAGCTCGGGGTCGATGATGGGTGTGGTGAACACTGTCCTGGTCCTCTTGCTGTTGCTCGGATTGCTGTTGGTCGGATTGTTTCGGGCGCGGTGAGGATTGCCTCAGCTGCGCTCGTCGCAATGCTTGTCGCGATATAGTTAGCAAACCGCGTGCCAGGTTTTTACGGCCGATTGACGGCTGTGCGCGGCCTCAGGGCACCAAAGCGGTGCGCCGGGTTCTCAGGGACGGAAATTGCGCACCGCTGGTGTGCGCCGCGGGGTTTGTCAGCGGTTACCGGCTTTCAGGAGGCGCTGTTTGTCGCGCTGCCAGTCTTTTTCGCGGGTGCTGGCGCGCTTGTCGTGCTGCTGCTTGCCTTTGCCCAGGGCGATCTCGCACTTCACCTTGTTGCCTTTCCAGTACAGCGCGGTGGGCACGCAGGTGTAGCCGCGCTGCTGCGTGGCGGCAAACAGCTGCGCCAGCTCCCGGGCGTGCAGCAGCAGCTTGCGCGTGCGCTGTGGTTCCGGCACCACATGGGTACTGGCGGCCAGCAACGGCGTGATGCTGGCGCCGGCGAGATAGGCTTCGCCGTTGTGCAGGTTCACGTAGGCCTCGGTAATCTGCGCGCGACCGTCACGGATGGCTTTCACCTCCCAGCCTTCCAGCACCAGACCCGCTTCGAATTTCTGTTCGAGGTGATAGTCGTGGCGCGCACGGCGGTTCAGGGCGATGGTGCCTGAGTCGCTGTTCTGTCTGGATTTCGACTTCGCCACGATACGTGCCGCCTCGGGGGGCGGGGCTTGAAAGGGCCGCGGAGTATAGCCCGATTCGCCCGGGGTTTTGTTGCTACAATGCGCGCCCAAGCCATCACAACGACAAGCACTTATGGCATTGGGTTCAAGCTCCAGCCGCGGTATGTGGTCCAACCGCTGGCTCTTCGTGCTCGCGGCCGCGGGCTCGGCCGTCGGCCTCGGCAACATCTGGAAGTTTCCCTACATCGCGGGCGAAAACGGCGGCGGCGCCTTCGTGCTGATTTACCTCGTGTGCGTTGCCATCGTGGGCATTCCCATCATGATCTCGGAAGTCATGCTGGGCCGCGAAGGCCGCGCCAGCCCCATACACGCCATGCGCGGCCTCGCGGAGCGGGCTGGCAAACAGCGGGCGTGGGCGTTCATCGGCTGGATGGGCGTGATGGCGGGCTTTCTGATTCTGTCGTATTACGCGGTCATCGCCGGCTGGGCGCTCAACTACATCTGGCTGACGGGCACCGGCACCTTCGAGGGCGCCAGCGCGCAGGTGGCTGGTCAGACCTTCAACGACTTTCTTGCCAGCCCCCTCGAGCTCATTGCCTGGCAGACCGCGTTCATGGTCATCACCATCTGGATCGTCGGGCGCGGCCTGTCGAAGGGTCTGGAAACGGCGATCCGCTGGTTCATGCCGCTGCTCTTCGTGCTGCTGATTGTGCTCCTCGGCTATGCGATCAACTCGGAAGGCTTCGAGCAGGGCTTTGCCTTCATGTTCGATCTGCGGTTCGACAACGTCGGCACCGAGACCTGGCTCATCGCCATGGGCCAGGCGTTTTTCACGCTGAGCCTCGGCATGGGCGCGATGATGGCTTACGGGTCCTACGTGCCGAAAGACACCAGCATCGGCAGCACGGTGGTGATCATTGCGCTGCTCGATACGGTTGTTGCGGTTGCCGCCGGCCTGGCCATCTTCCCCATCGTGTTCGCCAACGGTCTGGAGCCGGGACAGGGTCCGGGCCTCATGTTTGTCACCGTGCCGCTCGCCTTCGGGCAACTGCCGCTCGGGGCGGTGTTCGGAACGCTGTTCTTCATTCTGGTGAGTTTCGCTGCGATCACCTCGGCCATCTCGCTCACGGAGCCTGCGCTGTCTTACCTCGTGGAGGAGTACAACGCCCGCCGTCGCCGCGTTGCGGTCACGCTGGGGGTGATCTGCTGGCTGCTGGGGCTGGGCACGGTGTTTTCTTTCAATATCTGGTCCACCGGCTATATCGTCGGCGAGCTGACGTTCTTCGATTTCGTGGACTACGTGTCGCAGAACATCATGCTGCCCCTGGGTGGCCTGCTCATTGCGGTGTTCGCCGTTTGGGAGCTGCCGCGCAAGATCGTCGAGAAACAGCTCGGCATCACCAACACGGCGGTGCTGGTGCTGTGGAAGGTGGTCGGCGGTCTGATCGCGCCGCTCGGCGTCGCGGCCGTTTTCGTCTACACGCTGTGGCCGCTCATTCAGGGTTTCCTCTAGCGGCCGGCGCCGCGGAACGGGCACCGTGAAACGTCTCAGTCGCTCGGCTCTGGTGCCGGTTGCACCCGCGGCAGCCCGCGCGGTGGTGATCGCTGTGGAGCGCTACCCCGAATTTGTCCCCGGCTGCGACCGCGTGCGCGTGCTGGAGCGTACCGATGACGGCATCGTGGCCGAGGTGCGCGTCAGCGGGAAAGGTCTGTCCGAAGCGTTCGTCACCCGCAACGTGCACGGGGAAGACTGCGTGGAGATGGTGCTGGTGGAAGGACCCCTGCGCGCGCTGATGGGACGCTGGACCTTCGTGCCCATCGGTGATGCCGGTTGCCGTGTGCAGATCGACATCGAGTTCGACGCGGCCGGCCTGCTGGGGGCGCTGCTGGTGCCGCTGGCAGACCGGGTGGCGAATCGGCTGGTAGACGCCTTTGTCGAGCGCATTGCGTCCGGAACGCCCCTGTGACCGAGGCGCTGCTGTCTGTGGAGGTGGTACACGCTACGCCCGAGGTGCAGACGGTGGTGACGCTGACACTTGCGGCCGACAGCACCGTTGCCGATGCGCTGGCTGCGGCGGCGGACGCATCGCCGGTGCTGGCCGGGTACGACCTCGCAAGCAGCGCGGTGGGCGTTTTCGGTGAGCATGTTGAGCGGGATCGCCTGCTGGCTGCGGGGGACCGGGTGGAGATCTACCGTCCCCTGCTCATTGACCCCAAGGCAGCGCGCCGGGCGCGCGCGGACAAGCAGCGCAACGGATGACGGCTAAGGCGCAGCCTCGGCGGTCTCGCCTTCCTGCTGATTGCTCTCCGTCGCAGTGTCTCCGGCGCCCAGAACTTCCGCGTCTGTCGGCACCAGATCGCCTGTGAAATAAGCCAGCACGTCGTTCTCGAAAAACAACGTCATGCGGATGTCCTGCTCGAAAACGCCGGGCACGACAATGGAGTAGATATAGTCCCAGCGATCCGGGTTGAAGGTATTGCGCAGCACGGGCTCGCCCATGACGTACGCCACCTGCGACCGGCTCATGCCGGGTTTCAGGCGGTCGACCATGTCCTGGGTGATGACGTTGCCCTGCTGGACGGTGATCTTGAAGACCCGCGGGATTTTCAGAGACGGTAAGCTGCAGGCGCTGACAAGGAGGCTGAGCATCAGGGCTGTGGCTAGCTTGGTGTTCAAGATGGCGGGTGGCAAGGCGGCGAAAACTGGCCGGGCATGTTACCTGCACGCCGGGCTAAAGCCCACCTCTGTCTGCCGTCCACCGCCTGTCTTCTGTCTTTTTGCCTCGTGCCTCACGCGTCGTGCCTCACGCCTCTTCTGCAGCGCCGGCGAGCAGTGTGGCCGCGTAGTCACGGGTTTTCTCCGTGATGCCTGCGCCGGCCAGCATGCGGGCGAGCTCTTCCACGCGGTGCTCGTCGCTGAGAGTCTGTATCTCGGTATGCTCGCCGTCTTTCACCACCCGGAAATGGTGGTTACCCAGCGCCGCCACCTGCGGGGCATGGGTAATGCAGATCACCTGGGCCTGCGCACCCAGATCGCGCAGCAGGCGCCCCACGGTATCTGCAGTGGTGCCGCCGACACCCACGTCGGCCTCGTCGAGGATGAGGCACGGTAACGCGCTGGTGGCCGCCGCCACGATCTGTATGGCAAGGGCGATGCGGGTCTGCTCCCCCCCCGACGCGATCTGTGCCAACGGGCCCGCAGGGAACCTGGGGTTGGTGGTGACGTGGTACTCCGCGCGGTCGATGCCACGCTCGCTCTGCGTGTCGGTGAATTGCACGGCGAGCTGGCCGTCTTTGATACCCAGGGTCTGCATGTACCCTGCCACCCGCTCGCAGAAGCCGGGCGCTGCTTTGCGACGCTTTTTCGAAAGGCCCGTGGCGGCTTTGCTGAACGCCGCCTCCAGCTTCGCGCCCTGCGCGGTCAACGTTTCCACCGCGCTGTCGTCTGCCTCAATGGTCGCCAGCGCTTCGCGCAGCCGCTCGCCGTGCGCATGCAGCGCCAGCGGATCGACGCGGTGCTTGCGCGCGAGGCTCTGCGCTTCGTTCAACCGCTCTTCCACCTCCGAAAGCCTCGCCGGGTCGTCGGTAACCTGGTCACGGTAGTGACGCACCTCGCGCAGGCTGTCGTCCATGAGGTTGAGGGCGGCGTTCAGATTCTCGCGTGCGGCGGCCAGGTCGCTGTGATTGTCGTCGATTTCCTGCAGCTGACGCAGCGCCTGGCGCAGGGCGTCGGCGTCGTCGATGGCTGTCTCCGTACGATGCAGCGTGTCGAGGATCTGCTGCGCCTGGGCGAGGCGTTTGTGATCGCTCTCCAGTTGCTCGAATTCACCGGCGCCCAGCCCCAGTCCCGTCAGCTCTTCCAGCTGATACTCCAGCAGGTCCCGTCGATCGCGATCCGCCTGCTGAGCTGCCTGGCGCTCGGCGAGCTCGGTCAGCGTCTGCTGCCACTGCCGGTAGCTGTTGCGCACCTTCGCGGCCGCGTCGCTCAGACCGGCGAAGTCGTCCAGCAGCGCCAGCTGCACGTGGCGGTCGGCCAGGCGCACGTGTTCCTGCTGGCCGTGAATCTCCACGAGCTGCTCTCCCAGGCGTCTGAGCTGCCCGGTAGTGACAGGCACCCCCTCGATGAACGCCCGTGAACGTCCCTGGCGGGAGACGACCCGGCGCACGAGACAGTCGGTGGCGCCCTCCTCCAGCAAGTCGTCGTCGACCAGCATGGTGCGGACCGCGGGGAGATCGGAGAGGTCGAACTCCGCCGACACGTCCGCTTTGTCCGCGTCGGGCCGGATCACGTCGGTGTTGGCGCGCTCGCCTAACAGAAGACCCAACGCACTGAGCAGAATTGACTTGCCGGCGCCGGATTCGCCCGTGATGGTAGTCAGCCCCGGCCCGAAGGCGATATCGAGCTGTTCGACCAGGACAAAATTGTGCAGGGTGAGCTGTTTCAGCATACGGTGGTCAGGTTCCTGGGGGGCGGCGTCAGACCTCGTCCGACCTCGTTGTCCGGTGCTGGGGATTTTGCGCTATATTTCCCGGCGATGACTACCCGACGTTTGCGCTGATGGTTTTCTGAAGGTTATGGACTCGCGGGCACAGCAACTCTTCAAGCTACTGGTAGAGCAACATATTGCCGACGGCAGCCCTGTGGCGTCGAAGGCGCTTGCCAATCTGCCCCAGGTCTCCGTCTCCTCGGCGACGGTGCGCAACATCATGGGCGATCTGGAAAGCCTTGGCCTCGTGACATCGCCGCATACCTCTGCCGGAAAGGTGCCCACCATTCAGGGTTACCGTTTCTTTGTCGACTCCCTGCTGTCCGTGGAACCCTGGGACGAAGCCCGCATTGCCGAGCTGGAGGCCGAGCTCGATCCGGACCGGTCGCCCGCCGACCTCGTCGATTCGGCGTCCGATCTCATGGCACAGATCACGCAGATGACCTGCCTCATCACCACGCCCATGCGCAACCAGACAAACCTCCGGCACGTCGAGTTCGTGCCCCTGGATTCCGACCGCGTGCTGGTCATTCTCGTGTTGAACGACCGGGAGGTGCAGAACCGGGTCATACACACCGAGCGCGAATTCACCGAGGTGGAGCTGGGCCAAGCGGCCAACTTTCTGAACCGGGAATTCGGCGGACGCTCGCTGGTGGAGATTCGCGGCGCCATCGTCGACAGCATGCAGGCTGACAAGGATCGCATGGACACGCTGCTGCAGGCGGCGCTGGACATGGCGTCGGCGGCTTTCGCCGAGGACGAGCTGGAAGCGGGCCAGGAACTGGTGGTGCACGGGCGCAGTCGGTTGCTGGATTTCACGGCCGACACCGACACCGTGAAGCTCCTCTTCGAGGCCATCTCGAGAAAAGGGCGCGTGCTGCATCTGCTCGACCGCTGCCTGCAGACCGATGGCGTGCAGATCTTCATTGGCGAAGAATCCGGTTATCAGCCGTTGGGCGACCTCTCGCTGGTCACTTCCCCCTACGAGGTCAGTGGCCAGGTCGCCGGTGTCCTCGGGGTGATCGGTCCCACCCGCATGGACTACAAAGACGTCATTCCCGTGGTGGACATTACGGCCCGGCTGTTGAGTGCAGCGCTGCGCAACGCCTGAGCCCCGCACCCTCAAATGGCCTCTATCGAGCGATAGCGCTTGTAATTTCGGACGCCAGACCCCATATACCGTGCTCTTCTGAACGGGTCTGGGAAGCTCGATGGCAGAACACGACGAAACCAAGGACAACAACAGCGATCAGGTCGACGCGGAAGGCGCTGAAACGGCGCACGATGCGGCGGCACCCGAAGACGCCGCCCCCGAGATCGAGGTAGCGGCCGACGAGGCCGTGGACGATCCCGCGCAGGCGGAAATCGCGCAGCTCAAGGATCAGCTCCTGCGCAGCTATGCTGACGTGGAGAACATCAAGCGGCGGGCTGCCCGCGATGTGGAGAATGCGCACAAGTTTGCGGTAGAGAAGCTCATCAACGAGCTCTTTGCGGTCATCGACAGCCTGGAGAAGGCGGAAGAGACGGCCACGGCGACGGAAGGCGCGCAGCCCATTGCCGAGGGTGTAACGCTGTCGCTCAAGCTGTTCCTGGATACGCTCGCGAAAGCCGGGGTGGAGCAGATCGACCCGCTGGGACAGCCGTTCGATCCGCAGGAGCACGAGGCCATGACCATGGTGCCCAACCCGGACGCCGAGCCCAACTCGGTCATGGACGTCATGGCGAAGGGCTACAAGCTGAACGGGCGCCTCGTCCGCGCGGCTAAGGTCATTGTCGTCAAAGGCGGCGATTGAGGCGGCGCCACGCTGCGGACAAGGGTTGAATTAGCGCTCCCGGGACCGATATAGGAGCGTGTCGAACAACAGAGGGCTTCGCTCGAAGCCGATTGGAGAAACAGGAAATGGGCAAGATCATTGGTATCGACCTCGGCACCACCAACTCGTGTGTAGCGGTGCTCGACAGCGGGGATCCGCGGGTCATCGAAAACTCCGAGGGCGATCGCACCACGCCGTCGATTATCGCTTACACGGAAGATGGCGAGATCCTGGTTGGCCAGAACGCCAAGCGTCAGGCGGTGACCAATCCAACCAATACCCTCTTTGCGGTGAAGCGCCTCATCGGACGCAAGTTCAAGGACGATGTGGTGCAGAAGGACATCAAGATGGTGCCTTACGCCATCTCCGAAGCCAGCAACGGCGATGCGTGGATCGACGTAAAGGGCGAGAATCTTGCGCCGCCGCAGGTGTCGGCCGAAGTGTTGAAGAAAATGAAGAAAACCGCCGAGGAATACCTGGGCGAAGACGTCACCGAGGCTGTGATCACGGTGCCGGCATACTTCAACGACTCTCAGCGTCAGGCCACGAAAGACGCCGGGCGTATCGCCGGTCTGGATGTGAAGCGCATCATCAACGAGCCTACGGCGGCGGCGCTGGCCTACGGTCTCGATAAAAAGCGCGGCGACGCGAAAGTGGCCGTGTACGACCTGGGCGGCGGCACGTTCGACGTCTCGATCATCGAGATCGCCGAGGGGGACGGTGAGCATCAGTTCGAGGGGCTGTCGACCAACGGCGCCACCTTCCTCGG
>CAZYYJ010000011.1:0-88959 GCA_964651595.1 uncultured Pseudomonadales bacterium | reverse complement strand
AGGTGCCGCGGCCTACGGATCGATTCTGTCCGCGCTGGGGGTCGGCTCCATCATCGGTGCCGTTCTGGCCGGTTCCGTGAAGCCGGAGGGAGATCACTGGCTCGGCAAGCTGCTGCTGCTGGATTTTGCCTTTTTCGGCGGCGTGCTCCTGTTCATGTCCACCGTTCACGATCTCATGTTCATTGCGCCCATGGTGCTGGTGGGCGGGATCATCGACGGCTATGTGATCGTGGCGGTCACGACCTGGATACAGCGGCACGTACCGGCAGACCGGATGGGTCGGGCCATGAGTGTGGTGATGTTTGTGGGCCAGGGGTTGTTCCCGGTCTCCAGCGCGGCCGCTGGTGCGGTGGCGGGATGGGATCTGGTTGTCATGCTCGCGGTGGGCGGGGCTCTCGCGTTGCTGATGGCTCTGGCGGGTTTCGGCGTGCGTTCTCTGCGCCGGCTTGGCTACTGAGCCCGCGCCCGGGCTGCGCCGTTCTGTCATCAAAACTGCATTGGCATCGGTCTGAGAATCTGGGTACCTTGGGAGTCAGGTTGATATCAGACAGCCGCGAGGACAGCGGTGGAGCCAACCATGTCAGAGGAAGACGACGAGTACGATCTCTGGTTCGAAGAATCGGAGGAGGCCGAAGACGACGACGAGGCGGAAGCGGATCGTGACGCCGAGGACGTTGACGGGGCCGACGACGACCCCGAAACCCTTGCTGAGGCCGAAGCTGCAGCGTCCGCGGAGGATGACGAGAACGACAGCGAGGACGACGACGCGGACGACGCTTCCCCCGCGTCCCTGCCGCCCACGCCGCCTTCCGAGCGGGTTTTGCGCGAGCCCCCCTGTGAGGTGAAGGTGGCGCAGGGTGACTGTCTGCACAGTCTCGCCTGGCACTACAAGCTTCCGGTAGACACGATCTGGCTGCACGCGGACAACGACGCGCTGCGGCGCGAGCGTACGGCCGGACAGCTTCTGCCTGGCGACAAGCTCTTCATTCCGCAGGCCCGGCCCCGGACACACAACGCCGCCACGGAAACCACCGCACGTTTCAAGCTGAAGCTTCCGGTGGCGCGTTTGAAGCTCAAGCTGCTGCGGGGCTTCGAGCCGCGCGCCGACGTGCCGTTCGAGATCGAAGTGGAAGGGCAGTCGCTTAAGGGGCGCACCGACGGTGACGGGCTCATCGACGAGGTGGTGCCTCCTTTGGCCCGCGAGGCAACCCTCACGGTGCGTGAGGGCGATACGGTCGAGCAGCACACGGTCCGTCTCGGCCATCTCGACCCGCAGACAGCCGCCACCGGCATACAGGCGCGGCTCAACAATCTCGGCTTTTCTCCCGGCGCCGTGGACGGCGATGTAGGCGAGCGCACGCAGGCCGCGGTGGCGGCGTTTCAGGTGGCGCAGGGCCTTGCGGTCACCGGCACGGTGAACGACGAGGTGCGCCAGCGCCTCGAGGAGTTGCACGAGTCATGACAGAGGCAGCATTCTGGTTCGTGGAAGGACGGCGTGCGTCCATTCGCCAGCGCGTGAGCTATCACGACCTCGTGCAGGAGTGGCTTGTCTCCATCGAGCGGGCGGGGGCCGCGTTTGAGCGCTGGTACGATCTGGACGGCGCCGGTCGCAGCGCGGCCCGCGCAGCCGTGCGGGCATGGGCCGATGCGATGTTTGCCGATGCAGAAGCGGTGCGCGCAGCGCGCGGCGAAGTTGCCACGTTGAACGCCGGCGAAGCCAGCTTCCGACCGCGGCTGTGGAAAGGTCCCCTGCGCGTGCTGCTGGAGGCCCGCACGGGCTCCGCCGCCCTGGGTGACGAAATTGCGGTATTCAACGACGTCACCTTCGATCATGGCGGGCCGGTGGTGCTCAGGCTCAACGAGGCCGGAGAGGTCACCAATGCCGACGCCGAGTTTCTCGTTGGCGATGTGGTGGAGTTTCCCCTGTTCAAGTTTCTCGCCGCCGGGGGCCTCACAGCGTACGGTAACGCGCCGAGATTCGACGACGTCCTCCAGTTCAACGGGGAGGGCAGTTTTCTTCTCAATACCGCCATCAAGACCGTGGGGGGCGAATCGCCACCGTCGTCTCCGGCGCTGCACGACAACCTGGTTGCCATGCGATTTCAGATGCTGCTGAACGGCGCGCTGTCTGCGTTCTACCATCTGGACGAACGGGTTTTTGCATCGGACGTGCGCCGCGCGCAATCGGTTACCGATGGCGCTCACACAGTATACGCCAGGGGGTTCATGTACGCCGGTACGCTGGCGGGTCCGCATGTGCGCACCCGTCCCGGCCCCGAGCACTGGCGTCTGGTCAACTACCACTGGGGGGCAACGCGGGGAGGCGACATCGCCCGCTCGCTGCCCACCAAGTCGGCGCTGGCGGATCTTGGCGACAATCTCCCTGTCACCCCCGGCATGACGTGCTCGCCGGCCACGCTCACGCTGTCGTATTTCATGATGCGGCACTGGAACGAAGGCAGCTTCGGCCGCGGCGGGTCGGTGGGCAAGACCATGCTGCACGAGCGGCAGGCGGCCATACAGGATACCTATGAGATGTGGCGGCCGGAGGACGTGGCTGAGCTCGTGCCGCAGGTGCCTGAACCCGAACTGCGGGAGAAGTTGAACACGCTCATCGACAACGTACGCAGCGTATACGAGCAGCTCACCCGCGACAGCGGCTTTCTGCGCAGTGTCTACGACGACGCGCAGACCTGGCCCGGATGGGAGGACAATCTGCCGCGGGCGACCCGTACGCGGCTCCAGCGCGAGGTGGGCAGTCCCGTAGGTACCATCAATCACATCCGCTCGCGCTTCCGTGGCCGGCGCGTCAGCGACGAGGAGAAAACCATGCTCGAGCGTTATCACGCCGAGCTGGTTGCCGGCATCCATCAATTCCGTGCTGATCTCGACGAGTTGCTGGAAAGCGAAGAGTGGCAGGCGTTTGTGGACATCGGCCCCGATTTTTCCCGACCAGCTGTCGCAGGGTACGTGCAGGAAGTGCGCGAGGTGTCCTGCCCCGGTGGACGGTGCCGGTACCGGCATGCGCATCGCCAGCTGGAATCGCTGCGCGGCCAGCTGCGGCGTAAGCTGCGTCGCCTCGAGCAGCGCCGCGATAACCGGCGGCCCCTGTCCAGTGGCAGCCGGTCGCGCGAGATCGACTTCACCCCGCATCTCACCGACGTAAACACCATATCCATGCACGGTCACGAGATAGCGGTGGTGTGCCTGTATCCCCACGACAACCTGCTCACGCAGGATGCTCTGCCCAGCGCCGGTTTCGTGGCGGCCTATCACCCGCTCACCGGACAGCCGTTTCTCGATGACACGTGTGTTGCGGGAGGACAGTACTACCTGTTCGAATCCACGGGAACGCTCAAGCGATGCACCAGCCGCGACCGTGGATACAGCCTGTTCGGCTGCCGGCCGTTCCGCTGGGCGCGTATCGAGCGCAACAAGTTCACCGTGCGCGTTCAGGAACGCGGCGACAACGTGCACGTCTGGGTGAGTGAAGCCGGCCGGCGCCGGACGAAGCGGTTGCAGGGCATCATCAAGCTCAACGGCGGAGGCCGCGGCACCGAGCAGCTTGCGCAGACCCTGGATGCCGACCCGCAGGCGATGCGGCCCATGCTGGTGCACCCTGTCGGCGGCGCGGCGGACGTGGCCACGGCCAAGCGGCGCCTCATTGCCAACGGGATGATGCTCTATCACGCGCGCGCCGTGCCGTTTCCGTCGCTGGCCGAAGTGCGTGATGCCTTTGCCACCGTTGCCGACGTCCGCGGTCATCAGCGGCGCATCAAAGCCCAGATCGAAGCTGATCTGCCCGCAGCCGAAGAGGAGGCGGAACGGGCGTTTCACGAGCGGGAGACGGCCGATGGCAGGAACGAGGAGCGGCAGGCTGCGCGGCGCCTGCGCCTGGCGCAACGTCAGGTCTCGCAGATGAACACGTTCATCAACAATCTCTGAGCATTGCGCCTATAACAGATAGTTGGTTGTAAGGCCGTAGGCGAACAACGTGAGACCGATGCCGCCGACCGTCCCGTTGGGGGCTTTGTCGAGGAAGTGCCACAGTGCGTAGACCAGGGCGCCGGTGGTCCATTTCAGCGCCAGGTCGGTGAGCGCGCCGGCCGAGAATGCGGCGACGAACCAGAGCAGGATCCACCCCAGGTTGTCGGATGGAAAGAACAACGTGAACAACACGAGGTACACGAATCCGAGCAGCAGCGTCAGCAGCGGTAGATCCTGGTTCGCATCCTCAGAGGCTGGCGCCTCATCGAGGTTCTCGAACAGCTCGTAGCTCTCCTGGCGACGCACCCGCGCCCAGGGAAACAGCCAGCGTCTCAGCTTCCTGCGCTGCCGGTCGAGAAACGCCTCGAAGCGGGCGACACGGCCGGTGAGGTCCAGCAGCGTAAGGCCGATGCCCAGCAGTTCCAGCAGCAGGGCAAAGGTGACGAGCGGCTGCGCGCACTGCCAGCGAAGCTCCAGCGCATTGCCGATGGGCAGTTTTTTCTCGGCCAGTTGCGCGGGTGTGAGCGTCGGCGGTATCGCAGCTCCCGTCACTTTGATCCAGGTGGACGGGGCGATCGGTGGGTCGATCGCAGACAAGGTCCCGTGATGCGCCCAGACGACGGTCGCTCCGCCGTGACGCACTTCCTGCTCAGGCTCGGGCTGGCGTTCTATGCGGGGAAGGGACGACTGTCCGTCGAGGTGGACGGCGTGAAACTCCACCCAGGCGTCGGGCGGGGCATGAAACTGCCCGTCTGCATAGTGCACCGCACAGCTTCCGTGCGGCTGGCTCAGCAGCAGCCAGTCCGGCGCTCTGGTCAGGTTGTCTGGAAAAATCAGCAACAGCAGGAAGCCGCCCAGCGATCCCGCTACCACCACGAGCAGCACCAGGCCGAGCGTGTCGCTCAGCACGTTCGAAGCAAGCGCTCGCCACTCCCGCCATGTGCTCATCGGTACGCCGCGTCCGGTTGCCCGCCGCAGAGTCTAAAACGGTCGCGGCGCGCCCCCAACGTCTGCGCGTGCCACAGAATCGCGGGGCCGCTGCCTCAGGATACCGGCACCACGCCCATGCGCGCGCTGATGGCCTCGGCTTCGTCGAGCCAGGTGGCGATGCTGGACTGTATCCCCTGGCGCCAGAAATCCGGCTCGCGGGGATCCAGACCGAACGGTGCCATCAGCTCGACGGCGTTTCTGCTGCCCCCGGCCCGCAGCAGGTCGAGATACATGGCTTCGAAATCGTCGCCGAATTGCGCTTTGCGCGCGTACAGCGATTGCGTGAAGAGCTCGCCGAAGGCATACGCGTATACGTAGAACGGGCGCAGGAAGTGCGTAACGTATGCCCACAGGTTGTCGACGTTTGCGTAGCTGAAGAGGTCGCCGTCTTCGCCGTAGAAGTCGCGGGTGACCTGCATCCACGCCGCGTTGAAATCGTCCACCATCAGCTTGCCGTTGCGGCGCTGGTTGTGCACGTGGCGTTCGAAGTTGGAAAAGGAGATCTGGCGGACCACGGTGTTGACGTGATCGGCCGATTTCTCCATCAGCAGGGCAAGCTTCTCCTCATCGCTGTCCGTCTGCTCCAGCACGTAACGGAACGTGGTCATTTCGCCGAAGATGGACGCGGTTTCCGCATAAGCCATGGGGGCTCGGAACATCAGCGCGCCCTGGGCCTGCGCCGCCAGCATGCCGTGGGCGCCGTGGCCCACCTCGTGGGCGGTGGTCATCACGTCCCGGGTGGAACCCATGTAGTTGAGAAAGTTATAAGCACGGGCTTCGCCGCCCGGCAGCAGCACCGAATAGTTGAAGGCGCCGCCGCCCTTGCCTTCGTAGGCGGGGGCGTCCACCCACTTGCGGTCCAGCATGCGGGCCACCAGGTCCCGCAGCGTAGGGCTGAACGACTCATAGGCCGACAGCACCGTTTCCACGCAATCGGCCCAGGGAACGGCGGTGTTAGCCGCAAACGGCATGGGCGCGTTGCGATCGGACCACAGCAGCGGCTTCCGGCCGAGATGCGCGGCCACCAGGCGGTAGTAGCGCTGGCTCTGCACGGCACCGACCTCGGCCACTGCGCTGTGCAGGGCCTCCACGGTGTCGTCATCGACGTGATTGGAAATGTTGCGCGCCGACATGGGATTGGCGTAGCCGCGCTCGCGGTCTTCCACCGCTTTGGCGCCCAGCACCACGTTGAGCGTGCGCGCCATGAGCTTGTCAAAGCCCTGCTCTGACAGCCCGGTGCTGAACCTGCGCAACGCCTCGGCGCGGTTGTCGGTGTCGGGGTCGTTGTTCGCCACGTGCAGAATCTCGGGCAGCGTGAGCGGTTTACCGTCCACCTCGAAGCGCAGTTCCGCTTCCCGTTCGTCGATGTAGTCCGACCACTCCGAGGCGCCGAACGGGGAGCGCAGTCCCAGCGCCCGTTCCACGTCCTGGGTGAGCAGGTAGCGGCGGTTCTCGCGCATGTGATCCAGCAGCGGACGGTGCCGCGCCACCCGCTCGTCGCTGTCCAGAAGCTGGCTGTAGACCTCGTCTTCCATGGCGGCGAGCTCGTGCTCGAAGAACGTCATGTGGTTGGCACCGGCTTCCGCCAGCGCTTCCTGCGCCTGCGCCAGACGCTGCTGTATGCGCTGGTTGGTGGCATCGGTGCTGCGACGCAGAAACAGATACACCATCAGTTTGTCGCTGGCGCAGGTGATGGCCGCGTCTGCGTCCAGCGCGTCGCCGAGACGGGTGGCGAGCTTGCCTTCGAAGCTGTCGTGAAAGTCCTGCATGGCGGCCAGCAGTTGCTTGAGGTCACTCTCCAGGGAGGGGTCGTCCAGATCCTCGTAGAGGTCGGTCAGGTCCCAGCGTACGTTGGCGACAGACTCATCGATGTGCTGCTTCTGGTTCATGGTGCTCCCGCACGATTGGCGTGGATGCGGATGCTAGCAGGACTGTTTGTGAAGGACACATCAGACAGCGGAACGTGATTTAATCCGACAGAGCTCGAACGGGGGGACGGGTGGCATGGAAATGCGAGTGTTGGGCCGCACGGGGGTCAGCGTCAGCAGATACTGCTTTGGCGCCGGTATGTTCGGCTACTTCGGCAATCAGGACGCGGCGCAGTGCCAGGCCATGGTGCACCGGGCGCTGGATGCCGGTATCAACTACTTCGACACATCTGACGTGTACTCGCACGGAGAGTCTGAAACGCTCCTCGGGCAGGCGCTGAAGGGCAAACGGGACGAGGTGGTGCTGGCCACCAAGTTCAGCCTGCCCATGACCGAAGATCCCAACCACCGCGGTAACTCGCGCCGCTGGATCACCCGTGAGGTGGAAGCCAGCCTCCGGCGCCTGGGTACCGACCACATCGATCTTTACCAGGTGCACCGGCCGGATGCGGCGACGGATATCGACGAGACGCTGGGGGCGCTCACCGATCTTGTGCGGCAGGGCAAGATTCTGTATCTCGGCTCGTCGACGTTTCCGGCTGAGCAGATTGTGGAAGCGCAGTGGGTGGCCGAAGCCCGGCACCGCGAGCGCTTTCGTGTGGAGCAGCCCCCTTACTCACTGTTTGCCCGGCGCATCGAAGCAGACGTGCTGCCGGTGTGTCAGCGCTACGGCATGGGCGTGGTGGTGTGGAGTCCTCTGTCACAGGGCTGGCTTACGGGTAAGTGGCGTCACAACCAGAAACCCAACGACACCAACCGTCAGAACCTGCAGCCTCACCTCTACGACATGTCCCGCGCTGACAACCAGCGCAAGCTGGATCTCGTGGAGTCGCTCAGCGCCGTGGCTGCAGAAGCCGGCTTGACGCTGATGCAGATGGCCCTCGGCTTCACGGTGGCTCATCCGGCCGTAACGTCTGCAATCATCGGACCGCGCACCCCGGAGCAGCTCGAAGGTCTGCTGGCTGCGAGCGAGGTCGACTTGAGTGACGAGACGCTGGATGCCATCGATGCCATCGTTCGCCCGGGCACCAACGTCAGCCAGGACGACGACGGTTACGAGGCCCCGGAGATAGCGGACAAAACGCTCAGGCGGCGATCGAGTGCCGCTGCGCCGCACGAGTCAGCCCGGGAAACGCTGCGCAACATCGAGGCGTACCGTAAGCAACACGGCGACACCTGACGCATCAGCCAAGGAGGAACACCCATGGATCTGACCAAGGCCACCATGCTGCGCATGTTCGAGCAGATGACACGCATACGCGAGTTCGACGAGCGCGCGGCGCTGCTGATGGAGCAGGCGCGGGTGCACGGTTCCGTGCACCTGTATTGCGGGGAGGAGGCCATCGCCGTCGGGGTCTGCGAAGCGCTCCAAGCTGACGACTACATCACGTCGACCCACCGCGGGCACGGTCACCTCATCGCCAAAGGCGGTGACGTGGAACGCATGTATGCAGAGCTGTTTGCCAAAGCTTCGGGATACAACGGCGGCAAAGGCGGCTCCATGCACATGGCGGCGCTGGACCTCGGCATCATCGGCGCCAACGGTATCGTCGCGGCGGGTCTGCCCATCGGGCTGGGGGTTGCCTTTGCCAGCCAGTATCAGAACAACCAACGTGTGACCGTGTGTTTCTTCGGTGACGGTGCCACCAACGAGGGCGCGTTTCACGAAGCTCTGAACATGGCCGCCATTCTGAAAGCCCCCATGGTGTTCGTGTGCGAGAACAACGGCTATGGGGAATGGTCGAAAACGGCTTCGCAGACGTCGGTGACCGACATCGCCGATCGGGCTGCGGCCTATGGCATTCCGGGCGCCATCGTCGATGGTATGGACCTTGCCGAGGTACACGAAGCGGCCATCGAGGCCGTGGCGCGTGCCCGCAGCGGTGCGGGTCCCACGCTGCTCGAATGCAAAACCTACCGTTTCTACGATCACGTCGGACGCGACTTCGGCATTCTCCAGCGGGACGAAGACGAGATCGCCGAGTGGCGCGCCCGCGACCCGATCAAGCAATGGCGCGAAGTGCTCGTGGCACAGGGGGTGCTCGATGACGCGGAAGCGGATGCCATTACCGCCCGTATAGCGCAGGACATGGAGCGCGCCATCGCCAGCGCCGAGCAGGCGCAGGACCCGGTGCCTGGCGCGCTGTTTACCGACGTCTACTCGGAGCCCGCCCAATGACAGAGAAAACCATGACAGCGGCCATCAACGAAGCCATCGACCAGGAGATGAGCCGCGACGACAGGGTCTTCGTGGCCGGCGAAGACGTGCGGGTGGGCGGACCGTTCGGCACCGAAGCCGGGCTGCACGCCAAGTATGGCGACATGCGCATCGTGAACACTGCAATCTCGGAGCTGGCCCTTACCGGTATCGGTGTGGGGGCGGCGGCGGTTGGTCTGCGGCCCATCATCGAAATCATGATCATGGATTTTGTCACCGTGGCCATGGATCAGATCGTGAATCAGATGGCCAAAATGAAGTACATGCTGGGCGGGCAGGCGCGCCTGCCCATCGTGGTGACCACTCATGCCGGTATCGACAGCAGCAGTGCGGCCCAGCACTCCGGCAGCCTGGAAGCCTGGTTCTGCCACGTGCCCGGCCTGAAGGTGGTGATGCCATCCAACGCCTACGACGCGAAGGGTCTGTTGACCGCGGCCATCCGGGACGACAACCCGGTCATTTATGTCAGCAACAAACGCTGCATGCAGACGAGCACAGAGGTGCCCGATGACGCGTACGAGGTGCCCCTGGGGGTTGCCGAGGTGAAGCGCGCGGGCGACGACGTGACCGTGGTGGCCTTCGGGCGCTCGGTGCTGGATGCGCTGACGGCAGCTGATGAGCTGGCAAAGGAAGGTATCAGTCTGGAAGTGGTAGACCCCCGCACGCTGTCACCGCTGGACATGACCACCATCCTGCGCTCGGTGCAGAAAACCAGCCGGGCGGTGGTGGCTCACGAGGCGGTGCGTACCTGTGGTGTTGGTGCCGAGATTGCCGCCACCATCGGTGACGAAGGTTTCGATTTCCTCGATGCGCCGGTGAAGCGGGTCGGGGCGCCGTTTACGCCCGTGCCTTTTGCGCCGCTGCTGGAGCAGCAGTACCTGCCGGGTGCGCAGGAAATTGTGGATGCCGTTCGATCGCTTTACGCGTAGAGCTCCGGAGGAGGCCATGACAAACTCTCAAACAGTTCGCGGCACGGGTGGCGAGCTTCTGATGCACCAGCTCGTAGCGCAGGGTGTCGAATACGCGTTCACGAACACCGGCAGCGCGGAGGCGGGTTTTTTTGATGCCTTTCTGACTGTGCCGGGAGTGCAGCCGATCCTGCTGCTGAACGAATCGCTGGTGCTGTCGGCGGCGGATGCCTACGCCCGCGCCAGCAGGAAGGCCGGCTTCGTGAACGTGCACCTCGCAGCGGGCACGCGGCAGGGCTCGGGGCAGCTTTTCAATGCGCACTTCGACGGCACGCCGCTGGTGGTGACGGCAGCCATGCGCGACAACGGATCTTTCGGCGATCACAACACCCTTGGCGTCAGCAGCGGCTTCGCGCAGATGAACACGGTGCAGGATGTCACCAAAAACCGCTGGGAGGTGCGGGATGCGCGGGGTGTGCCGCTGGCGGTACGCCGCGCCTTCAAAGAGGCCCTCACCAAACCCACGGGCCCGGTGTACCTGGCGTTTTCCGGTGAGGCCCTCGATGCCAAGGATGTGGATGCCGTGGTGCGTGGCGCCGAGCCTGTGGAAGCTGCGGCGCTGCCCGCCCACGAAACGCTCGCAGCAGTTCACGACGCGCTGCTCAACGCCGAGCGACCGCTGCTGATTGTGGGCCCCGATGTGGCCGCAGCCGGTGCACAACGCGAGCTGCTGGAGCTGGCGGAAAACTACGCGGTGCCGGTTGCCATCAACTTCTTCGACTACGCCTCGTTTCCGCCAACGCACCCGTATCACGCCGGCATGGTGGATGGTGTGGCGGACGACGCGCATGACGTGGTGTGCTGCATCGGCTACCGCGCGAACACCCGTGCCGACCCGTCTGACGAGCGCTTTCCCGATGCGTTCAAAATCGGCATCGGGCACGATCCGGCCATGCTGGGCAACACCTTCGCGCTGGACGTGGGCCTGTGGAGCGACGTCAAAACGACGCTGGTGGCGCTGAACGCGCTCTGGAACCCCGCCGATGCCAATCTGCATCACATCTCGAAGCGCCGCGGGGAACTGCACGAACGCGGAGCTGCGCGCATTGCGAAGCGCCTGGACGGGGTGACGTCGAAAGGGACGGACAACCCGATCCACCCGGATTATCTGAGTCACCGTATGGGGGCGTGTCTGGCGCCGGGCACGGTGGTGGTTTCGGAGAATTTCAGTCCGTCCGATCAGCACATGCCTTTCGGCTTCGACGCCGACGACTGGAGTCTGGTGCGCACGTACGGCGGCAGCCTGGGTTACGGTCTGGGCGGCGCCATAGGGGCGCAGCTTGCCCGGCCGGACCGCCCCGTGGTGCTCAGCATCGGCGATGGCTCGGTCATGTACAGCGCGGCGGGCTTCTGGACCATGGCGCGCTATGGTCTGCCCATAATCACCGTGGTGTGGAATAACCTGCAGTATCAGACCGTGCGCAACAACTTTGCGCGCTGGGGCGGCAACATGCAGGCGCAGAACCGCTACCCCGAAACGTATCTGGGCGATCCCGAAATCGACTTTGTCATGCTGGCCCGCGCGCAGGGTATCGAAGGCCAGCGTGTCGACGGACCGGATGGGCTGGACGCGGCGTTGTCACGGGCCCGGGAAGTGCAGGCTGGCGGTGAACCTTACGTGCTGGATGTGCGCATCACCAACGTCGGTCCGGGCGCGGATCAGAGCTGGTACAAGGCTTTCAAGCTGGCCCATACGTGAGCGACGCTGCCTGTCACCAGGGCAGCAGCGTGCCGTCCTGGTGTCTGAACTCCGGCGGCGTTGCGGGGCCCAGGGAGTCCATCTGACGCGCAAGGCCCGCCGCCGATTCCGCGGGCGTAGTGAACGTGTCCCAGTTTCTGGCGCCTTCGGTCATGGTTGTAGCCACCGTGCCGGGGTGCAGCAGCATCACCGCAACGTTTTTCGGCTTGAACTGGTGGTAGAGATTTACCCCCAGCATGTTGGCGGCTGCTTTCGACATGCGGTAGCTGTACATGCGCCCCGAGCCGTTGTCGCCGATCGATCCCATGCGGCTCGTGACAATGCCGATCTTCCCGCCGTCGGCAAGCTTGTCATACAGAGCGTTGGCGACGCGTAACGGTCCCAGGGCATTGAGGTCGTAGTGCGACAGCATGGTGTCGAAGTCGAAGCTGCCCCAGCGGTCGGTGGCGCCGACACCAGCAACGTGTATCAGCACGTCAATGGACGCATCGTCGATCTGCGCCGCCATGCGCTGCACGGCGGCATCGCTGGTGACGTCAACATGCGCGATCACCCGCACGTCTTCGGCGGCCCAGGCCGCCCCGTCGTGCTGACAGACCGCTGTGACGGTCTGGCCCCTGGCCCGGTACTCGCGGACCAGGCCCGCAGCAATGCCTCTGTCTGCGCCCACAATCACAACCTGGCTCATGCTTCTGCCCCCGCGGCTTGCACGAGTCTGAAGAAGTCGGCGTAGTCCGCCAGGGTGCGCGAGTCGTCCCTCTGCGCGGTTCTCGCCAGAATCACTTCATGAGCCAGGCCGGCGTACTCGCCCACCCGGGCGACGCAGTCGTCGAGCGTGCCGGTGACGGTCATCTTGTCGATCACCTCGTCGGGCACCCAGGCCATCGCCTCTTCCAGACGCCCGGCGGGCATGAGCTCTGCCGCTTTGTCCGCAAACGCTGCGAAGCCGAGCTGGCGAAGCTGCAGATCGTAGTAGGGGTGCGGTATGGGATGGAACAGGCGGCAGATCGATGCACGCGTGGCGTCACGGGCCTGCGCGCGGTCGCGGTGAACGCTGACGGTGGCAGCCATGGGAAAGGCGAGATCGCCGGGATCCCGGCCGGCTTCCCTGGCACCGCGGGTGGCGTTCGGGATGACAATCTCCTGCATGAATTCGACAGACGACATGATGCCCACCGCTACACCGTCGGCCACCTCGCCGGCAAGCTGCAACGTCTTCGGCCCTGACGCAGACAGATACACGGGCAGCGTATCGGTTGCGGGATTCCAGGAGGCGCGCCAGCGGATGCGGTGCGTATCCCCGCGATAGCGCACGCGCTCGGCCGCTTTGCCGTTCACCACGGCGCGCACGATGGTCAGGAAATCGCGCATCTTCGCCAGCGATTTCGTCGAGTCGATACCCATGTAGAGGTCGTTGAAATGCAGGTTGCCGGTGCCCACGCCCAGCACGAAACGCCCGCCGCTGATCTCGTTGAGATCGCGGGCCTCGATGCCGGTCATCCACGGCTCGCGGGCGTAGGCGTTCACGATGTAGGTACCCACCCGTACCCGCTCGGTGGCGTTGATGACGGCAGCCGCACAGACAGTGGCGCTGCGGCCGGCATCCACCGTGTACAACGAGTGGATCCCTGCGTCTTCAGCCGTGCGCGCCAGCCGCGTGATCGTGTCGATGGAGTCCTCGAAGCCCAGCATCATGCCCAGTTTCATGTTCTTTTCTCCGGTTGCGGATCGGCGGGCGCGGGCCGGGTGATGCGCCGCTCGGTGACCACGGCTTGCACGAAGCCGAGAATCTGGCGGCTGGTGAGGTACCGCGAAGGCTCGAGCTGGCCATCGTTGGTTGTGCCCACGGGGTTCCCGGTGGGGTCGAAAAACACCGCAACGGGAATGCCGTTGCCGATGCTGACTCCGAGTTGCGCTGCAAGGTCGAGATTGCGCTCCCTGCGGCCGACATCGACGGTCATGAAATCCATGTGCTCGCTCATGTACGCCCGCACGTCGGGCGTGTGCAGGTTTTCGTAGAGCTTGCGGCAGTCGGTGCACCAGTCTGCGCCGAACACCACCATCAGGTACCGCTTGGCGGCAGTGGCGCGCGAGAGGGCGTGTTCGAACTCCGCCCGGGCATCGCTTGTCGGGTCGAAGCGCGGCTGCTCGCAGCCGGCCAGCGCGCTCGTCAGCAACAGCAGGGCTGCGAGGCCCCGGGATGTGATAGGCATTCCCCCTCCTCCTGCGCCGAGTATACCCCGGCGGGGCGGGGTCAGGCGGCGCGGGTTCGAGCTGCGGTTTCGTTGGTGTCGATCAGCAGGTTCTCCATGCCACGCACGAGGGGGATCGTGGCCCACACGATGTCCTGGTCGGCGAGCGTCATGGCCGGAAAACGCGCGAGCAGCGCGTTGATGGCCACCTTCGCTTCCAGCCGCGCCAGGTTGAGACCGAGGCAAAGGTGGATGCCATGGCCGAAAGACACGTGGCGTATGTCCTTGCGTGTCACGTCGAACACGTCCGGGTCTGCATTGGCGTTCGGGTCGCGATTGGCGGCGGCGATAACCCCCAACACCATCTGGTTCTTGCGGATTTTTCTGCCGAAGAACTCCAGGTTGCTGCCGGCGTACCGGGCGAGCAGCTGCACCGGCGGCTCGTAGCGCAGCATTTCTTCGATCGCGTTGGGTGTCAACGATGGGTCCTGCTGCAGTAACGCGAGCTGGTCCGGATGTTTCAGCAGCGTGTACAAACCGTTACCAATCAGGCGTGTGGTGGTTTCGTGGCCGGCCACGAGCAGCAGTATGCAGGTGGAATACAGTTCCTGCGTGGACAGCCGGTCACCTTCTTCCTCGGCTTCGATGAGGCGACTGATGAGATCCTGGCCCGGGGCGCGCCGTTTCGCGTCGATCACATCGCGGAAATACGCTTCGAGCTGCTCGTTTGCCCGCACGCCGGCGCTCATGAGCTCGTCGTTGCCGAGGGCCGTGATGCCCAGCAACTGGTTCGACAGCTCCTGGAAGCGGGGCAGGTCTTCTTCCGGCAATCCCAGCATTTCGGCGATGACGATGGCGGGCAGAGGTTTCGCCAGCTGCTCCATGACGTCGAACCGGCCGGAGCCGTCGTCGTAGCTCTGGAGACATCTGTCCACGATGGCCGAAATTCTCGGCTCCATTGACAGCACGTGCTTGTGCAGAAAACCCTGCTGGGCCAGCTTGCGCAGGCGCGTGTGATCCGGGGGGTCGCGATTGATCATGGTCGGGTCGTCCAGCAGCGAGACCCGCTCGCCGCCCGCTGCCGCGCGCACCAGACCGGAGATGAATTTGTTGGTGCTCAAATCGCTGCTGAAGCGTGAATCGAGGAAAAGCGCCTGGGTCTCCTCGAAGCCGAACACCATCCAGCCGCGGGTGGTCAACGTTCTCAGCACGGGCCCGCGATTCAGGCATTGCCGGTAAGCCGCGTAGGGATCCGAGCTGTCGCCGGATCCCAGCGGGGAGATAGTGCCATACAGGACGCGATCCAGGCGATTCAGCACGCTGAGCCCGGCACCGGCCCCCGCTTGAAGCATCTTTTTGACGATGGGATTCACGAGTCCGCCTGCCTGTTGTCCACACAACCTGCAGGGCAGGTTGCCACAGATCGCAGCGCATTTATGTGCGCCGCGTCTGATCGGTTGCGAATGGCGGGCAGGCTCTCAGTTGCGCTGGACGAGATGGGAGACCACGTGCTCGGCATCGTCCCCCACGCCCCAGAAGAAAGACGAACGGGCGGAGTGCAGAAACGCGAGGCCCAGATAGTACAGTCCCGGCACGGTGCTCACACCGCGGGTCTGCACCGGCATGCCGTCAGCCAGAAAGTCGCCGCAGCGCAGCCACGAGAAGTCCACACCGTAACCGGTTGCCCAGATGACGGACGTGATACCGGCTGCGGTGAGGTCGAGACGCGCGGGCGGCGCCGCCGGCATGGGCCCTGGCGGCGGCGGGCGATCCGGGGCACTGCCCGAAGTGTCTCCGCCCGCGGCAACAGCCGCCTCGATACCGTTCACGATATCGTCGTAGGCGCGCTCCGCGGCCGCCATATGCGCCATCAGTTGATCCCCCAGCAGCAGCGCTTCGCCGTCTACGCCTTCCAGTCTGCCGAGCAGCGTGCCGCCCTGCGCGACGACGCGCCGCAGATCCACCTCGTAGCCGCCGTCGACACCGGTTAGCAGAGGGGAGTGATCGGCGGGATCGCGATCGGTCACCGGCTCTTCGGTCAGCTTGAGGGCCTCGAACCAGTCCATGATGTCGCGTCCCCGATAGCTGCGGGGAATACGTTTGAAATTTCCCACGCACAGCCAGGTCCGGCGGCCCGCTGCCAGCAGATCTTCGGTGATCTGCACCCCGGAGCCGCCGGCGCCCACCACCAGCACGCCGCCGGCGGGAAGGGCGTTTGCGTTTGTGTAGGCGCTGGCCGGAAGCTGACGAAGGCGCCCCGGCAGCGCCGCAGCCTGTGCCGGGACGAGGGTGCGCTGATAAGGCCCGGTGGCGACAATGACGTTTTGCGCACGGAACTGCCCTTGCGAGGTGCTCATGACGAAACGGCCGTCCTCGTCGCGGTCTAGATGCTCAACATTGGTGCCGCAGTGAACGGGCGCTGCAATGTGTTCAGCGTAGCGTTCGATCACATCCACGATACCGTCCCGGTCCATGAACGCCTCGGGCTCGTCACCGTCGTATGGAAAGCCGGGCAGCCGCACGTAGCGATTGGGAAACTGAAACCGCAGCGAATCCCAGCGCTCGCTGCGCCAGCGCTCGCCGATACGGGCACGCTCCAGCAGGACATGCTCAACGCCCTGGCGGGAAAGATGATAGCTGGCGCACAGGCCTGCCTGGCCCGCACCGATGACAAGGGTGTGAACAGATCGGGCGGAGCCGGGGCTGGTCATCGGAGGCACCGCCGGATTTCCGCGATGGCGGTCTCGATCTCCTGGCTGTGCGTGCGGTGACTCAGGATGGAGATGCGCAGCGCGAAAGCCCCGCGCAGCACCGTGCCGGACAGATACACCAGTCCGCCCTCGTTGAGCGCGTGCATGAGGGCCAGATTCTCCTGCTCTGACCAGCCGCGCACCCGGAAAGCGACCGTGGTGAGCTCGGGTTGATTCAGAACCTCGAGCTCTTGAATTTTGCATAGCTCCTGATACACGAATTCCGCCAGCGCAAGCTTCTCGACCAGCTCGTCAACAAACGCCTGCACGCCATGCAACATGAAAGGCAGCGCAACCTTCAGTCCCCGGTGCTCGCGGGACAGCTCCACGGACAGGCTGAACGGGTCCAGGTGCGCGCGCTCCCGGTCGAGGTCGGGCATGTAGTCGCCGCGCATCTCGTGGGCCGTGATGAGCGCGTCCTTGTCTTTCACGAGAATACAGCCCGTGCCGTAGGGCAGAAACAGACCCTTGTGCGGATCGAGGGTGATGGAGTCGGCGTTCGCCATGCCCACCAGCCGTTCCTTGCCGGCGGGGGTGATCACGAAGGCGCCGCCGTAGGCGCCGTCCACGTGGTACCACAGATCTTCCGCGGCGCAGATGCTGCCGATCTCGACGAGGGGATCGATGCTGCCGGTGTTGGTGGTGCCTGCGGAGGCAATGACCATGAAGGGTTGCAGACCGGCGGCCCGATCCTCGGCAATCTGCGCGCGCAGGGGCGGGGTCTGCAACCGGAAAGCCTCGTCAGTCGGCAGGATCCGGATGTTGCGCGACGAGAATCCGGCCAGGTTGGCAGCTTTCATCACGGAGTGATGGGTCTGGTCCGAGCAGTAGAGCACCCCGTCCAGAAAATTCTCCGGCAGCTTCGCGCGCCGCGCGGTCACCACCGCCGTGAAGTTGGCAAGCGACCCACCCGTGGTCAGCACCCCTGCCGACTGCTCGTCGTAGCCCACCCACGCGGCGAAGGTCTGGATTACGCGATACTCCAGCTGTGCCAGCAGCGGCGAGGCGAAGTTGGCGGTGCCGTAGCGGTTGGTGGTTTTCACGAACCAGTCGGCAAGGGCGGACGTCACCAGGCCGCCGCCGGGAATGAACGCGAGAAAGCCCGGATGGGCCGTGTTGAAGCCGTTGCCGATCAGGTGCTGGAGCCATGCTGTCCAGTTGCTGTCGCCGGGTGGCGGCATCAGTTCGGCGTGTTCGTCCCGCGCCAGCACGGGCTGGGTGCCCAGGGCCTCCAGCTCGCCTGTGAGCAGCGCCTGGATCTCATCGGCGAGGGCCGCCCATTCCTGCGGCGACGGGTCCAGGGGCAACCTGGCGACGCCGGGCCATTCGGGTGCCTGCATGGCTTGTCCTTGACGTGTGCAGCAGCCTTGGTAGCACGGCTGATCGCCGGGGACAATTGCCGGCTCGGGGCGCGTTGTCGTGAACGAACGCTGGCGCTATAGTCGCGCCACCTTCGCTGCCCCCCAATGCAGGACCATCGGCGTAGCAAACAACCGGTTGGGGGCGAGGCGAAACGTATCAATCGGGGAGAAAACGCTATGAGAATGCCATTCCTGGGAGCCCTTGCAGGGGCCCTAGTTGCTGCCGCGCCCGCGGCCGTTGCCGAAGAGGACGTGGGGCTCGAAGAGATTGTGGTAACGGCCTCCAAACGCAGTGAAACGCTGCAGGAAGCCGGCATGTCCATCACGGCGCTCACCACCAGCGACATCGAAGACATGGGCCTCGACGACTATCTCGATTTTGCGGTACGCGTACCTAACCTCGGTACCGCGTATCAGGCGGACGGCCGCTTTGATGCCAATGCGCCCGCCATCCGCGGCATCTTCGGCAGCGGTGATGCCGCGTCGGCCGCTACCACCGGGTTCTACATCGACGATGTGCCCGTGAGCGTGGCGCTGCATCCGCGCGTGATCGATCTGGAGCGTATCGAGGTGCTGCGCGGTCCCCAGGGCTCGTTGTACGGCGCGCGGTCCATGGGTGGCACCATTCGCCTCATCACCCAGCAGCCGAGCCTCAACGAATCTTACGGCTCGGTGCACAGCTCGCTGTCGAGCGTGACCGACGGGGACATCAACTACCTGGTGGACGGTTCCATCAACATTCCGGTCGTGGAGGACGTGTTCGGCGTGCGCATTGCGGCGTACACCGGTATGAACTCGGGCATCTACGACCGTGTGTACAACCCCACCTGGATCAACCTGCAGACGAACCAGGCGTTGCCCAACCCGGCCCCCGCGTTCGGTGAGAACGAAGATACCGACGAGGAAGATTTCCACGGCGGGCAGATTTTTGCCAAGTGGCAGGTGACCGATGCCTTCTCCATCTCCCCGAAGTTCATGTACCAGAAGATCGAAGCGGACGGACTGCCCTTTGCCGATGTGGACCCGGACGAAACCACTACAGTGCGTTTCTTCGACTCCGAAGAACCGGGCGAAGACGAATGGTGGGTAGGCAGCGTCGTGCTGAAATGGACGGTGGATGCGGGTGAGTTCACATCCACCACCGCCTACTACGAGCGCGAAACGGACGAAGCGGAAGAAGAGCATACGTTTCTCGACTTCATTTACGGTGCGGCCGTGGGGATACCCATCACGCCCCTCGAGTCGGTGTTGAGGACAACCTCCGAGTACGAGAACTTTTCCCACGAAACCCGTTTCGTGAGCAGCTTCGACAGCGCCGTGAACTTCACTGTGGGCGTGTTCTACGCCGACAACGAATTTGTGCGCGGCTACCCGCCGGCGCTGCAGATCGGGGCCGACGCCGCGCTGGCCGCAGCGGGCGGTCCACCGGTGCCGGGAATCGTGCCCGGCGATCTCATCTTCATCACCGACCAGCCGGAAGAGGTTGAGGAGCTTGCGCTCTTCGGCGAGATCACCTGGGACATCAACGATGTCTGGACGCTGGTCGTCGGGGGACGCTGGTACACCACGGAAGTAGACTTCGAGGCTGTGTCGGACGGTTTTGCCAACGGTGGTCCCAGCGCGTTTTCAGGTAACCAGGACGAGAGCGGCTTCAACCCCCGCGTCATGGTGTCTGCTGACCTCAGCGATCAGGTGAACGTGTACGCCAGCGCCGCCAAGGGCTTCCGCATCGGCGGGGTCAACGGGCAGATCTCCCCCACGCTGTGCGGTGATGAAATTGCCGCGCTCAACCTCGACCCGGATGCGCTGCGTGCCTACGACTCCGACGACCTGTGGAGCTATGAGGCCGGCATCAAAACCACGCTGGCGGACAATCGCGTTGCGATCAACGCGGCTGTGTTCTACATCGACTGGCAGGACACGCTGCAGAACGTGCGCCTCGCCTGCGGCTTTCAGTTCTCCACGAACATCGGCGATGCCGAGAGTCGCGGCTACGAGGTTGAGATCACCGCCGCCCCCATTGCCGGCTTGAATCTTTCCCTCGGTGTGGGCTACACCGATACCGAAGTGCAGAGCGCGCGCGGTTTTCCGGGATTTCTGAACGGTGACGAGTTGAGCGGCGTGCCCGATCTGACGATGAACGCCTCCGCCCAGTATGTGTTCCCGCTCTTCGAAGACTGGAACGGTCGCGTACGCTTCGACGCCAATCACTATGGCGAAAGCACCAGCCAGAACAACAACGTCATTCGCGAACGGGACAGCTGGAGCGCGGTGAACCTGCGTGCCGGTATTACCAACGACAGCTGGGATATCACGCTGTTTGCGGACAACGTCACGGATGAGCGCGCCAACCTTGGCGACAACCGCTCCATTGCCGCCGAGACGCCAGGGCGCCCGCGCATTGTCACCAACCGGCCGCGAACCATTGGCGTGGAGGCGCGCTTCCACTTCTAGCGTTTGCAGCGCAACGGGCGCGCAGGGGTTGCTGCGCGCCTGTTAAGTCACGAGCCGTACTCTGCCTGCAGGCGCGCCACTTGCTTGTCGGGGCACACGCTGCCTTCCTGCACGGTCTCGAGAAACTCGCCCATGGCGCGCGGCAGACCGTCGTCGTCGTCCGCCTCCAGCAGATCCAGATTCACCAGGCGGGTCACCTGGCCGTTGCGTTCGTTCACCGGGCCCACGCCGCCAATGATGAGCTCGATTTCCTCGAATTCGGCGTCGTCGTCATTCAGATCGTCGTCGGCACCGGCACCGATCACGAGCAGCGCACGCTCTGCGGCGGCAGGCACGCGGGCCACGGCAAGGCCGTCCGCGCCGGTGAGCGCCGTGGTTCCGGCGATGGCCTGCCGGCCGATGCGAACGTGAAAGGGTGTCCTGGCAAGCGGCTCACCGTATTCGCGGAGCACAACGCGCAATTCTACGAGGGCGCGGCGGGCGACAAAGCGGTGCCGTTTTTCCGTGTTGCCCGGGACTGATTTACGTTCCGGTTCGGGCACGAAGAGCTGATCGCCGGGTTGCAGGATGCCGGGATCTTCCCGCTGACGGCGCAAGGCCGCATTCTCCGCGTGGTACCAGGTTTTCTGCCATGGTACGCCCGCGCTCGCGCTGAGGCTGAAGGTGCACTTACCCTGCGAGATCGTATGGCAGGTGCCTGCTTGATGACTGCTCATGGATGTGTCCTTTTGTCAGAATTGCTCAGGCGCCGGCCGGCCACCAGGCCACGCCTCTGGGTGGCAGGTCGGCTGCCTTGAAGGCCGTTTCCGGCGGGTGGGTGGGGTCGATGTTCGGCAGATACCCCAGCGTGCGCAGCTTGTGGCGGAAATACCACGTGCCGCCGGTGTGCTTGAATTCCACCGCGATGAACGGCCACTTCATTTCTTCCACGGGTATCTCGTCCGTCTTCTTGTTTTCCCAGTAAGGCAGCTCCAGCGTTGCCTGGTAGCTCATGCGCTTGACGTTCGGATCGATGGTGTCGAAGTACGCATCGTCCACCGGTTTGCCGTCGAGCTCGAATCCGTAGTAGCCGGGGGTAACCCGGTGCTCCCAGGCCTTGCCGGTGAAGAACTTCTCGAGATCTTCACGATCGTCGCCAACGCCTTCCGTGGCCCAGCGAACGCGGAAGCGCGCCTGCTCGGGCAACAGGCCCCATTGCAGGTGCAGGTGCACCTTGCGCGCAATCAGCACGCCGTCGATTGAGCGCGTCTCCAGCTTCGACTCCACGCGTGTGCGGGCCAGGTAGTTGAGCAGTGCCACGCGCTGGTGTGCCAGCGGCCAGTTGTTGCCCACACGCTTGATGCCCGCGAAGGTGTCCTCGCGGATGTTGCCGGCAAACCAGGTGTTTCTGTAGGTCTTGTTGGTGGAAAAGTGGTGGTGTTCGGCGAACGTGGTGAGCCACGCATCCTTCGTATAGGTCGCAAGGATAGTGCCGATCAGGGCGATGACGAGCAGCGTTGCGCCAACGGGGTTGGTGACTGCCAGGGCGCCCGTGAAACCCAGGCTGCCAATGACCATGGTCATGGTGGCGGCAAACACGCTGAGGCCATGGCCGATCGCCACTGACGTGTCGCCTTTGGACATGGCATCGCGGGCATCGCCAATGCCCGTGTAGATGGTCCACACGCTGGTGACCATGCCGGCCACCGACGCGGTGATCCGGGTGGTCATTGCCACCCTGCCGGCCGCCGTTGCATCGTCGCCGTAGGTGACCAGGTCGGCGAGTTGCATCGGAGGAAAGCCCGCGACGTCGGCCATCTCGTTGAACGTGGAGGCCACGGACATGCTGAGCTTCACGCCGTTCTTGAGACGTTCGTTGGGTTTGGTTTTGCCGTCCAACAGCTTGCCCACGCCGCCGGCTTCGGCGAGAACGGTGTTGATCAGCGTCACCATCGCAGCCCCGGTCTTGACCGGGTCGCCACCGCCGATGTTGTTGTCGAGCATCACTTCCATGCGTTGCCCCACCGGCGGTGGCAGCTTGTCCCAGTCCACCACGCCCCGGAGCCGGCGGTTTTCGATGTAATCGCGGGCACCGGTGACGAGCCCGGTACCGGCAGTGCCCACTTTCAGGCCCAGGGACAGGTTGCTCTTGTACGCGGCAAAGGCGGTTTTCAGACTGGCGCGCGGTTTCTTGGGCGTCAGGGTCAACTCGTCGTCCAGATACTTCAGGCCGTTGAAGGTGTGCATCATCCGTTCGCGTTTGTGTTGCACCACACCGTTGCGGCCGCTCGCGCCGCCGAGGTCGTGCATATCGCACATGGACGAAAGAATGATCAGATTTGGCACCACGAAACGCGCTTTACGGAACGTCAGGTGGTCGGTGGAGTCTTCCACGGGATGGTCGCCCGTCGCGTAGGGTCCGATGATGTGACCGATGGGGTTGAAGTTCCGCGGCTCGGTCACCGACTCGTCCGGCAGGGTGTTGCCGGTTTTCGTACCTACGGACGGCAGGCGCACACGCCCTCCGGGGCCCCAGTCCCCGAGATCGTCGCGCAGCATGTTCGCGAGAAAGTGCGCGCCGCACTGGGTCTGTCCAAGCAGGCTGGTGACGTTGTACCAGTGCGTCAGCCCGTAAGCCCTTATGTCCGACGCCAGATCTTCGTAGAACACCGGTTTGTCGCCGCTGTCGACGCTCATACCGATATCCAGGATGCGGTGGGCCGGACCCATCAGCCAGTTCACCAGGATTGCACTGTCCACCTCAGCGTTGATGGCAACCTGTTTCAGTGTCTTCAGAATGGTCGCTTTGATCTTGCGCGCGGCGCCGGCGTCCCAGGGGAAAGGCGTTTTGCTGGTCAGCGTGGGCACCACCTGATCCAGGAGCGTGGCCATGGAATAGAGATCGCTGACATCGCCGTCCACGTCGTTGGGGGTGAAATTGATCGATTCCCAGTCGAGGCGTTTCAGAATGAGACCTTTGGCCGAATCGAACTCCTCGATGGTTTTGGTCATACGATCGAGGGAGCGGGCCACCCGCTCGGCCGCGAGGCGTGCGGCGAAGTGATAGGGATCCACCACGTAGATCACTTCCGCCTCGGCGCGGGCCTGGCGGGCGTAGGTCTGCCCGTCCTTCACCATCTTGCGCCACACCTTCAGATCGTCCCGGGACACGAAATGGGCGCGTTTCTGTGCTTTGCGCGCCGCTGCGCGGCTTTCGGCGTCGCCGTCCGTCGCGGCGTCGGCGGGCGCCGTGTGCTTGATCGACAGGCCATCTGCGGCGCCTTTCTGCGTTGCCGCGCTCAGCGCGGCAGGCCCCAGGCGGAACGAGGACAACAGGAAGTACCAGCGCACCGCTTTGCCCTTGCGCGTCAGCGGCAGGGAGAACTCGCCGCCCTCGGCAACCTTGCCCGGTTCCTTGCGGTGGTAGATGGACTCTTTCCACCGCGACGCTTCGATGTCGTGCCACTTGAGCTTTCCGCCCGTGAATTGAAGCTCGAACTTCACGTGCTCCGCCTGTTCGGGCGGACTCCACGTGCGGTCCGAGGAGGAAGTGGACAGCTGCAGACTGTGGCTTGGACGCTTGAGGTCGCAGAGGGAGACGAACTGGCCGCCCGTGTGCTCCCAGTCCATGACGCGCCGTTCGAAATTGCCGTTGCCGTCGGCGATCATGTAGTCGCTGCCGTAGGAGTAGAAGCAATACAGCCACTTGCCCTCCAGATCGTTGCTGGGGCGGATCCGGTTGCTGAAGCGCCGGTCCATGTTCTTGGCAGTGTCTTTCCGGGGGGCAGCGACGCCGTAGCGGGCTTCCCGGAACACGACGCGGAATTTCTTGTCGCTGGTATCGTTGCGGCGGGACATGGTCGTTATCTCTTCTTGTTTCAGGCGTTGGCGGGAAAGCGGCTGACGTAGAGGCGTCGGCCGCGGCGGCGTAAACGGGCGGGTATCTGGCGCGGCAGCAGCAACAGGCCGGGACGGTCGTGGCGGCTGAAGCGCCACTCCGGCGTAACGGGCTGTGCGACAGCAAAATGGTTCGCAAGGCACCAGCTGACGCGGTCCGGATCTTCGGTGCTCCAGTTCAAGGCGGCGAGAAACTGCCAGCGCACCCCCAGCGCGTCGGCAATGTTGTGCAGCGTGTCTCCGTCCTGCACCCGGTAGGTAAACCAGTAGTCCGTATCTTCCGGTATGCCCGCGTCCGCATAGGGTTCGGGCAGGTCGTCGTCGTCGACCGGTGTGGCAATGACAAAATCATCGTCCGTGATATGAAAGGCAGGCTCGTCGCCTTCGTGCCGGGGAATCCACAGCGTTGCGAAGCTGTGCCCGGACGGGGCGTAGCCTTCCGCTTCAGCCTGGACCGCGGGGTCTGCAATGAATTTCGGATAGAACGACACCAGCCCTTCGGGGAACATGTCTTTCGGCTGCCCGCGAAAGCGGTCGTTGTACCGGGCGCGGTTGATCACCCGTGCCCAGGCCAGCCGTTCCTGTCCCGGGGATACGCCATAGGCGCGGCTGGTGATGCCGAACAGCGTGTCGCCGTAGCGGATCGTGTAGAAGTGGCCGGGCATGGGCTCCGGAGTGATGTGGTCGATGATGTTCATGGCGGGTGAGGGGTTGCTGCGTTGGCCTGCTTAATCCTGCTAACGCACAGCAGCGGAAATTTCCTCACCCCGGGCGCAGCTGGCGTGAACAAAATCCACGCATGCGCACGGACGCTCGACAGGTAGAATGCCGGCATGGGCGTACAACCGATCGTCGCCGGGTTGTGACCGAGCACACCGGCGCGCAATTCCCGAGCGAGGGGCCGTCAGCGGGCCGGGACGACGAACCCTACCGCGAACTGACCTTTGCGGCGGTGGCGTTCGGCATTGCCATCGGCGTGCTGATGACCGCGGCTTTCGTCTACATCGGCTTGAAGCTCGGTTTCACCATGCCCGCATCGACGGTTGCGGCCATTCTCGGCTTTGCCGTGCTGCGCGGCATGCTGCGGCGTCGCTCCATCATCGAGAACAACCTCAACCAGACGGTTGCTTCCGGGGTGAACAATGCCTCTGCCGGGATCGCCTTCACGCTGCCGGCCATTTTCATCATCGGCGCCGCCAATCCGGAACTGGCCGGCTTCAATCCCCTGGCGGCCCTTCTCGCGGCCTTTGCGGGCGCCTTTCTGGGCATCGTGGTGATCATTCCGCTGCGCAAGCAGATGATCGAGTTCGACCGTCTGCGCTTTCCCAGTGGTATTGCCGTGGCCAGCCTGCTGCGCTCTCCCGGCGCCGGCCAGCGGCAGGCACGCTTGCTGGTCGGGGGCTTTCTGGTGGCCGCGGCGCTGCATGTACCGGCTTACTACAATCTCATTCCGGGGGAACTCACCATCGGTGCCTGGCTGGGGTTGCCGGCCTGGTTGCCGATACCGATAGGCATCTCTTTCGCCAGCATCGGAGCCGGTCTGCTGGCCGGCCGTGGCGGTCTGCCGTTTGTCCTGGGGGGCATGCTGGCCTGGTGGGGGTTGTCTCCGCTGGCCATCAATCTCGGCTGGGTGCCTTCCGCCGACGCCCTTGGCGTGGCGCACTCCGCCGACTGGTTTGCCTGGGCGAGCGATGTGCTCTATGCGCAGATGCTGCGGCCCCTCGGCATAGGTATTCTCATTGGCGGCGCGCTGTCGGGGGTGGTTGCCAGCCTGCCAGCGTTGAAAGCCGCTCTGGTGGGTCTGTCCCAGGCGAGCTCTGTGCCCGGCGCGCTGCAAGAGCTTTCGCCCCGGGTGCTGGCGGCAGGCATCCTCGGCGCCCTGCTGGTGCTGTTTCTGGCCGCTACGCTCGCCGATCCCGACATGAGTTTCGGCCGATCGGTGCTCACGGCGCTGGTGGGTACCATCTGGCTGGCTCTGGCCGGGCTGGTTGTCGCCCAGGCCACGGGTATGACCGATATCTCGCCCATCTCCGGCATGTCGCTCATCGGTGTCACGATCATGTTCTTCCTCACCAACGGCAACGTGGCCACGTCCATCATTCTCGGTGTGGCAGTCAGCATCGGCATCGGTCAATGCGCTGACATGATGACGGACCTGAAGGCTGGGCATCTCGTGGGGGCCCGACCACGGCTGCAGCAGCTTGCACAGCTGTCGTTTGCCTGGATCGGCGTACCGGTTGCCATTGGCGTGCTGTACCTGCTGTGGAACGGCCCCGGTTTCGGTCCGACCAATCCCGATCTGTCGGCGCCGCAGGGCACCGCACTGGCGGCCGTGATGGAAGGCCTCAGCGCGGGGGCGGCGCCGCTCGACAAATACCTCGCCGGTCTCGGCGTGGGTCTTGCGATGGGTATCTTCCCGATCAGCGGCATGGGGGTGCTGGTGGGGCTGGCCATGTACCTGCCGTTCTACCTCACGCTGACCTACGGCGTCGGCTGCTTCAGTTCCATGGTGCTGCAGCGTGTGAAAGGCGCTGCATGGATGAGTGCAACGGTGGTGCCGGTTGCGGCCGGTTTCATCATCGGTGAGGCGCTGGTGAACCTGACATTGACGCTGATCGCGCTGGGCACGGGGACATGAAGAGCGTCCTGAGTACCGGCCTCCTTGTCATCGGCGTCATCATAGCGGCGTCTGCCGGCCTGCAGCTTGGCGACACCGAGTTTGCCGCCACCTTGGCCGACGGCCGCGCGGCGCTGGCAGCGGCACCGGTTGCGGCAGATGCGGAGCCGGTGCCCGCGCAAACGCGGCTTTCCGACTGGTTCGACAAGGCTGGCCTGCAGTTTCTCTTCGGGCTGCTGCTGCTGGCCGTGGGCGCGTTCATGAGCCGCCTGGCCCTGCAACGGGATGCAGCCGCGCAGACGGCGGGCGATGGTCGCGATTTCGCGTCCCTGCTGGGGGCGCTGGATGATGCCATCGCACAGATGCGCGGGCAGCAGAACGAGGTCACCCAGGAAGTCACGCAACGCCGCATCGATGACGCGCTGGAAACGCTCGTGCAACCCATGATCGATACCAGAGCTACCCTGCAGCGCGAGTTCGGTCTGGGTGGCAGCGCGCTGGTGCTGGGCCCGTTGGCCGGGGCTGAACGGCAACTCAACCGCGCGTGGTCCGTGCTGGTGGACGGTCATGCCGCGGAGGCGCAACGCAGTCTCGAGGCGGCAACGGTGCAGGTGGCGCAGGCGCGGGACGCCCTGCAGGGCTTGAAAGATCGGCACACCTAGGGGAGTGCACTCTCACACATTGCTCACATTGCCGACATAGTCATCGACGCGCGGTAGTACCACGCTATGGGCGGAGACATGCGAGCCACCCACAGACACCATAGGAGAGTGCCGTGAAGGGGACCATCACCGTGGTCGGTAACGACATCAAACTCACCCTCGACCCGGAGACCGACGTTGAACGCCTCGTGTTCCGCGAGTTGGGAGACGACATCAGCATTTCCCGCTGCCACCACAGCATCGTTCTGCGTCGGCGCGGACGTATCGTTCACTCGCTCATTGACGACGAGGCAATATCCGAGCCCGGAGACGCCGCGTCGGAAGACGAGGGGGAATTCATGGAAGAGGTGTCCACCGCCTCCTGAGCGGCCTCCTGAGCGCCGGAAAAACGGCTCTCCAGCCGCGCCACCGTGCCGTCTGCGTGCATGCTCTGGAGGGTGCGCTGAAGCCGTGCGATCAGCGCAGGGTCTGTGCTCCGGTGCAGCGCCAGCGCCATCGCCGTGCGCTTGAAGGTGAACACTTCACGTACGGCAACGCCTTCCTGCACCGCCAGAGGGGGCGTTGCTGCGGTTTGAACCACGGGCCATAGATCGATGCGTCCCCGGCCCAGTTTGCGAACGTTCAACACGTCGTTGGTGACATAGTCGAGCGCGAGACCCTGGCTCTCCAGGTATTCGGCCAGCGAGTCACCCAGATACGCGCCGATACGATATTTCCCGGCTTCCGCCAGCGAGGCCAGCTCGATGGGGCTGTCGGCCCGGGCCATCAGCACCCAGTTGTTCTCCACCAGCGGTCCGACCCATTGAAACAACGCTTCCCGCTCTGGCGTGCGGAACGTGGGAAACACACCGTGATGCGGGTTTTCCAGAGCTTGTGCGTAGGCCCGTTTCCAGGGCACCAGCTGCATGGTGGCCGGCACGTTCGCGCGCTGCATGAGCGCCTTGAAGGTTTCCGCGGCAAAGCCGGTTACCTGGTCGGCCGTTGCGGCGTACGTGGCGCCGTTCACGGTCATGCTGAACGGCGGAAACGGTTCCGTGAAAAGGTGCAACGTCTGCGTTTCGGGCGCAGCGTCACCTGCGTGGCTGGTGCTGCCCGCAACCAGCAGAACCGGCAGCAGCCATCGGCGCACACGACGGGGAGACGCCGCGCGGTTGTGAACTGTGAAAAAACGGAGCATGCGCGCTGAGGCCCGGTTTCCTGCCTGCGTCCCTTCAGCGTAGTCGATTTGTGCGCCCCCGCACGCTGAGGCGGAGTGCGCGGGGTGTGCCCTCGTGCGGTGTACTAAGGTTTAGGGGACGTATGCCAAATGGCAGTTTTCCGCACAGAATGCCCGCCCTACCGCGATTTCTGACCCGACATACGGACGGCAACCGCTCGCCGCTGGCGTCGAAGCTGTTGCGGACCGTGCTGTCAATTTATCTGCTCGCAGCCTTCTGCGTCACCTGCTTTCAGCTCGTGCTGGAGTATCGCGAGGAGGAACGGCGCCTGCGCCTCGAGGTGGACCAGGTGGCGGAAGCTTTTCTCCCGGCGCTGGCTCCTGCGCTGTGGAATATGGACCACGAGCAGGTTCGCGGCACGAGCGAAGGGATGTGGGTCAATCCCGCCATCTGGCGCCTCACCGTGCGCGACGATCTGGGGGAGACCATTGCCGAGCGCGCCCGGGAGGTTGAAGGCTTTGCGAGCGGATGGTCGCTGCCCTGGTACGAGTACGTCTACGAAATCTGCTTCACTGACTCGTCTGGCCGCGACAACCCGGTGGGCAGACTGACGCTCGCCTCCAACGCCTACGTGGTCGCCCGGCGGGCCACGGGGACCTTTCTCTTTACGGTGGCCAACGCCGCTCTGAAGACGCTGATTCTCTGGTTGATCTTCTACTACGTGCTGGTGCGTGTGGTGGCGCGCCCGCTGAGCGTCCTGACGCGCGCCATTCGCCATATCAACCCCGACAGCAGCAGCGTGCCACGCACGCAGGAGCGCAACCTCAGCGTGCTGCACACCGATGACGAGCTGGGCGAAGTTGCCGTGAGCGTCAACCAGCTCGAAGGTGCGCTCATCGAAAAGAACAAAGCCATCGCGGACCGGCAACGCCATCTGGAACGCACTGTGGATGAGCTCGAGCGGGCGTCGGCGGCGAAAAGCGAGTTTCTCGCGCACATGAGTCACGAGCTGCGCACCCCGCTGAACGGCATGATCGGCATGACGGAGCTGCTGGCGACGACGCCGCTGAATCACGAACAGAACGAGCACCTTGCGGTGCTCGGCAGCGCCAGTCGCCAGCTCCTCGGCGTAATCAACAACGTGCTCGACTTCTCGAAGATCGAATCGGGGCGGCTGGAGCTTGAACAGGTGCCTTTCGATCTCGAACGGCTCGTGGCCGACTGTGTGGCCCTCGCGCAGGGGGCAGCTGCCGGCAAAGGTCTGCAGCTCAACAGCATGGTGCGCGGCGACGGTGAGGCTCATGTCGTTGGCGATCCCACACGGTTGCGGCAGGTGCTGGACAACCTCGTCAACAATGCGGTCAAGTTCACTGCCCGGGGTTCGGTCACCGTCACGGTGGACGTCGTGCGGGTCGAAACGCGGCGCCGCGTGCGGTTCGAGGTGGCGGATACCGGCATCGGCATCACCCGCCAGCAGCGTGAGCATCTGTTCGAATCGTTCCGGCAGGGCGACCAATCGACAACCCGCCGGTTCGGCGGCACCGGTCTTGGTCTGGCCATCTCTCAGCAGCTCGTTGCGCTGATGGGCGGCGAGGTAGAGCTCGTTTCCGAGCCGGGGAAAGGTGCTGCCTTCAGCTTCGAGGTGGTGCTGGAGGCGGCTGATACGGGTGCGCAGGTGCCTGAGGACGAGCCGCTACCGGCCGAGCAGTATCCCGGTCTGCGGGTGCTGGTGGCGGAAGACAATCAGGTGAACCAGCGGGTGGTGAAAGGCATGCTCCAGCGCTTTGGTGTGCGCGCGGACATTGCCGGCGACGGCGCGCAGGCGCTGCAACGGTGCGAGGCGCCGGGCGCCGCCTTCGATCTGGTCTTCATGGACATCGATATGCCGGTGCTGGATGGCTGGTCTGCAACGCGGGCGCTGCGCGAAGGTCCGGCGGCCAACCGCGTGGGCATGATTGTCGGCCTCAGCGCTCACGCGCTGGATGTGGATCGTGAGAAAGCCGGAGCGTGCGGCATGGATGGCTACGTTGCCAAGCCGATGCGTATGCAGGAACTGGGAAACATTCTGCACCGGGCGCACGCTGCAGCCGCGGCGCGCTAGCCTGCTGAGCCGGTGGGGGCGCCGGCGAGCGTTACCGTGCCCCGGTCGCCGTCGACCGTGATGATCTGACCGCTTGTTACGCGCTGGGTGATATCGCCGGTGCCCAGGACAGCGGGAATGCCGTATTCGCGGGCGACGATGGAGCCGTGAGCGAGCACTGCGCCAATATCCGTGACCAGCCCCGTGGCCTGACCGAACAGCGGGGTCCAGGCAGGGGTGGTGGTGGGGCACACGAGAATGCTCCCTGGTTGCATGGACGCAAAGTCGGCGGGAGAGCGAATGACGCTTGCAGGTCCGGTCACGCGCCCCGGACTCACGGCGAAACCGTTCACCTGGTCTGCATCGCTTTCGTTGCGCTTCTGCGTTTCCATCGTTGCGAACCAGTGGGTCACGTCCAGACCGGCGACCCTGATGCGTAGATCCTCAGGGACGCGTCCCGGCGGGTGCAGACGCCGCCGCTGCTCCCGCAGCGTGCGACGCTCTGTTACGAGGGCGCTGAGGTCGGCTGGATCCGCGCACGCCGCGGTCAGCTCGGCGTCGGTGAGATAAAACACGTCGTCGGCTCTGCTCAGCACACCGGCGCCCTGAAGGCGGTGACCCAGCTCCAGGGCCAGAACGCGCAGCGTCGGCCAGGCGGCACCCATATGGAACAGGGCCTCCTCGCGGTAGGGGGCAAAGCGTCGTGCCCAGCGCAGGGTGCGTTCGAAGAGCCTGCGCCTCAGAGGCCACAGCCGCGGTAACGTTTCGGCAATGAGCTGGTCGCCGGCATGGCGCAGCGCCTCCAGGCGCCGGTCGACGGTCTCCTGAGGATGACGCGCAAGCCCCTGCAGACTCAGCAGCAGCAGCGTCGGATCTTCACCCTGGGTGGGTTCGGCGAAGTCGAGGTTGTACACCTGATGTCCGCCGTGAATACACGCTTCGATGTCCTCCACCAGTGCCCTGCCGGTGGCACTTTGCCGCAAGGCGGTGAGCAGTGCCGCCGGCGGCGTGGCCACCACGAGCTCGAGCAGCGCCGCGTCCCGGCGGATACGCCCGGCGATGGCTTCCAGCGCTTTCTGCGCGTTCAACGTGGGCGACGCGTAGCCCGCAAGAAAACGGCCGGTCGTAAGCCCCGCGAACGCGCGCCCCCGCAGCACGAAGGCCAGCAGGCCCTCGGTCATCTTGGCGGCGCCTACCATCATGCTCACGTAGAACCAGTAGCGCGCGTCGGCATGGCTGAGCGTGCGCAGGCCTGTCAGCAACAACGCCTGCGAGGCGCTGGTTGCGTCCAGCGACTGAAAGCGACGGATCTCCTGCAGATACTGGGGGAGACCCTCGTCCCGCCACAGAGGCAGCAGCCTGCGCAGAAACCCGGGCAGCTTCGTTGCGTACCACCACAGGATGCGCGGTACACGCGCAGCGGCGCGTCGTGAGAAGCGCAGATCGTAGCGGGAGTAACCGTAACCGTTCACGGTCACGAACATGGGGCGTTCGACGAAGAGGTCCAGCTCGAACGGCAGCTCCATGAGCGTCGCAAAGTCGTCCATGGCCAGATCCAGACCGCGACGCAGGTACAGGTCCTCGAAGAGCGGCGACAATGGCTCCGGCATGTTTTCGACCACCTGCCGGCGCACGAGACGTTTTGCCCCCGGCGGTGGTTGCCACGTCACGTGCTGCAGCGGGGGCGGCGGCAGGTTGGTGATGGGTCTTGCCTGCAGCACCCACAACCGCCCGTCAGCGAACGCCCATTCGACATCCTGCGGCACGTCGTCGAACAGGGCCTGGATCTGCAGCCCGAGCTTCCCCAGCTGCCGGCACTGGTTTGAGCTCAACGCGGCTGAGCGATCAGCTGCGGCAGGCGTGGTGCGAACGATCGCGAGGCTGCTGCGATCCAGCACGAAGTTGTCCGGCGTAACCCGACCGCTCACCACCGCATCGCCCGGCCCGAGGGCCGCGTCGATGAGCAGTTCCCTCCGCGATCCGGTGATGGGGTTGGCAGTGAACAACACCCCTGATACGTCTGCCGCGACCATGGGTTGCACCACCACTGCCATCGCGGCGGAAGGAAGCGCCGCCCACGTTCGATAGCTGACAGCGCGGTCGGACCACAGCGACGCCCAGCACTGGCGCACGGCGTGAAGCACGCCGTCCAGTGAGCGCACGCCGAGCACGCTCTCATGCTGGCCCGCGAAGGAATGGTCCGGCTGATCTTCTGCCGTGGCGGACGAGCGCACCGCAACCGTGGCGGCGTCAAAAGGCGCGAAAGCCCGGGCGATGGCGTCGACCACGTCATCGGGCATGGGGCCTGTGAGGCAAGCCGTCGCGAGCTCGTCCGGTTGTCCTGTCAGCAACTCTTCGGCGAGATCTGCCGAGGCCACGAAACGCTCGTAGGCCTCGGTGGTGACCACAAAGCCGCCGGGTACCGGCAGGCCGGCGTGCAGCATGGCAGCGAGGGCAGCACCTTTGCCGCCCACCAGGTTCAGCTCGTTTCCGGCAACCTTCAACTCGACGACCAGAGGCAATGCAGATCCCGCGTCTGAGGCTCACCAGAGCCTACCGCCACCCTCCTTGCGCTGCCAGTGGAAAGCTCGCTGCCGGGGCGCTGCGCCGCGGCGCTGCGCCGCGGGTACCGGGCCTGCGGGTGTGCTTACGGTTGCGCCGGCCTTTCCGCGCCGGGGCACACCTGCAGGATGGTATCTAGCAGCACCTGCTGCTGCAGCGGCTTGGCGAGGTAAGCATTCATGCCGCAGGCCGTGGCGCGGTCCCGGTATTCCGCACCGGCGTGCGCGGTCAACGCCACGATCGGCGTGCTGGCGGCACCACTGCTGGCTTCAAGCTTACGCAGGGTGCTGGACGCCGTGTAACCGTCCATGACCGGCATGTCACAGTCCATCAGGATCAGGTCGTAACGGGAGTGCACACACATCTCCAGCGCCTCCTGACCATTGTTGGCGATCTCCACCACGGCACCAAATTTCGTAAGCGTTTTTTCCGCCACCATCTGATTGGTCAGATTGTCTTCGGCTACCAGCAGTTTGTAACCGGCGAGGGGCTCGCTGGTGTCTTCCAGCGGTTTCTGCTCCAGCTCGCAGCACAGCCGGCGCAGGGTAGCCGGGCGCACACCGTTGCTGGCGTCGTAGTCGCCAGCGGTGCCCGCCTGCACGGACACGTTCCAACGCTCGAGGAAGCGTGCGACGGCTTCCTGCTGCCCGCTGGTGCCCCCCGTGAGCGGTAACACGGCCACCCGCGGTTTGCCGAGATGCTGCTGGTGGGTCACACACGGTACCCGCGTGGTGAACGTCGATCCGCGCCCCGGCGAAGAGGTGACGGTGATGGTTCCGCCCATGGCTTCGCACAGCAGTTTGCTGATGGCCAGGCCGAGGCCGGTGCCGCCAAACCTGCGAGTGATGGACGAGTCTGCCTGGCTGAAACGTTCGAAGAGTTTCGGCAGGTCTGCTTCGCGGATACCGATGCCGGAATCTGCGAGCTTCATGGCCAGGTTGCCGTCAGCAACCGTTACCGTGAGCGCTATGCGGCCTTCGTCGGTGAACTTGGCGGCGTTGCTGATGAGGTTCTCGAGAATCTGTCGCAGCCGGGTCTCGTCGCTGAGAATCACCTCCGGCACGCTCGCATCGATGCACAGCTCAAACGCCACGGGTTTGTCTTTCAGGCGATCGGTGGCCAGTAACGCCAGATCTTCCAGCAGCACGAAGAGGTCGCACGGCTCGCGCTCCAGCACCAGCTGGCCGCGCTCGAACTTCGAATAGTCGAGCACGTCGTTGAGAATGGCCATGAGGCTGCGCCCTGACCGCAGAATCGTGGCAACGTGCTCGTTCTGTTCGGCGGACAGCGGGCTGCGGGCGAGCAGCTCAGCCATGCCCAGCACGCCGTTCAGAGGTGTACGGATCTCGTGACTCATTGTGGCGAGAAAGGCGCTTCTGGAGCGGGCTTCCTGTCTGGCATCGAGGGCGTTCGCCTGCGCCTGCTCGGCCGTGCGCTGAGACTCGTTGCGCTCTGCCCGCAGGGTGACGATGTGTCGCGCCAGAATCAGCACCAGCGCCAGCGACGTGATCACGTTGCCCCACAGGAACAGCATGTGACCGACGGTGCTGCCGCCGATCCCCCAGATCTGCTCGCTCCAGGTGGTGGTGCCGCCAACGAGCGTGAACACGGATGCCCCGAGAAACAGCCAGGCGTCACGATTGCCGCGCAGGGCCACGGCGAGGGCGAGGCCGTAGACGCTGATGGATACCAGACCGCCCGCGATCTTCAACGGCGGCGCTGCGCCGGCGAGGCCAACGGTGAGCTCCAGGGCGCCCGCAAGCCACATGGTCCAGGTATAGGCCTGCCAGTACCACGCCTGGTGCACCGACAACATGCGCAGAGCGAACGGTATGTAGGCGGCAAACACAAAAAACCCACCCGCGCTGGTGAGGCGCTGGTCGAGGTCGATCCAGTCCTCCCAGAAGAGCATCTGCCCGTAACCCAGGTAGTGCACCAGAAACAGACAGGTGGCTGCCAGGTAGATGCTGAGTGCGCGATAGCGCTGGTCCTGGGTGTACACGGCAATGACGGCGTTGAAGGCAACCAGCAGTGCCACCATGCCGAGGGCGAGGCCGCCAACGAACAAGGCCACCATGGTATCCGTGCGGATGTTCTGCGTGTCGTGCACGTAGATGCGCGGCACGAACGTGTTGGCATCGCTCATGCGCACCATGACCTGCAGAATGCGCTCGCGGCTCGGGATGATGGCCGAGACCCGGGGGGTGTGACTGATGTGCGAGCCCAGCCCGAGCCCGGGACCCTCGAGAGACAGGGGCGTCCAGGCGCCATCGCCGCGATACCAGATTTCGGAGTGACGCAGCCGGGGGTTTTCCAGCTGCAGGAAGCGCGGATGCGCGTCCGGGTCCGGCAGCTCGAGCACAAAACCGAACCAGTAGTCGCCACCGTTGAACACGCTGCCGTCGTAGGGCACTAAATCCGTCTTACCCGGCGGGCTGCCGGGCGCGGTGCCTTCAGCGGGCGCGTACAGCAGTTGATGCGAGACGAGATGCGACCCCGCCTCTGCCACGTCCACCGTTTCCAGTGCAAAAGCGTTGCCGGTCAGGGCGAGCAGCAGCAGTCCTGTGCGTGCGAAGAAGGCCATCTGTCAGTATAGGTACGGGCAAGATCACACCCCTTAGGAATCGGCTGACAGGCGGTGCCGGGAGACCTGCGTCACAGATTTCCCGTGAGCTGTTTCGATCTGTGGGCAGCTCAGCCGCCGGCGATACGCGGCAGCAGCACAACCTCGGCGTCGGGCGGGATGGTGCGGGTCCAGTCGTCGCGGAAGATCTCGCCATTGATGGCCACGGCGATGCCCTGGTCGAGCTGGTTCTGCATGGCTGGAAAGCGGTCCACGAGCCGCTCCAGCAGCTCGCGGATCGTGGCCGCCTCGATCTCGATCGAGGCGGCGTCCCCTGCGCTGGCGCGCAGCGGGCCGGTCAGGTCAACCTGCACTGACTTCGGGCATGGCATCGTCCAGCGCGGCGAGCACGCGGATCGGAGACATGGGCGCATGGGTCATGCGCACGCCCGTCGCGTTCGCTATCGCGTTGCCGATGGCAGCCAACGGCGGCACGATGGAGGCTTCGCCCACGCCGCGAATGCCGTACGGATGCGACGGGTTGGGGATCTCCAGAATCTTCGTGTCGATCATCGGCAGGTCCGAGCACACCGGTATGCGGTAGTCGAGGAAGCCTGCGTTCTGCAGGCGGCCATCGTCGCCGTACACGTATTCTTCGTTCAGCGCCCAGCCTATGCCCTGCGCAGCGGCACCCTGGAACTGACCTTCCACGTAGTCGGGGTGAATGGCCTTGCCGGCGTCCTGCACCACGGTATAGCGCAGAATTTTCGTGTGACCCGTCTCCGGATCCACTTCCACGTCGACGATATGGCTGGCGAAGGCCACACCGGCGCCGTCCGCCACCACTTCGTTGTGCCCCGCGATGGGTCCACCGGTGGTGTGTGACTTCGCGGCGATCTCTTTCAGGGTGAGCTCGGGCAGGTTGTCATGTTCGTGCCCCACGGCTTTCGCGTGGCCGTTCTCCCAGATGACCTTGTCTGCCGGAATGCCCCACATCTTGGCCGCCCGGTCTTTCAGCACCTCGATAGCCTCGCGCGCGGCAAAAATTGTTGCCATGCCGGACGAGAAGGTGCCGCGGCTGCCTTCGGTGGTGTCGTTGTAGCCCAGTGAGGCGGTGTCGGCCACGTTGGCTTTCACGTCCTCGTAGGGTACGCCCAGTTCCTCGGCGGCAATCATCGCCAGCGAGGCCCGCGCACCGCCAACGTCCACCGTGCCCACCGACAGGTTGACCGTGCCGTCCTGGCCGATGTTCAGATCGCTGCAGGTCTGTCCGCCGATGTTGAACCAGAACCCGCAGGCGACGCCGCGCCCCTGATTCTTGCCCAGCCGGGCCCGCATGTGCGGATGGTTCTTCACGGCATCCAGGGTGGCGCCGATGCCGATGGGGCCGTATTTGGGCCCGTAGGGCGCCTGCGTGCCTTCGCGCGCGCAGTTCTTGATGCGGAAATCGACCGCGTTCATGCCGATCTCTGCAGCCACCAGGTCCATGGTGCTTTCCACCGCAAAGGCGGCCATGGGCGCGGAAGGCGCGCGGTAGGCGGCTACCTTGGGACGGTTCACGATGACGTCCCAGGCAATGGACTGCATGTTCGGCAGGTCGTAGCAGGCAAAGGCGGTCATGCAGCCCAGCATGCCCCACATGCCGGGAAACGGGCCGCCCTGGTAACGCATCTCTGCGCGGGCTGCCACGATGCGGCCGTCGTTGGTGGCGCCGATCTTCACATCGATGGATGTGGAGGCCGTGGGGCCGGTGCCGCGAAAAACTTCGTCGCGGGTCAGCACCATTTTCACGGGACGGTTGGCTTTGCGCGACAGCGCCAGCGCCAGCGGCTCGTGCCACACGTGGGTTTTGCCGCCGAAGCCGCCGCCGATCTCCGAGGAGGTGACCTTCAGCTTGGCCATGTCCAGCCCCAGAAGCTGGGCGCAGACGTTGCGGTAAGAAAATGGCCCCTGCGTGGTGACCCACAGCTCCGCGGTGCCGTCCGGGTTCACCGAGGCAAGGCAGGCGTTGGGCTCGATGTAACCCTGGTGCGTCTGCTCGGTTTTGTACGATTTCTCGACCACCACGTCAGCGTCTTCGAAACCCTGCTCCACGTTGCCCCAGCCCATTTCCGTGCGCTTGGCGATGTTGGACGGCTTGTCGGGCTTGGGTTCCACCCCCTGCGTGAACATGTAGTCGTGGATCACCGGCGCGTTCGGCTGCATGGCTGCGTCGACGTCGGTAACGCAGGGCAATACCTGATAGTTCACCTTGATGAGCTTCAGCGCTTTGCGTGCCGTCTGCTCGTCCACGGCGGCCACCGCTGCCACCGCGTGACCGTCGTACAGAGCCTTGTCGCGGGCCATGCAGTTTTCCAGCACGCCCTTCAGGTCGCCGCCGATGCCTGGCAGTTCCGGCATGTCGGCGGCGGTGATGACAGCCTTCACGCCCGAGAGTTTCTCGGCCTTGGACGTGTCGATCTTCTTGATGCGCGCGTGCGCATGGGGCGATCGCAGCACCTTGCCGACGAGCTGGCCGGGTGCGAAGGCGTCGGCGCCGTAGCGTGCCTTGCCGGTTACCTTGTCTACGCCGTCGGGTCGCGGAAACCGACTGCCGACGACCTTGAAATCCTGTCCTGTATAGCTGTTGTCGTGAGCCATTGTCGTTGCCTCTCCTGTTACTTGCGCTTTTTCTGCTTACGCAGGTCTTTTGCGGCGGCCTGAACTGCGCGCACGATCTTGTCGTAGCCCGTGCAGCGGCAGAGATTGCCGGCCAGCGCGTAGCGGATCTCGGTCTCGTTGGGGTTGGGGTTGCGGTCCAGCAGGGCCTTGGCGGCCACCAGGAATCCCGGCGTGCAGATCCCGCACTGCAGCGCAGCGCTGTCGATGAAGTGCTGCTGCAGGGGATGCAGTTCCCCGTTGTCGCTCATGCCTTCCACGGTGCCGACACTCTTGCCATTGGCTTCCACGCCCAGCACCAGGCACGAGCAGACGAGGCGGTCGTCGATGGTAACGCTGCATGCGCCACAGTCGCCGGTGCCACAGCCTTCTTTCACACCCGTGAGACCCACGCGATTGCGCAGCGCGTCCAGCAGCGTCTCGTCGTTGGGACAGGCGAACGCCACCGCATCGCCGTTGATGGTGGTGTTAACCAGTGCAGATTTGCTCATCGCTTACCTCCTGCGCGTTCGAATGCAATCAGCGCGGTGCGACGTGCAAGCACGCCGGCAACGCGGATTCTGTAAGCGGCGGTACCGCGTTTGTCGTCTATGGGATTGCAGGCGGCAGAGCAGGCGGCAGCCAGCTTGGCGAGTGCCTCGTCGTCGAGCCTGGTGCCTTTGATGGCGCGGGCTGCGGCCGGCACGAGGATCGGGGTGGGCGCCACGGCGCCGAGGGCGACGCGGGCCTGTTTGATCTTGCCACGCTCGAGCGTGAGGCTGATGCCCACGCCCACGACAGCAATGTCCATCTCGGTGCGCGGTGTGAAGCGCAGATACGCATCGCCGGAATTTTTGCCAGGCTGCGGCAGCTTGATGCTCTCGATGACCTCACCTTTTTTCAGGCACGTGCTGCCCGGGCCGGTCACGACTTTCTCCACGGGCACCGTGCGGCGCTTGTCTTTGCCGACAATCACGGCTTTGGCGCCGGCGGCAATCATGGCGGGCACGCTGTCGGCCGCGGGCGAGGCGTTGCACAGGTTGCCGGCCATCGTGGCGCGGCCCTGGATCTGATCAGAGCCGATCAGGTTGGTGGCTTCCACCACGCCGGGCCAGGCTTTCCCCAGCGCCTTGTGCTCGCCAAGCGCTGCACCGCTGACGGCAGCGCCAATGCGGAAACCGGATTTGTCTTTGTCGATGGACGTCATGGCGTCGATGCCTTTGACGTCCACGAGCAGATCCGGCTCGGTTATGCCCGACTTCATTCTCACCAGCAGGTCTGTGCCGCCGGCCAGGACGAAGGCGTCGCCTTTTTCCTTGGCGAGCAGGCGTGCAGCCTCCTTCGTGGTCGATGGAGATTCGTATCTCATGGTTAAGGTCCCACCCTCTGGAAATGCCGGCACAGTTTAGCGCGAATGGGCTCTGCGACCACCCCCGATGCAACGATCGGGTGGCGTTTTGCGCAGCTAAGGCCCGGCCGCGGCGGGAAACCCCGGGTCAGCGGCTACGCTCGAAGTTGTTGATAACGCTGCCTGCACCGGCGTCCACTTCACGCAGGGCGCGCAGCACGGCAACCAGGTTCCGATCGCGCTGCAGCGCCAGCTCTTCGACGCTGGCGGAGCCTGCCTGAGCGTCCGATTGTGCGGCGATCTTCTCGATCAGATCGGCGTCCAGCTCGGGCACGTCGGTGAGTCTGCTCCAGGGCCATTGCAGGGCCGGACCGAACTGCGCGAGAAAGTGGCGCATGCCGGCATCGCCGCCGGCGATACGATAAGTCTCGAAGAGGCCCATCTGCGCCCAGCGCAGGCCGAAGCCGTTGCGGATCACCGCATCGATCTGCTCCGTGGTGGCCACCCCGTCTTTGACGAGCCACAACGCTTCGCGCCACAGGGCCTCGAGAAGGCGGTCGCCGATGTGCGCATCGATTTCCACGTCGACGACCAGCGGTGCCATGCCGATGGCCTTGAGCGTCGACGTTGCCGCAGCCAGCACGGCCGCTCCGGTCCACGGGCTCGGCACCACCTCCACCGCCGGCAGCAGATAGACGGGCTGAAACGGATGGCACACGAGCAGGCGGTCGGCGCAGGGGGCATCGCGGGCGAGATCGGAAGGTTTGAAGCCGGAGGTGGACGAAGCCAGCGGCGTGTCTGCGCCCAGATGTTGTGACAAGGTGGCGAACAACGCCCGCTTGGTCTCCAGACGCTCGGGGATGCTCTCCTGCACCCAGTGGGCGTCTGCCACGGCCGTGGGCAGATCGCGGGCCAGCTCGATACGGCCCTCCTCGAACGGGGCATCGTAGAGGATCTGGAGACTGTCCCGCGCCCGGTCCACCACACGCTGCACGGCCTCGAGTGCACCGGGCGCCGGGTCGTATACCGCAACGTCCCACCCGTGCAGGACAAAACGCGCCGCCCAGCCGGCGCCGACCACCCCTGCGCCGATGATAGCCGAGCGCATGCTCACCCGACCGGTGAGCGCTTTATGAGATGCAGGCGCTGGCGCACCTCCGCGGGGCTCAGGACGCGCGCGCCGAGGCTGTGGATCATTGCCACAGCCCGCTCCACCAGCTGCGCATTGGTGGCCAGCACACCCCGTTCGAGATAGAGGTTGTCTTCCAGACCAACGCGCACGTTGCCGCCGGCAAGCACCGCGGCGGCGACGTAGGGCAACTGGTGTCCGCCGAGACTGAAGGCAGACCAGTGCCAGTCGTCCGGCACGTTGCCCACCATGGCCAGCAACGTGTTCAGATCGTCCGGTGCGCCCCACGGTACGCCCATGCAGAGCTGCACCAGCACCGGCGGCGGCAGCACCCCTTCTTCCACGAGCTGGCGCGCAAACCACAGATGGCCGCTATCGAACGCTTCGATTTCGGCCTGCACGCCCAGGTCGGCAATCATGGCCCCCATAGCCCTCAGCATGCCCGGCGTATTGGTCATGACATAGTCGGCTTCGGCGAAGTTCATGGTGCCGCAATCCAGCGTGCAGATTTCCGGCAGGCACTCGGCGATGGGTTGCATGCGCTCGGTCGCGCCCGCCATGTCGGTGCCCGCCCCGGGTGGCAACGGCTGCTCGATGCCGCCGAGGATGAGATCGCCCCCCATGCCGGTGGTGAGATTCAGCACGACATCGGTGTCTGCCGCCCGGACGTGTTCGGTCAGCTCGCGATACAGGACCGGGTCGCGGGATGGGGCGCCGGTGACGGGATCGCGCACGTGACAGTGCACCACCGCTGCGCCGGCCTGCGCGGCTGCAATCGCAGCATCCGCAATCTCGCGCGGGCTGCGCGGTACATGGGGACTGCGCTCCTGGGTTCCGCCCGAACCGGTGACAGCGCAGGTGATGAACACCTCTTTGTTGACTTGTAGCGGCAAGCGTCTCTCCGTGGCCACGTTCGACCGCTAGCATAAACGTGCCGGCTGGTAGACACAGCCGTCGCGGTTGTGATGTGCCTGGCCTACGGAAGCGGGTAGTACGGGGTTCGGTTGAACTGGATCGGTGCGCTGCCTTCCGGCGTTACCACCAGATTGCCGTTGAGGTAGTTCCCGCTGATTGTCCACACCCACTCACCGCTGGTGTGCCCGCGGACGATGACCTCGGTCCACACCCAGTAGAGGTCGCGGTTGGGCAACGCGGTGAAGAACCGTCGCTTGAACCAGGGATTGAACGTGCCGCACGTGACGTTATTCAGATCCCAGATGCCCACGCCGATGTAGGTGTTGTAGTCGTCGTAGGGAATCTCGAAGGTGCGTGATCCGCCGGAGGCAATCCGTCCGCCGGGCAGGCGCAGGCAGTCGGAGCGGTTGTCATCGGTGAGGTAGTCGGAATCGTTGTACAACTGTCCGGGTTGCACCACCTTGAACTGCACGATCTCGCTGAGGTTCAGCGACGTCGGCATGTTGTTCACTATGGTGACGCGCCGCGTCGCCTGAATCGCAACGGACACGGACGGGCTGTAGCTGGAGTTGCCACTGGCATTCAGAGCCCGCACGCGGATGTAGTACGTTGCCCCGGGGGAGAGGTTCTGCAGGACTGCACGCTCCGCGTTGGACGGTGGCAGCACGCTCCGTGCGCCGGAGAACGAGGGATTGGTGGCGTACTGCACCTGGTAACCGGATTCGCTGAAGGAGTTGTCCCGCCAGGTCACCGTCACGTCGTCGCCGCTCGCCGAGGCCCCCACGCCGGTGGGCGCGATGAGAGTGCAACTCACCGCATAAGTCGTTTCCACCAGCTCGCCATCGGCTGCGACGACATCGCGGGGGTTGTCCCCGCCTGCCGTGCAGTTGGCCGCGATGCTGCCGAGCGTGACCTGGTGCGTCCCCACGGCCCGGTCCGGGAAGGTCACGAAACCGTTGATGCCCAGTTGCGTGCTGGTGCCGATGATGCCGCGCGCGATCGTGACCGTGTAACCGGTACGGTCGAGATCGAGGCCGGTGGTCACCGACCGCACGCGAATGTTCCCCGTGCCGGAGGTTGTCGTCGCCTCGGCGCTGGCGAAGGCGGTACTGCTTCCAGCCGCGTTGAACGCGTACACCCGGTAGAAGTAGGTGGTTGCGCGCGCCAGACCCTGGTCTGTGTACTCGGTGGTGTCCGGGCTCAGCACGGCCACCTCGGTGTCGACGGCGTCTATGCTCGTCCCGCGAAACACGCGGAAGCCCGTCTCGTTGGCCGACCTGTCTGACCATTGCACGCGGATTTCGCTGGTGGAAAGCGCGCTGGCCGAGCCGTTCCCGGGGCCGGATGGCAGCAGCTCGTTCACCGAAACCTGCGCGGTCGGGGTGTAAGGAGAAGCGCCTGCGGGATGCAGAGCGCGAACGCGAACGTAGTAGGTACCGGGCGGCAGCTGCGTCGCAAACGACGTGACGTTCGCGCTCAGCGGGATGTTGTCGGGAGCGGAGAATTGTGCGTTGTCGTCGAGTTGCAGCTCGAAACCGGTTTCGCTCGACGACGGATCGGTCCACGTGGCGGAGAGCTGCTGCCCGCTGGCGCTCGCCTGCAATCCCGTTGGACCGCGCAGGCGGCAGGCGACGGCAAACGCTGCCTCCACCCGGGACGCATCGGTTACGGTCACGTTCTGCGGGTTGCTGGCGGCCACGGCGCAGTTTTCGGTGATGGCATCGAGGCTCAGCGCATAGCTTCCGACCGGCACGTCCGGGAACGCGGCAGAACCGTTGGCGGCAACCATTGTCGTGCTTTCGAAACGCCGCCCCGCGACCGTCAACCGGTAGCCATCCTCGTCCGGGTCCGGTCCCGTCGTTGTCACGCGCACGCGGATTGTGCCGCCCGCCGTCAACGTCGTAGCGGACGCTGCGGCGTAGCCGGCGCTTCGGCCGGCCGCGTTGAAGGCGAAGATGCGATAGAAATGGGTGCTGTCCGGTGCCAGGCCCGAGTCCACCCAGGCCTGGGTGTCGGCCGGTAGCCTGGCCACTTCCCGGTTGACGGCGTTGCTTCGATTGCCTCGAAGAACGACAAACCCCGCTTCGTCGTCGGCCGCGTCCGTCCAGCGCAGCGCGATCTCGCTCGATGACACCGCCGAGGCTTCGCCACCGTGGGGTGCCGCTGGTGGCCTGGCGGGTGGGGGTGCCACATTCACCCAAGCGGTGTCCGCGGCGCCGACGCCGTTGTACGCCTCCACACGGTACGTGTTGGTTACCCCCGCCACGGGCGACGGGTCCTCGAAAGCTGTGCGGTTGGCCCGGGTGGTACCGATCAGCTCGCTTTCGCCAGGGACCAGGCGGCGGTAGACGTTGAAGCCCGCTTCGTCGTTCGAGCGGTCCTGCCAGCGGAGCTCGACGGTGTCTTCGATCCAGGCGCCGGTGAGCCCGCCGGGTGCCTCCGGTCCGCCACTGCTGTCGCCGATGAGCAATATCAGCGCGCGGACCTGCTGTTCTGTCAGCTCCTGCTTGGTGTATGTCGGGTTGCCCGGCGCGGTGGCGCCGTCGGCCGGCGGTGGCGCGAGCCATCCCAGACTGACGAGGGTGATGACAATGGCCGCGGCAAACGCCCGGGGCCGCCGGCGTGTGGTCTGTTGCGCGGCGGCTTGAACAACCGCCTGGTCGCGTTGTGATGTACCCATGTTGGTTCCCCCGGCCGATGGCATCGGTCGTGACGTCGCAATGTATGCGTCGACCATAGCCAGGGGCCCGGGGCAGGGTCCTGTCCAAAGCCTGATCCTTTTCTGACCAGACGACACCGGCGGTCAGCAACCGCCGGCGTTGGGCTCACAGATGGTGCTGGGCAACGGCCTCCACATGCCGGTGATCCGTACCACAGCAACCGCCGAACACGCGCAGCCGGGGCAACAGCGCGTGCAGCGAATGATTGAGCCTGCCGAACTCGTCCGGGTTGCCGTCATCCAGCACGTCGCAGGCGTCCAGCTCGGCATGGCTCATGCGCGATGCGTTGGCGCGGACGCCGCCGATGCGATGCAGCCAGGGTTGCCCGGCCGCAAGGTGGAAATGATCCGGATGCGCGCAGTTGATCATGTAGTGCACGGGCGGCGCGACGGCCTCGTCGTCCACGCGGGCGATGGCATCACCCAGCGCCGTTGTCACCGGCAGGCGGCCGTCGGTTTCCACCGTAAACGAGATCACCACCGGCACTTCAGCCGCGGCGGCTGCGTTGGCTATGCCGATGGCTTCCTCCGGATAGGTGAGGGTCGCCGCGGTGATCATGTCCACGCCCGCTGCCTGAAAGGCGCGCACCTGATGGCTGTGGTAGGCCTCGGCCTCCTGCACGCTCATGCGATGCTGCGGGTCGTAGCCATCGTCCTGCGGACCGATATTGCCGCTGATGAGCATCGGCATTGCCCCGGTCTCGTGCTCGGCACGCAGGCCCTGCATGAGCTTCACGGCCAGCGTGTTCATGCGGAACACGTCCGTGTCGCTGTAGCCGAGCAGGCGTGCCCACTTGCGGCTGGCGCGCCAGGTGGGGGTCTCCAGCACGAAGCCGGCGCCTCGTTCGCGCGCGATGGCGATGTAACGCTCGTAGTACGTGCGCAGGCGGATCTGGCCCGCGGCAGTTTCCAGCAGCGGGAACGCGGCAAACTCGGGCAGCTCGTAACCGTCGTGAAAAACGAGCGTGGTTTCGAGGCCGCCGTCCGTCAGATACAGCGGCACCTCCGGTCGCAACATGGTCGGGGTCGTTTCGCTCAGCATTCTCTGTTCCTCCCGCAGCCGAAGGTGCTTCCCAGCAGCAACGCCAGCTGGTACCCGGCACAGGTTGCGAGCAGCGCGGGTACCGCAGCGGCGCTCTCGCTCAAAAAGTTCAGTTCAAACATGGTTGTCTCCTTGTTGTGTAATCAGGTGCTCACTGCAATCCGTTGTGTGCACGTATCCAGATAGCCGCGCAGATGCCCGGCGATCGCTGCGGTGTCGGCGTCAGCGCCGGCAATGAACGTCGAAGCCCGGCTGCGCATGAGTGGCAGACCCAGCGCGTAGAGGCCCGGCGCGGCGGCAATGCCACCCTGGTGGCGCAGGCGACCCCGGGCGTCGAACGTATCCACGTCCAGCCAGCGGTAGTCGGCCTTGAAGCCGGTGGCCCAGAGCACCACCTTGATCTCGTCACCGAGCGCGGCGGCGAGACGCGGACGCGCAAGCGCGGTGGGGGTGACCGCCAGATCGCTGGCCTGCAGCTCTCCCGGCGCTGCCGCCGCGAAACGCTTCAGCAGCCGCTGCATCTTCAGGTCTGCGCTTTTGCTCAGATGCGCGAGGTTGCCGGAAAACTGCGCCTTGCCCTGGTTGACCCCTGCGAAACGACCCACGATTTCCACGCCGGCTTCCTGCAGCCGCTGGAGATTGAGGTCGTGGCCCGGCTCGCCGACCAGCTGCGGTGACGGCAAACGCCGCGCTCGCGCCAGATCGTCCATGACCTCGGCGGTTTCCCACAGCACGCCGCTGCGCGCCAGCCATCGGTACACGTCGAGCCCCGCCACCTGGCGGGGCATACGCACGTGCTCCCCGACCGAGAGCATGACCTCACGACCGGCAGTGGCCAGTTCCCGGGCCAGCTGCAGGCCGGTGGCGGAACCGCCCACCACCAGCACCTTGCCGTCCGGCAGGTCTGCCGCGCGACGGTAGTCGCGGGCGGTGACCTGGGACACACCCGCCGGTAACGACGACGCGATTTTCGGCACGGTCGCTTCGGCGTACGCGCCGGTGGCGAGGACCACCGCACGGCAGAACCATTCGCCCTGCGCGGTGGCTACCCGATAGCCGTCTCCGGCCATGCTTACCCGGTGAACCCGGGAGTTGCGTTTCACCGGCGTCTGCATTGTCCTTGCGTAGCCCGTGAGGTGGTCGGCCAGCACATCCTTGTGCATGAAACCGTCCGGATCCTGCCCGGCATACGGCTGCCCGGGCAGGTTCAACAGCCAGTTGGGGGTCAGAAGCCTGAGAGAATCCCAGCGCTCGTGACGCCAGCGCTGACCGATCTCACCAGCCTCCAGCACCACGTGCTCGACCTGCCGGGCGCTGAGCTGAGCGCTCACGGCAAGCCCGGCGTGGCCCGCACCGATGACGATGACGTCGATGCTGCGGGCTTTGCGACGCATGCGCAGCGTCGGGGCGGGGGTTTGCTGATTGTTCGGGGACATCGGTCTCTCCTTCCTTGCTTCTTCCTTCCGGCTGCTCGTTGACCAACGCTACGCGCCGACCAACGTTATGCGTTGACCTCGACAGTCACCTGCGTCGGGTTTGTGACGATGTCGAACACCGCCGAACGTTTCTGCGACTGGGCAACCAGCGCTTCGATCTCCTCCGGGGTGGCGTCGGCATCGATGTCGAAGCGCACCGTCACGTCCTCGAAGCCGTTGCGCACGTCGCTGTCGATACCGAGGATGCCGGCCAGGTCCATGCTGCCTTCCAGCGTGGCGCTGACCTTGCGCAACTGGATCTGGCGGTTCTGAGCCACGCTGGCCACACCTGCCGTGAGGCAACCCGCAAGGCCCACCAGCACAATCTCCACCGGCGTGGCGCCCGCGTCCTGCGAGGCAAACACCTCCGGGTGGTCCGAATCGAAGGTGAAGGCGGTGCGGTGCTGCTGCTCTTCGCCGAGGCCGTGAAAGCCTTTGACGCTGGCGCGGGTATGCGTGCCTTTTACCCACTCGCTGGTGGCGCGCCAGGCGAACTGTGCTGCCGCGGGCGCGTCGGTGAGGGCCTCGCGGGCGCCCATGAGCGCGTCTACATTGACGCCGTTGTCCACTACCCGGGTGTCTGCGGTAGTCGTTTCCATGGCTGAAGTCTCCTTGCTCTGTCTTGGTTGTCGTTGGTCGCGCTCCACCGGGTAGGTGTCACTGCGAGTGGTGAGCACTTTAGGGAGAGGGCCGGGGCGAAGCTTGGGGACCGTTTGAATATGTCATGAGGATTCCTTGAAGGTTTCTTCAGGAAATCCCCACATGGTCTCCAAGAAACCCTTTAGCCAGCCTCCTACAGTGCGCCCATCGACAACCCGCAAGGAGCGCAGCATGGCCCGTTACGACAACATTCTGGACACGATCGGCAACACCCCGCTCGTCCGCCTGAACCGGATGGCCCCGGATCACGTCAACCTGTACGTGAAGGTGGAGGCCTTCAATCCCATGGCGTCGGTCAAGGACCGCATGGCGCGTGCCATCATCGAAGACGCCGAACGGTCCGGCGCTTTGCAGCCGGGACAGACCGTCATTGAAGCCACCAGTGGCAACACAGGTATTGGCCTGGCCATGGTGTGCGCCCAGAAGGGCTACCCCCTCGTGGTCACCATGGCGGAGAACTTCAGTGTCGAGCGCCGCAAGATGCTGCGTTTTCTTGGCGCTAAGGTGGTGCTGACGCCGGCGGCTGAGAAAGGCACCGGCATGTTGAAGAAGGCGGAAGAGCTCGCGGAACGGCACGGCTGGTTCTTCTGCCGGCAGTTCGACAACCCGGCCAATGCGCAGGTGCATCGGGACACCACGGTGCCCGAGATCCTCGCAGATATGCAGGGTGAGGCTCTGTACGCCTTTGTCACCGGTTTCGGCACCGGTGGCACGCTGAATGGCGTTGCGTCCGGCTTGCGGCAGCACTCGCCGGCGACGCGAATCATCGCCGCGGAACCCGACAATGCGCCGGTGCTGGGCAGCGGTGTGCCGCAGCCGCGAGACGCGCAGGGCCGTCCGCAGGGCAGCCACCCCAGCTTCAAACCGCACCTGATGCAGGGCTGGAGTCCCGACTTCGTCTCGGGGCTGACGGAAGAGGCCGTGGGCAACAATTTCATCGACGCCGTTCAGCCGGTGCCTGGTGACGCGGCCATGGCCACCGCCCGGCGCCTGGCCCGGGAAGAGGGCATCTTCGTGGGCACATCCAGCGGTGCCACGCTGTGTGCGGCGCTGGCTGTTGCCGCCGACGCGCCCGCCGGTGCCAACATCGTCTGCATGCTGCCGGACACGGGGGAGCGCTATCTCTCGACACCGTTGTTCTCGGACATCGGCGAAGACATGGATGCGGACGAGCTGGCCGTCGCGAGATCTACCGACGGCTGCCGTTTCGACCGCCCGGCCGCGCCGGCACCTGCGGCGGCCACGAAGGCCGCGGTGGCGCTGGACGCCGACGCCGAGCGCTTTGTGGACGAGATCGTCGCGAGTCGTTCGGTTGTGATGTTTGCGCTCGAGTGGTGCGAGTTCTGCTGGTCGGCACGCAACCTTTTTGCCGCCATGGGCGTGGCCTACGAATCGGTTGATCTCGATTCGGTGGCGTACCAGGCCGGCGAACGGGGTAACAAGATCCGCGCCGTGCTGGCCGAGCGCACGGGCAGTCCCACCATTCCGCAGATTTTCGTGAACGGCACGCTGGTAGGCGGCTGCACCGAACTCTTCGACTATCAGGCCTCCGGTGCCTTCGCCGAGGCGTTGACGGCCATGGGTATCGCCCACACGCCGTTCGACGCTGACCCTTACAGCCTGCTGCCGAAGTGGCTGCACAGCCGCGCGAGTTGAGCGCGGCGCAAGCAAGGAGCCAGGATCATGAGCAAGCTACCCCCCGTCATCTCCCGCCGTGCGCTCAGCCGACCCGACGTGCTGGACCAGTTGGATCTGGCCTGCCGCGAGTGGGGTGTGTTCTACCTCACCGACCACGGTCTGGGAGAAACCGATGCTTTGTTTGCCGAGGCGCGGGCTTTCTTCGCAGCCTCGCTGGATGCCAAGAACGAAGTACGCCGCACCGCCGGCAACGCCTGGGGCTACTTCGACGAAGAGCTGACAAAAAACACCCGGGACTGGAAAGAAACCTTCGATTTCGGCCGCAGGGTCAGAGAATTTGTGCCCCAGTGGCCGTTGTGGCAGGGCTCGTTGCGCGCGACGTTCGAAGCGCACTTCGCCGCGTGCGAGGCTGTGTCGTACGAGCTGCTCGCAGCCATTTCCGGCAACTTAGGCGTGCCCGGCTCGTTTCTGTTTCACGCCTTCGAGCCCGAGCATGCGAGCTTCGTGCGCCTTAACCACTACCCCGAATGCCCGGAACCGGCTGCGCCGGCGGGTGCCGCGGTGCCGGCAACGGGCCATCTCGGCGTGAATCATCACACCGACGCGGGTGCGCTCACACTGCTGCTCACCGACGATGTGCCCGGTCTGGAAGTGTTTGTGCACGGCGCCTGGCGGCCGGTGCCACCGCTGGCGGATGCGCTGATCGTCAATCTCGGCGATGTCATCCAGGTGTGGTCCAACGACCGTTACCGCGCACCGCTGCACCGCGTGCGCGCCCACAGCGATTGCGCCCGGCTGAGCATTCCTTTTTTCTTCAATCCCAGCGAAAGCTTCGCCTACGCTCCCCTGGACAGCACCGCGGTGGATGAGCCGGCGCGCTACCGCCCCATCAATTTCGGCGAGTTCCGCCGTGCGCGCGCGTCTGGCGACTACACAGACCTGGGCGAGGAAGTGCAGATCGATCAGTACCGCATCACCCGGAAGGAGGTGTAACCATGACATTCATAGAAGCCGACTTACAGGCACAGGCCGGCGAACACGTACAACGCGTGTACGCGCGTCAGGAGCGGACCTTCGGCTACCTGCCGAACTACGCGCCCCTGTTCAGTCACCGCCCGGAGGTCATCGACCTCTGGTCGGAGCTGCAGAAAGGTCTGCGCCGGCACGTGAGCCCCCGGCTTTTCGAGCTGGTGACCTTTGCGGCCGCGGTAGCCCTGAAGAGCTCGTACTGCTCGCTGGCGCACGGTCTCCAGCTGCGGGCGTTTTTTACCGATGTGGAGATCGCTTCCCTGGCGCGCGGAGAGTACGCAGGCATTGTCGACGCGCGGGAAGCCGCGGCCATGCGCTATGGGGCTCAGGTGGCGCTGGACGCAACGGGCGTGGACGAACGCCATGTGAAGCCCCTGAAGGCGGCCGGGTGGAGCGACGCCGAGATTTTCGACATTGCGGGCATCGGTGCCGGCCGGGCGTTTTTCTCGAAGCTGGTGGAAGGCCTTGGCGCCCGGCCGGACGCCGTGTATCAGGACCTGCCGGATCCGTTGCGCGATGCCCTGACGGTAGGGCGGGCGATCGAGTCAGCGGAGGTTGCGACACCAGGCGAGGGCGGCTGATCCCTCCGCTTCCAGCTCGCCCGGGTCCGCCGCGGGCGTCAGCAGATCGCGCAGCTGACGATACACGGTAATGCTGTGAAACATCTGCTGGGGCTTGCGGGCCGCCCGGATTGCCCCGTACCACCGCTCGGCGAGGGCGCTTTCCCCGGTTCGGTAGGCCAGCACAATGGCTGGCACCAGCAGGTCCGGCCAGGGATTTCGGCCAGCGCGGCGCAGCCGTGCTTCCACGGCGTCGATGAGTGCCACGGCCGTTGCCGTGTCACCTGCCGAGGCGTACACGCTTGCGTACAGCACTGTGGCCCCCCACAGACTGTGGGCTTCCGGTCGAGCCATCAACCGCTCGATCCACTCGAGCGAAGCCGCCGGGTTGCTGAAGATGAGGCTCGCCGCGGCCGCGCAGGTGGCGTTGTAGGTGGGATTGTCCAGCGGGCGGTTGGTGTCCCTCAACCGATTCAGCAGCGGCTGGGCCAGCGTCAGGGCCGCCGCCAGGTTACCGGTGACGGCCTGGGACCAGATCTGGTAGATCAGCACGATATCCGTGGTTGCCGGCTGCCCCAGCCGAGCCGCAATCTGCGTAGCTTCTTCGAGCTGCTCCCGTGCCAGCTGCGGATTGAAAAAGTTGTTGGTCAACGACGTGAGAATCAGCGCGCCGGGGAGGCGGTCGGCTTCATCCAGCGCCCGGCAGACATCCAGGTACGCCTGGGCTTCCGACGCCAGGCGCATGGGGTTGCGCAGCGCTTGCGCGCACAACGCCGCGGTGCCGTGCAGGTCGCGCCGGTGCGCAGGATCTTCCGTGTCGGCCAGGTAGTCTTCCACCCGTGCCAGCTTTGCGCTGGCGCGGGCGCCATCGTCCATCTGGATCATGAGACCGGCCCCGCAGCACACGGCCAGGGCGTCGGCGCGTCTGCCGTTTGCTTCGAAGTGCAACTCTGCGGCGGTGAGATCCGGATAGTGCGCCGCCGCCCACTGCGCCTGCGCGAAGCTGTGCATCTGATCCTCGGGATACGCACCAAGGCGGGCCAGTACCCACTCGGCGTGGCGCTGCCGGTTCTGGTGCTGTGTGTCGGGGTCGAGCTTTTCCAGGGCAAACAGCCGCACCGTCTCCAGCAGGCGCCACCAGCCGCCGGCCCGGGATGTGCGGCTCAACAGACACAGCTCCACCAGCCGTGACAGGGCAAAGGAGATACCCCGGGGCAGTTGCCCGGCAAACACCTCCTCGATGTCGTTGACCGTAAATTGACCCGGAAACACCGCAAGCTGGCCGAGGAGCTGCTGCTCGTCGGTGCCCAGAAGCTGCCAGGTGTTCTCCACCACGCGGATCAGGCTGTCCTGTCGGTGCTCACCTTCGCGTTGGCGCCCCGCAAGCAGCTCGAAGCGCCGGTCGAGACGGTCTGCCAGCTCGTCGATGGTAAGCTGCTTGAGCTGCGCCGCGGCGAGCTCGATGGCCAGGGGCAGACCGTCGAGCCGGGCGCAGATGGGCTCGACGCGGGCAGGGTCGAGCAGTTCCCCGGGGGTACCGTGGCGCTCGGCGGTGAGCATGAACAGCTCTACCGCAGGCGACAGGCCGGTCTCGCTGCGCACCGGCAGCGGGTCGATGAACATGCGCAGCTCATCAGCGAGATCGATCGGATCGCGACTGGTCGCCAGAAACCTGGGGCCGCTGGTGTTCTCCAGAAAGTAGTCCAGCGCCGCGGCCACGTCGTCTTCGATGTGCTCGCAGTTGTCGAGGATGAACAGCACGCGGCTGTCGCGTACCGCGTCGGCAATCTGCGCGCGGGCTTCACCTGCCTGCACGCTGATGCCCATCACCGAGGCAATTGCCGTATCGATGCCGGCGCTGTCGCGCACGGGCACGAGATCCACGAACCATACGCCGTCCGGGTAGTTGTCCTGCACGGTGCGGCCCACGGCTTTGGCGAGACGGGTTTTGCCGCAGCCGCCGATGCCCAGCAGGGACACCAGCCGGTAGTTGTCGAACGCGTCGATGCAGCGGGCGAGATCGTCGTCTCGACCAATGAGCTTGGTGCGCTCGTAGCCGAGGTTGCTGGTGCGGCTGGGCGCCACGGCCCCTTTGCGGGCCGCCTCGGTTGGCCCCGGCGGTGTCTGGGATGGCGGTACGGGCCCTTTGCTCACCGGTGCGATGAAACGGAAGCCGCGCCCGTGCACGGTTTTGATGATGCGCTGATTGCGTCCGTCGTCGCCGAGGGCTTTGCGCAGGGATTTGATCTGCGTGGCCACCGCGTACTCGCTGACGAAGCGATGCCCCCACAGCTCGTCCAGCAGCTCGTCACGGGTTACGAGCTGATCGCTGTGCTGGACGAAGTAGGCCAGCAGCGACATCACCTGGGGTTCCAGGGGTATCTCGGCGCCGTCGGCGCGCAGCGAAAACGTGCCGAGGTCCAGCTCGAACTCGTTGAAGGTATACGTCGGGGCGGTGATCGGCGTTGCAGCGCTCACGTGTCGTTCCACGTTCTGTCAGCCGGTCATGCTAGCAGAATCAGGCTGCGCTCAAGGCGGTCAGCCACTCCGTGACCTGGCCGCGCACGTCGTCCAGCGCCGGGGCGTTGTCGGCGTCGTAGTCGCCGAAGCCGACGTGCTCGTAGAGCTGCCGGTAAATAGCGATGGTGTGGTACATCTGTATGGGCACACGACTCCAGCGGATTGCGGCCAGCCAGCGCTGCGCGCGTGCCGTTTCGTCGAGGCGGAACGCCAGCAGGATGGCGGTGACCAGCACATCCGGAAACTCGTCGCGGGCTGCGCGATTCAGGCGCGCTTTGATGTCCAGACAGCGGCGCGCCGACGCGCTGCTCCTGCCGGCGCTGGCGTCCACGCAGGCCAGCAGATTCTGAATACCCCAGAACGACAGCACCGCCGGAAACTCCTGCATCCGTGCCGCCCAGCGGGCGGCTGCCTCCGGCTCGTCCACGGCTGTGCAGGTAATGATGATGCCGACGCAGTTGTAGGCGGGATTGTCGATGGCGTCCGGGGCGGCGTCGAAACCTGCGACCAGCGCTTCGGCCTGGGTGCGGCCCCGGGCATAGTCGCGGCCCATGACGTGCTGCCAGGCCTGGTAGCAGGTGCCGGACTGAGCGAGGGATGCGTTGCCCGCCTGCTCGCCCAGGCGGATCATCTCAGCGAGCTGGGCGAAAGCGAGATCCGCATCCACGAAGCCCGTGGTAAGCGATTGCATGAGAAGCGCGTTGGCCAGCAGCTCCGGGTCCTGCTGCGCCCGGGCCAGCGCCAGATATGCCTCGTTGTGGTGGTTCAGCAGCTCGGGCAGGCGATTCGCCTGGGCGCTGAGACCGGCGATGGCGTGCAGCCGGGCCCGCCAGTAGTCGGGCGGCGAACCGGCAAGGTACTGCTCGGCGCGCGCCAGGCGCTCCTTGGCCCGGGCGCCGTCGTCGAGCTGCACCATCAGTCCCGTGCCGGCGCACAGCGCATAAGCGGCGTGCATGTCATCGGTACGGGCAAAAAACTGCTCGGCGGCTTCCAGATCCGCGTAGTGATCGATGCACCACTCGGCCTGCGCCAGGTTGTCGAGCTGGTCGTCCGGGAAACGGCCCAGCTTGTCCAGGCACCAGCGGGCGTGGCGCCCGGCATTGGCATCCCGGTCTGGCTGCGGCAGATCCCGCGTGGCAAACGCCCGCACCGTTTCCAGCACGCGCCACCACACACCGGTGCTGGCAGTGCGCTGTATGAGACCGAGATCCACCAGGCGCGAGATGCCGCTCGACAGCTCGTGCCACGGTGTGTCCGCCAGCACTTCCTCAACGGAGCTCATGGTGAAGCGGGAGGGGAACACCGCAAGCTGGCGCAACAGCGCCTGCTCGGGCGCTCCCAGCATGTTCCAGGTGTCCTCCAGCACACCCAGGAGGTTGCTCTGCCTGCCTGACACGGTCCGTTCCCGGCCGGTGAGCACTTCAAAGCGCTGGTGCAGGCGCGCGCCCAGCTCGTCGAGCGTGAGGTGGCGAAGCTGCGCGGCGGCGAGCTCGATGGCCAGCGGCAGGCCATCCAGCTGGGCGCAGATACTGGCCACGGCAGTGCCGGGATGATCGTCCAGAGGCACGCCATGTCGACCGGCGGTGGCATTGAACAGCGCCACGGCAGGCGCGATGCCGTCAGCCGCCTTGGTGGCCAGCGGGCTGAGGAAGTAGCGATATTCGTCGATGAGGTCGAGCGGGTCACGGCTGGTTGCGAGGATGCGGGGGCGTTCCGTGAACTCCAGCAGGTCGTTCACCAGATCGGCGGTTGCCTCGCGCAGATGCTCGCAGTTGTCGAAGATGAGCAGCAGATCGCGCTGGCGCAGCGCGTCGATGAGCTGCGGACGCGTTGCTTCGGCGGACAGCGCCATACCCAGCACGTCGGCCACCGCCGTTTCCAGCGACTCGACGCTGGTGAGCGGAATCAGGTCGATGAACCACACGCCATCGGGGAAGCGGTGGGACGTTTCCCGCCCCACCCGCGCCGCGAGGCGTGTCTTGCCGGTGCCGCCGATGCCGAGGACGGTGACGAGACGGTTGCTGTCCAGCAGCTCCAGGCAGTCGTCGACGTCGCCGGCGCGACCGAAAAGCGGAGTGCGCTCTCTTGGCAGGTTGTTGCTGGGTGCGGTTGCCGGGATGGCCTGTACCGGGTGCGGGGCCGGCGCCACAACCGGCTCCACGGCGGCAACAAAGCGGAAACCGCGGCCGCGTACGGTCTGTATCACTGCCTGGCGTTGTCCGTCGTCGCCGACGGCTTTGCGCAGCGATTTGATCTGTGTGGACAGCGCCGATTCGCTGACGTAGCGGTGGCCCCACAGCTCGTCCAGAAGCTCGTCTTTGCCGATCACGCGGTCCCGGTGCTGCAGAAGATAGGCGAGCAGGCTGAACACCTGCGGCTCCACCGCCACGGCCTCGCCCGCCGCCACGAGCTCGTAAGTGCCGAGGTTGACCTGAAAGTCTCCGAACAGATAACTGCCGTCGTCCCGTTCGGTGTCCTGATGCTGGCGCATGGCGACTAGTGTGAGGAAAGCAGGCTAAAGCGTCGAGCCCTGGCGCCGCGTGGGATCGATTGTTCCCCGGGATCGGTGGCGCCCTGCTAGGGCACCGCGCTGACGACCGCCGTGTCCACGGGATTGTGCTGCTCGAGGAACCGGGCAATGGCGGTCAGGGTGGCAACCCGTGTATCGCTGCTCGACAGCCAGTGGTCTTCACCTTTCAAGGTCAGTAGCTCCACGGGCACGCCGGCACGTTTGAGGGCTTTTTCCATGCGTTTGCTCTGCCGCAGAGGTACGACGGAGTCGTCCCTGCCGTGAATGAGCAGCACCGGAGCGGTGAACGCATCGGCGAAGTTCACAGGGGAGACGGCTTGCAACTTGTCCTGTTCGGTTCTGGAGTTGCCAACCAATCGTTGCCAGTAGGTGACCGCCCAGTGACTGCCACCTGAGTAGAAACGCTCGTCGCGCAGCATGCGTGGCAGGTCCGAGACGCCGGCTACGGCGATGATGCAGCGGTACAGCTCCGGCGTGAAGGCGCCGCCGGCCAGGGCGGCATAGCCCCCGTAGGACGCGCCCATGATGCACACCCGCTGCGGGTCTGCGTGGCCCTTCTGCACGAGTACTTTGACACCATCGGAGATATCGTCCTGCATCTTGCGGCCCCATTCGCCGCGTCCAGCGAATTTGAAATCGTAGCCGTAACCCGTGGAGCCGCGGAAATTCGGTTGCAGGATGAGATACCCGCTGCGGGCGAAGTACTGGGCCCACCAGTCGAAGGCAATTGCGTCGTAGCTTTCGGGGCCGCCATGGGGGAACACCAGCAGCGGCAGGTTCTTCCGCTCTTCGCTGCCCGCGGGCCACGTGACAATCGCCGGGATCTTCAGGCCGTCGCGCGCGGCATAGCGGATGGCCGACACATCCGCGATCTGTGTGCTCTCCACATACGGATAGCCCAGACCGATGCGGGTGAGACGGTTGGCGGCCGGCTCGAACAGCACAAAATCTTCGGCCCCTTCGTTGCCCGTGACGTGGTAGATCAGCTTCGAGCGGTCGGCGGTGGCGCTGACCGGGGTGACCGAGCTAAGGGCGAAGCGGCTCGTGACCGTGTCTATGTGCGCCGCGAGCGTCTCGTCTTCATAGATGTACTCGGGCAGCGGGCCACTCAGGCGGATACCCTTGAACGCCCGGTGGAAGCCGTCCACCAGAATCTCGTCGATATCGCGATCGGTCTGCTCGTAGATGGGGCCGACGATCGTGCCGTCCGTCAGTGACATGGTGTACAACGCATCTGCCGTGCGTGCCCCACCCCGGTACACCAGCCGCGTGCCGTCGGGCGTGAGCGCGTGAATACCGATCTCGGGAATCTCGGTTTCCTGCCGGTAAATGGTCTTCCATTTGCCCGACACCTTCGACTGGACGGTGTGCACGTTGCGTTTGTCGTCGAAATCTTCGCGGGCCAGGACCTCGCCGGCGGTGGAAACAAACCAGTCGCGGGTATGGCTGTTGCCTCTGGCGTAGATCCGTGTATGACCGGTGTTGAGATCTGCGCGCAGCAGGTGATAAGCCGGATCTCTCGAGCCGCGCACCCATGCGGGCATGTAGACGTCGTTGTCCGCCTCGTTGATGCCGACGATCCGTCCCAGGCCTTCCTGCGCCTCGTAGAGGTCTTCGAATTTCACCAGCAGCGTGGTCATGGCCTGCGTGTCGATGTTGAAGGAGACGGCATGACTCTGCTCCCACTTGCCGCGAATGCGTGCGGAGCTGAGGGTTTTGGACACTTCCAGGATGACGTGCTGGTTGGTGGCAAAGCGTGCCGAGCGGGCTTTGAGATTGCTGGCATCGACTGCGGCTACCGCCTCCCCGGACACCGTGTTGATCACCACGAAGAGCTCCTGATTTCCGCGCCGCTGGATGAAGGCATAGTGGGTGCCATCGGGGGAAATGGACATGTCGCGGAACATGGGCAGCCTGCCGTACTGCTCGATGAGATCGGGCGTCTCGGCAGCGTGCGTCCACGCGCACGACATGACCAGCAGCAGGACCGGGAAACGCATGTTCAACGTCTGGGCATCGCTTTGGGAACGGATGGATCGCCTACTATACTCGGGGCGTACACACGATGGGGAAGGGGGAATAGATGGCGAAGGGGGAATCCATAGAGCATCTGCAGATGCCCGGTCGGCTGGGAAAGCCGGACATGACGTTCGGGGACGACCCGCGGGCCGATGCGCGGCTGGTGGCCGTCATGGCCACGATGGAGCTGGCACCGGGCGTTGCCAAGCCGGCGGCGGACGCCGACTACGCGACTGCGCTGGCTTACTGCGCCGAGAGTGAAGCAGCCGGGGATGTGACGCATCCGCTGCTGTGGGAAGCCATGCCGGCGTTCGATGACGTGGAGTCGTCGACCGAGACCATCCAGGGCGTGGATGGCAACGACATCACGCTGTTCATCGACCGGCCCAGACATCAGAACGGACCGCTGCCCGGCATGGTGCACACGCATGGCGGCGGCATGGTGCTGATGCGCGCTGCCGACCCCGGCTTCGTGCGATGGCGCAGAAGCGCAGCACAGCTCGGCATGGTCGTGATTGGCGTGGAGTTCCGCAACGGCGGTGGTTCGCTCGGCAATCATCCCTTTCCGGCCGGGTTGAACGACTGTGCTGCGGCGACGCGCTGGGTGATCGACCGCAAAGCCGACCTTAATCTCGCCAGCCTCATCATTTCCGGCGAATCGGGCGGCGGCAACCTGTCGATAGCCACTACCCTGAAAGCGCACAGGGAAGGGTGGTCGGACGGTATCGATGGTGTGTACGCCATGTGCCCCTACATATCGGGTGCGTACGCCAACCCGCCCAACGATTTGATATCGCTGGTGGAAAACAACGGCTATATGCTGGACTGCGCCGAGATGACGGTGCTGGCACGCGTCTACGACCCCACCGGTGAGCACGCGACGGACCCGCTCGCCTGGCCCATGCACGCCACCGTGGAGGAACTTGCGGGTTTGCCGCCGCACGTCATCTCCGTGAACGAGCTCGATCCTCTGCGGGACGAGGGGCTGCAGTTCTACCGCAAGCTCACTGCTGCAGGTGTCCCGGGAACGGCGCGGACCGTGCATGGCACGCCCCATGCGGGGGACATCATGTTTCCCGATGTCACCCCGGAAGTGACGGCGCAGACGCTGGCGTCGCTGTACCAGTTTGCAAGCACCGTGGGCGGCTGACGGCGCCCGCCGCGGTCAGCCGGCCCTGGCGATGAGCTGGTCGTTCGCCTGGGTGCCGAGAAGTTCCGCCAGCTTCTGCTGGCGCGTGCCAGCCGCCCGCTCCGCGTGCGCCTCGCGCACGTGTCCGTAACCGCGTATGAGGTCCGGAATGGCGGCCAGCTCGGCGGCTGCCCTGAGATTGTCGGCATGCAGACTGGCGAGGATTTTTGCCACGTCGCCTTCGTACTGCGCTACCAGGGCTCGCGCCGCCCGGGCTTCGGCTGAATTCCTGAAGGGGTCCAGCCAGGAGCCGCGCAGGCGCCGCAGGGCCGCCATGAGTTTGAAGGCACCCATCAGCCAGCCGCCGGCCGGACGTTTCACGATTTTGCTGGAGTTGGGGATCTTCTTGCCGAAGGGCCAGCCGCCGATGTGAAAGGTGAGCTTGAGCTTGCCATCGAAGGTGTCGTGCAGCGTGTCCAGAAAGGCGGGATCGGCATACAGGCGCGCCACTTCCCACTCGTCCTTGTGCGCCAGCACCTTGAAATAGAAACGCGCGACGGCGTTGGTGACGGGAAGCGTATCGCAGAGAGGTGCTTCGGCCCCGCGCACGCGCGCGACGAGACTGCGGTACCGGTCGGCGAGCGCCTCGTCCTGGTAAGCGGTGAGAAAGGTGGCACGGCGTTCAATCAGTGTGTCGAGATCGGGCGCAGCTTCGCTGTCGAGGGCCGTGCCTTTGATCAAGGCCAGGGCGCCGTCGAGATCGTGGGCGGCGAAGCGCCCCAGCTCGAAGGCGTGCCGGTTCGCCTCCACCGCGACACCGTTCAGCGCCAGCGCCCGCATGATGGCCTCGTGACTCACGGGAATGCCGCCGAGCTGCCAGGCTGCGCCCAGCAGCAGCGTGTTTGCAAACACCGCATCGCCCAGCACCCGCTCTGCCAGCAGAATGCTGTCGAGCTTGATGATGCGTTCTTCGCCGACGGCGTCGAGGCGCTGGATGAGCAGCCGCTCGTCGATGTTCCAGTCGGGATTGCGCGAGAACTCGGCGGTGGGCGTGAGATGGGTGGATACCACGCCAACGCTCTGCCCGGGCACCAGCGTGGCCAGCACCTCGTCGCCGGCGGCAACGATGACGTCCGCGCCGATGAGGGCGTCGGTTTCTCCGGTGGCGATGCGTGTGGCGTTGAGCTGACTGACGTCGTTGGCAATTTTCACATGCGACAGCACGGCGCCGTATTTCTGCGCCAGGCCCGTGACGTCGAGGTTGGAGCTGAACAGGCCGTCCGCGTGCGCCGCAACGGCAAGGGTCTGACCGATGGTAACCACGCCCGTACCACCGATGCCCGCCACCAGCACCGACCAGGAACCGTCGATGCCGGGCAGCGTGGGCATGGGGACAGCGGGCAGAACGGGGAAGGCCGCGTCTCTGTCCTGCTGTTTCAGACGGGCCCCTTCTACCGTCACCAGGCTGGGACAGAAGCCCTCCACACAGGAGAAGTCCTTGTTGCACGACGATTGGTTGATCTGACGTTTGCGGCCGAACTCGGTTTCCAGCGGCTCGATGGCCATGCAGTTCGACACCGCACCGCAATCGCCACAGCCTTCGCAGACCGTGGGATGAATGAACACGCGCTTGTCCGGGTCGTGCCACTTGCCACGCTTGCGCAAACGGCGACGCTCGGTGGCGCAGGGCTGCTCGTAGATCAGCACCGAGACGTTGGGGTACTCGCGCAGGTCTTTCTGCACCGCTTCCATGCGCGTGCGGTGGTGCACCTGCACGCTCGGCGGAAACGTGTGGCCGTCGAATTTTTCGGGCTCGTCGCTGACCAGTGCGATGCGGCGCACGCCTTCAGCGTCCAGCTCCGCAACGATCTGATCGATGGACAGCTCACCCTCGATGGGCTGGCCGCCGGTCATGGAGACAAAACCGTTCACCAGCAGCTTGTAGGTAATGGGGGCGCCGGCCGCAACGGCGGCGCGAATGGCTAGAAAGCCGGAGTGGTAGTAGGTGCCGTCCCCCATGTTGGTGAACACGTGCTTCTCGTCGGTGAACGGGGCCTGACCGATCCACATGGCGCCTTCGCCGCCCATGTGCGAGATGGTGTTGGTGCGGGTCGGGTCCAGCATCATGGCCATGCCGTGGCAGCCGATGCCGGCGAGGGCGCGGCTGCCGTCGATCACCTGCGTGGAGCGGCCGTGCGGGCATCCCGCGCAGAACGAGGGCGCGCGCACCGGCGCCGGCGCGCCGGCGGCCGGTTTGTCGGGAAAGTTGGGCAGTGCGACGCCGCAGTTGGGATCTACCTTCAGCGCCGTTCTGCTCAGCACGCTGACGATGGTGGCGGGGTCGATTTCTCCGCTGTTCGGAAAGGCCGGCTCTCCCCGCGTGGTGGCATAGGTCTGACCGTCGAAGAACTTGCCCACGATGTCCGGTGCGTCGGGCTGGCCGTAGAGGATGGCACGGAGCTGATCTTCCAGCAGCGGACGCTTTTCCTCGACGACCAGAATTGTGTCCAGGCCGTCGGCAAACTCCCGTACGACCGCGTCGTCCAGGGGCCAGACCATCCCCACCTTCAGCACGCGCAGGCCGATGGCGCCGAGCTCTGCGTCGGCGATACCGAATGCGCGGAAGGCCTGAGACAGGTCCTGATAGGCTTTGCCGGCAGCGACGATACCGAGCTTCGCGTCGGGCGCGTTGCGGGTGATGTGGTTGAGAGCGTTGGCGCGCGCATAGACGAGGGCCGCATCGATACGCTGCTCGTACAGCACGTGCTCCTGCTGCACGAACGGTGTGAAGGTCTGGATGTTCAAGCCTTCGACAGGTTCGGGCATCTGTATGTGCGGGGCGTCGGGGCCCACGTACAGGGAGCCGCCCCCTTCGATGACGTCGGTGACCAGCTTCATGCCGCACAGCAGGCCGCTGTGGCGGGACAGAGCAATGCCGTGCAGACCGTAGTCCAGCACTTCCTGGGCGTTGGATGGGGCCAGCAGGGGAATGCCGGCCGACACGAAATTGAAGTCGGAGTAACACGTGAGCGTGGACGATTTTGCGCCGTGGTCGTCGCCTACCAGCAGCAGGCTGCCACCCAGTGCAGAGGTACCCGCCATGTTGGCGTGCCGCAGCGCGTCCATGGACCGGTCCATGCCCGGCGCTTTGCCGTACCAGATGGAAAACACGCCATCGACGGTATTTCCGGGGAAGGTACCGACGTATTGCGACCCCCAGGTGGCGGTGGCGGCGAGGTCTTCGTTCACGCCGGGCTGAAACACGACGTTGTAGCGCTCGAGCGTGTCCTGGGCGTTCCACAGCTCCATGTCGTAGCGGCCTAGAGGAGAGCCCCGGTAACCGGAGATGAACCCCGCCGTGTTCAGGTTGCGGGCGATGTCGCGGATACGTTGCTGCATGGGCAGGCGCACGAGGGCCTGCATGCCGGTCATGTAGACCCAGCCCTCCTCGACGGTCATGCGATCGTCCAGGGTCATGTCCAGGCGCTGCGTCTGCGCCGATGCCTGCTCGCTCATGCCTTCCCCTCAGCGGTGCCGATGCGGTCGTAGTACCAGAATCGGTCCCGCCGCGCCACGCCTGCTGTGAGCACGGGCTCAGCTGTAGCGGGCTTCGAACTTCTCCGTTTTCTCGGTACCCGCTTCGGCGAGGCTGTCAGCGAGATCGCGCAGGTACACGTCCACCACTTCCGCGTGAAAGGGCGACAGCATGAGGTGCAGCGCCGGCGGCTGCGTGGTCAGGCTGGTGAACCAGCCTTTGCGGTACATGTGCCGGTAGACGTTGTAGACGTCTGCGTGCGGGTGTGAGAACGCGACGATGCCCAGCATGGGGGTGCCGAGGATCTCGAAACCCAGCTCGCGCACGCCGGCTTCCACCGCTTCGCGGGTGTCGGTCACGCGTTTCTGCTTGGCCCGGTACCCGTCTACGCCCAGGAAGTTCATCACCGCCCATGCGGCGGAGATGGCCCCGCCGGGGCGGGTGCCCGCCAGCGTGGGCGTAACCATACGACCGCCCGGCCAGTTGCTGCAGTCGAAGATCATGTGCTCGTGCAGCGCTTTGCTGCGGAACAGAACCGTGGACGCGCCTTTGGCGCAATAGCCGTACTTGTGCAGGTCGGCGGACATTGACGCCACACCGGGCAGCTCGAAATCGAAAGGCGGGATTGCCGCGCCGTTCATGCGCACGAACGGTGCGATGTAGCCCCCGACACACGCGTCGACGTGCAGCCAGACGCCCCGGTTCACTGCAAGCTCGCTCAACGCCTCGATGGGATCGATCAGCCCGTAAGGGAAGTTCGGTGCGGAGCCCACCAGCATCACGGTCTGCTCGTCGATGGCGTCGGCCATGGCGGCAACGTCCGCCAGAAGGTTGTCGCCCACCGGGACCTTCCGCACCTCGATATCCATGAGGTGCGCGGCTTTGTCGAAGGCGGGGTGGGCCGAGAACGGCGCAACCAGATTGGCTGCGGCGCTTACGCCCCGTGTGGCACGGGCGTGGTCTCTAGCCGCCTTGACGGCCATGGTGATGGAATCGGTGCCCCCCGACGTGATGGTGCCGGCGCCGTCTTCCGGCGCGTGCAGCAGCGACAACCCCATGCCGATCACCTCGTCCTCCATCTGCTTGAGGCTTGGAAAGGCCAGCGGACCCAGGCCGTTTTCCGACATGTACAGCGTGTAGGCTTCTTTCTGCACGGCAGCAACGTCCTCGCCGGCGTTGAAGACGTACACGGCAGTTTTGCCTTCGCGCCATTTCGCGTCGCCCGTGCCACGCTCGATCATTTCGCGCTTCAGCTCTGCCCAGTCTCGACCGTCGGTTGGCATTTCGTGCATGGCTTGGTTGTTCCATGAATGCGTTGGTTGCATTCAAACAGGGGAAAGGGGCTGCTCGCAACGGGTTGCGCGCGGGCGCATGCCGCCCTTGATTTCTGCGGGCATCTGGCGGGATAGTGCGCATGGCGTCACAGCATCTGCAGGGAACCAGAACATGAGTGAAAACAACGACGGCCAGACACCGCCATCCGAACCAGCACCGCAGGCCGCAGAGCCGGCGGCACCGCCACCGCAGCCTTCAGGCGGCGGAGACGAACCGGGCTCTGAAGAGCGCACCTGGGCGCTGTTTGCGCACCTGTCCGCGCTGGTGGGCTTTGTGATCCCCTTTGGCAATCTGCTGGGCCCGCTGATTGTCTGGCAGGTAAAGAAAAACGAGATGCCCTTTGTGGACGAGCAGGGCAAAGAAGCGCTGAATTTTCAGATCACGGTGACGCTGGCGGCCATTGTCTGCTTCATTCTGATGTTCGTGCTGATCGGTATCTTCCTGATGTTCATCGTTGGGATCGCGGCGCTCGTGTTGACGATCATCGCCGCCATCAAGGCGAACAGCGGCGAACACTACGAGTATCCGATCAACTGGCGGATCATCACCTGACGATCGGCCGGGCGAGCTAGGCGCGCCAGAGCGGGGACGAATCCTTCAGGATGCGGTCCATCTTCAGCATGCGGGCGACGGGTCTGCCGTCCTGCTCGAGCTGCAGGTCGCGCCACAGCACCTCCGTTTTCGGACTGTCAGTGAGACCCACGATCTCGCCACTGGAGAGATAGCTGGTTTCTGAGAAGACCGGGCCGTTGACGAACTCGATCTCGATGGCGCCGTACAGGCCCACAAAAGGCTGAATTGCCGGCCGGGCGAGTTCCTGCTCGGCGGGATCGAACATGCCCACGACACCGGTCATGGGCAGCACGCGGGCGCCGAAACGGGCCGGGTCCCGATACCACGCCAGAGGCTCGGTGATTACCGTGAGCTGGCGGTCGACGCGCTCGTCGCTTACGCGGGTAGGCACGGCGCTGCACGTATCACCCACTGCCATGTCCTTGAGAATGCGCAGCTCGGTGACGGGGCGCAGCTCGGCAAGGCGGGCGCGCAGCTCGGAACCGGTGTCGTGCCCGCCGCAGGCGGCGGTGCCGGACATGATCGTCTCGCCTGCTTCGTTTTCCATCCAGACCGCGGCGCGACGCACCGCGCCGGCATCGACGGGTTCGCCAACGAAGCAGCGCACGGGTTCCTGATCGACGGTGGCGGAGCGGAAGTACAGCGAGAGTGAGCCGGTTCTCCAGTAGGCTTCGCCGAAAACCTGCTCGAGCAGCGGCGGGAACTGCTCCATGTGAATGGAGCCCGCAACGGTACCACCGCGAAAACCGAGATCGGTGGCCGTGTCATCGTCATGGATGCCGCCTTTCTGATCGGCGGCGGTGTTCGTGGGCCGGCGCCATTCGCCGGTGATGTGTGCCTGCATGTCGATGTCCCTGCCCCTGATGGTGCGGGTCAATATAGCACTCCTGGATGCTGGCGCCCGGATTCTCGGCCATACTCGGGCCTATGACACATCTGCGGTTCACCCGGCACGACGTTGATCACTACCACGCCCACGGCTATGTGCTGTTGCGCAATTTTCTCGATGCGCAGGAGCTGGCGCAGGTGCACGAGGAACTGGAATGGGTGATTCCCGGCTGGCGTTGTGCGGTTGATCCTGCGCAGCCGAAACCGGACGGATGGCGGGCACCGCCGGAGCTGCCCACCAACACGCGCTTTCCCTTTCGCGGCGCAACGCTCAACGCCATGACCTTTCACCCGGAGCTGCGGCGCTTTGCGGCCACGATCTGCGGGCACGAGAACTTCTTCTGCGAGCAGAGCGACATCACCTACAAATGCCAGGGCCATGCGCGCGATCTCGATCAGAGCATGCACATGGACTTCGGCAACCACACGCTGGCGTATCCCTCCTCGGCACCGAAGTTCTGGCAAACGCTGTTTCTCGTTTACTACACCGATGTGACCGAACAGCATGCGCCGACCGCGGTGGTGCCCTGGGAGCACTACCGGGACGAAACCCACTGGCCCATCGTGCACACGCGGGACGAACGGCCGGACCTCTACGCGCACGAGCAGCTTGCGACCGTGCCCGCCGGCTCGGTGCTGGCCTACAGCACCCGCACCTACCACCGGGGCACCGCCTTCCAGAGTAACGTGGGACGGGTGGCGCACTTCATCAGCTATGCACCGGCAGGCTGTCCCTGGCTCGGCATTGTGGGCTGGCCCGCCCAGGGTGTGAAAAAGTCTTATCACCGCTGGCTGGAGCAGGCGAGCGTCGCGGAACGGGACATGCTCGGCTTTCCGCCGGTGGGTCATGAATACTGGACCGAAGAGACCATTCGCGGCGTGCAGGCGCGGTTTCCGGCGCTGGACGTGACGCCTTATCGGGAGGGTCTAAAACGCCCGTAGGCGTTGCAGCCTGACGGGTCCCGCGCAGGGCGGCACGACGCTCAACCCTCGTCCTGCTGGTAGGCGTAGATCGACTTGTAACCCCCCGACCAGTCGGGTGGCAGCAGGCAGGGGCGCGGATCGAAGCGTGCCCAGCGGGCGGGCCGGCCGCGGATGACGGTTTCGCTGCGGCGCGCACGGGTTGTCAGATTCGTGATGGGAATGGCGTCTGCGGCAGCGTAGGCACAGAGAAGAAGCGGTCGGGGGCGCGTGCTGGCGTTCGACGGAGAGCCGTGAATGGCCCGGCAGTTGTGCACCGTGATGGTGCCTGCCGCTCCGGCGAGGTAGGCGGCAGATTTCAGATCCAGCGCAGCCACGTCCTCTGCGCGCAGATTCCCGGACCACTGCCCGTCTTCCCGATACAGATCGTAGAGCGGACCCTCGTGGCTGCCGGGTAACACGCCCATGGGTGCCATGTCCGCGTCCACGTCCGACAGGTATACACCGATGGTCAGCACATCGTAGTTGGTGTGGGGCCAGAACTGGATGTCCTGGTGCCACTTCACCTCTTCGCCACCGCCACTCCATTTGAAGTTGAGCTTGGAGTGGTGGAATTTCACATCGGGGCCGAGCAGATCTTCGGCGATGGCCGCAAACGGTCCCCGGCTGGCGAATTCCCAGTAGGTTTCATGCACCTCCACGGGCGCGTTCAGACGCCGCACGCGGGGTGCGTGAGCGGTGTGGTCGGCTTCCAGATCGAAGCGTGCGTCGTCCCCGGGGGTGACGGTGCGTGAAAGCTCGACAAACTCGTCCGTTACCTTGTTCAGGCGTGCCAGCCAGTGCTGGTCAACGAGCGCTTCGGCACTGGTATAGCCGTGCTGGAAGTAGTGTTCCCGCTGCGCCTGAGTGAGCGCCTGCGGGGGGCGGGCGAGAATGTCCTGTCGCTTCATGGGCGCGGCGCCGTTGTCAGCAAACGGCGCCAGCATAGTGCATTTGTGCGAAGGCCGGAACGCTAGGCGAAGGCGGACGCGCCGCGGATCTCGGCCGCCCGTTCGAACACCGGGGCATCGAACACCCGCGACAGCTCCCGGGCGATGTCCTGCGGCTGGATGAAAAAAGCGGTCGGTTCGTCCGGGTACACGGCTCGCATCTTCGGCTCGTCGATGGCGCCGTTGATCGAGAAAACGGAAAACCCGAGGCCCGCCGGCGCGAGGTTCTCGTGCAGCAACTCGGCCAGCACGCGCTGCGCCACACGGCTCGGCGCCAGACCCAGAAACCGCGCCGGGGGTGTGTAGGCGGCTGGCGAGCTGCTGATCATGATGCGGGTATCGCCGGCGATAGCGGCGCGATCGGGAAACAGCGTCTGCACCAGTTGCAGCAGGCTGATGACGTTCACGTCGAAGCTGGTTGCCATCTTGTCCAGCGACAGCTCGTCGTAAGCACCCCAGGCGGCACTCTCGGTGTTCACGAGAATCCTGCCGGGTACACCGAAGTCTGTTCTGATTCGCTCCAGCGTGTGCTGCCAGGCGTCGCGGTCGGCCACGTCGCAGGGGAGGGCATGCGCGTCGGGCAGCTCGCCGGCGAGGCGGTCGATCAGACCGGAAGAGCGCGCCACCATCAGCAGCCGGTATTCGTCAGCCCAGGCGCGGCATACGGCCTGGCCCGTGGCTTCGCCGACGCCGACGATCAGAGCGAGATTGGCGGGGGACATGGTGCTCTCCTGGTTGCTCAGTCGCGCGCGCGTTGCTCGAGCTGCGCGCGGGTCGGCTCGTCCAGGCCCGGACCGGCGGTGGCCCTGATATCGCGCCCGGACAAAGGTTGTCCGTTGCTGCCAACGGCGCTCATGGAGCGGATGGGTATGCCGGTGCCGCGTTCCACGAAGATCAGCCGGTCGCCGGCAGGGTTGGGTTTGTGCTTGTCGCCCCAGTGCATGATCGACAGCAGCACCGGCTGCAGGTCGTAGCCGCGCTCGGTCAGCAGATACTCCTGGTGCGCGCCGTCGCGTGACGGCTGCTTCTCCAGAATGCCTTCCTCCACGAGCTGATTGAGGCGCGTTGTCAGAATGTTCTTGGAGATGCCAAGACTTTTCTGAAACTGACCGAAACGTTTCGCGCCGAAAAACGCGTCGCGCAGAATCATCAGGGTCCACCGTTCGCCGATCACTTCCAGGGTCTGGGCAAGCGAGCAGTTCATGTGGGCGAGGCTTTTGTATTTCATTGATGTCTCGGTATTAACGGTTGCATGATGCCACCAGGTGGTTCTAAAATGCAACCACTCACATTGCAGCGCCCCAGAGGCCCCATGACCACGTCCATCGACTTTCTCTACGATTTCGGCAGTCCCAACGCCTACCTCAGCCACAGCGTCATTCCGCAGATCGAGGCGCGTTCCAGCGCGCGCTTCAACTACGTGCCGGTGCTGCTCGGTGGCATTTTCAAGGCCACCAACAACGTCTCGCCGGCCGTCTCTCTGCAGGGTATTCGCAACAAGCCGGAATACACACGCCTGGAAACGGAACGGTGGCTGAAACGCTATCCCGTGGAAAGCTACGAGCGCAATCCACACTTTCCGGTGAATACGCTCATGCTGATGCGTGGCGCTGTTTTCGCCCGGCAGACTGATTTTTACGCGGCGTACATCGACGCCATGTTCGCCTGCATGTGGGGATCGCCGAGGAAAATGGACGAGCCGGAAGTGTTTGCCGCTGCGCTGGATGAGTTCGAGCTGCCCCGCGACGAGATTCTGGCCGGCATCCAGCAGCCGGAGGTGAAGCAGCAGCTCATCGACAGTACCAGTGCGGCAGTGGAGCGGGGCGCCTTCGGTTCCCCCACGTTCTTTGTCGGCGATGAGATCTTCTTCGGCAAGGACACGCTGCGCGACATCGAAGAACTGGTGGGAGCTGCAGCATGAAGGTTCACATCGGCATCGGCGGCTATTCCCGGGACAACATCGACAACGTCGTGGAGTTCGTGCAGGCGGCTGAGCGCCTGGGCGTGGATGGCGTCTGGTCGGCGGAAGCCTGGGGCAACGACGCCGTGACCTCGCTCGCGTTCCTCGCTGGCCAGACCCGGCACATTCATCTGGGTACCGGCATCATGCAGATCAGCGCACGGGTACCGGCCATGACCGCCATGACCGCGATGTCGCTGGCCACGCTGTCGCGAGGCCGTTTCCGCCTGGGCCTTGGCGCCAGCGGTCCCCAGGTGGTGGAAGGGCTGCACGGCGCCAGCTATGCGGCGCCGCTTACCCGCTTGCGGGAAACGCTGGAGATCTGCCGCATGGCCTTCGCGGGCGAAAAGCTCGCCTACGACGGCAGACAGCACGTGCTGCCCAGACCGGGTGGCGAAGGCAAGGCGATTCGCCTCGATCAGCCACCGGCGGACATTCCCATCTATCTGGCCACGCTGGCGCCCAGGGCGCTGGAGTACACCGGCGCGGCAGCTGATGGCTGGCTGGGCACGTCTTTTTCACCGGAGCACAGCGAAGCGCATTTCGAGTATCTGCGCCGTGGCGCCGAGTCGGCGGGCCGTACCCTCGCAGACATTGACATCTGCGCGGCCGTGAGCGTCGCCATCGGTGAAAACGTGGAGGAGCTGATTGCCAGCCGCAAAGCCGGGGTGGCTTTCAACATGGGCGGCATGGGTTCCGCTCAGACGAACTTCTACAACGATGCCTTTCAGCGAGCTGGCTATGCGGACGATGCGCTGGCCGTGCAGGCGTTGTGGCTTGAGGGGAAACGGGAAGCAGCGGCGCAACGGGTTCCCGACGCCATGGTCACTGAGTTTCAGGCCGTGGGCACGCGAGAGATGGTCCGGGAGCGGCTGGCCAAGTATCGCGACGCCGGGGTATCGTCGCTGAACGTGCGGCTCGATGCGGCGAAAACGCGGGAAGATCGCATGGCGTTGCTGGAAAACTGTGTTGATCTGGTCAACGATCTCACCTGAAGTATTCGAGGAGGACCCCATGGCAGAAGTGGCAGACACGAACGAGAGCCGATATCGCACCCCTGAGCAGGAACGGGCGGCAAAAGGCGCAGGGGTGCCCGGGGCCTACGAGATGGCGCTGGAGGACATCAACCCGGTCAACGCGCACCTCTTCAAAGAGAACCGCTGGCAGGAAGTGTTCGAACGGCTCCGCGCCGAAGATCCCGTGCACTTCAACGAGATAGACACGGCAGGCCGCTACTGGTCGCTGACCCGCTACGAGGACATCAAAAAGGTCGACGCCGACTGGAAGACGTTCTCGTCGGCCAATGGCATCACGCTGGGGTTTCCGGTTGGCGTGGAGGTGCCGGACAGTCCTTTCTCCGGCAACGCGCCGTTCATCGCCCAGGACCCGCCGGGCCATGACGAGCAACGCAACACGGTGGTCGGTGTGGTGGCGCCGGGCAATCTCGCCAGGCTGGAACCGCTCATCAGAGAACGTACCTGCATGGTGCTCGACGGTCTGCCGGAAGGGGAAGCCTTCGACTGGGTGGACACGGTCTCCATAGAGCTGACGACGATGATGCTTGCCACGCTCTTCGATTTTCCGTTCGACGATCGCCGCAAGCTCACCCGCTGGTCGGATGTCGTGTTTGCGATCCCGGAGCCGGGCGGCGTGGTGGAAACCCAGGCGCAGAAGCGCGACGAGTTCATGGAGTGCGTGAGCTATTTCGGCAGGCTCTGGGAAGAACGGCGCAGCAAGCCCGGCAACGATCTTGTCTCGATGCTGGCGCACGGCGAGTCGACGAAGGCCATGTCCCCCGCCGAGCACCTGGGCAATCTGCTGCTGCTCATCGTCGGCGGCAACGACACCACGCGCAACAGCATGTCCGGCAGCGTTTTTGCCCTGAATCAGTTTCCCGAGCAGTACGACAAGCTCATCGCCAATCCGGGCCTCATCCCGAACATGGTGGCGGAGCTGATCCGCTGGCAGACGCCGCTGTCGTACATGCGGCGCACGGCAATGCGCGATTGCGAGGTGGGCGGCAAGGCGATCAGAAAAAACGACCAGCTTCTGATGTGGTACGTGTCGGGCAACCGCGACGCCGATGTCTTCGACAATGCTGACGCCCTCGACATAGAACGACGCAATGCACGCCAGCATCTGTCGTTCGGCTTCGGCATCCATCGCTGTATGGGCAACCGCCTCGCAGAGTTGCAGCTGCGCGTGCTGTGGGAAGAGATTCTGCCCCGCTTCGAGAAGATCGAGGTGCTGGAAGAGCCGGAACGCACGTTCTCTTCGTTCGTGAAGGGCTATACGCGCATGCCGGTGAGAGTGACGAGAAAAGCTGCTTGAGCCTGCCCGCGGGCAGCCCGGCGGCGCAGAACGCCATGAAAGCGCCGAAGGTGTTTTGTACCATGGCCTGATGGACGACGACGCCTTTCAGAGCATCAAGCTGGCTTTCGACGCCGCGCCTTCCGCCCAGCTCGGCGCGGTGATTGTGGAAGAGTTTCTTCGTCGCGAAGACGTCGAGGGGGCGGCGGCGTTCTATCGGGCCCACGTGGAAACCCATGCGGAGCTCCGGCGCGAGGAGTGGGATGCGCGCTTTCTTCCCGCCGAGCCCCCGCCTGAGCAGGTGAAGCTCAGGGTGGTGGAGCGCAATGAGGACGCTGTCGTCAATCTCGATCTGTACCGCACCACGCCCACCAACTTCGACGACGTGGTAGGACTCGCGCAGATCAAGAAGCAGATTCATCGCAAGATCATCCTGCCGTTTCAGAAGCCGTCGCTGTTCGATCGTTTCCGCAAAAAAGTGGGTGGGGGCATTCTGTTGTTCGGTCCGCCGGGGTGTGGCAAGACGCTGCTTGCGCGTGCCACGGCAGGGGAGTGCGGGGCCGCGTTCTTCAACATAGCGATCGCCGATGTTCTGGACATGTATATCGGGGAATCGGAACGCAAGCTGAGCGCTCTGTTCGAAAAAGCCCGGGCTGAGACGCCGTCGGTGATCTTCTTCGACGAGATAGAGGCGCTGGCCGGCAAGCGCGAGCACAACCGCAACGCTTCCGCCAGCAACGTGGTGAGCCAGATGCTCACCGAGCTGGACGGCTTTGCGCAGAACAACGAGAAACTGCTGGTGCTGGCCTCCACCAACGTGCCCTGGGCCATCGATCCTGCGTTTCTCCGCCCGGGACGCTTTGATCGCATGTTCTTCGTGCCGCCGCCGGACCGCGCCGCGCGCGCTGCCATTCTCGAGTATCACATGCGCGACCGGCCCTGCGAGGACGGAATCCGCTACGAGCAGCTCGCGGAGAAAACCGGCGGCTATTCCGGCGCTGATCTCGAGCATCTGGTCGAAACGGCTGCTGACGAAGCCATCGACGAAGCCATTGCCTCCGGCAGCGACACGGTGATCCGCGCGCAGCACTTCGCGGACGCGCTGGGTGACACCCGGTCGACGACGGTGGAATGGCTGACCACGGCGCGCAACTACGCGCGCTACGCCAACGACGGCGGGCGCTATGACGATGTGCTCGATTTTCTGAAGAAGCACGGCAAATAGTGGCTGGCTATCAGATCATCGACGAACCGGCCGTGAAGCCCTGGGGGGAGCGGATCATTGTCAATCCGACGCTGATTCTCTTCGCCTCCATCTTCGTACCGCTGTTCATCACGCTGCCGCTGTACGGACGCTTCTGGATGCCGCTTGCCTGGTTGTCGGTGAACGGCATTGCTCTGGGCAGTTCCACGCTGCGGCGCGAGCTGGCTGTGATCTGGCTGGGCGGTCTTGCAGCGGTCAGCTTCCCCATTCTCGGCACGCACGTGGCACAGGCGCTGTCGTTCAGCGCAGCGAGTGCCGCGCCCTATGTACGCATTCTGTTCTTCGGCGGGTTTTTTCTGGTGCTGTATGTCGCCGTGTTCAACCAGCAGAAGAGCTTCGAGCTCTACGACTACGTGCGCAGAGGGCGCCAGTGAGCGATCCCCGCTTCGAGCGTGCCCTGGCTTATCTGGCCAGCGGGCAGACCCATGCCGCCATCGACATGCTGGCCCAGTTGCTGGGTGAAGACCCGGAGGAACCGGTTTATCACGCGGTGCTGGCAGCCGCTCTGCTGCGCCAGAAACGCCTGGCAGGCGCAGAGTACGAGCTGGCTGTGGCGCAGGGGCTGGATCCGAACCTGCCCTATGTGTACTACGTTCGCAGCCAGCTCCTGCTGCTGAAACGCAAGCCTCGCCAGGCGCTGGAGAGCTGCGACGAGGCGTTGCGCCTGGAACCGGACTTTGTGGACGCACTGCTCATGCAGGCACGGCTTTACCTGCTCACCGAACAGCGCGAGGAAGCCCTCGACAGGTTGGAGCGTGCCGCTGTGCTTGCGCCTGACAGCCTGGATGTGCTGGTGGCGTTCGGTGACTTTCATAATGCCCGGGGTAACCCCGAGCGGGCGCTGGAATTTGCCCGGGATGCGTTGAGAATCGATGCGGGCTCGGCTGACGCGAACGTCCTGATGGGTGAAACCATGCTTGCGCTGGGGGATGCCGCAGAAGCTGACATGCATGCGCGCTACGCCGTGTCACAGATGCCGGACGACGAGGGTGCCCTGCGCCTGCTGGTGAATGTCCGCATGCGCCAGAACTGGTTCGTTGGTCTGTGGTGGCGCATGAACAATCGCATCGTTCGCCTGGGTACCGCCCAGCAGGGGCTGGTGCTGATTCTGGGATTTCTCGTGTTTCAGCTGGCGGCTCAGATCTTTACGGATCTGGACTACCCCACCACCGGTGCCGTGCTCGGCTACGCCTGGCTGGGAATTGTGGTGTATTCCTGGGTGGGCATTCCGGTGTATCAGCGTGCGGTGGCGAAAGCGCTGAGCGATTTCCAGTTCAACCCGAAGTTCTGAGGGCGTCGCTCACGCAGCTTCCGAGCTCTGCTCCGGGTCTTCGTCCAGCGGCTCGATGCGATAGCCGGTAAAGCCGTAGGCGACGGCAACAAACGGATTCAGCAGGTTGAAGAAACAGAACGGCAGGTACAACAGGGTCGGCACGCCGAGCGTGGCCGCCATGTAGGCGCCGCACGTGTTCCAGGGCACCAGGGGCGAGGTGATGGTGCCGGCGTCCTCCAGCGTTCGGGACAGGTTTTTTGCGTGCAGACCACGCTCGGTGTAGGCGTCTTTGAACATTCGTCCGGGCAACACAATGGCCATGTACTGGTCGGCGGCCAGCACGTTCATGCCGAAACAGGTGGCGATGGTGGTGGAGATCAAGGCGCCCACGCTGCGGCCGATGTTGACCAGCGCAATTACCAGGCGTTTCAGCACGCCGGCCTTCTCCATGGCAGCGCCGAAGCACAGGGCTGACAGAATCAGCCACACGGTTGTCAGCATGGAAGCCATGCCCCCGCGTGACAGCAGCGAATCAATGTTCTCGTTGCCCGTGCTTGCCGAGAAACCGCTGACCAGCACGGTCCAGACGGTTCTCACCAGCACCACCACCGGGTGGTCGTCGCTGTCCCCCGCCAGTGCCCACAGCACATCACGCTGAAAAATCAGTGCCACGACGATACCCACCAGCACGCCCGCGAGAATGGCAGCCACGGCCGGCAGCTTGCGACCGGCCATGTAGACGACCACCGCGACGGGGATCAGCATCAGCACGTTGATCTCGAAGCTGGCATCCAGCACGGCGAGGGTTTCGGTGAGCGATTCGTCGCTGGCGGGCACAGTCTGGGTGAGGCCGATGAGCGTGAAGATGACGAGGGCGCCAATGAAGCTGGGGGCCGTTGTCCAGATCATGTGACGGATATGCGTAAACAGATCGATGCCGGTGACGGCGGGTGCAAGATTGGTGGTGTCGGACAGCGGTGAGAGCTTGTCGCCGAAATAGGCACCGGAAATCACCGCGCCGGCGGTGATCGGCAGCGACAGCTCCAGGCCGTTCGCGATGCCGATGAGACCGATACCCAGCGTGCCGGCTACCGTCCACGACGAGCCGATGGATATGGCCGTGATGGCGCACAGCAGGCAGCAGGCGGGAAAGAAAAAGCTGGGATCGAGCAGCAACAGTCCGTAGTAAATCATGGTCGGCACGGTGCCCGAGAGCATCCAGGTGCCGATGAGACTGCCAACGGACAGCAGAATCATGATGGCCGGCAAGGCCATGGAAATGCCGTCGACGATGTTCTGCTCGATCACCTTGTAGCTGTGGCCGTTCTTGATGCCGATGATCGTGGCAATCACGGCCCCGACAACCAGGGCAATCTGATTGGCCCCTTGAGAGGAATCTGCGCCGAACACCACGACCGAGAACGCCAGCAGGGAAATGGTGATGCCGATCGTCAACAGCATGTCCAGACCGCTCGCGTCGCGTGGTTCGGGCTCGGGCAGGTCTTGGGTGGGGGTGCTCTGGCTCAAGGGCGGTTCCACAGTTGCGGCTGCGCCATTCTGCTTGATCCTGGGCGCCGGCGCAGCCTGCGTGACAGGACGCTACACTGCGTGCACCTGAGCGAGCTGAGATAGGGGTAGTCATGAGATTGCACGTGCACATGGCGCTGGCCGGGGTGTTGCTGCTGGCCCTGCCTGGCGCAGCCCGGGGCGGCGATTTCCTCGGCGAGTTGACCTGGCCGGAAGCGGCGGCGCTCATTGCGAAGCGGCCGGTCATCGTACCCGTCGGGGCCGGCGCGAAAGAGCACGGGCCCCATCTGCCGCTGAACACCGATCAACTGGTGCTGCAGCATCTGCTGGCGCATGCGGTGGGTGAGCGCGAAGTGGTGGTGGCGCCCCCGGTGCTGCACGGCTGGTTTCCCGCCTTTCGTGACTATCCCGGCACCGAGGTGGCCGATGCGGCGGTGTTTCAGAACTACGTGCGTGAAATCGCGTTGTCGCTGGTGCGGCACGGGGCCAAACGGATCGTGTTTCTGAACACGGGCATCAATCGCGCGACCGGCCTGCCCCTGGCCGTGGTGGCGCGGGATCTGGTAGCCAACCATGGCGTACGCACGCTGGTGCTGTCCTGGGACGACCTCGAAGGCGACGCGACGCAGCACGTCTACGAGCAGCAGCGCGGCGGGCACGCGGACGAGGGAGAAACGTCGATCATGCTCGCGCTGCGTCCTGACCTGGTGCACATGGCCCGGGCCGAGGCTGACTATCGGTCTGCGCCGAGATCCCAGATCGGTTACGCGCCGGGCAGGTTTCAACGCGCTGAGGAGAGCGGTGTGTACGGCGATCCGACCTTGGCCACCGCGGCAAAAGGGGAGGCGATTCTGGCCGTGATGCGACGCCGGCTCGTCGAAGCGCTGGATCAGTTCGCCGCCGTGCAGTAACGGGCGCCGGGTGGCTAGGCACAACCCGGCCTGCAGGCTACGCTAGCGCTTCCAGGGATCATTACGGGGAGACTGCCATGTCCAGTGAAGAGCACGAAGTTGTATCGATCTATCCGTTCACCGACGACGAACGCGAAGAGCTTCTGACAAAGGCGCGCGAGTGTACGTTCAACTGGTCCACCAAAGACGGTTGGCCGGTGGGGGTCATCCACGCTTTCGTCTGGCGCGACGGCCGTGGTTGGATCACCTGCGGTGCGCATCGCCATCGTGTTTCCGCCATCCGACGCGACCCCCGCTGCTCGGTGGTGGTGAGCGGCGTTTCCGCCCCCAATGGTCCCAACGGGGCCATCACGTTCAAGGGGCGCGCGGTGATTCACGAAGACGAGGAAACCAAGGCGTGGTTTTATCCCGCGCTGGCGCGCGGCCCCTACACCGGCATGGACGGAGAGTTGTCTGCCGAGGAAGAGGCGCAGGCCAAAGCCTTCGAAGAGCGGTTGAACTCGCCGCTGCGCGTGATCATCGAGATCATCCCCGAGAAATGGATCATGCTGGACAGCGACAAGATGGCCAAAGACACGGCTGGCACGTTGTCGGATGACGAACGGGGTCCTTTGCTCGAGTCCGACGCCAAGCGCATGCCCCGGGAGATCGAACGCCGCGGCGTGTAGCGGGCGCGGACCGGGTCCGTGGGACGACGTGTTTCGAGCGTCCTCCCACGCGCCGGTGTCATTCGTAGCGTAGCGCTCTGATCGGATTCGCGCGGGCGATGCGCAGCGCGTGCACCCCGACGATGGCCCAGGCCAGCAGCACCGCCAGCGCCCCGGCGCCCACCACAATCACCTCGGTAAAGGCGATGCGATCGGCGAAGAAGCGCAGGAAAACCCCCGACGCGAAGTAGGCAGCGGGCAGGCCGAACAGCAGCGCCCACATGACCGGTTTGGAGAACTGCCATACGAGCAGGCGCACGATCTGCAGGGTGCTTGCGCCCATCACCTTGCGCACCCCGATCTCCTTGGTACGGGTCTCGGCCATGAACGCTGCCAGGCCGAAGAGGCCGATGATGCTGAGGAACATGGCCACAAAGGCGAAGCCGCCCAGCACAGAGGTCATGCCGGTGTAGACCTCGTAGGTTTCCTGAAAGTCTTCCTCGAGGAAGCGTGACTGGATCGGGTAGTCGTCGATCAGCTCTTCCCAGACGTCTTCCACGGCCTGCAGCGTCTGCGCCATACCGGCGCCTGCCACCCGCACCGAGCCGAAGCGGAAATACCTCGGCACCATGTAGAACACGGTTGGCTTCACCTGGTTGTGAAAACCCTGGAAGTTCTGATCCGGCGTGACGCCAACCACGGTGTATGCCCGCGGTTCGCGGCTGTTGGGGTAGTCGTAGAACATCTGGCCGAGAGCTTCCTGCGGGCTGCCGAAGCCCAGACGGCGCACGGCCAGCTCGTTGATGATGACATTGACGGCGGATGCGCCGGTCTCCAGCGTGTCGGCTCCATTCGCCGAAGCCAGCGCGCGGCCGGCCAGCAACGGTACGTCGAAGGTGCCCAGGAAATGCTCGTCGATGGACACCTCGGTCAACAGAAACGACTGGCTCTCATCGCCAGGCACGGGCCCGACGCTGAACGACGAGTTGCTGCCGTCGTAGGGGAGCTGGCTGGAGAACGCCACGTTTTCCACGCCGGGAATGTTGAGTAACTGATTACGCAACGTGTCGAGACGCGTCTGGATCGATGCCACGTCCAGGCGCTTCAGGGAGATCAGTTGCGCCTTGGGGTAGATGTTGGCGGAATCGACGATACGCTGGTTCTGCAGGTACATCACCAGCACCATGGCCAGCATGAAGATGGAGATGGAAAACTGCAGCACCAGCATGATGTTGCGGAACACGCCGCCTTTGGCGCCCTTCTTGCCGGCGTCCCGCAGCGCATCGATGGGTGCGGCGCGGGTGATGAGATAAGCCGGGTACGCGCCTGCCACCAGGCCGACGCCCAGCGTGGTCACGACGAACCACGGGATCAGGCCCAGGTAACTGAGCACCAGGCCCTTGTCCAGCGACGTGTTGAAGGCGGGGACGACCAGCTCGATTACAGCTAGCGCGATCACCATGGCGATGGCGGCCACGCAGACGCTTTCCACCAGAAACTGCACTACGAGCTGGTGCTGGGACGCGCCCAGGGTTTTACGCAGGCCGATTTCGCGGCTGCGCCCCAGCGATTGGGCCGTGGCCAGATTGGTGTAGTTGACGATGGCCACCACGAGCACGAGGAACGCCAGCAGGCGAATGGAATCGAGCACCGGCAAACCGGCGGCATCCCACAGGATGGTGTTGGCTTCGACAAGCGGACGCACCCGGAGGCCGGAGATGAAATCGCGCTGGTCTTCCGGGTAGTGGCGGTCGAACACGCCGTCGATATTCTGCTGCAGCCACGCTCTATCCTTGCCGGGCGCCAGCAGCATGTAGGTGAAATCACCGGAGGACAGATTGCTGAAGTTGCCTGCCAGGTCGTAGTCGTTGGCTTCATGCAACGCCTGCAGCGGGGCAACCACCTCCACCCGGCCGTCGGAAATGAGCGAGGACGAGAAATGCGTGTTGGCCGGTAGTGCCTCGATGACCGCCGTGACCCGCAGCGCGACGTCGTGATCCAGCGTCAGAACTTTGCCGAGGGCGGATGTCTGGCCGAAGTACTTCTCGGCAATGGGCCGCGTCAGCAGCACGCCGGAAGGGTCGTCGAAGGCCTGCGGACCGCCTTCGATGTAGTCGAAGTCGAAGATCCGCAGAAACGCCGGGTCGACAAACTTCACCCGCTGGTAGAAGTGCGCATCCTCGTGGGACAGCAGGAACTCGACGTTTACTGATCGCGAGATTTCTTCGACGTCTTCGATCTCGGCGTCGATGAACGGCGTAAAGGCCGTATAGATGCCGTCCGTTTCACTGACACCGATATTGGCGGTGGGGCCGAAGAGGGACCCGGCGGTGAAGATGCGATCGGCTTTTGCAAAGAAGAGATCATGGGTGCGCTCGTAGTCGACCAGCAGCGAGCCGAAGAGGTACACCACCAGCCCCACCACGAGGCCGAGAATGTTGATGGAGGCGTAGAGCTTGTTCTTCAGCAGCTGCCGCCAGGCGATGAGCAGGTAGTTTTTCAGCATGGGTTACACCGCCGCGCGCAGGTTTTCGGTGACCACATGGCCGTCGAAGAGGTTGATGGTGCGTCGGGCGTAGTCGGCGTGGCTGGGGCTGTGGGTCACCATGACGATCGTGGTGCCTTCCTCGTTCAAACCCTGCAGCATCTCCATCACCTCCTGCCCGTGCACGCTGTCCAGGTTGCCGGTGGGTTCGTCAGCGAGAATCAGGCTCTGATTGCCGACAATCGCCCGGGCAACGGCCACGCGCTGCTGCTGGCCACCGGACAGCTGGCTGGGCATGTGCTTGGCCCGGTGCGCGATGCCCACCTTGTCCATGATCGTTGCGACGCGCTCGCGGCGTTCGCTGCCGGGAATGTTGTGATACAGCAGCGCCAGCTCGATGTTCTCCGCCACGCTCAGCTCGTCGATCAGGTTGAACGACTGGAAAATGAAACCGATGTTGTGTTTGCGGATCTCCGACAGCTTTGCCTCGGTGTAACCGGCCACGTCCTCGTCGTTGAACCAGTAGTTGCCCGAGGAGGGTGAGTCGAGCATGCCGATGATGTTGAGCAGCGTGGATTTGCCGCAGCCGGACGGTCCCATCACCGCGACGAATTCTCCGGCGGCGATCTCCACGTTCACGGAGTTCAGCGCCACAGTCTCCACCTCATTGGTGCGGTACAGTTTCGACAGGTTGTGCAGTTTCAGCATCGTTGTTTTCCAGTGTGTGTGAAGGCTAGTTTTGCGTGAGAGTGAGACGGTCCATGTCTTTGAAGCTCGAGTACGGGCTGGTAACCACGGCCTCGCCGGCTTCCAGACCGTCCAGCACCTCGATGTACCGTGAGTTGCGCCGGCCGAGTTTGACGTTGCGTCGCACCGCCTCCGTGCCGGCGGCGTTCACCACGAACATCCAGTTGCCGCCCGTGTCCTGGAAGAAAGCGCCATTGGGGATGATCAACGCCGGGCTCGAATCTCCCAGCGTCAGGCGCGCCTGCAGGGTCTGGCCGCGGCGGATGTCGTCGGGCTCTTTGTCATCGAACAGCAGATCCAGCTCGAACTGGCCGTTGGTCACCTGCGGATAGATTTTGCTCACCGTCAGCGCGTAGCGCTCTCCGCCACGGTCGAAATGCGCAGGTTGGCCGATGTCCACGCGGTTGAGATAAAACTCGTCCACCTCCACGCGGAGCTTGAAGCTGTCCGGGTCGTCGATCTGGCCGAGACGACCGCCGCGTTGAATGCTCTGGCCCACTTCCACGTCCAGACCGGAGAGTTTGCCGTCGACAGGAGCGCGGACGTTCAAAGCGTCCAGATTCTTCCGCGCAAGTACCAGATTCTGTTCGAGCTGCGTCCCCGACTCTTTGAGGAAGGCGAGCTGGGTTTCCTGCAGTCGAGCGTCGGTTGCCTGGCTTTCGAGCGTGACAACGCGGCGATTCTGGAAGTATTCGAGCTCATCGCGGGCATCCTCCAATTGGCTTTTCACGGCAAGACCCTGCTGGTCGAGGCTCGAAAGCCGTTCGACCTGTCGCTGCAGACGTTTGATCTGGTAGTCCATCTCCACCAGGTTGCGCTTGTGCTGCAGACGGTTCTGCTCGAGCTGCAGCTCGATGGTGCGCATGTTGTTCAGCTGCTCGGTCACCATTGCTTCGTTACGGGTCACGTCGAGCTGCAGGGAAGTGTTGTTCAGCGTGACGAGCAGATCGCCGGCCTTCACGACGGCACCGTCATCGACGTAGCGACGTTCCACCTGACCGCCTTCGATGACGTCGAGATACACGGTTTTTCGCGGTGTGACGCGACCGCGAATGGGAATGAAATCATCGAAGGTGCCCTGCACGACCGGGGACACCATCACGCGACTGTTCTCGATGGCAAACGAGCGGCTGTTGCTCTGCTCCCACAGATACAGGCCCACCAGCGCGAGGGCGGCCAGCGCGATGCCGGCCATGGTCAGCGTTTTTGCGGGCAAGCGTCGCTTTTCGATGACGCGGTCCATGCCCTGGCCGGACTTCGTCTGTGCGAGACCGATGGTGCGGGGCTGCGGTTTGTCCTTGTTCGAGTCGATGGCTCTCATGCTGTTCCGGATGTCGCGTTGGCTGTTTCTGCAACTTTCAGGCAAACGCCGTGCCAGAACGTAAAGCCATGTTTTATAAGGTAAAAATATATTCGTGTTTCGGGAGAGTGTTCGATATCGAACACTCTGGTGTACGATGCCGGACAGTTGGCAGCGGGCGCTCAGGTGCAGGACGACAGCAACATTCTCATCGTCGATGACGACGAAGACATTCTCACGGCGGGGAAGCTGATGTTGAAGCGTCACTACCGCCACGTGGACACGTGCACGGATCCCGAGCGCATCCCCGGCTTGCTGGCGAGAAACGACTACGCGGCGATTCTGCTGGACATGAACTTCGGCCCTGGCGAGTCGAGCGGTGCTCAGGGCATGACCTGGCTGAGGCGCATCCTGGCGCTGGATCCCGATGCCGTGGTGGTGCTGATCACGGCCCACGGCGATCTCTCCCTGGCGGTGGAGGCCATGAAGCTCGGCGCCACCGACTTCATCGCCAAACCCTGGCAGAACGAGAAAGTGATCGCCACGCTGTCTGCCAGCGTGAAGCTGCACCGCTCGCGTCACGAAGCCCGGCAGCTGAAAGGCACCAACAGTGCCCTGGTGGAACTGGCCAGCGGCGCGCAGCAACCGATTCTGGGTAACTCCCCGGCGATGCAGGCGGTGCTCAGTCTGCTCGCACGCACGGCCCCGACGGACGCCAACGTGCTGGTTCTGGGAGAAAACGGCACCGGGAAGGAACTGGCGGCGCGGGCGTTGCATGCACAATCAAAGCGCGCCGGGCAGGTGTTTCTGGCGGTGGACCTGGGGGCAGTAGCCGAGAGCCTCTTCGAATCGGAACTGTTCGGCCACGTGAAAGGTGCGTTTACCGATGCCAAGGCAGACCGCGTGGGCCGCCTGCAGGCGGCGAGCGGCGGCACGCTGTTTCTCGACGAGATCGGCAATCTCCCCCTGCACCTGCAGGCGAAGCTGTTGTCAGTGCTGGAGCAGAAACAGGTGATGCCGGTGGGTGCCACAAAGCCGGTACCGATTGACGTGCGGGTGGTAGCTGCAACGAACATGCCGCGGGCCGAGCTCATCGACGAACGTCGTTTCCGCCAGGATCTGCTGTTCCGTCTCAACACGGTGGAGGTGGAGATGCCGCCGCTGCGGGATCGGCGTGAGGACATCGTGCTGATCGCCGAACACTACGCTGAACTGTATGCGCGCAAGTACGGCCGGCCACAGCCTGCGTTTTCCCCGGCTGCGCTGAGCGCGCTGACAGCCTACGACTGGCCGGGCAACGTGCGCGCGCTGCGCCATGCGCTGGAGCGTGCCGTGATTCTGACCGAAGGGCCCGCCTTCGAGCCGGCAGATTTCAATCTCAGCCCCGTCCCTGGCGCAGCACCTGTGGTGACCACGCCCGCTGCAGCGCCTGAGGCGGAAACGCTCAACCTCGAAGCGCTGGAGCGCAATGCCATCCAGACGGCGCTGCTGCGCCATCGCTACAACATTTCCCACGCGGCCAAGGAACTGGGGCTGACCCGCGCGGCCCTGTACCGGCGGATGGAAAAGCATGGGCTTTAGCCGCTTCGGTGTTGCCATCGGCGTGCGTGTGGCACTCATTCTGCTGGTGCTGGCGGGGGTCGGTTACCTGGTTGTGACGCCGGGTTATCCGGTGGCGCTGCTGCTCGCCACGCTCTGCGCGGTTGCGCTGGCGGCCGAGCTGTACGGTTTCGTGAGCCGAACGAATCGGGAGCTCGCGCGCTTTCTGGATGCGGCGCGTTACGCCGATTTCGGTCAGCGCTTCGAGTTTGCCCACACCGGCGCCGGGTTCCGGGAACTGGGGGCCACCTTCGGCGTGATCCTCGAGCGCTTCCGCACCGATCGTAACCAGCACGAGGCAGAGCTGCGGCAGCTCAAAGCGATGCTGGAACACGTGCCGGTACCGCTGTTCTCCATTCATGACGACGAGCAGATTACGCTGTGGAACAACGCCGCGCGCCGGCTTTTCGGCACCACGAAGGTGACGCGGCTCGGTGATCTGGCGGTGTTCGGTGAGGCGGTGCCGGAGACGCTTCTCAAAGTCGAGCCCGGTGTGCGACTGCTTGTGACGCTGCACATGGACAAGCGCGATCAGACCTTCAGCCTCGGCGTCAGCGAGATCACGATGGCGTCGCGCAGTCAGCGCCTCATGAGCCTGCAGAACATTCAGGGCGCGCTGGACGTAACCCAGCTCAAGGCGTGGCAGGATCTGGTGCGCGTGCTCACGCACGAGATCATGAACTCGATCACCCCGGTGTCGTCGCTTGCGAAGACCGCGGTGGACCTCGTGGACGACGTCAGCGGCAAGCTGGCGGACAATCGTGAGCTCGTGGCGGAACTGGCCGACGTCAAAGACGCGGTGAATACGGTTGCGCGACGCTCCGACGGGCTCATGAACTTTGTTACCAGCTATCGGCAGCTCACGCGCCTGCCGGATCCTCAGAAGACCCGTTTCGCCGTGATGGATCTGCTGGCAGACGTGCAACGCATGCTGGGGCCGGAAGCGAACGCGGCGATCAGTCTGGCGGTCACGCCGAGCGAGCTGGATGTGTACGCCGATCGTCAGATGATCGAACAGGTGCTGATCAATCTCGCGCAGAACGCGGATCACGCCGTTGCCGGCAGGCCGGATGCGCGCATAGAGCTGGTGGGACGGCTGAACGAGCGCGGCCGGGTCACGATCGACGTGCTGGACAATGGTCCGGGCGTAGATGCTGAGGTGGCCACCAAGATCTTCGTGCCGTTTTTCACCACCCGCAAAGAAGGCAGCGGCGTGGGCCTCGCGCTGAGCCGGCAGATCATGATTGCCAACGGCGGCACGATCGCTTTTACCAACCGCGACGAGGGCGGTGCATGTTTCTCTCTGGCGTTCTGACCCTGCGGGCGTGCAGGGCGCAGCTGCTTTGACTGTCTAAACGGGGGGCGATGTCCATGGAGCTCGTTACCGACCGTCTGATCATCCGGTCGTTTACCGTCGAGGATCGCGACGCCTATGCCGCGATAGCGGGGGATCCCGATGTCATGCGCTACCTGGGCGGTCCCGTGGAGACACACGACGCCTTCGCCTACGTCGATGACTGCATCGAGCGGGATCGGTCCAGTGGGATCAGTCGTTACGCCGTTGTGGAGAAAGCGTCGCAGAGCTTCGTTGGCTTCTGCGGGTTCAAGGCGTTGATGGATGCGGGTAAGCCATGGATGGATTTCGGCTGGCGTTACCATCCATCGGTCTGGCGCCGAGGTTTCGGCTACGAGGCGGCCCTTGCGGTCTACGGCTACGGCCGCGACCAGCTGGCGTTGACCAGCATCGAGGCGCGCGCCCATCGCGACAACCGCGGTTCGCTGCGCATCATCGAGAAACTCGGCTTCGTCTGGGTGCAGGACTACGATACGGCTGCAGGCAGCTTTCGCCGCTACCGCGAGCCAGGATAAGGGCACCTGCAGCAGCGGTCAGCCTGGCAGGACGCGGTTCGTGTCCAGGCGCTTGAAGAAACGCCCGTACGCGGCCATCTCGCGCTCCGCGTGCGTGCGCGTCTGATAGGGTCCCTGGTCTTTGCGCTCACGAGTGGCAAAAAACCACGCGCCGTCGACGCAGAACACCCGGTCGGATCGGAAATAGTGGGCTTGCTTGCTGTCCCCCGCGCGCATGGCCGTGTCTCACCCCTCGGAATGCCAACGGCAACACCATAAACGGGCGGGGTGTGGGGACGCCATAAATGGAAAGTAAGTTGTTTGTATAAAAATTTAGTCACATCTGACTAGTCCACGACGACCATTTGTGCGACGATGACGGCGATCTCTGAATAATCACGCAAGACACAACCGAGAGAGGTGAACCATGGCCGAGGCAGTCGATCTGGGCTTCGATCCCGATGCCCTGCGCAACAAGTACCGCGAAGAGCGCGACAAGCGCCTGCGGGAAGATGGCAACAACCAGTACACCGAAGTGACGGGGCAGTTCTCCCATTACGTGGAAGACCCGTACCTGGACGAGGTCATCGAGCGGGAGCCTCTCACCGACGAGGTGGAGATTGCCATCATCGGGGGCGGATTTGGCGGTCTGCTGGCGGGCGCGCGGTTGCGCGAAGCCGGCCTCGAGAACATCCGTATGATCGAGAAGGGCGGTGAGTTCGGCGGAACCTGGTACTGGAACCGTTATCCCGGTGCCGCGTGTGACATCGAGTCGTACGTCTACCTGCCGCTGCTCGAAGAAACCGGCTACGTGCCCCCCAAGAAGTACGTGGACGGCGCCGACATTCTCGAGTACAGCCAGCTCATCGCCCGCAAGTACGATCTCTATCGCGACGCACTGTTCCAGACAGAGGTGAAAGAAGTGCACTGGGACGCGGCGGCGTCGCGCTGGATGATTCACACCAACCGCGGCGATGCCTTCAAAGCCCGCTTTCTCGTCATGTCCAACGGTCCCCTCAACCGTCCGAAGCTGCCGGGGATTGCGGGCATCGATGCCTACCAGGGGCATACCTTTCACACCAGCCGCTGGGACTACGGTTACACGGGCGGCAACGCCAATGGCGGCCTGACCGGCCTGGCCGACAAAAAAGTGGGCATCATCGGCACGGGCGCGACCGCGGTGCAGTGCGTGCCCCATCTCGCGGAAGGGGCGAAAGAGCTGTTTGTCTTCCAGCGGACACCGTCGTCGATCGATGAACGCAACGACCGTCCCACGGACATGGACTGGTGGCAGAGCCAGGCTCCGGGCTGGCACCAGGAGCGCATGGACAATTTCAATACGCTCGTGTCCGGTGGTGTCGCCGACAAAGATCTGGTGAACGACGGCTGGACCGAGATCATTCGTAACCTGCTCCTCATGATACAGACCGAGCAGAACTCGGGTCTGTCGATGGAAGAACTGCAGGCGAAGATGGAACTGGCCGACTTCCAGAAGATGGAGTCCATCCGGAACCGGGTCGACGCGATCATCAACGACCCGGACACGGCTGAGCATCTCAAACCCTACTATCGACAATTCTGCAAACGTCCCTGTTTCCACGATGACTATCTGCCGGCTTTCAACCGCGACAACGTCACCCTGGTCGATACCGACGGCCAGGGCGTCGCGCGCATCACGGAGAAGGGTGTAGTGGCCAACGGCGTGGAATACGAGCTCGATTGCATTGTGTTCGGGACCGGCTTCGAGGTGGGCACCGACTATCAGCGTCGCTGTGGTTACGAGATTCACGGGCGCGCCGGGGAGAGCCTCAGCGAGCACTGGAAAGACGGGGCCCGCACGTTCCACGGCCTGCATGTGCACGGTTTTCCCAACCTGTTCATGATGGGACATACGCAGACGGGTTTTACGGCGAACTACCCGCACGCCCTGAACGAGCAGAGCAAGCACATCGGCTACATCATCACCAGCTGTCAGGCTGGCAATCACAACGTGGTGGAAGCCAGCGCTGAAGCGGAACAGCAGTGGGTGGAGACGATCGTGTCGCTCGCACGCATGAACGAGCAGTTTCTTGCCGACTGCACGCCGGGCTACTACAACAACGAAGGTAAGCCGTCAGAGCGATCGCTGCAGGATGCCAACTATGGCGCCGGCCCGGTGGCGTTCTTCAAGGTGCTGGACGACTGGCGCGAAGAAGGCCTGATGCGCGGATTGGATCTCAACGCGGGCTGACAACGATCCATGAGCATGGCCCAGCCAGCGGCGCCTCTGGCGCCGCTCACCAAGAAGGGCAGCGCCACCCGCAAAGCGCTGCTGGACAGCACCATCACGCTGATCGCCTCCCGGGGCTACGCGGCCACCACCACGCAGGCTGTGCTGGACCACTCCGGCATCAGCCGTGGTTCGCTGCTGCATCAGTTCAAGACCCGCGATCTGCTCATGGTGGCGGCCGCGGAAGAGGCCGTGGAGCGCATGTTCGCCGGGGTCAGCGACAAGCTGTCCAGCCTCGATCCGGTGGAAGCCATGCGCCGGTATCCCCAGGTGCAGTGGGCAGTGTTGAACGATCTGCCCGCGCGGGCGTTTGTGGAGCTGCAGCTGGCGTCCCGCTGGGAGCAGGGGCTTAAGACGGGCCTGCGCCATGCCCTGAAGGCGGTGAACGAACGGATTGCGCGCGACGTGCACGACATCGCGGAAACGCTGGGCCTGCAGGATGTGGACACGCTGATTGTGGAGGTGGGCGCACTCATTTCCGCCATGCAGGGGCTGGCAGTGAGCAGCAGTGTGCATGCCGATGAGCAGGCGACCAGCGCCATTCTCGCGGCGCTGACCGCACACTACACCGCCTGTCTCGAGGCTTCGCTGTCGTCCTAGCTCAACGGCTTTGCGCCAGCGCTTCTGGGATGGCCGTGACGGCGGCGCGGATGCCGTCTTCGACAAGGGCGCCAACGCCGCAGCCGCCCGCCAGCATCAGACCCCGATCAATGCCGTCGGTCGCCCGCCGGGCCACATCGGTCAATTCTTCTGCGTTCATGCGATGCAGCTTCGTGTGCGGAATGCCGCCGGCGACAATGGCATCGGTCAGGGCGGAAGCTTCGGCCAGGCTGGGGTTGCCGGGCCCGAAGTTGTCCCAGTTGAATGCCTGCGTGGGATAGTCGAGGAATCGTGCAAGGCCGGTATTGTTGCCGCACACGTGCAGCATGTTGAACGGCGCATCGGCTGCAGCGCTCAGCACGGTGAGATCGTAGGGACGGCCGAACGCTGCATAGAACGCCTCGTCACAGACATCCAGGCTGGTCCACTGCAGGGGTGCAAAAAACACCCCCGCTGCGCCAGCGTCCACGAGGTCGCGGGTATGCTCCGCGAGCGTCTGTGCGATATGCGTCAGCGCCTGGTGCAGCGCCGCCTCTTCCTGGCGCGCGTAGGCCACCAGCGGCT
>CAZYYJ010000010.1:0-97276 GCA_964651595.1 uncultured Pseudomonadales bacterium | reverse complement strand
CGACGTAGACCACTCCCAGTGTGAAGAGCAGCCTCAAGAAGACGATGAGGGGGAGCCACAGGATGGTCGCCGGCAGCGGCGCGCCCAGGATCGGCAACGCTACCGCGAGGATCGCGAACCCGATGAGCTCGTTGACCAGCGTGTACATCACCACGTAGATGGGCAACGACTCGGAGGGGAACGCGACCTTCTTGATGAGGTTGGAGTTCTCCATCACGATGTGCGCACCGCGGTTGACCGACTCGCTGAAGGCGAGCCAAGGCGTGATCCCGCAGTACATCATCAGCGCGAAGCGGAGCTTCTCGGGGATGTTCGGCAGTGCCATCGATCCGCCGGTCGTTTCCCAGCGGACCTGGAGAATCCCGGCGAACACCGTCGTGTAAACGACGAGCATGAAGAGCGGATTGATGACCGTCCACGCGGCGCCGATCGCCGAGTTGAGGTACTTGCCCTTCAACTCCCGTCGAACGAGGGAGGAGATGACGAACCAGTTGCGCACCAGGTCGGCCGGGAACCGGAGGACCTGCATGGGCGAAAAGCCCTGAGCGCGATACGCGGTGGTCTGCATCGAAGAAATCCGTAGGCCGGGGCGACGGACCGGGAGTGGTCCGAAGCCGTGAACTTCATCCCCCGCCGACTCTTTCCCCCGCGGGACGCTCAGGTTGGCATCGTCCGAATGACGTCCCGAATCTTAGCAGTCGCTTCTCGAAATCGTCAATTCGCGCGAGGGCGCAGCCAGAAGGCCCCGTCACCGGAGTCCACGGGGTCCAGGTCGACCTCGTTGTAGCGGTGCGGAACCACCTCGCCGGTCCCGATGTCGGTCACGTCGCGCAGGGCGTACCGCCCGAGCGCGACCTGCGAATTCTGGGGCTGGAAGTAGACGCAGTCCTCGAAGAAGTAGTGCGTCACCTGCGAGTGTCGCGTGGCCCCCTCGCGGCGGATCGGCTTGCCCCCGTGCCACAGATTCGCGGCCCAGACGAGAGCCTGACCCCGCGCGGCGGTGAATTCGCGTTCCTCGTACCTCGCCTCCAATCGGCGGAGATACGCGGCCTGGTGCTCGACGAACCGCGAAGGATCGATCCCGAGGTATTCCACATCCGGCAGGCGGTGGCTCCCGGGGTAGTAGGCCAGCGGGCCGTTGTCGGGCGTCATCTCTTCCAAAGCGACCCAGACACCGCACATGAACCCGCGCGGCATGCAATGAAAATGGAGCGAATCCGCGTGAGCGGGCTGCTGGGTGCCATAGCGGAAGCCATAGATGTTGGTCGCCTTGCAGGACTGCCTGTGCACATCGCCCACCTGAAAGCCCTCGGGCCCAGTGTCCACGGACAGTCGCAAGCCATCATTGCGCTGGTTGAAGCCGCGCGTGCGGAAGGCCTGCAGGTCACGGCTGATCAGTATCCCTGGCTGGCCTCCGGCACCAGGCTGTCCAACGCGCTCGTGCCGCGGCGAATCATGACGGGGGGCGCCGAGGGACTGAGGACGCTTCTTGCTCAACGCGACACTGTCGAGAGCATTCAGGAGGAAATGCTGGAGAACCTGCGTCGGCGGGGTGGCGCCGACGCGCTGCTGATCACGGGCAGGTCGGACCATCAGGGCCAGACCCTTGCGGAGGTGGCACGTGAGCTCGACATTGCGCCCACCATGGCAGCGGTGGACATTGTGCGTTCGGGTGATCCCGCGGTTGCATCCTTCATGATGGATGCCGACGATGTGCGGAGACTGATGGTGCAGGAATGGGTGGTGACGAGTTCCGACGGCAGCCGTGGTCATCCGCGGAAATTTGCCAGCTTCCCCGAAAAATACTCCAGGTACGTGCAGGGGGAGAAGCTGATTGATCTGACGACATTCGTTCACCGGAGCACCGGTGCCACCGCGGAAATCCTGAACATGTGCAACCGGGGATTGCTGCGCGCCGGATACAAGGCAGACATAGTGATCTTCGATCCGGAAGGCTACGCCCCCAAGGCAACGTATGAGCAGCCCGAGGAACTGGCGGTTGGCGTGGAGTATCTGTTTGTGAACGGCGTGGCGGCGATCGATGAGGCTCAACTGGCCGCTGCCGGATCCGGCCGCGTTCTGGACGCGCAGGCGTGTCGATCGGCTCGCTGAACGCCGCTATGCCCATAGCGCTCCTCGTGGGTTTCGCAGCGCTCGTTGTCGGCTTCAGCCCTGGCGAAGATTTCGGCGCATGGTCGCTGCTACCGGCGTTCACCACAATCTTCGTTTGTTTTCTCACCAGAAACGTGCTGCTGGCGCTGTTCCTGGGCATCGCCACCGGTGGCCTGGTGGCGGGTGAATACAACCTCGTCCGGGCGTTCTTCATCCCCAGTCTGGGGACCGAAAACTACGCTCAAATCCTCCTGGTTTATCTCTGGGCCCTGGGTGGCTTGCTGGGCTTGTGGAATGCCAATGGCGGCGCACGGCACTTTGCGGAACGGGTGGCCGAACTGGCCATTCGCTCCCGGCGGAGCGCCAAGGTGTTCGCCTGGTTTCTGGGAGTGGTGTTTCACCAGGGCGGAACCATCAGCACGGTGCTTGCGGGCACAACGGTCCGACCCGTCTCCGATCAACATGGTGTCGCCCACGAGGAGTTGTCGTACGTGGTGGATTCCACCGCGTCGCCGATAGCGACCGTGATTCCGTTCAACGTCTGGCCCATTTATATCGCAGGCCTGATCCTCATCGAGCCCTTGAGCACCTGGATTCCCGACGAGGCCACGGCAATACAGATGTTCTACGCGGCCATACCGTTCAATTTCTACGCGCTCATCGCCGTGATCATGACGCTGCTGCTTGCCATGGACCGCTTGCCTCTGTTCGGCACACCCATGGCACGTGCGGTTGCGCGGGCGGCAGAGACCGGTGCGCTCGACGACGAGCGCGACAATCCGCTGGTTGAGAAAGAACTGGCTGAGTCGAAGGTGGTAGAAGGTTACCAGCCCAGCCTGGTGGATTTCTTTGCGCCCATGGGAACCCTGATGGCTTTCTGCCTGGTGCCGCTGCTCCTCGGCGGGTCTCCCATGGTGTTCGAGGGCTTCGGTCTGGCCGTGGTGGTCGGGATGGTGGTCAGCGTTGTGAGAGGCATGTCCGTTGCGGCAGCCTTCGACGCGCTTGTGCTTGGCATCAAGAATGTCACCGTTGGAGCGCTTGTGCTCGGCCTGGCTGTCACGCTGGCCAGTGTTTCCAACACCCTCGGCACAGCGGACTATGTCATTCATCAGACGATCGGCATCTTCGAAGCCTATCCTGCAACCCTGCCGGGCCTGCTGACGCTGGTATCGATGGTGATCGCCTTTTCGATCGGCTCCTCCTGGGGAACCTACGCTGTCATGTTTCCGCTCGCGCTGCCTATCGCCTTTACCGTCTCCACAGACCCCGTGTACGTCTCGCTTTGTTTCGGGGCGTTGCTCGGGGGCGCCGTGTTCGGCGATCAGTGCTCGCCCATCTCGGACACCACCATTCTCTCCTCGCTGGCGTGCGGCGCGGACGTGATGGCGCATGTCAGAACGCAGCTTCCTCTGGCGCTGTTTGCCGCCGGGCTCGCCATCGTGCTGTCTACGGTGATTGCGCTAGTATAAGCCTGCGTTGGATCGTCGCCGGTTTTTCAGCTCAAGACGATTTCAGGTATTCGTCACGACAGCTGATCAGCGTATCCACAAACAAGCGTACCAATGGAGTATCGAGCGCTTCCGATTTGAACAGACAGGCACTTCGCCATTGCGTTGACGGGGTATCTGGCACTTCCCGCATAGTGCCAGCCGCCAGCTCGCTGCGGAAAATCTCCTTCGGGCCGCCACAGATATAATCTGTTTTCATTGCCACCTTCTTGAGGAGCGTGTAGTTGTCTGACGACAAGCGCCTCCGATCTAAACCGCTGGGCACAGAAGATTTCATGGTGCCTTGCAGCGGGGGAGCTGCGTACGCGTACTTCGCAAAATCCGGGTTTTTGGTGTCGAAAACCGGATGATCCGCGCGGGCGACGTTGATGGTCTTTTCCTGAATTAGATTGATCGATGTGATACCGGCGTCTGCAAGCTCGGCGCTACCGGCGTCAAACGGCCCGGCAATGACGTCCAGCCTGCCAGCGATCAACTGTTCAAGAAGCACGGCTGCGCGTTCGGTCAGTACCGAGAAACGAACGTTGCCCGTGCGGTTGGTGAGTTGGATCAAGACAGGCGGAAGCAGCACCTGCTCGATGATCGGACCTACGCCAACGCGTATCTCGCCCTGGTCGTGCGCAAGCATGCGTTCCACCTGCCGCTCGATGCTGGAGATTTTTGCTTTGAGAGGATGTGCGCTTTCTACCAGGTATTTCGCGATCACGGTGGGTTTCAACCCGCTGGGCGCTCGGTGAAACAGTTTAGCGCCAAGCCGTTTTTCGAGCCTGGCAAGGCGCTTGCTCAGGGTTGGCTGGGACAGGAACAGGGCGTCGGCCGCCCTGGTCAGGCTGCCGGTTGCGCAGATGGTTTCCACCATGGTGAATTCAGAGATGTCGATCATGCCGAGCTATTCAAAAAATTAGCAACGGATACGAAACTACATCATTTGTTTTGCCGATGTCTCGCGTAGAGAATGCTCCAACGAAAACGCCGATCGGGAGGGTTTGTGACAATCTCAGAGCCAGGACAGATCGAAATGTGGGGTGCGCACACAGCACGGACGATCCGGCCCGTATGGGTTGCGGAGGAGTTGGGGCTCAGCTATCAACTTCATCCCATCGGCCCCAGAACAGGCGAAACACAAACTGATGAATTCACGACCCTCAATCCCAAGCAGAAAATTCCCTGCATGGTCGATCGTGGCGTGCAGGGTGGGTTAGTCCTGACCGAGAGTCTGCCCATTGCCCGCTATCTGGTCAGCGCCTATGGCAACGAGACTTTGTACACGCCCGGGACCCCGGCTGAATACGCTCAGGAAGACGAGTGGTGCTGCTATGTGCTGGCTGAGATCGATGAAACGAGCCTGTACGTAGTGAGGAGGCATCGGGACCTGGCGCACATTTACGGTGAGAGCCCCGTGGTGGTTGCCGCCTGTTTCGAATATCTGGAGCGACACCTCAAGGTAGTTGAAAAGCACCTGCAAGGTCGGGAGTTCATTCTGGAACGTGGTTTCAGCCTGGCAGATGTCATGCTGACAACTTGCCTCACATGGGCCGACAACTACGGGGCCGAGCTGATGCAGGCTTCGGCCGACTACGTCGCACGCATGACCAGTCGCCCGGCCTTTCAGCGTGCACTGCAAGTGAATCACCCGTAGACGGGTAGAGCCAAAGACGCAGACCATTCCTAACACCGGTACGCAAAGGGAGAGACAGACATGGGACCGCTGAACGATTTGAAGGTGATTGACCTGACCAGCATGGTGTCGGGGCCGGTGGCGGCTGCAATGCTCGCCGACCAGGGTGCTGAGGTAATCAAGGTTGAGCCGCTCCACGGCGAGCAGATGCGCTTTCTGGGCACGCCAGTCAACGATCTGCCGCCAACCTTTTTCTCGTGCAACCGGGGGAAGCAGTCCATTGCGCTGGATCTTAAGAGCGTGTCAGGTCAGGAGGTGCTGTGGAAGCTGATAGAGGACGCGGATGTTCTCATACAGAATTTCCGCCCTGGTGCCATGGACCGCATGGGTTTTGGTGAGGACATTGTCCGGGCCCGAAACGCCGGCATCATCTACGTTTCCATCAGCGGCTTCGGCGAGACGGGACCGTACGCTGATCAGCGTGTTTACGACCCGGTCATACAGGCTTTGTCTGGAGCCACCGACATCCAGGCCAACCGGCAGACCCGGGATCCAGAGATGTTCCGGGTCATCATTGCCGACAAAGTCGCTTCGTTGACGGCTGCCCAGGCCATTGCCAGCGCGCTTTACCATCGAGCGCGAACCGGTGAAGGGCAGCACATCAGGCTGTCCATGCTGGATGCCATGCTGTCTTTCTTCTGGCCCGAAGGCATGGGTGGCATTACGTACGCAGAGAATGAGTACGATCCTGCACAATCTTCCGGTTCCATGGATCTGATTTACCCCACCCGGGACGGGTTCATCACCGCAGGTGTCATCTCCGACAAAGAATGGGTAGGCATGTGCCGGGCGCTCGATCGTGAGGATCTGATCGAAGACGAACGTTTCGCGACCGCACGCGCACGTATGCAGCACGTTCAGGAACGCAAAGAAATCACGCTCGCGGAGATTGCCAAGTGGCCAACGGCAGAAATTCTGGAGCGTCTTAACCGCCATGACGTTCCCAACGCGCCGTTGTTGAGGCGCATGGAGTTGCTGGAGAACGAACAGATTGTTGCCGGCGGCTCGGTCGTGCGCACGGTGTATGACGGCTTTGGCGAAGTTCGCCAGGCGCGGCCGGCAGCCCGATTCAGCAAAACGCCGAGCGAAATAGGCGGTCCTGCGCCGAAGCTGGGACAGCAGTCGGTGGAGATTCTGGAGCGCCTGGGCTATTCGCATGCGCAGGTTCAGGAAATGTTGGACGCCGGGGTAGTGCTCGGTGCCGCTGAGCACACACAAAACTAGGAGAAGCGTAATGAAGCCAGTCTGTCTTGTGATGGGGGCGGGTGCCGGTATTGGCGGAACCGTTGGAAAAAAATTTGCGTCGGAGGGTTATCATTCGGTGTTGTGTCGACGCAGCGACGAAGAAGGCCTGCAGAAGCTGGTTGCCGACATCGAAGCTGATGGCGGGGAGGCAACGGGCTTTCTGCTGAACGCGGTCGACGAAGGCGATCTTGAGGCGCGGATCAAGTTCATAGAAGACGAGATCGGTCCAATCGAAGTTGTGCTGTTCAACCTGGGCGCACAGATTGGCAGCCGTTCTCTTGAGGAGATCACTTACAAGCAGTTCGAGCTAGGGTGGCGAATGGCAACATTCGCATTGTTTCGCATGGCGAAGGAGCTGTTTCCGCGGATGGAGGAAAGGGGCGGAGGCACCTTTCTGGTGACATCAGCGACGGCCGCGGTCCGGGGCAACGCGGGGCAGCACTCGCACGCTGCAGCCATGGGTGGCAGGCGCATGTTGTGTCAGACCCTCAATGCTGAGTATGCGCCGAAGGGGATTCATGTCGCGCACATTTTGATCGATGGTGCTGTCGACGCGCCGGATACCTTAGGGAAGATGTTGGGAGAAGAGGCGTTTCAAAGACTGCGCGAAGAACGAGGCCTCGACAACGATGGGTTGATGCTGCCGGAAAAGATGGCGGAAACGTATTACCACGTCGCGCAGCAGCATCGTTCGGCATGGACGCACGAGCTCGATCTCCGGTCTTTTTCTGACCTGGCCTGGTGGAACCATCGATAAGTGTGCTTGAGAAAGTGAGAGTGGCGGGGAGGTAGCATGGACTCGAAAAAATACGAGGCACTGTACGCTGCATGGTCTTCTGAGAGCCGTGCGCTGATAGCGCGGGCAAAAAAAGTCATGCCCGGCGGAGACACGCGTGCTTCGGCGCACTATTTCCCCTATCCGTTGTTCATGACGCACGGATCGGGTGCGCGCATCTTCGACATTGAAGGCCGTTCGTTTCTGGACTTCATGAACAACTTCACCTCCCTCATTCACGGCCATGCGTTTGCGCCCGTTGTGGAAGCCATACAGAAACAGGCAGCCCTGGGTACAGCCTTCGCGGCCCCGATTCTCTCGCAGATCGAGCTGGCAGAGCTGCTGGTGGATCGGGTGCCGTCGCTGGAAACGCTGCGCTTTACCTCCTCGGGCACGGAGGCGACGTTGATGTGTATCCGTTGCGCCAGAGCCGTGACGGGGAGGGAAAAGGTGCTGAAGATGGAGGGCGGCTACCACGGGTCCTACGAGCAGGCGGAGGTGTCGCTCATCCCGCTGCCCCAGGAAGCGGGCCAGATCGACAGGCCAAACAGCCTGCCGGTGGACGCCTCCTTTCCGCAAGCTGTCCTCGACGATACGATCGTCGCGCCCCTCAACCACATCGAAGCGGCGAAGCGCATCATTGAAAGCAATGCCAGCGATCTGGCGGCGGTCATTGTCGAACCGATGCTTGGGTCCATGGGCATGATCAAAGCCCAGGCAGGGTATCTTGAGATGTTGCGCGAACTCACGGAAAAGCACGGCATCGTGTTGATCTTCGATGAGGTGATCACGCTGCGCGCCTCTCTGGGAGGGATGCAGGCGGTGACAGGGGTGACGCCCGACCTGACGTCCATGGGTAAGATCATTGGCGGTGGTTTGCCGGTAGGGGCCTTTGGCGGTCGGCAGGATCTGATGGATGTATTCAACCCCACTCGAGAAACGCCGGTGATGCACGCTTCGACGTTCTCAGGCAATCCCATGAGCATGGCGGCCGGGCTGGCTGCCATGACCGCGTACGATCAGGAAGCCGTGGCACGCGTAAACGCGCTGGGCGAACGTTTAAGGGCCGGTATAGACGCGGCGTTCGAGACGCGGGGCATACGGGGCAGGGCGAGCGGCAGCGGTTCGCTGACGAACATTCTGTTTACGGAGAGTTCGCCAGGCGATGCGCGCCAGTCGCTGGACGCAATGATCGAAGGCGGCCACATGACCCGGCTGCTGCACCTCGGGTTACTGCGCCATGGGCTTTTTTGCGCGCCGCGTTTGATGCTGGCAGTGTCCACGCCCATGCGCGAAAGCGACATTGACGCGGCGGTTGGCGCTGTTGGTGACACCTTGGAAGAATTGCGACCGGTGGTGGAGGCTGAACGCCCCGGGTTGCTCGTCTAGCCGCCCAACTGCGCTGACATGACGGCCAGAATCGGTTTGCGCATGGCAAGTTTAGTTGCTCTGTACGCGTCAGTTGGTAGCTCCGCCAGCCCGGCTGCGGTTGCCATGGCTTCCGCGACGCCGTTGCCCGATGGCACCAGCCGGTCGATGAAACCGGCGGTCAGGGCCTCAGCCGGCGAATAGATCCGGGAATGAACAAGCGCAGGCACATGGTGTGTCCGGTTCAGTTTTGCGCGCATCGGTTCCAGCGCCCAGCCGGTCAGCGGCACATTCAAAGCCACCTCTGTCATGCCGTATTTGAACGGACCCTCTTCCCCGATGGCCGTATCGCAGCAGGCGAGCCAGACGGCACCGATGGTGAACGCGTGGCCCTGCGACAGTCCCACCACGGGCACGGGATTCTCGAGAATCCGCTGTGCCAGCAGGCCGCCTCGCCTGCCGAGGCGGTTGGACGCATCGGGATCGTCGCCGGTCATCACCGAAATGTCATAGCCGGCGCAGAAGCTGCCCGCCCGGCCCTTGAATACGATGGCTCTGGCAGCACTGGTTTCCGCCTGATCGAACGCGACTTCCAGAGCGTCCAGCACGTTGTGGTTGATGACGTTCTTTCTGTTGTCGTCGAAACTGATCACGGCCACGTCGTTGTGCATTTCCAGGGAGACAGTCATCGCGAACCTCAGCCGATGGATTTCTTGACGTTTTCGTTGGACGCAATTGCGGCGCCGCTTTTTGCGTAGCTGGCCTTACGTTCTTTGCTCCACTGATCCACTTCGTCTTTCGGCACGCCGTAGGCAATGCCTCGTTCCACTCCGGGACGCGCGCGGACCCGATCCACCCATTCCATCACGCGGGGCCTGGTCGTGATATTGACCTTGCTCCACTTCCAGCCACGAAGCCACGGATAGAGAGCGATGTCGGCAATTGTGAAAGTGTCGCCACACAACCACGGGTTGTCGCCGAGCTTGTGGTCCAGCACCGATACCAGTCGCAGCGCCTCGTTGTTGAAACGTTCGAGGGGATGCGCTTTCAATTCGTCGGCCACGTCGTCCATGTACCTTGTGTAGCTGAGCTTGTTGCCAAACACCGGTCCCACGTTTGCGGCCTGCCAGTAAACCCACGGAATGACCTCCCATTTGCGCTCGTCAAGCGGCAGGAGCTCGGTGGGGTACTTTTCGCCCAGATACTGGAGGATGGCGCAGCTCTCGATAATGTCGCGAGCGCCGTCCCGCAGGGTTGGGATCTTCTGATTTGGATTCCGGGCCACGAAATCGTCTTCGAATTGTTCGCCTTTCATGAGGTTGATGACACGAACGTCGACGTCGCCGACAGGTACGCCGGCTTCGATGAGCTCCTCCAGCATGATTGTCACTTTCCAGCCGTTGGGGGTGGGAGAGGTCCAGAGTTCCATCATGATGGGTACCTTTGTGGTTCGGTTGTTACTAGGGTCAGAAACGTATCGATACGCCGTTTCAGTGCCGCGCGGCTGCGTCCCATACGTGAATCGACGCGCAATCCCTGCAGCAGCGTCGCGCTGAGCGCCGCGAGGTGTGTTGTCTCCATGTCCTGTCTGATCTCGCCGGCGCCAGCAGCTTCCCGGAGGTAGGTGACGCAGCGCTGTTCGAGGGCCTGCAGAAAAGTGTTTGCAAGCCTGTGCAGTGCCGGTTCTAAGCCTTCGAGCTCAACCACAGAGTTGACCAGCAGGCAGCCGCGACGCCGGCTGGCGGCGGGTATGTCGATCAATGTCTGGTCGAGAAATTCCCGCAGTGCAGCCAGACCGCGGTGTTTCGTGCTGATTCCGCGAGCCGTGACGGCTGAGCGTTCGTGGTACCAGTTCAGCGTGGCTTCGAACAACGCTTCTTTGCTGCCGAACGCTGCGTAGAAACTGCCTTTGCCCATGCCCGTGACTTCAAGCAGGTCGCGCAGCGATGTGGCGCGGTACCCGCGACGCCAGAACAGCTCCCTGGCGTTGCGAAAAGCCTGATGGCGGTCGATCTCCACGGGGCGTGCCATGCACTCACCATTGTGTACCGAATGGTCCAAAATAGCGGGTCATGTTCGCCATGTCCATGGGGAAGCGCGGCGCCGACGTTCTACCCCTGTCGGTATCCGGTAGATGACGGCGTAGAATGATGCGTCGGTTCACGAGGATGCTGGGTAAACATGCAGCGCCGCTTTGGCCTGTTGCAAAGGCTGTTGGTTCTATTGGTTGGAGTTCTCTGCAGTGCTGGCCTGGCAGTGCTGGCGCTTCTGCTGTGGCCCCTTCCCGATATGCCGCGACCGGGTGTCGCTGGCGATTTCCTGATTCACAACGTTGCGGTCGTGGATGTCGCAGCCGGTCGGGTGCTGCCGGACCGGCATGTGATTGTTCGAAGGGGACGCGTCGAGAACATCGCGCGCGCAGGTGCCGAGACCGATACCGATACCGTTAGTTTGACCCTGATCGACGGCACAGGCCGGTTTCTGCTGCCTGGTTTGTGGGACATGCATACGCACACCACAAAGCATGCCGGGCAGTATCAGCATCCGTTGTTTGTCGCCAACGGGGTGACAGGCGTTCGCGAGCTGTGGGGCTGCATGTCCGAACCCGACAGCTTTTTCGGCTGTGCCGCCGATCGCAACCGGTGGAATGCGGCGGTGGCCAGGGGGGACTACCTTGCTCCTCGGTATGTGCGCCACAGCAGCTTTCAAATCAACGGTGGCAACGAGGTACCCGAGGGCTATCCGGATTTTTTCCGTGCTCGAGACGCGGAAGAGGCTCAGGCGCTCGTCGACTTCCACGCGGGGCAGGGCGGTGACTTTCTCAAGCCGTATACGGAGCTGCCGGTAGCGCCTTACTTGGCGCTGGCAGAAGCCGCACGTAAGCGTGGCCTCACGCTGGAAGGTCACCGGCCCATCAAGGTGTCTTTGCCTCAGGCGCTGGCCGCGGGGCAGCGCAGCATTGAGCATGCCCGCCTGTTCCTCCTGGAGTGTTTTGCCGGGGCGGCCGAGTTCCGCGCAGCCCCCGATCCTCTGCGCGCGTACACACGCGACCTGCGTCAGCGACTGCTGGACGAACAGGATCCCGAGCGATGCCGGCGCCTGATGTCAGCCATGGCAGACTCTGAGACCTGGTGGTCTCCGACATTGCAGACATTGAAGATGGGTGCCCTTGCTGACGATCCTGCTTACCGCCACGACAAACGCCTGGTTTTCGTGCCTTATCTCTATCGAACGCTCATGTGGATGCCCGATGCCGATCGTAAAGCGAAAGAAAACCGACACGCGGATGGTCGCAAGGTCAATGCTGAGCTTTACGCACTCGCATTGTCACAGGTGGGTGAAGCACACGCCCTCGGGGTAAAGCTGCTGGCGGGCACGGATGCGTTTGATACGTATGTCTTCCCGGGTTTCAGTCTTCACGACGAACTCGCTGATCTCGTCGACGCCGGCCTGAGCCCGGCGGACGCGTTGCGTGCCGCCACCATCGACGCGGCGCGGTTCAGCGGGCGGGCAGACGAGTTCGGCTCGATCGAGGCGGGTAAGGTTGCAGATCTGGTTCTTCTGGACGCAAACCCGTTGGAAGAAATCCGCAACACGCGGAAGGTTGCCGCGGTGTTTCTCAACGGCAGGTTCCTGGATAGGGCTGCGCTGGATGAGCTGCTCGCTTTTGCCGAGCGGCAGGCGGGCAGCGTGCAGCATAATCTCCACATATTCTGGGCCGCGCTGCGAAGTCCGCTGTTGCGGGTGCAATTTGCGGATTGATGGAAGCACGTATGACAGAGGCCTGTCGCCAGTTTGTCGATGAGATCCGCAGCGCGCTGGGGGCGATGTGGACACCGGCTGTTGACGTTGTGGGTACCGGCGCGCTGCCGTCGCTTTACGCAGTTACGGATCTTGCGGCGGCAACGGTAGGGGTGGCGTTGGCGGAAGTGGCTGGTTACGCAGGCGATGCTTTCGAGCGTGCGCAGGTGGACGCTGTGCGCGTTGATCAGAGGCTCGCTTCCTTCTGGTTTCAGGGCACGATCAAACCAGCGGGGTGGCGGCTGCCGCCGGTGTGGGATGCGCTTGCCGGTGATTACGAGGGTAACAATGGCTGGATACGGCTGCATACGAATGCGCCGCACCATCGCGCTGCGGCACTCCGTGTGCTGGGTTGCCAGGGCCAGCGCGAGCTCGTGGAAGCGGCCGTAGCCAGGTGGTCGGTTGAAGCACTGGAAGCGGCAGTTGTGGCAGCAGGCGGATGCGCAGCCGCGATGCGTTCTGAGGCTGCGTGGCTGGCGCATCAGAACGGGGCAGCTGTCAGCAACGAGCCGCTGGTGGATCAGACGATGAGCGGCATTGGTCCGCCTCCGCGACCCGGGCCTGCGATAGAGCGGCCGTTGGCGGGGATTCGCGTGCTCGACCTCACCAGGGTGCTGGCGGGCCCGGTATGTACGCGGTTTCTCGCCGGTTGGGGCGCTGACGTGTTGCGTCTGGACCCGGTCGAGTGGGAAGAGGGCATCGTCATTCCGGAAGTAGCCCTGGGGAAACGTTGTGCGCGCATGAATCTGAAAACCGCTCCAGGGCGCGCCGCGCTGGCACGCCTGTTGTCCACGGCGGATGTGCTGGTGCATGGCTATCGGCCCGATGCGCTGGACGGGCTCGGCTTCGGGGCAGAACAACGACAGCAGCTACGTCCCGGCTTGATCGACGTGAGCCTCGACGCGTATGGCTGGACCGGTCCGTGGGCCGGCCGCAGAGGCTTCGACAGCCTGGTGCAGATGTCCTGCGGAATTGCCCATGCCGGAATGCATGCCACGGCTGCTGACAAGCCGTTCCCGCTCCCTGTGCAGGCTTTGGATCACGCCACGGGTTACCTGATGGCTGCCGCTACGGTTCGAGCTTTGAGAAACCGGCTGGAAGGCGGCGAGGGAACCCGCGCGAAGTGTTCCCTGGCGCGCACGGCGCGGTTGTTGATGACAGGCCCGCCAGGGGACCTCGACGCGAAGATCAACGCACCCCTGGCTGGCGACTGGATGCCCCAGGTCGAGGCCACAAGCTGGGGCCCGGCCCGACGTCTGCGGCCTCCGGGAGGTGCCCCCGGATTGGAGCTGTCCTGGGGTATTCCTGCCGGGGAGCTCGGGCGTCATTCCGCGTCGTGGCAGACCCGCGCAGAGTCCTGACAGCGCACCGTTCAGAAAGTGGCGTTGCCTATGCCGCCGTCGATGACCAGGCTCTGTCCGGATACGTAGGCCGCTTGCTCGCTGCAGAACATGGCAACAAACGCGCCGAAGTGTTCGGCGTCGCCGAATCTGTTCGCGGGTATACGCCAGGCATCGACAAACTTCTGCACTTCTTCCTCATAGGTGGTGCCATTTTTTTCTGCCGCTGCGTGGTAGCGGTCGGCGATCGATGCCGTGTGATGCATGCCCGGTAACACGTTGTTCACCATGACGTTGTGTCTCGCCACAGCCTTGGCCACCGCAACGCTGTAGTTCACCAGCGCAGCCCGCGGTGGTCCGCTGAGAATGCGCACTTCGGCGGGAAACTTGGCGGCGCCGGTGCCGATGTTCACCACGCGTCCCCAGCCGCGCTCTACCATGCCGGGTACAACCTGCTTCATCAGTTCCACCGGGCTCAGCAGTGTGACCTCCATGTTCGCGATCCAGTCTTCGCGCTCCACCGTTCTGTAATCGCCGGTGAAGGGTGGGGGTGAGCAGTTCGTCACCAGAATGTCGGGCTCTGGACATGCCGCAAGGATGGCTTCGCGCCCTTCTGCCGTGGAGTGGTCGGCAACGACCGGTACCACCCTGGAGCCGGAAGTGTCGGCGAGCTCGCGGCATGTGTTTTCCAGTCGTTCTTCCGTTCGCGCCGAGATGTACAGCGTGACACCTTCGTTGGCCAGCGCCAGAGCCGTGCCTCTGCCCATGCCGGCACTGCCGCCGTTGACAATTGCTGTCCTGCCTCTGATTCCGAGATCCACCTTCGCTCCCCGTTTCCGCTGCGCTGCACACATACTATCAGGTATGTATAACGTGTGATACTTTTGTGCTTGAAGTTCCTTTGGGCGACGTTGATGAAACACAGACAGTTCGTGCTCGCGTCCCGCACGGCAGGGGCAATCAAAGAAACGGACCTGGCGCTGCAGCGCGTAGACCGCCCCGTCCCCGGGCCGGGTGAGGTGTTAGTGCGCAACGACTATTTTTCCCTGGATCCGTCCATGAAAGGTCTCATGGAAGGCCGCACCGACTACCGTGCCCCCCTCGCTGTCGGTGATGTGATGACCTGCCGTGCCGTGGGGAGAGTTGTCGAATCGCGGAATCCTGCCTATCCCGAAGGTGCCCAGGTTTTCGGTTTCCTGGGGATGCGCGACTACACGGTAACCGATGGACGGCGAGTGCCGCTTCACTGGTATCAGAATCCCGTCGACCCGGAAGCGGCCCTGGGGGTGCTGGGCGGTACCGGCATGACCGCTTATTTCGGCCTGACGGATGTTGGTGAACCGCAGCCGGGAGACGTTCTGGTGGTGAGCGGGGCGGCCGGGGCCACGGGCAACGTGGCAGGCCAGCTTGGCAAGCTCATGGGTTGCCGGGTTATCGGCATTGCCGGGAGCGCGAAGAAGTGCAGCATGCTCGAAACGGATCTGGGCTTCGACGCGGCGATCAACTACAAGACAGAAAACGTTGCGGAGGCGTTGGATCGCTTGTGCCCCGACGGTATCGATGTCTATTTCGACAACGTGGGGGGCAGCATTCTCGACGCCTGTCTGGAACGCCTCGCGCTGCACGCTCGTGTCGTTCTGTGTGGTGGAATTTCCCATTACAACCTCACGGACAAGCCGCCCGGTCCGCGCAATTACTTCAACCTGGTGTTCCGGCGAGCAAAAATGCAGGGTTTTCTGCTCTCCGACTATCTGCATAAGGCTGATGAGGCCCGGGAAAAGCTCCGTGGCTGGCTCGAGACAGGTGAACTGGTGCAGGTGAGCACGGTGGTGGACGGCTTCGAAGCGTTGCCGGGGGCTCTGGTGAAACTCTTCGAGGGATTCAACACGGGCAAGATGATCGTGCGCAACGATGACGCAGAGCACGAAGTTCTCTGAGGCCTGCAGGCGATGCACAGGCTGAGAGTGTGGTGACAGACCGTGTCCGTTGAGCTGCTTCTGGTTCTGGGGCTGCTGGTCATCTTCGTCATTCCCGTGATCAGCGATATCAACGTAGGCGTTGTTGCGTTCGTCGTTGCGATTCTCCTCGGGGGCTTTGCACTCGACCTCGGACCTCGGGAAATTCTCCAGGGTTTCCCGACGCAGATGTTCGTGCTCATCGTCGGGGTGACGCTGCTGCTTGCTGTGGCGGAGAAGAATGGCACTGTCGACTGGATTGTCGGAGCCATGCTCACGCTTGCCCGGGGACGGCTGGTTTATCTGCCCATGGTTCTGTTTCTGACAGCTTTTGTCACCAGCTCCCTCGGGCCGGGAGCTGCACCGGTACTCTTTGTCATCGGGGCTGGCCTGATCGGCCGCTACGGCTTGAATCCACTGCTGGTCGCGGCCATGGTAATCCATGGCACTCAGTCCGGCGCCTATTCTCCCATAGCGCCGTACGGGCTCGTGATTGCGCAGCTCGCGGGGGAACAGTCTATTGCCTACCAGCCGTGGTCCATGTACGCGGCGGTCGTGGCGTTTCATGTCCTGCTGGGTGCTGGCGCATTTCTCGCTCTGGGTGGCGGCCGCTTGCGGGCGGTGGAGTTCGACCCGTCCGAAGGTCTTGCAGCCCCTGCAGAGGGGCCGTCTCTCATTCGCTGGGTAACGCTTGGTGGTTTTGGCGGTTTGTTACTCGCGGTCATTGTTTTCGGGTTGCATCTGGGCTTTGTGGCGATGGTGATTGCCTTCGCTTTGCTGGTCGTGAGCTCGAAAGACGTCAGGAAGGAGGCGGTCAACAACATCGCCTGGCCCATAGTGCTGGTGATTACGGGCGTGTTGACCTATGTCAATCTCATCCAGCAGGCGGGCGCCATCGCCTGGCTCGCGGGCTTCGCAGGTGACATCGGCGACGCGTCGCTCGTGGCGCTGGTGTTGTGTTATCTCGTTTCTGTGATCACCGGGGTGGCATCTACCATGGGCACCATCGGCATGCTGGTGCCTTTGTCGACACCGCTTCTCGGACCGGACATGCTGGATGGCACCGGTCTTTTGACAGCTATGGCGGTATCTGCGGCCGTGAGCGACATATCCCCGTTTTCCACCTGGGGGGCGCTGTTTCTGGCCAGTGTTGCCGCGGTCACCGACCGGGACAGCGTGCTGAAGAGCCAGTTGGTGTATACGGCGGCCATGGTGGTTGCGATGCCGTTGCTTGCCTGGTTTCTGTTTGTTGTGCTCGGACTCGTGTCTGGTTAAAGCAGCAACGCGTCAGCGCAAGACGGACCGCAGTACAAAACGTTCGATCAGGGTGCGGTTGCGTGCCGTGGAACGTTGACCGGGATGCCTTACGACCGAGAACGCCTGTACGGTGACGCGGAGCCAGTCGATGACAAGGTCGCGGTCGACGTCGTCGCGAAGTAAGCGCTGCTCCGCCAGTTCTGTGAGCGGCGCGTCGATCAACTTGCGAACACGGGCGTCCAGAGCACCGCGGCCCACGGTCAGGGCTTTCTCGTCCGTCTTCGTTTTCGGACCTGAAACAAGTGAACTGATCCAGGTGCTGCGCGGGACGTTTTCCGCCAGACCGAGAAGTACCGTAAGCAGCCGTTCCTGCGGGGTGGTCGCTCGTTCGACGCTGCGGACAATTCTGTCCTCGAACCGATCGAATTCGCGGAGGAAAGCAGCCTGCAGCACATCGTCGATGCGTGGGTAGTGTTTATACAACGTGGTGCGCGACACGCCGGCTTCCCCGGCGATATCCAGCATGGATGTATGCGCCACGCCTTTGCGCTCGAAACAGGTTTCGGCCGCGTCGATCAGTCTGGATTTCAGCCTGCCATCCTCAAGCTGCGCCGTGGCGTAGGAGTTTACCGGGAGTTCGTCCCGTGCACTCGCCATCGACAAACGTGATTTCACCGTTCACCAGCGTGTATCGCCAGCCCTCGGCGCGGCGGTCGAGATGCCAGGCACCCGCTGGCCAGTCGTAAGCCCGCGTGGCGGCGAGCAGCGACAGCTCCTCGATGTCGTACACGACAATGTCCGCCGGCATGCCTTCGGCGAGGTATCCGCGATCGGCTATCCCGGCTGCCTGCGCACTGTATGCAGACAGTCGCCAGTGCGCGTCTTCCAGGCTCATGATGCCCTTGTCGCGGACCCACTCGCTGAGGAACTCAGTGGGATACGTCCCCGTGGTGAGAAACTTGGTATGTGCGCCGCCATCCGACAAACCGGGTACGGCGTATTGACAGTTGGCTACCGCGCTCATGGTTGGCGTATCGATTTCGCGCGGAACACTCTGCCAGCCATTGGCCAGCTCGCAGGCGATAGACACGTCCAGAAAGACATCCAGGGGGTGCTTTTCCAGCCGGGCGGCTATTTCCCGGACCTTGAAGCCTTCCCACTGTCTCAGCTCCGGCGCTGCATCGGTGACGTATGCCAGCACCAGATCGTCTATGGAGACGCCAAGACGTACCTCCAGCTCCTCGGTGCCACCTCCTGCCAGCGGGGCCTTGCCGTCCTCCCATTCCTGCAGCAGCGCTGCCCGGCGCGAAGGGTCACGCATCTTCGCCAACCGTTCTTCCATGGTGCCGAGCGTGAGCTCGCGCCACAACGGTGAGGAGTCGAAGAGGTTCCAGTCCTCCAGGGTGAACTGGTAGTCGATGGCGCAGGTCACGGCCTGCGCGATGATACGGTTGCCTTGCCGGTTCTGGGCGTCGAGCCAGTCGATAATGATGTGATGGGCTTCAGCGGGCGCGCCGTGCTGATCGTTGCGCGGCGCCAGGGTATTGAATATCACCGGTCTCCCGGAGGCTTCGGCCAGAAACTGTGCCGTGCGGGGCTGTCCGATCATCTGGATGACACCACGATCCAGCTCGCCCAGGGCGCGGGCGAAGAAGGCAAGGTCTTCCCTGCTCATGAGATCCGTGATCATTGGCGTGCCGTCATAGTCACGCTGGATGGTGTGCTCGCCTGCGAGCTGTGCTGACCAGCCGCAGGCGCCTGCGTTCATGGCTTCTTCCAGAAGGCGCCGCGCCTCCCGCTTTTCGGTGTCGGTGAGCGCGCGGTTCTTCGCGGCCTCCACAGAGCCGGTAACCCAGGTCATCAGGGGATTGAGACCAACGTAGGAAAGCATGTTCACGCCTTTTGGCGTGCGCTCAAGACTGTCCATGAACTCGGGAAAAGTCTCCCAGTCCCATGGCATGCCCTGTTGCATGCATTCCAGGGGGACGGCTTCGTTGCGAGCCATGGTCAGCATGGCCCGGTCCCGTGCGGCGGGTTTCACGGGAGCGAAGCCGAAGCCGCAGTTGCCCACAACCACGCTCGTGACGCCATGGCGTCCGGAGATAGCGCACCAGGGATCCCAGAAAATCTGGCTGTCGTAGTGTGTGTGCAGATCGATGATGCCCGGCGCAACGATCTGGCCTTCCGCATCGATCGTCTCTTCGCGGGCAGGCGTGTCTATGCGACCTATGGCAGCAATTCTGCCATTGTGAATACCGATATCAGCTTTGAATCGTGGACTGCGGCGACCGTCGATGATCGTGCCGTGTTTGATGACAATGTCGTAGGCGGTCATCGTCGCACTCCGGCAGTGAACAGATTTTAAAATATGTTCACGCTCGTTTTATGTCAAGGGGATGCTCTGAGCAGGTCGCCAACGTCCTTCAGGCGTTCCAGGCACGCCAGGCATTGCTGTTGATCGTTGCTGATGTTGCGAACGATGATATCGGTGAAGCCCGCGTCGCCGAGTTGCTGCATCTGCTCCGCAACCTGCTCTACGGAACCCACCATGAGTGCGTCGTCAGGAATGCCGCGATAGCCTTGCGAGATATAGGGCTGCATTGTCGCGCGGGCTTCTTCTGCCGAGGCACCCACGTAGATGTCACGGCGGATTGCTCTGGCTGCGGGTGGACGACGTTCCGCCTCGCAGTAGTCGAGATATACCTGCAACAGATCGCGGGCCTGCAGGGGCGCGAGAGAGGGGGCTGCAAGCCACGCGTCACCAACGCGCGCCGTGCGCCGTATGGCAGCATCGACGACGGCGCCAATCCAGACTTCAACAGGCTCTGAAGGCACGGGAGAAATGGTGGCATTGGCAATCTGCCAGTATTTCTCTTCGCTGGCGGCTTGCCCGTCCCATAGCGTACGCATGGTTCGCAGACTGGCGAGAAACATACCCACCTTGCGACTCATGTCGATGCCCATAGCCTGCCCCTGGCGTTCGTCACCGAGGCCGCATTGCAGGATGAAACGACCCGCGCCCAGGGCGGCGAGCGTGCCGATCTGCTCGGCGAGCAGCACCGGGTGCCACAGCGGCAGCAGGTACAGCGCACCGAAAGGTTTGTCCCCCCATTCGGCGAGCATGCGCGCCAGCATGACGCTGTTCTGATAGTAGGGGAATGGCGTGACGTGATGATCGCCTATGAACAGCGTGTCGAGTTCCGCGTCGCGTGCTGCGCGGGCGCGTTCCACCATGTTGCGTGCCCCCATCCGCGCATCGTCGACGTAGTGGGAAGACGACACGGAGAGGCCGATTTTCACCATGACAGCTACACCTCCAGCTGAAAGTGTTTGCCCTTCTTCACAACGCGCCCGGCTGACGGGGAGGCGAAGTGGGTGCCGAAAACCAGCAGCCCTTCTTCGGCATACTGCGCCAGCTGGGTCATACGGGTGTTCTGCGCCATGGGGGTATCCCAATCCGCGGTGCACTCCCAGAAGGGCTCTTCCATCTGGCAGGGGTGATGCAGGAAATCGCCTGTGATGATGGCGCTTTCGCCGCGGGAGTCGATGCGCACGCTGATGTGCCCGGGGGTATGGCCGGGTGTTGGCACCAGCGTGATCTCGTTGTTGATGCGTTCGTCTACATCCACAAATCGCACCAGACCTGCCTCGATGACGGGCTTGATGGAATCTACGATGAACTCCGCGTACATGGGGTTGTCCATCTGCGCTTCCGTGTATTCCCATTCCGTGGTGCCGAACAGATACTCCGCGTTAGGGAAAGTCGGCACCCACTGCCCGTCGACGAGCTTGGTGTTCCAGCCCACGTGGTCCGTGTGCAGGTGTGTACAAAGCACCGTGTCCACCTTTTCGGGGGCATAGCCGGCTGCTTCCAGGTCGGCGAGAAACCGGGTCTGCAGATGTGCCCAGAAATCGAAGGTTCTCTCCTTGTCATTGCCGAGACAGGTATCCACCACGACGATCTTGTCAGGCGTTTCCAGTACCAGGGCATGAATGCTGACGATGCAGTTGCCTTCCGCGTCAGCGAAGTGCGGCTGTAACCACGGCATGGCGAGGATGTTCTCCCGGGTGGCATCCGGGAGCAGAAACATCGGTCCTGCCGATTCACCCTCGACGATGCGTGTGATCTTCACGTCACCGATCTGCCATTGATTGTCGCTCATGAGATGCTCTCCCTGGGTTTCAGCTGGGTCGGTCGATACGGAACACGGGTATTCTCCGCGGCGCGGCGGCGGTGACGTAACCGGCGAACTGCTCTGAGATGCCGGCTTGAACGTCGACCCTGGCGTTGGCCTCGGCTTCGTCGAGCTCCGTGACACGTGCGCGGAAGGTCTGATCCTCGAATTCGATGTCGATCTCAGGGTGCGCACGCAGGTTGTAGACCCAGGACGGATTTTTCTGCGCACCGGCGTACGAGCCGAACAGCAGCCACTCCCCGGCATCGTTGATTGTCAGCACCAGCGGCACCAGCAGCGCGTTGCCGGTTTTTGCGCCCACGGTGTGCAGAATAACCATGGGGTAGTCGGCAAACATTGCCACCCTGCCTTTGTTGGCGCGGAATTCCTCGATGATCTGTGCGTTGAACGCCTTCATGTCCATGGCTGGTTTTCTCTTGCTTGTGGTTGGATGTGGCGGGTGTCGTTGGGCGACGGGCTCTATTCCAGGGGCAGAAACAGAAAGCTGTGTACCTTGTCGTCCAGAAACCGATTCGCGTGACCTTTCCCGGTAGTATCTTCCACCAGAAACACGTCCCCTGGCTGCACGCGACGCACGGTGCCGTCGCTCACCTCGATGTCTGCGATGCCGTCCAGGTTTACCGCCAGTTGCCGCCGCGGCGCGCAGTGAAATTCAGCCGTCGCCAGCGGTGGGATCTGCCTGAAGATGGCCTCTTTCACACGCCAGGGCGGCGCTACGCTGCCCATGGCGCCGTTGTCTAGCATCTCGAGTTCCATGTCCTCGATGTGCGACTCACCGTGCTCGTCGGCATACACCCGAAGAATCTTCATGTGGTGGCTACCTTCGCCCTTCGATGAAGTCGTCGATCAACTCGTGGTAACGCCGCACGCGGCTCTCCTGATCGGCGAGATAGGCGCCGTCATAGCCCCGCGAACGGAATCCCGCCTGTTGCAGGGGGAATATCTCGATGTCCTGGTCGATGGTTCTGCCCATGCTCATCTCACCCAGTTCGAATACCTGATGAGGTACGTCCTCGTCCCTGTCGACGATGCCGGCAGTGGTTCTGATCGGTGCAGTCTCATTGGCCGGCTGGCTTGCGTACCACCAGTTGTCGAACACACACTGTTCCGGATCGGTGGGATGAGGCCGCGCACGCAGGAAGTGAAATCCGTCGGACCATAGCGACACCGCGAAGTTGGGAAACAACGTGTAGTGAAAGGCGTCGGTCAGCTGCTCGTCGGTGAGCTTGTCGTAGTGGGTGTAACCCTTCCCGGGTCCCAGCTTGCGCTTGGCTGTCTGCAACGCTTCGCGCGTCTCGCCCCAACGCCCGGCAAAGTCCGCCGGATCCAGGCCCCACTCGCGCATGATCGAATTCAACGGTTCCCCGATCGTGCCGTCCTGGTTGGCGGCAGCGCCGACGTAGCCCCCCGGCATGATCATACGGTTGTGGCCTTCGTCCGAGAGGTCGAAACGCGTATTTTCGACGCGCGTGTCCACACCCGAGTGCATGCGCGTACGTTCGTCGGGCGTGCCTCGCACGCGGTGCACTGTGGGCACGTGATAAGACTCGTTGAAATTGTCCAGCACCACCTTCCAGTTACATGGCAGAGTGGTTGTGCGGGCCATGTAACGCTTCCAGCTTTCCAGCTCGTAGCGTGACCAGTCGTCCCAGATGGGGCCGAGGAACGTCTTGAGGTCTTCGCAGTCGGGATTCATGTTCACCCAGATGAAGCCCGCAAATGTCTCGCAGCGAATCTCCTTGAGACGTAACTTGCCGCATGGATTGCCTTCGGCGAAGTTCTCGGCGTCCTGGGCGTACTGCAGCTCACCGCCGATATCGAAAGCCCACGCGTGATATTTGCAGACAAACCGGCGGGCTTTGCCTTTTGCCTGATCCACCAGTTGATTGCCGCGATGCTGACAGACGTTGTAGAACGCCTTGATGGTGCTGTCCTGCTGGCGAACCATGAGAATCGATTCGCGGCCAACGTCTTCGCGCTGCCAGTCGCCGGGCTGCGGCATTTCCGACTCGCGCCCCAGCAGCAGCCAGACGCGCGTCCACATGTGCTCGAATTCGGTGTCTGCAAAGTCGCGCGACGTGTACCGGTAACCTTCCAGCCTGTGACCGCGCAGCTTCTGCTGCGGCCAGCTTGGCAGGGTTTCGCCCGTTGCCATGATCCTGTCCTCGTTGCCTCGGGGTGATTTCAGCGTAGAGGCAACGATAGCAAATTAGTATAACGCGTGCTACTTATTGCGCCCGTCCGCCAACAGGCTCTTCTGCAGTCGGCGGGCGGTTTTGCTCGCGATCTTGTGCGTGTATCCGGTTGTGATTGAGGCAAGCATCAGACACAGGTCGAACTTGGTACGATCTTCGGTGCGTACCTTCCGCGGGTTGCTGTGCCAGTTGACGTACAGCGGGTTGATGTGGCGGTAGACAGCCTGGGTGAGAATCTCGAGATCCACCCAGTCCTGCAGCTCGCCCTCGTCTGCGATCTGCTGGATGGCCTTGCGATAGGTACCGAGGCGTATCGACGCGAAAGGATCGCTCATGCGGGAGCTGATGATCGGCGCGAGCGCCAGGGCGTACTGGATGTTCTTGCGCGTTGATTCGGCAACGGCGTCGACGATGAAGAACAGCTTGTCGATGCCATGCTCGATCTCGTGATCGTCGAGCGCCTGATAGGTATGCCTGAAGCGTTCCTCTACGGCGGTGCGCAGCAGTTTCTCTTTGTTGCCGAACTGATGGTAGAGGGTCTTGGGAGTCACGTTCGCCTTGGCGGCGAGGTTGCGCATCGTGACGTTTTCGTAGCCGTCCTTCACGATGAGATCGCGGGCCGTCGCGAGAATTTTCTCGCGTCGACGGTATTGTCTTTCTGTCAGTACCTTCACCGGCATCTCGTGGCTTCCAATGCAGCGATACTAACAGGTCTCGGAATGATGGGGCCGGCAGTGGTCCCGCACCGCCGGACCCCGGAGCGTGCTGTTTACATCTCGTAGCCGATGGTCAGACCCCAGGTCTGATCCAGCGCGGGCACGCCGATGCCGAAGGTGGAGGAAAAGCGGGTACGGAAAGCCATATACTCCTCATCGCCCAGGTTTTTCCCGAACAGCGTCGCTGACCAGCGGCCTTCACCGCCGGACACGTAGCGGATCGTGGCATCCCACAGCTTCTGGTCCTGGTAGAAGGAGATGGGATCCAGGTTTGTTCCGCCGCCAATGAAGCTGTCGATGTAGGTGTAAGAGGCTCGATAGGTCAGCGAACCGCCGTTAAAGGCGGGGTGCGAATAGGTCAGCGCGCCGAAGTAGGTATAGTCGGGCACCTGGTTCCATGGGAAGCTGCCGTCGTCGGCACCGTCACCGTTGAAGTCCACCGCTGAGTTGTACTCGGTATCGATCTCACCGTAGTTGATCTCGAGAATGAGGTTGTCGCCTTCGACGATGCCGTCCTCCACCACGGAGGCCACGAGTTCGATGTCGAAACCATCCGTTTCCGAATCCGGCACGTTCGTAAACCGCTGAGTGAGCGACACGGAGCCGTCCGCGAGGACTTCCGTGAGGAAAACGGAGCGTTGCAGATCCTCGAAGTCGTTCTGCCAGAACGTGACGTTCAACCTCAGCCGGTTGTCGAAAAAGCTGCCCTTGAAGCCAACTTCCGTCGCTTCAACCTGCTCTTCGTCGTAGAAGCCCGGCCGTTGTCGCGCGAGCTCGCCGACGTCTGAACGATAGGTCCAGCCGCCCCCTCGATAGCCCGTTGACCAGCTGACGTAGGTGAGGATGTTGTCGGTGGGTCGATACTCCAGGCCGATCTTGGGGTCGAGGTTGTTCCAGCTTTCGCTGTCGTCGATCTGGTGGCCGAGCGGGCAGGTGATGGAGTCGTAGTTCTGCTGCCAGGTGCCCGCGCCGATGCAGTTGCCGCTGTTTACCATGCCGACGCGGGTTGCTTTGTCTTCCTGGCCATAGCGGGCCCCGAGCGTGCCTGAGAGCGCTTCGGTGAACCGGTAATGGGCTTCGAAGAACACTGCCCACTGATCGTGATCCGTGAGTCCCTGTCCGGGAAACCCGGCACCGATAGGATCGCCCGGGTTGACGCAACAGTTCACCCGCGACCCCTGGTAGCGCTGCTCCCCGTACCGTACGTCCTGCTCGAAGTAGAACAGGCCGGCCGTGAAGTCGAAGGTGTCGGAAAACGTTGAGGCGTAACGGATCTCCTGGCTGAACTGATCCTGATCGGTATGCAGCACCGTCGAGAAGATGAACGCCGGTGTGGTGCCGTCGAAATCCTGTCCGGCTGCCTGATCCATGTCAGCGTAGCCGGTGATGGACGTTATCGTGCCATGGCCCAGATCCCAGATCGCTTCCAGCGTGAAACGGTTGCGTTCGAAGTCGGCCCAGGACGGGCTGGGCTGCGGGTTGTCGTACCAGGTAGAGTGATAGTCCCGCCGGGCGCCTCCGGGAATCAAACCCCCTACGGAGCTGTCGGCACTGAGGGCGCCGGTGGGAATGACCGGCGGTGGGTGACCGGTGTTTTCGTAGTACTCGTAGAGCAACGTAAGTTGCAGCGCATCGGTGGGTTGCCACACGAAGGTGGGTCTAACGATCAGAAGGTCGATTTCACCGAAATCATCGCCGCTGATCTGATCTTCGACGAAGCCGTCGCGATCGCGTTTCAGCACGGTGAGCTTGCCGGCCAGGGTGTCGGTCAGGCCATTCTGGAGGCTGGCGGAGAAGTCCCGGCGGTCGTGGCTGCCGAACGTGCCGCGCACTTTCAGACCGAACTCACCGTCGGGACGCACGGTGCGTGTGTTCACCACGCCGCCGGATACGTTGCGGCCAAACAGCGTACCTTGTGGGCCGCGGAGAATTTCCACGGTCTCCAGATCGAAGACATCCAGAACCCCTGTGCCGGCCTGCGCCAGGGGGACCCCGTCAACCACAACGCCAACGGCCGGATCGAAACTGGGCACCGAAGGGCTGACGCCCGCGCCGCGTATGTAGAAGCTGCCGTAGCCCAGCGAGTTACCCTGCTCGACGAGCCGGACGTTGGGTATGGCCAGCCCCAGATCGCGGATATCCACCGCATTGATGAGTTCGATCTTGTCGTCGGTAAAAACCGTCGCGGAGATGGGCGTATCCTGCAGTGACTCTTCACCGGCACGTTTACGGGCGGTGACAACCACCTCCTCGATCAGCGCGCTCGTCTCCGCGGCGGCAACCTTCGATACGGGCGCGGTGGCCGCCAGCAGATAAGTCAGAAACAGCATGAGTATTCGTTTGCTATTCATCTCTCTCCCCATTGAATAGTGTTCGAAGTGTGGCTTTCGTACTGCGGCAATAAATATAACGTGTTTTCCTTAAAAGGGAATTGGAATCGAACGGACAATCTTAAGAACGCATTAGTTATTTATTTTCAAATAGTTACAGATGGTCTATGGTCGACCGTGGAGTGCACACGTTTTCCGAAGGGGAGGAAATCTGGCTACCGACAAGCAGAAGCTGAGTCGTAAGACGCTGTTTTACTATGGCCTTGCCGACATGCCGATCCAGATGGCGGGCATTCCGGTGGCGGCTTTCCTGCCCAACTACTACGGACAGGATCTCGGGTTGAGCGTGGCTGCGGTGGGTACCATCTGGCTTCTTACCAGGCTGTTCGACGCGGTTTCCGATCCGCTGATCGGGTGGCTGTCGGATCGCACGAATACGCCCTGGGGCCGGCGTCGCGTATGGATGGTGGCTGCAGTACCCATCATGATGCTGGCCATCTACAAGCTGTTCATGCCGGTTGCGCCAGTCACCGAACTCTACCTGTTAGGCTGGTTGGTGGTGTTGTGGACGGGCTGGACAATGCTGTTCATCCCCTACTACGCGTGGGCGGCAGAGCTGTCCTCGGAATACAACGAACGTACACGCATCACCGGCTGGCGTGCGTGGATCGGCATGGCAGCCAATGTCACCAGCAAGGTTGTGCCGGTGCTGGCGATTTTCTTCTTCGACTACGGCGGTACCGAAGAAACGTTGCTGTTGATTGGTGTGATGACTCTGATTCTGCTGCCGGTCACGGTAGGGCTGACGGTGGCCAAGGTGCCGGAACCCAGAGACTATCGACCGACACAGATACCCATTCTGCCCGGGCTCAGGCTCATGTGGCGCAACGCACCGTTCAAGCGACTGGTGATTGCGTTTTTTGTCAATCAACTCGGCTCCGCCATCTCCACTGCGCTGGTGGTGTTCTATATCCGCAACGTTCTGCAGGAAGAGCAGAGCAGTATTCTGATGCTGCTGGTTTACTACGGCTTCAACCTCATGGGCATCCCGTTCTGGATCTGGTTCTCTGCCCGGGTGAGCAAACACCGTGCGTGGTGTTCGGGTCTGCTGGCGTTCTCCTGTTTCCAGCTCGGTTACCTTCTGCTGGGCCCTGGCGATTTTTACTACATGTTACCCATCACGGCGTGCACCGGCTTTCTCGGCGGGGCGTTCTGGGTCATCCCCAATTCCATGAAAGCGGACGTCATAGATGTCGATCGGCTGGAAACCGGCGAGGACCGCACCGCGTGGTACTTTGCTGTCTGGTCGTTCACTACCAAGGTGGCGCTGTCGGTGGGGCCGTGGCTTGCCCTGACAATGCTGGCCCTGGTGGGTTTCGAAGCCGGGCCACAGGGTACGGCGGAAGGTTTGCTGGGTCTCAAGCTGCTCTTTGTGCTGGGTCCGGCAACCGGGTTTGCGCTGACGGCGCTCATCGCCTGGAATCACCCTCTGGATCAGAAGACCCATGCGGAATTGCGCAGGCAGATAGCAGCTTCGCGAGAAGGGTAGCTCAGCCCGGCAGATGCTGACGTCGCAGGCGGGCCATCAGCTTGTCCCAGAAGGCAGGGCCGCCTTCCTCCAGCATCTTCGCCATCTCGTCGTGTTCCTGATCAACCGGGAGAAAATGGCGTCCCCAGATCGCCATCTGAGCCAGCACGGGCAATAGGGCGATGCCCTGCTCTGTGAGCGAGTAGATGCGTTTCTGCTTGTGCGTGGGGTCGTCTCTGCGTGTCAGCAGCCCATGTTGTATCAGCAGGTTCAGCCGGTTGGACAGCATGTTCGAGGGAATGCCTTCCCGGGACTGCGTCAGCAGTTCCCGGAAGTAACGCCGCTCGCCAAGGGCAATATCTCGCAGCACGATCAACGTCCACTTGTCGCCGAGAATTTCCAACGAGAGGTTGATGGGGCATCTGGATCTGTGGGTCATGGCTGCTTCTCCGGATTAGACAGCATGGTACTCTGCTTGTACTATCTATCCAGTTAATAAAACTAACTGGATTATGTCATACGGTCGAGCGGTTGTCGTCGGCAGCGGATTTGCGGGGTTAGTGAGCGCGCGGGTGCTGTCTGATCATTTCCACAGCGTGGTCATGCTCGACCGTGACCGCATCCCGGCCAAACCGGAGATTCGGGCCGGTGTTCCGCAGGCCAATCATCAGCATCACCTTCTGCCCGGTGGTCTGGATGTTCTCTGCCGTCTTTTTCCAACGTTGAACACCGACCTTGATCGCCTCGGTGGCAACGTCGCAGGTCCAGGCGACTGGTTCGCCTACACGCCCCATGGCAGAACCTACCGTCTGTCACGGTTTCAGCCGACACCCATGGCAGACAGTGCGCCGCTGCGTATGCAATCCAGAGCGCTGCTGGAACACGTTCTGCGCGGCCATGTCGAGACGACCGCGAACGTGACGTGGCGTTACAACGAGCATGTCCGCCATTGTGTGCACCACGCGGGTCGCGTGACGGGCGTTGTCACGGACGATGGAACCATCGACGCAGAGCTGGTGATCGATGCCACGGGACGAGTAAGCCGTACTCTGGGATGGCTCAGTCAGATGGGCTACGAGCCGCCACAGGTTTCTTCGGTGGAATGCGATTTCGCCTATAGCTCCGTCTTCTTTCGGCCGGACAATCCTGACGCGTTCGAAGAAACCGGTTTTCTGATCTCCTCAGCCCATACCGGCGAATTCGTCAAGCGCGGGGGCTCGCTGGTGAAGATTGAAGACGGTCAATGGCTCGTAACCCTCGCGGGGCGACTGGGAGACCATCCACCCACGGAGCTCGCCGCCCTGCACCGCTATATCGGCACCTTGCATCACCCGCGCATGGCGGAGCTGCTCGAAGGAGCAGAACCCGTAGCTGCGCCGCACCAGTACCTGTTTCCGCGCAGCCTCAACCGGCACTACGAAAAGCTCACGCGCTTTCCCGAAGGCCTGCTGCCGATCGGGGACGCCATCTGCCATATCAACCCCGGCTATGCGCAGGGCATGTCGAGCGTGTGCAGGCAGGCCGATGTTTTAGCGCAGCTGTTGCAGGCCAGGCGCCATGAGGACGCGCCGCTGGAAGGTCTCTGGCAGACCTTTTTTCAAGGCGTGTACGAGCAGACACGGGCGCCGTGGTTGTTTGCCGCTATGAACGACTTTTCCAAGGAGGGAACGACCGGGGATTTCCCGCATCACGAAGCGCAGGCGATGGCTGCGCTCAAGCGCTTTTCCGGTCTGGCTGATGGCGGCGATCTGGCTGCCGCAGAGCTGGTTGATCAGATCTTCGACATGCAACTTCCGCTGTCAGCTCTGGGATGATCGGTTGCGGTATCGCCCTGGTGGCTTAGGACTCAGGCCAGAGCTTCGTGCCGGGATAGAACTGTGACCAGGCAAACCAGAACGCCTGATGGGTGCCGAGATCTTCGCCGGCGCCGTTTACGGCCCGTACACCGCGGGCGTCCATGATCACTTTCACGTTATCCAGCTGAACATGCGCACCCGCATCCAGCGCCGCAATCAGGCTGGGTACGTGGAAAGCGATGGGCGTGCCAGCGTCTGTTACCACCCCGAGCACGTCTTCCTGTACCGCAAGTCGCGGGTCGACGTTGCCAATGGGAAAGATCGGTCCGTTTGCGTCCCGGCCATTGCGGAAGTCGAAGTCGCGCCCCAGGGCGAGAGCTTCAACCAGAACCGTGGTGTCGGGATGGGCTCTTTTCCACTCGCCCCAGGTTGTGGTCACCACGCTTGCCTGCGTGAGCTGGACGTGCTGCTCGGCCAGCGGACCGGTAACAGCATCTCCGCGAAAGGTGTCGAAAACCGAAAACGTGTTGAGGTCGTACATTACCTTGTTGGAGCGTATGAGAAGACCTGAAGTGCGCAGAACCGGACGCTCGTCAACGCCGGGGAGGTTGTCGGTGAACCAGGCCTGGGCTGAACCGCACAGCGTGCAGTAGGGAATGCCCAGGTCTCGTCCTCCCAGGGTGTCGTTGACCATCTCCCGTACTTCCATGATGCGCCTTGGGTAGGCGCGGGACTCGCCGTTGACGGTGATGCCGAACACCACAGCGCTGTCAGCCAGCCACGTGGCCGTTGGCGCATCGGTTACCTGCGGGTTGTCTGCGGCCGGAATGCAATTGCAGGGGGCGTCTGTGGTGGCGAAGGGACGGTCGTCTATGCGCACGCCGCCCCAGGAAACGTGCCGCCAGTCGATGTCGCCTTCTACGAACAAAGGCGCCCACTCGGGCACCACGCTGATGAAGATCTGGCGCTTGTATTTCAGGTAATCCGGCGGTGCCGGTATGTCCCAGGCAATGAGGCGGTCGGTTGCTTCGTGCCACGCGTCGCGCGTGCTGAGCCTGGTGCCGAGCAGGCGCCTCAGGGTGCCTGCCAGCTCGTGCACGATATCGGCCGGACCCATGAAGCGAAGAAAATCTGTGACGATCCACGCCAGGCGCGGATCGTTGGAGCGGGCGATTTTCTTGAGGGCCCGTTCCTGCTGTCTGCCCCAGGGTTGCTGAAGTCCCCGCAAGAACACGTCGTCCAGCGCCTGGCGCAACTCGCTCGACAGCGGCTGGTTCTCGACTGCGGGGGGATCGCCGAAGTCGCGCAAGCTTCCCACCGGCAGTGCGGCGCGGGCCAGGGCAGTGGCCGCCGATGTTTCCGCCGCGCTACCGGGTTGCGCGAAAAACAGGAGGATGACGGCCAGCCACAGGCTGGCCAGCGCGCTTGAGCGTTTGTCCCGACGCTGCATAGGCGATGTGTCCGTTGCTTACGATCTGTCTGGTAGACACCCCCGTTGGAGAATTGGTTCAGTTCGCGCGCATCAACATCCATCTCGTGGCATCGCTCACTGGCCCGAAAAGAACGCCAGGGCAAGCTGATTGAACTGCGCCGCAGCTTCGATGTTAACGGCGTGGCCGCCCTCGAGATCGGCCACGCGTATGCCTGGAAGGCGCTTCACTTCTTCCATGTCTTTCTGAAAGGACTTCTCGTAGATGCCGTTGGCGATCACAAACGGGCAGCGGATGTCCTGAAGGAGGTGCTTTGCCGGTAGCTCTGCACCAAGCCTGCCCCCGCGGTCGATGGCCTCTGCGCTGATGCGGTCTGCAGCGGCAACCAGCGCTGACAGCGTGGGTTCCGGAATTCGTCTCGCGTAGACGGGATGGATCGGCAGGTGCCGGTTGTCCGGACGCGGTTCGCTGTTGGCCTGGGTGGAGCGTTTCGGGCCGTTTGCCGACAGGTTACCCAACGCAGATCGCGAGTTGGTGACGAGCAGCGCCGTGACAACCTCAGGGTTTCGAAGCGCATAGCGGATGGCAAGACCGGCCGCATAGGATTGACCGATCACCCCCCATTGGTCGATGCCCAGCGACTGTCGGATGGACTCGAAGGCGTCCAGGTAACCCGGCACGCTCAGTGGTTCCTGGGGCAGTGGCGAGTTTCCGTGGCCCCAGAGTTCTGCTGTCACCAGATGGAAGGACCTCGTCAGCGCGTCGATGTTCGGCAGCCATTGCGCGTTGCTGGACAGAAAGCCGTGCACCAGGAGCAGGCTGGGGCGGCTCTGGTCGCCGTGGGTCTCGAAATTCAGTTGCACTGGCTTGCGCTTCCAGTTGTAATGATCATCATTAGTTTTGTGTGCATACGCAATCACCTAGTTTGTCGGGAGAAGAGCTTATGGAAGTCATCAACAAGGTTGCACCCAGCGAGGAGCAGGTCAAAGGTTTTCTCGAGCCGGGCCACGGTCGTCCGATCTACATGCTCAATCTGCTGAAATTCAAGGAAAAAGCCGTCTACGAAGATGGCCGTGAGACCAACCTCACCGGTGCGCAAGCGTATGCCATCTATGGCGCCGAGGTAGTAGCGCATCTCGCCAAGGTGGGCGGGGCGCCGATGTTCTCGGCCAATGTCGAACGGTTGATGCTGGGAGAAGTGGAAGAGCTCTGGGATACCGCTGCCATCGCCATGTATCCGTCCCGCAAGGCCATGCTGGAGATGATCAGTTCTGCCGATTACCAGGCGTCTGCCGTGCATCGCACGGCGGGTCTGGCGGGGCAGCTCAATATCGAGCTGGTCGATCCTGTCGGTGCCTGGCTCATGCAGCAGCAGGTCTAGGACGTCGCCATGAAGTGGATAGGCGGTGTTGTTTTGACACTGGGGCTGCTGCTGGGTGCGGGCTGGATGTTCAGGGCGGAGCTTGCGCTGTTCGGTATCCATCACATGATGGCCGCGCAGATGGAGATTGGGCCAACGCGGGAAATCCGCTGGTCCACCGGCAGCGACGGCGCCGGGCTTGATGCTGCGTCCCGTCCACCGAACATCGTGCTGATTCTGGCGGATGATCTCGGGTGGAACGATCTTTCCATGAACGGCCCGAACCCGACGCTTCAAACACCCAATATCGATGCGCTGGCTGCGGGAGGTGTGACCTTCACGCAAGGCTATGCTGCCAATGGTACGTGTGCACCCTCGCGGGCCGCGCTGATGTCCGGGCGCTACGGCACGCGCTTCGGCTTCGAGTTCACCCCCACGCCCCCCGGCTTCATGCCCATTGTCAGCCTCGTGAGCGGCACCCGCGACCGGCCGTTGCAGCCGCCGGACGTGTCGAACGCCGAGGCCACCAGTCTCAGTTTCGGCGAGATGGGCATGCCGCCTTCAGAGATCACGCTGGCAGAACTGCTGGCCGCGCAGGGTTATCACACGGTACACATCGGCAAGTGGCACCTGGGGGGTGACAACGGCATGGCCGCCCACGACCAGGGCTTTGCAGAAAGTCTTCTGATGGCCAGTGGCCTCTACGGACGACGGGATGATGAGGACGTCATCCAGGCTCGGCAGGATTTCGATCCCATCGACCGCTTTCTCTGGGCGGCGCTGAACTTCGCTGCCAGCTTCAACGGCGGTCCTGCGTTTGAGCCACCCCGGTATCTCACCGACTACTACACCGACGAGGCGGTCAAGGTCATCGAAGCCAACAAAGATCGCCCGTTCTTTCTGTACCTGGCGCACTGGGCACCGCACACGCCGTTGCAGGCGTCGCGGGAAGACTACGAGGCGTTGTCGCATATCGAACTGCATCGGGAGCGTGTCTATGCGGCCATGATCCGCTCTCTCGACCGGGGTGTCGGCAGAGTGATGGAAGCGCTCGAAGCCAACGGCCTGGACGAAAACACGCTGGTGATGTTCACGTCTGACAACGGTGGTGCCGGGTACATTGGCCTGCCTGACGTAAACGATCCGTACCGGGGCTGGAAGATCACCCTGTTCGAGGGAGGTATCCGCGTGCCTTTCCTCGCGCGCTGGCCTGCGAAGCTGCCAGCAGGAGCAACGTTTGATGCGCCGGTGCACCACTTCGACATGTACACCACGGCCGCGGCAGCCGCGGGTGCGGCCGTGCCATCGGACCGGATCATCGATGGCGTCGATCTGACGCCCTTCGTGACGCAAACCGATGCCGCCGGGGTGCCCCACGACTATCTGTTTTTCCGCAGCGGCGCAGCGCAGGCGGTGCGGGACGAGCGCTGGAAGCTGATGGTGAGCGCGCCGGAGGGTATGCCTCGCAGGGAGTGGCTGTTTGATCTCACCGCCGATGGCGAGTGGACCGATCTGCTCGCCGAAAATCCTGCAGTGGCCAACCGGCTGCGGGATGTGCTGGAAACCCACAACAACGCACAGGCACAGCCGCTCTGGCCCTGGACGGGCACGTCAGCGCAGAACGTGGACCGCGATCTGTCCCAGGAAGATCAGCCGGGCGACGAGTTTGCCTACTGGTCGAACTAGGGTAGCCTCATTGCCTGAGAGACCATAAGGCCGACCTTGCGAAACGATCATCGACCCCTGGCCCTGAAGCGTTTGAGCGCCTGGTGGGAGGGTCGCTATATCGAGCACTTTGTCCGGCCTCAGCTCGACGGAATGGGTCGGCGGGGCATGATCATGAAACCCTGGCATCTCCACATCCACGGCCGGGGCGTGGCGTTCGGCGAAGAGGTGCATGTGGTTGCTGCGAGAGATCGGCCGGTGCGCATCACAACCTGGCAGCAGAGTCCGCACGCCACCGTGACGATTGGCGACTATGCGTTGCTCTGCCCGGGCGTGCGCATCGATTGTGCCAATGCGGTTACTGTAGGCGCCAGCACCATGCTCGCCGCGGGTGTGTATCTCACCGATGCGGACTGGCACGATCTGTACGACCGGGCGCAACCGGTAGGTTACAACGCGCCCATCAGCATTGGTGAGAACGCGTGGATAGGCGACGGTGCCACCGTCTGTAAGGGGGTCTCGGTGGGAGACAACACGGTAGTTGGTGCCGGCTCCGTGGTAACGCGGTCGTTACCAGCCAACGTCATAGCAGCGGGAAATCCGGCCCGGGTCGTGAAAGAGCTCGACACCTCCAGGCCCATGTCTACACGCGCCGACTACCTCGCCCAGCCCGACTTTGCTGAGAAGCTGCGCCTGCTGGACAACTACGTCTACGGCGGAAACGGCTGGTTGAAATACCTGCGTACGCTTGTTGCGCCCGCGCCACACGATTAACGAGCATGCAGCTGCCCCTTGATCCCGATAGCGTCAAAGGTTTTCTCGACCCGGAGGAAGGAAGCCGTCTGTACGAACTGGCGCTGGCAGCCAGCAGCCTGGGACCGTGTCTGGAGATCGGCAGCTATTGCGGCAAGTCCACCCTCTACCTCGGCACGGGCGTGCGCGATGGCGGTGGTCAGCTGTTTGCGCTGGACCACCACCGCGGGTCCGAAGAGCATCAGGTCGGTGAGGAATACCATGACCCCGAGCTGTATGACACGGAGCTCGAGCGCATGGATACTCTGCCTGAGCTTCGTCGTACCTTGCATCGCGCGGCGCTGGATGACGTGGTGATACCGCTTGTTACGACCAGTGCCGGTGCGGGCAGATTCTGGAGCATGCCGCTGGGTCTGGTATTCATTGACGGTGGCCACAGTTTCGAAGCGGCATTCACAGACTATCGCACATGGGTGGGCCACATCCGTCAGGGTGGTTTTCTTGCCATTCACGACATTTTTGCGGACGAAAGCCTCGGCGGGCAGGCACCCCACACGATCTACCGGCTGGCTGAAGCCTCGGGGCTTTTCGAGGTGCTGCCCATGACGCGGACGCTGGGGGTGCTACGGCGCCTCTAGAAGCCGGTGGCAGGTAAACAGGTGATGCGCCGGTGTCAGACCGAAGAGGGCGTCGGCAGCAAGCAGAATGGCGGCTGCGGTCCACGTTGGCCGTTCGTCCGGCCAGTGCAGATCGTCCTTGAAAACGTAGCCTGTCCACCAGCTGCCGTCTTCCACCTGGAAGCGCTGTAGATCTTCGAACAGCCTGCGTGCGCGGTCGCCCTGGCCGAGGTTCAGGCACGCAAGGATCAGCTCGCAGGTTTCCGCCACCGTCACCCAGGGTTCCTCGACCACGCAGCGACAGCCGAGGCCAGTCTCGACGAACTCCGCCCAGCGTTGCTCGATGCGATCTGCCGCCGGTTTTCCTTCGTAAACGCCGGTGAGCACAGGGTAGAACCAGTCCATGGAAAAGCGGGCCTTCGACGGCCAGGTGCGGTCGAAGAGCTGCGGTTTCTCACGGATGGCCTGCCCCAGCCGTGCGCGCGCCGTCAGCCAGCGCTGGGGGTCGGAGCCGGCCAGCCTGGCAAGCTCGGCGCCGCACAGCAGACTCTTGTAGATGGAGCTGCAGCCTGTCACGAGGGCATCGCGGCTGATGCCTTTCCGGCTGTCCAGGGCCCAGTAGATTTCTCCCTCTTCTGTCTGCAGCTCTGTCACGAACTCGAGCGCTCGCTCCACCATGGGCCAGAACCGGATGGCTGTGGCCGCATCGGAAGTGCTCAGGTAGTAGTGCCACAGGCCGGTGGCGGCATAGGCGACGAAATTGGTTTCCGCTCGGGTGGCGTCCGCCACCTCCGTGTCTTCGTAGGCGGCGAACCACGCGCCGTCATCACGCTGGGTGCTTTCGAGCCACTCGAAACCGCGACGGGCCTCGGCATGGTGCCCGCCGATGGACAAGCCCATGATTGCCTCGACGTGATCCCACGGATCGACGATGCCGCCGGCAAACCAGGGCAGGGCACCCGATGGCTGCTGGAGCGTGGCGATGAAACGCGCCGTGTTGTCGAGACTGGTCGTGTTTGGCTTCATAGTTCGTTGACGAAATACATGACGATGCTCTTTCCCATGAGCGGGTTGAGCAGCTTGTCCAGGAGCCGGGTGAGCGGTGGCTGCTGCATGAGATCCCAGACGAGAAAGCGGTGATACGCGGCCACCGGCGGAGCCGACTCTCCGCGCTCCCAGAAAAGGCAGCGCAGCCACCAGTACGGGACGTGCAGACTGTGCGCCCAATGGCGCTTGTACCGGCGCATGCGCTGGCGCTCTACGGCTTTGCGCAGTTCACCGGCGGTGAATATGCGTACGTGTCCGCCCTCTACTTCATGGTACGCCGCTGACAGTTTCCAGCAGATCCATTCGGGAAAGTACCTCGGCACGCTCACCGCGAAGAGGCCGCCGGGTTTCAGCACGCGGCGAATCTCCGACAGAAACGACTGGTAGTCGGGGATGTGCTCCAGCACCTCCGCGCAGATGACCTTGTCGAAGCTGTCGTCCGGAAATGGCAGGTCATGGCCGCTGCCGTGAATGAACGTGCAGCTCCCGCGGCTCGCGGCTTCGGCTGCCGCGAACTCCGCGAGCCTGGTGCGCGCAGTGGCGAGATCAGCTTCGTTCAGGTCGAGGCCTACCACATCTACGCTCGCGCTGAGATAAGCGCTGATGGCGTGCCGTCCTTCGCCACAGCCCACATCCAGCACCCGGTCACCGCGCTGCAGTGGAAAGTTCTCGAAGCTGATGGTCTCCAGGCTCATGCGTCTGCGAGGAGGGTGTGGTAGTAGCTGGTGAGCGTCGTTGCGGCGGCAGTCCAGCTGAATTCATTCAGCATTCTGTCCCGGCCGGCGCGGCCAAGGGCCTCACGGCGCTTTGGCTCGCGCAGCAGGGTGGCTATGGCTCCGGCGAGGGCGGTCGGGTTGCTGTGCGGCACAACCACCCCCGCATTGCCAACCACTTCGGGCAGTGCGCCCCCGTCTGTGGACACAACCGGAACGCCGCACGCCATGGCTTCTGCCGCCGGAAGACCGAAGCCTTCGTACTCGGAAGGTACCACCGCCAGCGTTGCCCGGGCGTAGTGCTCGACAATCTCTCTGTTATCGATTCCGTGTAGAAACTCGATATGTCCGGAAACGCCCAGATCCTTGATGAGCTGTTCCGTGGCGCCTCCTGGTTTCGGTTTGCCGATGAAGGTGAGGCTCAAATCCGGAAACTCGCCGATCAGCGTCTTCAGCGCAGGAATCAGATGTTGCGTACCCTTCAGTGGCTGATCGGCGGATGCGGTGGTGATCAGCTTTTGCTTCGCCCGTACCACTTCCGGCATGGGCCGGAACTCCTCGCAATCAACGCCATTGTGCACGACGTGTATGCGTTGCGGGTTGACGCCGAAGTCGCTGCCAATGTCTGCCTTGGCCCGGTTGCTGACGGTCACAATGTGATCCAGGCGACGGGCAACGCGCGTCTGCATGCGCAGAAAGCGGTGCCATCGACGAATGAGCAGGCGCAGGCCCACCGACGTTGTGTTCGCCAGAGCAATTTCCAGATCTTTCGTGATGGGGTGGTGAATGGTGGTTACCAGCGGCAGACCCAGCTGCGGAAGGCGGGCCACACCGTAGCTCAGGGTCTGGTTGTCGTGGACGATGTCATAGGTGCCCGCGTGGGCCCGCAGGTAGCGGTAGACCCGGCGACCGAACGTGTACGGTTCCGGAAAGCCCCCACTCAGCATCGATGCCCATTCGAAGGTGTCGGTGAACGATTTCAGGTGCCTCGCGCGCAGGCTCCGACCGGGGTGGCTTGCCGCGAAGAGATTCAGCCCGGGCAGTTTGATGAGCTTTACCGAGTGGTGCAGCTCCGGGTATGGCTCACCGGAAATGACGTGAACCTCATGGCCCAGCTCGGCCAGGGCCCGCGACACGTATTTCAGGTAAACACCCTGGCCCCCGCTGAACGGATTACTCCGATAGCCGAGCAGCGCGATCCGCAGAGCGCGGGATCCGGGCCCTGTAGGGTTCTGCAATGATGCGGCGCTGGCCTGGTTCAGCTGATCGGCCCCGGGTTTCGAGTGAGCAAAGCGGGGCATTCTAATGGTTGTTCCCACCGAGCACGAGTTACTATAATGGCATTCATTAAAACTCTCTACATGGCGAATGCTTCATGACGGATGCCATCGATGTCTACTGGTCGTTCCGCAGTCCCTACTCGTATCTCGTCACTCCGGATCTGGTACGTGTACGCGAGGACTTTGATGTGGACGTGCACATGCGCATTGTCTACCCCATAGCGATACGCGATCCGTCGATGCTGTTTGATCCGTCCACGCGCCACAAAGCCATGTACATCGGGCGCGACTCACGGCGACGCGCCGAGTTTCTGGGCATGCCCTTCGCGGCGCCGCGCCCGGATCCCATCGTGCAGGACATGGCATCCATGACAATTGCAGCGGAACAGCCCTACATCCACCGTCTCAGCGCCCTGGGGGTTGAAGCGCAGCGTCGTGGCCGGGGGCTCGAGCTCGTGGTGGAGGTGGCCGCGCTCATCTTCGGCGGTACCGAAGGCTGGGATGAGGGCACTCTTCTCGAAGACGCGGTGGCGCGGGCTGGTCTCGATCTGAGTGAGCTGGACGCTGCTATTGAAGGGGGCGATCACCTCGAAGAGGTAGAGCGCAATCAGGCGTCGCTGGCCGCGGCTGGCCACTGGGGGGTGCCCACCATGGTGCTGCGGGAAGAGCCGTTCTTCGGGCAGGACCGTGTCGATACGCTGCGCTGGCGCCTGAACCAGTACGGTCTCGCGCGCGACTGAGGCGGCAACGATGAACGTCTGGAGCACGCGCCTGCTTGCACTGATTGTCACGTTGCCGGGGCTGCTGTTCGTCGTGCTGGGTCTGCGCTGGCTGGTTGATCCAGCGGGTGTTGCGCCGTCGCTCGGTCTCACGCTCGAAACGGGCTTCGGCCTCAGCAGTCAGGTCGGTGATCTGTCGGCGTTCTTTCTGGTGGCCGGCCTCAGCATCCTCATTGCGGTGGTAACGCGAAGGCGCATGTGGTTCTACCCACCGGCGATGCTGTTGCTGCTTGCGGCCACCGGCAGAGTGGTTGCCTGGCTGGTGCATGGCGCGGCCTTTGTGCCGCAGACAATCGCCTTCGAAATCATCATCGCGGTAGTGTTGCTGACGGCGTCTCGTTATCTGCCCCAACGAGACTGATCTGTGAGCAACGCCTTCGTGTTGACGACCGTTGCAGCGCTCCTCGCGCTCACCTGCGTAACCGCGGTGCAGGCGGACACGCGCCCCAACATCGTCTTCCTGCTCGCGGACGACCTGGGCTACACCGACATTGCGCCCTACGGCAGTGAGGTCAGCACGCCCACACTGTCCCGGCTGGCTCAGGCCGGGGTTCGCTTCACCAACTACCACACCGCTGCCAACTGCGCGCCCGCGCGGGCGATGTTGCTGACCGGCGTCAGCAGTCACCTCGCAGGCGTGCCCAACATACCGGAGATGCTGGCACCCGAGCAGAGAGTTCACGAGAACTACCAGGGTGTGCTGGGCGATAACGTGGTCACCATTGCAACGTTGCTCGAAAGCGCGGGATATCACACGTACATGGCAGGCAAGTGGCATCTGGGCGCGACGCCGGGCAAGTTGCCGAGCCAGCGAGGTTTCGAACGCACTGTGGCATTAATGGATTCCGGTGCCGACAACTGGGAACAACGTCCGTATCTGCCTATCTACGAGCAGGCCAACTGGTTTGCGGACGGAAAACGCTTCGAGCTGCCGGATGACTTCTACTCGTCACGCTTTCTCGTCGACAAAACCATCGAGTTCATCGACAGCAATCTCGGTGACGGGCAGCCGTTTTTTGCCTATGTGCCGTTTCAGGCCGTGCACATGCCCGTGCAGGCGCCACAGGCTTACATCGACCGGTACATGGGGGTGTACGATCAGGGCTGGGATCATCTGCGGCAGATCCGCCACGATCGCGCCGTCGAGCTGGGTGTTCTGCCTGAACCCGTGACCATGACCCACATGGCAACCACGCCGGCCTGGGACACATTGAGCGCAGAGCGCCAGCGCTACGAAGCCAAGCGTATGGCTGTGTACGCCGCGATGATCGAGGCCATGGACGCGAACATTGCACGGCTGATTGCTTATCTGCACAACCAGGATCTGCTGAACGACACCATCTTCGTTTTTACCTCCGACAACGGTGCAGAGGGCAGCGGGGCGCAGAACCCGACGGCATTTGCCGCAACCGCCATGGCGTCACGCATGGGTTACAACACCGACTACGACACGCTGGGATTGAAAGGGAGCTACAACTCCATCCACCCGGGCTTTACCAGCGCGGCAGTGAGTCCCCTGGCTTTCTTCAAGTTCTATGCGGGTGAAGGGGGCCTGCGGGTGCCGCTCATCATCTCCGGCGCCCCGCTCGATGTGGTACCAAGGCAGACGGCCGCTTTCGCCTGGGCAACCGACATCGCGCCAACCGTGCTCGCTTTCGCGGGGGTAGACGAGCCCACTGGCCGGTACGCGGGCAGGCCGGTTCTACCCATTACCGGCAAGGACCTGGGACCGCTCCTGCGCGCAGAGGTTGACAGGGTCTATGGAGAGGACGAGTGGGTGGGTTACGAGCTGACCGGCCACGCCGCACTGTTTCAGGGTGATTTCAAAGTCGTGCGTAACCTGCCGCCCCTGGGAGACGGGACCTGGCGACTGTTCAATCTCGTCAGCGATCCCGGAGAGACGATGGACCTGCGAGAACAGCTGCCAGACAGGTTTCAGGCAATGCTGGCCGCTTACGCCCGCTTCGAGGACGAAAACCGGGTACAACCCATTCCGCCCGGCTACCGTCAGACACGCCAGATCCTGTTCAATCTGCTGAGGGATCAGTACGGTGCGGCCGTGCTTGTGGCACTGCTGACGTTGCTGCTTTTGCTTCCCTTTGCCGTGTACGTGCGTCTCAAGGGGAGTTGACCCAGATCGGCGACGACCACGCGCGATGCTGTACCGTCGCCGGGATGTCCGTGGGGTGCTCTACGTCTGCCTCATTGGCCAGCGCCGTGGTCCAGCGGCAGCTCGGGTTTTCGAATACGCGGACGTAGTAAAAGGCGGCTTTGTCCGGTGAAAACGCAGGATCGGAAAATGTGGCCTGCAATTCTGCTGCACCGCTGCCACTGAGTTCGCAGGTAGTCACGTCCACGGAAGCGGTTGTCGGCGGGCACCGGCCGTTCTCCGCCGGCACGCGGTCGCCGGCGCAGGCGACGTCCCAGACCTTCTGTTGTTCTTTGCCGTCTTCCACCCAGCCTTTGACTACCTGAATGCGATCGAGCGCCGGGGCTGTCGGATCCTGGCTGGCCCATACCCAGAAATCCGGATTGTCCATGTGGGTCAGGTCGGCACCCATGGGTACGCCATTGGCGTATGCGACAGCCAGCGTGTCTTCAGTTTCGCCCGGATCCTCGGGATAGTTGCCCGCGAAGAAACGCACCCGGATTCGAGATCCACTGGTACCAAACGCTTCGCGTCGTCTCAGGGCGTCAAACACGTCTGCGCGGGTGTTTGCTTCTGCCCAGACGCCGGCGAGGCCACCGGCAGATACTTTCCGGACCGGCCCGATCACGATGTGGTTCAGTTCCAGGGCCCTTCTAACCGCGAACGAGAAGTTGATGCCGCTGAACTGAGCGGGGATGGGACGCGCGGTGTTGCCGGGATCTGACAGATGCGTGTCGGTGGAGCCGATCACACCCAGCTTGTACGGGTTCCGACCGCCATCGACGCCCATTGCCAGACCCGTCAACAGGGCATTGCGTAAAAAAGAAGGTTCAGACGCGCACTTTGTCGATTGTCCATCGTCACAGACGGGCCAGGTGTTTTCGAAGTTGCAGTCCTCGTCGGCCATGCCAACCCCGATCTGACACTCCGAGTTGCCTTTCTGCTGCGTAACTTCGAACAGCCGGTCGATGCGCGCGCGTCGTTCAATGTCTGCCGGCGTATAGCGCGTTCCATCTTCGTCGGTGCGTGCAAAGGCCCGGCCCCAGGAAAAGTTGCTGTTGTGGGGAATTGTCACCACGTGGCATGGCGGCTGGCACGCGGTGTCCAGCTGTGCAAAGAAGTCCGCCTGGTTGACGACGTTGTTCGACGAGATGGCATGGCTGGTCACGTCGGTGCCGCGGAAGATGACGTTGCGGTGCAACATGCCGAAATCCTCCAGCAGAGAAGAGAATTCGTAGCCGATCAACGTCGTGAACTTCCCTGGGTCGTTGAAAGCGTTAGCGGCTTCCTGCACGCGCAGCCAGGTGGCTTTTTCCGTAGCCAGGCAGCGCTCGAGATTGCCGTCGCAGAGCGGGCTGCGCGGCGCAGGTCGGGTCCCGGCAGTCTCGAACGCCCGTTGCAGCATGGACTGCTGATCGAGTTCGCCTGACCGCATGGCGCGACACAGCTCGGTATCGAACTCCGGACCACCGCCGATGGTGCAGGGCACGTGGGTGGCAAAGTTCTCCGCGTGATCGGTAAGGGCCACGAAATCCAGGGGGTCGTCCAGCTTGGCGACGAGGCCGTTGGGCAGCTCCACCTCTTCGCCGCGAGCGAAGCGATAGGCGCTGTTGGGGCCAAGTCGATTTCCGCCTGCGTACGCGTCTGCCGACCAGCTCGTGTGCACGTGCAGATCACCAAAGAGCGCAATCCTGTGCGGATAGCGGGCAACTTCTCCACCCGTTGCCTGGGGCGGGGGCGGTGTGGACACGTGTGTGTCCGGTACCACATCAGGATCGGCGCAGCCGCAAAGCGCGGCTGCGGTCAGGCCGCATGCGAGGAATCGTTTGATCATTCTGCCCCTCCCGGCAGGTCGAACGCACGTTCATTGCACCACAACAAGCCATTGCTTACGATCCATGCTCATCTCGCCCCGGGGAAAGAAGGCGAAGATCTCCACGCAGCGCGGCATTGATCTGCGCACGCTCGTTGCTTACGGCAGTCTCGGTTTTCCGATCGCCATTCTCGGCTACCCGATGACGCTGTTCCTGCACCCCTACTACGCCGGAGAGCTCGGTCTCGGTCTCGCGGCGATCAGCACGGTATTGCTGTTATCCCGCCTGACCGATTTTGTCACCGACCCGCTCATGGGCTGGTTGTCGGATCGTACCCACAGCCGCTTCGGGCGCAGGCGCCCGTACATTGTTGTGGGTTTGCCGGTAATGATGTTGGGCATCTACAAACTTTTCATGCCCGAACCGCCCGTAGACATCTGGTACATGTTGATCTGGAACATGGTGGTTTACCTGGGCTGGACCATCATGGTTTTACCGTACGGTGCGTGGGGTGCTGAGCTCACCGACAACTACATGGATCGCGCGCGTATCACCGCCGTCAGGCAGGTCTGGACCATTGCCGGTCTGCTGGGTGCCTCGGTAGTGATCTGGTTTTTCCAGGAGGTGCTGGCTGCCCCGGGATCGGGGGATGTGCTGCGCGGCATAGGCATGACGCTTCTTATCCTGTTTCCCATTGTTGTTGCCGTGCTCCTGTTTCTCGTGCCGGAGCGGGAAATTGAGGTGCCGCCAAAGGCGCAGAAGTGGTGGCGGGAGCTGACGAGCATGCTCAAGATCGGGCCGTTTCGGCGCATGGTCTACGTGGCCCTGGCCATCGTCATTGGTGAGGCGTCCCGGCACGCGGTGGTGGTCTTTTTCATGGACGACGTCCTTCAGGCCGGAGACCGCATCGGGCGGACGTTCATCTTCTACTACCTCATGGGAGTGGCCGCAATTCCGCTGTGGCAGTGGCTAGCGAGGGAATACGGCAAACACCGATCCCTTGCCATAGCCATGACATGGTCCGGTTTGATGGTGCTGGCTACGGCGTTTCTGGGGGCGGGCGATTACAACACCTTTCTGGTGTTCTACGTGCTGAAAGGCGCGAGCTTTGGTGCGTTCGCCTATCTGCCTCTCGCCATCATTGCCGACGTAGTGGACGTGGACACGGCTGTTACCCGACAGAAACGAGCCGGCATCTTCTTCGCGGTGTTTGGCGCAGTGGACAAGATCGGCATCGCGATTGGTATGTTCATTGCTCTGCAGGCGTTGAACCTCACCGGGTATGATCCGGCGCAGCCGATCAACGAGGCCGGGCTGTGGATGATCCGGCTGGAGTACGCCGTCATTCCGACGTTCTTCTTTCTCCTCGCCTCGGCGCTGGTGTGGCGCTATCCGGTCACGAACGAGCGCCACGCGAAGCTCATTGCCGCCCTGGAGCGCCGGGCGTTGAGGGAGGCGGCCTAGGGCCTAGGCGGGGCTGGCTGCCGCAGGCCTCATGCAGCGGCCTGCAGCACAGGGCGGCTGTACACGTCCTTCTCGGCAATGCGCCCGTCGCGAAAGGTGTAGCGTTCCACGCCAATCCGTTCAAAGGCGGCGCCGCTCGCGACGTCCGTTCCTGTGACCCGGTAAGTCATGAACGTGGCCTCCGGCGCGTGATGAAAAACCACGTCTTCGAAGCGTACGTCCTTCTGCGTACCTCGCCGTTCGTCGAAAAACGCTGCTACCTCATCGCGGGTGCTCATTCGGCGAGGCGTATCGTTCACGAGAATGGAGTAGGTGAAATCCGGGGTTACGACGTCGTACATCGCGTCGAGATCCTGCTTGAAGAATGCCCGGCCGAAGCGTTTGAAAAGTTCGTCTCGCTCTTCTGCCGTTGGACTCATGGGTGTCTCCGTGGTCGCTGGTGTCATACGGGTGATTATACGCGCCAGGGGGCAATGAGACTGGTTTGCATGACGCAGCGGGCGTGTCGGGCTATCGCATGCTATCGATCGTCTGCGCGAGAATCGCCGGCACGTTCCGCAGCGTCACTCCCAGACTGTCGCGACGCGTGAAGTCGAAACCGGTGGGTGCCACGGCCGGCTCCTCGAGCGGCTGGGGCATGGGGACATGCGGCAACAACTTCCCGAGCTCCGCATAGATATCCTCGAAATGCCAGCTGTCGTACACGCCGAAGTAGCGACCCTCAGCATGGGGATTCTCGTACGCCGCAAAAAACAGGCTCGCGAGATCTTCGATGTGAATCATCGATGACGAATCGTTCGGAATGCGCGCATGCCGGGACGGCTTGCCCTGCAGCATGTCGTAGAGTATGCCCTGAAATCCGGTCCGCGCGTGTTCGGGCAGAACGGCGGGCCCCAGCATCAACGTGGGCAGGAAGATGCACAGTCGCATCCCGTGCGCTTCGGCAAATTCCAGCGCCGCCCCTTCCATGACTGTTTTCGCGGCTGAGGTGTACTTCTTCTGTGCGTATTGATAGGCGCGGTCAGACCAGTGATCTATCTCGTTTTTCCTGGGCACCGGCACCCGGGGGTTTGTACTGCTGGTGCTGCTGCAGATGAGAACATCTTTGATGTCAGCATTCGCTGCGGAGCGAAGAATGTTCAGGCAGCCGTTGACGGTTGGCATGACGATGTCACGCTCGCCTTCGACGTCGTCCATATCGCGTGCAGCTTTGCCCGATGGTCCCCGATAGGTGGGGATCAGGCAGGCGACGAACACTGCGTCCGCGCCCTTCAGTGCCGGATCGAACGCGCCTGGTTGTGCCATGTTGGCACTGAAGAGGGATAGCCGTTCCACGGCGCCGGGTAGAGCCATCAGGCAATCGGATTTTGCGGTGTGGGTGCTGTCTCTCAAGGTGCCGTTGACCGCGTAGCCGAGCGCAAGAGCTTTCTTTGTCAGATTGGCTCCGACCAGCCCGCTGGCGCCTGCGATACAGATTGTCTTGCTGCTGTTCATGGTCCGCTCCTGTGTTGGGGGCTCAGATACCGGCGCCGCGCAGCAACTTCCGGATGTTCCGCTTGAACTCGGCTTCCGTCGCACAGCGCATCATAAGACCCTTCGCGGCGTAAATAAGCAGCACCGTCAGGTCGTCGGCGTGAGAACGGCTTGTCCGCACCTGAGCCGCAAGCAGATAGCGGCGAAGCTCGTCGCGCATGTGCAGCAGGGGGTCCATGTTGGCTTGCGCTTTGATTCTGCGTCCCAGGCCCAGAATCTCTTCGCTGTACGGGCCCTCGTTCAACAGCGCCACCGCTGGCCCGAGCCATGCGGTGAATACGTTTGCCAGCACGTCACTGGCGTTGCCGTCCGCTGCCAGCTCCTTCAGGGCGTTGCGCCTCAGTCTGTCGGTGAGTGTGGTTATGGCCCAGTGCAGAACAGCCTCTTTGCTGCCAAAGCGGTTGTAAAGCGTCTGCCTGGCAATGCCCATGGTTTCAGCAAGGCTGACGATGGAGGTTTTGGCGAAACCGCGACGGGCAAATTCTTCGAGTGCTGCCGTGCAGTCCAGGTCTTTCAGTGCGCCGGCGTTCTCGTCCCGGGACAACGTTGCTGCAGGGGTGTTCATGAATCCGTGTTCGGCAGGTACTGGACAGATTGTACAAAAAATATATAAACTGTCCAACAGCAAAACGTTCTAGGAGGTTTCATGCAGCTCAAGGACCAGGTGGCAGTTGTTACCGGCGCCGCTTCAGGTATCGGGCGGGCCACCGCGATACGTCTGGCGCTGGATGGTGCCCTCGTAGCTGTGATCGATGTCAACGAGGCGGGTCTCGCGGAAGTGACCGCTGCCATCGAAACTGAAGGTAGCCGCGCGTTGGCGGTGCGCGCTGATCTGCTGGATCGCGAAGCTATCTCCAGCGCGTTTGAAGCGATCGCGAACGATCTCGGCCCCGTCGACATCCTGTTCAATAACGCTGGTGGGCCTGCCAGATCGGGTACGCGGAGCTTTCCCAAAGCGAGCACCGAGCAGTGGGACGAGGTTCTCAACCTGAATCTGCGCGCGGCGGCGGATTGCACCAGAGAAGTGATCGGCGGCATGAAAGAACGCCGCCGTGGGCGGATCATCTGCACCTCGTCGGAGCAGGCCTATCGCGGTGGTCCAGGCATGACGGACTATTCGGCGGCGAAGGCAGGTCTGCTCGGCTTCACGCGATCCCTTGCACTAGAAGTGGCACCGTATGGCATAACCGTGAATGCCATATGTCCGGGCGTCATTCGCACGGGCCTTACCGACCAGATGCCGGAAGAGCGTATCCAGGCCTCCCTGGAGACCATTCCCATGGGGCGGATCGGAGAGCCGGAGGAGGTTGCCCATGCTGCGTCGTTCTTTGCGAGCCCGGGGGCCAGTTATGTCACCGGCACATACCTGCTCGTGGCGGGGGGGCGAACGCTGCATTGATGGTCGTACGGGAGCGGAACAGACCGGTGTTCTCGGCCACAACATGCGTGATCCAAGAGGTTTGCAGGCTGTGAAATGGTGGATCTCTGGGGCTGTGCTTTTTGGGGCAGTGCTTGTCGTGGTTATACCTCGCAAGTCGGTGTACGCGGAGTTGTCCATCGATGCGCCGCCTGCGACGGTGTGGACGGCGATTGTCGACACCGGTTCGTATGGAGAATGGAACCCTATTTTTCGGTCGGTTGAAGGTGTCTTTGCCGAAGGGGAGCGCGTGGTGATCAGCATGCGGCTGGAGGATGGCAGCTTCACAGCGGTCGAAGCGACGGTTGAAGAGGTAATACCTGGTCGCAAGCTGCGTCAGCGTGCAGGAATTCCGGGGTTGCTTACCGCCGATCATCAGTGGCTGCTGGAAGAAACGGTGACGGGGACGCGGGTTGTACAGAAGGAGGAGTATCGCGGTGCGGGGGTAATTTTCTACGACCCCTCTTACGTGCAGGTGCTGTACCGCGAAGGCCTCGTCGAACTGAAGTTGAGGATTGAAGGAGCAGACGATGAGTGAGCGGACAATTGGATTTGTCGGGCTGGGAGCCATGGGCGAGCCCATGGTAGCGAGATTGCTGGCGGCGGGATTCCGGGTGATCAGTTATGTGAACCGCAGCCGCGAAGCCATGGATCGCCTGGCGCCGCAAGGACTGGTGGAGGTGGCCAGCGCAGGAGAACTGGGTGCACAGTCGGATGTAGTGATGTGTTGTGTATTCGACGAAGCGCAGAACGATCTGGTACTGCGAGGCGCGGATGGCGTGCTGGCCACGATGCGTCCGGGTGGTTCGGTTCTCCTCATGAGCACCATTTCGCCGGGCTATTGTCAGAAGCTTGCCAACGAGGCGGCGGCGCGGCGAATCGCGGTGCTCGATTGTCCCTTGAGCGGTCGGGTGCAGGGCGCGGCAGAAGGAACGTTGACGCTCATGATCGGTGGCTCTGAGGCCGCCATAGCCGAGTGTGAGGACGTTCTGGGTCCGCTTGGCAACGTCATGCGGTGTGGTGATGTCGGTGCTGGCCAGGTGATGAAGCTCGCCAACAATGCGGTTGTGCTGAGCACTTTCAGCCTGCTGCTGGAAGTGCGTGATCTCGTGGCTACGTATGGCATGGATCTGGATCGCTTCATGGAGATTCTAAATCGCTCCACAGGACGCAGTGTGGTGTCGGAGAGTTTTCCCATGCCCAAAGGCAGGCTCAGGATGGCGGGTATGCCGGAAAAAGACGTTTCCACGTGCCTCGCACTCGGCGCAGAGCTTGGCGTAGCTCTCCCGATGGTTCAGCAGTGCTTCGACGCCGGCAAAGCCGCCATGGCGGAGTGACGAATGGGCGCGTACGCTCCGTGATTGTCGGGTGGTGATGTTTCCGGCGATCGAAGTTAGTTATGCGTAAGACCTTTCTGCTACTTCCGGCCCTGGCTCTGGGCTTTTCCCTGTTCATGATCGCTGACGGCTGGGTTGCCTTCGGTAAAGCGGCCGCCGGCGACCGCCTGCAGCGCATGCAGAACTCACCCAACTGGCGGGACGGTACCTTCGTGAATGGACTCGCGCTGTACAACCCGTTTCTGGACTCGCCCGAGCGATGGTTCGACAGCAGCGATCATGCCAAGCCGGCTCGAGAGCCTGTCTCTACGCAAGCTCGTGAGGGAGCGTTCGACAAGCCGGTGCCGCTGCGCATCACCTGGTTTGGCCACTCTATTGCCCTCATTGAGCTTGGTGCCGTGCGATTTCTCACTGATCCCGTGTGGTCAGATCGAGTATCGCCGTTCAACTGGCTCGGCCCCAGGCGCTGGTATGCGCCGCCCATGGCCCTCGATGCTCTGCCGGCCATTGATGCGGTGCTGATCTCGCATGACCACTACGACCATCTGGACACGGCCACGATCCAGGCGTTGAACGGTCGCGTTGGTCAGTTTGTGGTGCCGCTCGGCGTAGGCGCGCACCTGGAATACTGGGGAATTCCCGCAGAGCAGATCGTTGAGCTCGACTGGTGGGAAGAGACCTCCATCGCGGGTGTGTGCGTAACGGCGACACCCGCGCGTCATGCTTCCGGTCGCGTCCTGATCGACAACGATCGTACCTTATGGATGGGTTTTGCCCTTAGAAGTGCTGAGCGTTCGGTCTATTTCTCCGGCGACACAGGCCTCTTCCCGGAATTGCAAGATATCGGCAATCGCCTTGGCCCCTTTGATGCAACCCTCATCGAGGTAGGCGCTTACGGCGTCGATTGGCCGGACTGGCATATTGGCCCGGAGCAGGCGGTGCTGGCGCACGACTGGGTGCGCGGCGGCGTGCTGCTGCCGGTTCATTGGGGATTGTTCGACCTAGCGCGGCATGCGTGGACTGAGCCGATCGAGAGGACGCTCGTTGCCGCGCATGCGGCGGGTTATCGCGTGGTGACCCCTCGCCCGGGGGCACCCGTTGATTTCGATGCGGATCTCACCGACGAGAAATGGTGGCCGGAAGTGCCCTGGCAGAACGCCGCGGAAGCACCCATCGTTGCCACGGGCGCGTTCGACCGGTCGCTTCGCTCGTCCGCGCCCTGAAGCGGCTGAAAACCCTAAGGTGTTACGGGGCGAGGAATTGCCTCATCTCGCCCGATACCTCTGAGGTGTGGGAGAGAAAAGGCCAGTGACCTGCGCCAGGCACCACGACGAGGTGGCTGTTGCGAAGTTGTTCGTTGAGATTGCGGGCGATGGCAATGGGGATGCGCGTATCCAGGTCGCCGTGGATGACCAGGCTGGGCTGCTCGATGCCCCCGGCGTCCATGGAGGTGGGATGCCATTGCTTCGCTTCGTTGAACCAGGTTTCTATGGCGCCGGGGCGGTCGAGGCCTTTCAGAAACGCCTGGTAGATACCGGCTGGTGCGGCACAGCCCATGGCATCTTCGAGTTGCCGTTTCAGAAAACGCGGCGTGAGCCGCTTGAGCAGTTTGACGAGAGAAGGACCAAAAGGCGTGCCGTACAGCAGACGGTCTTTCACGTCGACAGGCCAGCAAAACTGCGGCCCTGCTGAGGCCATGAACACAAGGCGATCCACGCGGTTGGAACGCTTCGCAAGGGCTGCGGCCAGGTGCCCGCCGTACGACCATCCCACCACGCAGGCCTGCGTCAGACCGAGAGTTTCCAGAACGTCTTCCAGATCGCGCGCGCCCTGCTCGATGCTGGTGCAGCGTGCAGGCAGGGTGGGGGCAGAGGCTCCGTAACCGGGACGATCCAGCAGAAAGCAGCGGTAGCTGTCGGCGAGTGTTTCCGCCAGAGACAGCAGGTCGCTGCCGAGCCCCGGAAGGCCGTGAACGAAAACAATCGGAGCACCGCTGCCGCCTTCCAGCACGTTGCATGGTTGTCCATCGCGAAGCTGCAATGAACGCGGGCGAAAGCCGTTGTTGAGTTCGTTGCTGTTCATGCTGGCGGTGCGCGTGTGCGGCGGGAGGCCGAAGCCTTTGCGATGTGATTTGCGACAGCGGCCACTGTATTTCCGCGCTATCAGCTACGACACCGATACCATCACAAAATCACCACGCACCTCGACCGGTGCGTGGCGTCAGTCTTCGGGTGTGGCGTCCAGCACCACGACAGGAATTTCCCGCTCTGTGCGCGCCTGGTAGTTCGCGTAGTCGGGCCAGAAACGAACCATCCATTCCCAGTAAGACTCGCGTTGCCCGGTACTCAGCACTCGCGCTGTTGCCGTGTAGCGAAATCGCCCCACCTGAACGCGACAGGCGGGTTCAGCAAGCAGGTTCAGATACCAGGCGGGGTGATGGTCGGCCCCGCCGCGGCTGGCAACCACAATGAAGCCTGTACCCGTGGGTTGGTACAGCAGAGGCGTTGGACGCGGCTCGCCGGTCTTTCTGCCGACGGTGGTCAGCAGAAGCGTCGGTACGAGACCCGTGCCGCCCACCACGGCCGCGTCCCAGTCGTGGGCGCGTTCGGGGTCCTGCAGGTAGAGCGCCGTATGCTCTTTCAGCCAGGCATAGCCGCTGAGTTCAGACACTTTAGTCTCCCGCGTTGGTGTTGCAGTCAGGGTAGTGCTATGGGGAAAAAGTAGAGCACAGGCGTCCGGCGCTAGCCAGAGGTGGTTGTATGTGTGCCGGGTGGCCAAATTTTAATCGTTGATATAATTTGATCGATGTGCAAATATCTATCCATGGATCGACGCGCCACCAACATGCAGCGTCGGCGCGAGCGCATCCTGGAAGCCGCGCGGCGCGTCATCGCTGAAGAAGGCTTCGATGCGCTCAGTACGCGCAAGCTGGCGCAAAGTGCGGGTGTTACCGCCCCCACGCTTTACAACCTCATCGGCAGCAAAGCAGAAATTCTCGAGGCCCTGGAGCTGGCAGCAGCGCAGACCATCGAGGATCGCCTGCACGTATCCGACGACAGAACACCGCTGGGTCTCGCGCAGGCCATCGTCAGAGAATCTGTCGTGGTTTTTGCCGAAGACGAAGCGTACTACCGGGCCGCATGTGTTGCGGGAGACCGGCTCCTGGGTCAGTCACCTTCCGGTTCGCTCAAGCTCGATGCCCGGGCCGTTGCGCTGGCGCAACACGTATGCGCCGAGCTCGTCCGCATGGGCGCGCTGCGCGGCACCATAGCCTCGGCCGAGCTGGCGGCGCAGATGTACCGCTGTTACGGCGCCTGCCTGCGCGAATGGGCCTACGGACGAATGAGCCTGCAAGAGTTTGGTCGCCAGGCAATGCGTGGCATTGCGCTGCTGCTGGGAGCCGATGCGGTCGACACGTTTAGAGCGCAGTTGCTGAAGTTGTTCAACACCCTCGACGAGGGATACCACGTCATGGAGATAGCCAATGAAACATGAGCTTCAGGTTCGCATTCTCAAAGAGCTGATGGCGCAGGTAGACGCCGGCAAAAACGTCGACTGCGGCCGGCAGTACGAAGCGTCGACCAGCGCCTACACCGACCCCACGCTCGCAGAAGACGAGTGGCAGACGTTTTTTCGCAATCACCCTCAGCTGATCGGCCTGTCAGGCGACCTCCCGGAACCGGGCAGCTACTTCACCGTGGACGACTTCGGCACGCCGGTGCTGGCCACGCGCGACAACGAGGGCGTTTTCCGAGCCTTCGTGAATGCCTGTCGACACCGTGGGGTTCGGGTTGCAAACGACCAGCGGGGCACGGCAGGCAGGTTTTCCTGCCCCTTTCATGCCTGGACCTACTCCAACCAGGGAGATCTTGTGGCGATCCCGCAGGAAGATCAGTTCGGGCTCGTTGACAAGTCATGCAACGGACTTCTTGTATTGCCGGCCGTGGAGCACAACGGCATGTTGTGGGTGCATCCACAGCCGGACGGCGCCATCGACATCGATGCGCTGCTGGGACCGCTCGCGGAAGAGATGGCGGGCTTCGATTTCGGCTCGCTGGAGTATTGTGGTGAGTCTGTCATCGACAAGAACCTCAACTGGAAGCTGGCCAACGACACCTTCGGTGAAACCTATCATTTTCAGAAGCTGCATCGAAACACGCTGGGGCAGATCTTCTATGGAGACAATCTCGCGTACGAGACCATTGGCCGGAACCACCGGTTCGTCTTCGCCAGCAAGGCCATCGATCTCCTGCGTGAACAGCCTGAAGAGGACTGGGTGCTCACCGATGGCGCCAATCTGCTGTATTACCTGTTTCCCAATATCCAGTTCAACGTGGGAACGGACACAGTCGCGCTGATCAAGATCTATCCGGACGCCGCCAACCCGGGCCGCTCTATCACCAAGGTGAGTCATTACTTTTCGAAAGAGATGATTGCCATGGCGAACAGCGACCAGAGCGACGTGAAAAAGGTGACCGGAGAGAACGTCTATGACGGCGAAGTTGCCGCGGAAACGGTGTTCAGCCTGGATGCCATCATGGAGGTATTCGACAGCACCATAGAGCAGGAAGACTATGCGATGGGGGAAACCACGCAGCGGGCTGCTGAGAGTGGTGTGTTGAAGACGCTCATGTTCGGCCGCAACGAGCCGGCACTGCATCACTATCACAACACGTTTGCGGAGGCGTTGAACCGCCCGCCGCTGAAGCGCACCGCCTAGCCGCTACTGACCTCGCAGCAATGAAGCCGGCTGCAGGTGCAGCCGGCGCATCAGATAGCGGGCGCCTGCGTACAGACAGATGGTGCTGACACCAAAGGCGGCAGTCAGCGCCGGCCAGACCGGAAAGGTCAGCGGCAGCTTGAGCTGAAAATGCAGCAGGGGCAGGGCAATCAGAACGCCCAGCACCAGTGCGAACAGGGAAGTGACCAGCGCCAGCAGCGCATACTCCATGCTGAGGCTCTGACGGATGATGCTGAGGCGCGCCCCGATCGTGTGCAGAATGGTGGAGTAGTAGACCTGCCGCGAGCGATGGCTGGCCATTACGCCCACCAGCACAAGCAGGCTGACGGAAAACGCAACTCCCGACACCATGGTCAAACCGGCCACAGCCTGGTTGAGAAGCTCCGTGGCCGCCTTGACGATGGTGGCTGTGCGCACAGAGACGACGTTGTATGCGAAGGACGCGATATCGCTCTGGGCCGTGATGGCGCCCTGCGCAGGCATGTAGCTGGCCGCAACGTAGCGCGCAATGTACGGATCCAGCACGCCGTCGGAGAAAATCGCCTCGAACCAGAAGCGCGTCTGCAGCCCCTGTTGCTTGAAGATGCCCGCCAGTTCAGCCTCCAGGGGTTGCCCGGCAATATCGAAGGTGAGCACGTCGCCCACTGCCAGGCCGATCTGGTCTGCTTCCCGGTCTTCCATTACCACCCAGGCGCGCCCGTCGCCGGCATCGGCCGGCCACCAGCTGCCGCTGACCATGGTGACGCCGTCGATATTGCCCGCCCTGTAGGTGAGCTTGTGCTCGTCCCGGGCTTCGCGCTGCGCATCGAGGCTGCTGTCGGTGTCGGGGGTCACGCCGTTGATGGCGGCGAGGCGGCCCTGCACCAGAGGCGCCATGTCCACCCGATGCGCGCCATGGGTCTCCAGGACACGTGTTACCTCCGCCTGCTGGTAGGGCGCCACGTCGTACAGCACCAGATCCGGCGACTCTTCCGGAATTGTTTCGGCGATGGTTTCCAGCAACGCGGAGATCAGTACCGTGCACGCCACCAGCAGCGTCAGCGCTGAGCCCAGCGTAAGAAGCGACATCCTCAGTGCAGAACCGTTGCGATGCAGGTTTGCCAGCGCCAGGTGCAGTGCAAAGTACCGTCGCGTCGGAGCCCGGCCGTCCATTTTCAATGCCAAGCGTCGAAGCACCCGCACAATGCCTTCGAGCAGGAGCAACAGACCCAGCACGGTACCCACGAAAGACAGCGCAAAGATGGGATCCGGCAGCACCCCCAGCACCAGCACCACCACGAGCGTGGCGCCTGCCAGGGTGGCCAGCCACCACGGGCGGGGCGTGTCGGTCTGCACGCCGTCGAGGCTGCGAAACAGCACCGCTGGATCGACGGACAGCGCCCGGCCAATGGCGGGGGCGGCAAAGGTCATGGCTGACAACAGCCCGAACATCGCGGCCAGCGCGCTGGGCAGCAGGGCATTGCTCAACACCGTGTCGATCTGGATCTGCGTGGCCGCAAACATGGCGGCGGCAAAGGAGAGCGCTAAACCAAGCATCGCCCCCACCAGGCAGGCCAGGCCGCTCATGATCAGCACCTGCAGCAGGTAAACGGTTGCCAGCGATCGATCCCGCAAGCCCACGGAACGCAGCGTAGCGATGGTGCCCAGCTTGCCCTGAAGATAAGCCTGTACGCTGTTGTATACGCCGAGGCCTCCCACAAACAAGGTGGCGAAACCGATGATCAGAAGCGCTGAGCCGGCCTGCGCAAGGCGTTCGCCGATGCGATCACTGCGATCCAGGAAGGTGCTCACCTCCCAGTTGCTGTCCGGAAAGGCGGCAAACAGCGCGCTCTGCCAGGCGTCGGGATCCTGCGCGGTCTTCACGCGATACTCATAGTCCACTCTGCTCGCCGGCTGTACCAGGCCCGTGGCGCTGAGGGCGTCCTCCGAGATCATCACAGGGCTGCCGCGCCAGTTTGCGCTGAGACTGCGATCCGGCTGCTCGGTGATGATCGCGCGGACTTCGAGGGTGAGATCACCCAGGTCCACCAGGTCGCCAACGCCAATCGACAACCGGTCTGCCAGCACCGGATCGATGGCAATGCCGAAACGGTTTTCGACTTTCCGCGTGACGTCTGTGAGCCGCTGTGGCGGATCGAGGGTGAGCTCACCATACAGTGGATAGTGTTCGTCAACGCTCTGCAGCTCCACGAGCTGCACGTCCCCGGACGCCGTGGTCATCATGGTGTCCAGCTCTATCAGCAACGACACGTCACCGTGCGTGGTCATCCAGCGAAGGGCTTCCGCGGGCAGGCGCGCCCGGGCGTCCACCTGCAGGTCTCCCCCGGCGAGCTTACGGCTGTCAGCCTGCAGCCCCTGGCGTATCTGCTGGTAGAGTCCCCCGGTGGCGGCAACGAGGGTGACGCCCAGCACCAGGCAGGCGCACAACACCCACAGCGATTGACCGCTGCCGCGTAGATCCCGCCAGGCGAGCTTAAGCAGAAATGGCACGGGCCTGCCTTTCCACCAGCGCTGCGTTGTCCAGCCGCAACTGCCGGTCGCAGCGGGCCGCCAGGGTCTCGTCGTGAGTCACGATCACCAGGGTGCTGCCCAGGTTGTCGTGCAGCTCGAACAGCATGTCGCTGATGGCGGCACCGGTGGTCTTGTCGAGATTGCCGGTGGGCTCGTCGGCGAGAATCAGTGGCGGTGAGTGCACCAGGGCGCGGGCGATAGCCACCCGTTGCTGCTCTCCCCCCGACAGCTGTGTGGGATAGTGGGTTTCCCGGTGGCTGAGGCCAACACGCTCGAGAATAGCTTTCGCTTTCGTTTCCGCCTGTGGATCTCCGGCGATCTCCAGCGGCAGGGTTACGTTGCCCATGGCGGTGAGGCTGGGAATGAGATGGAAGGACTGAAACACGATGCCCAGGCGGTCGCGCCGCAGATCCGCCAGCTCGTCCGGCGAGAGCGCGTCGAGGCGGGTGCCTTCGATTTCGATGAAACCCGCATCGGGATGGTCGAGCCCGGCGAGCAGCAGCAGCAGGGTCGTTTTCCCCGAGCCGGAGGGGCCGATCACGGCCACGCTTTCTCCCGCTGCAATGTGGAGGTTGACGTCCCGCAGCACGGACAACCGCGACTGTTCGACGGGGTAGCTCATGGCGATGTTGCTCAGCGTGATCATCTTCTTGCGCAGGGCAGACTGGTTACTGGCCGGTGAATTTAGCAGACTGACGGTAAACAGTGGGTGAAGAGAGCCGCCATCTCATGGCGAAAATTCAGACATTGCTGATTGAGGACAATCTTTCGCTGGCGGAAACGGTGATGTCCTTCTTTGAGCTGGAGGGCATCGACTGTGACTATGCAGGCACCGGTTCCCAGGGTCTGGAACTGGCGCTGGCCAACGACTACGAAGCAATTCTGCTCGACATCAACCTGCCGCGTATGAGCGGTCTGGAAGTCTGTGAGGCGCTGCGCAACGAGGGTGTGGACGTGCCGGTGTTGATGCTGACCGCTCGCGATACGCTGCAGGACAAGCTCGCCGGCTTTGACGCGGGAACGGACGACTATCTGATCAAACCGTTCGAGCTGAGTGAGCTTGTGGCCCGGGTGCGGGCCCTGGCCAAGCGCAGAAGTACGCAGGTACGGCGCCTGGAAGTTGGATCGCTGGTGCTGGATCTCGCTTCGAAAACAGCCCGCCGCGAAGGCCGTACACTCAATCTCACGCCCACGGGCTGGAAGCTTCTCGAGCTTCTGATGCGGGCGTCCCCGGACGTCGTCAGTCGCGCGAAGATGGAAAACGCGATCTGGGAAGATTCTGATTTCCCCGACTCCAACGTGCTGAAAGTGCATCTGTACCGGCTGCGTCAGCAGGTCGACAAACCCTTCGCCACCAAGCTGATTCATACTGTGGCTGCCCATGGCGTCGCGCTTCGAGGCCCCGATGAGTGAGCGCGCAGCGGGTCGTCGGTTGCCGCGGCTGCGCTGGTATCTGCTCGGCTGGTTTGCCGGCTGCGCCATGGTGATGGTTGTTGCCTATACGGAGCTGCTGGACTACTACCTGCAACTGGGCATCAACCTGAGAACGGAGTCTTTTCTGGACCAAACCGCTGCAAACTACGCGGACGGTGTGGCGCGAGGCGCGGTGCCGACGCTGCCTGTGGATCAGAGTCTGGTTGGATACCGCAACCTCGCCGATGTGCCTGTTGCGCTGCGGGGCTTGTTTCGCGTCGACCGGATAGAGCACGGCAGGCTTCTGCGATACGTAAACCTCAACTTCGACGACGATGACGATTTCGTCGCCGTCGACACCGGCGATCTCTGCCCGGATGTTCACTGCGATCTGGTGTTTCTCTTTCCGTACCAGCTGGGCGGCGATGACTGGCTGTATCTGGTGCACGGGGTCGTGGGCAGCGACGCCATCTACGACGAGCTCGAGCTGACGGACCGGGTTGCCTTCGTGATCGGCAGCGCGTTTGTCATCCTGTTCATGTTCGTGTCGTTTCTGGGTGTGAGGAGCATCGATGCGCCGTTGCGCAGGCTGGAACGGTGGAGCTCGGCGCTGAGCTCAGAGCCCGGCGACGCCACGCTTCCCGAGCTGCGTTTCCGCGAGCTTCATGCTGTGGCCGAACGCCTGCAGTTCGCCTTCGAACGCGTGCGGGAAGGTGTAAACAAAGAGAAGCTGTTTCTCCGTCACGCGAGCCACGAGCTGCGCACGCCCATAGCCATTCTTGCGGCCAACGTGGAGCTCATCGACCGGCTCACGAGCCGGCCGGAGCGCAGCGCGGCGGAGCAGGCTGCGCTGGTGCGGCAGTATCGGGCGCTGGACGATGTGCAGTTACTGATTGAGACCCTGTTATGGATCAACCGCCAGTCTGACAACCTGCCCCGGGCGGAGCAGATCGATCTGCGTGCGGAGCTTGATGGTATCGTGGAAAACTACCGCTACCTGCTCGACGACCGTCCGGTCGCGTTGCAGGTGGACGGCAGGGACGTGTCGGTGCACGCGCCGGCGGCAGCGGTGCGCATCGTGTTGTCGAATCTGGTACGCAACGCGTTTCAGTACACAGTGGATGGCGATGTGCGCATTGCTGTCAGCACAAACCAGGTGTTCGTCGAAAACTCGACGGCGCCGCAGGACGCCGGGCAGCACACCTCCCGGCCCGACGACCATGACGGCTTCGGCCTCGGTCTGGAGCTGGTCGCTCTCATCTGCGGTCGTTTCGGGTGGCGCTGTGACACCACAGAGACAGCCGACGGCAGACAATCGGTGGTTCACTTCGCTCCGCGTTAACCCGACGTTTACCTCCTCCGGCCTAACGTAGGCCTTCTTTGGCAAAGCGGCGCTGACGGAGTTCGGCTATGCATCGGTCTCGAGTGAACGTCCTGGCGACTGTCTTTGGCGGCGCTGCCCTGTGCAGCCTCATTCTGCTCACGGGTCCCGAGCCCCTGGAGGCGAGCGTGCCGCCGGGCAAGCCCCTCGTCACTGTCGGTGAGCTCGAACGCGCACAAGTGACCAGCACGGTCACCGCGTTCGGTGTGCTCACGCCGCGGCAGTCGCTGCAGCTGACAAGCCAGGTTCCTGGTGAAATCACCTGGGTCAGCGACAAGCTCCTGGCAGGGAGACAGGTGGCTGAAGGAGATCCGCTGCTGCGAATTGATGAGCGCGATTACGCCATTGCGGTGGCCAGCGCGGAAGCGCGCTACGCCCAGGCCCAGGCGAACATAGACCTCGAAGAGGGCCGTTCCGAAATTGCCCGCCTCGAATGGTCGGCGTGGCAGGAGAGTCAAGCCGAAAGCACGCCGGCGAGTCCGCTGGCACTCAGGGAGCCGCAACGGGCGGAAGCCATCGCGTTGCGCAAAGCGTTCCGGGCAGAGCTGGATCGCGCCAGGTTAGCCCTTGAGCGCACGGCGGTGCATGCACCGTGGCCGGCGAGCGTCGTGCGGGCCAATGCCGTGGCCGGGCAGGTGCTGTCGGTGGGGGAGGTCACGGCGACGCTGTTTCCGCTTGATTTTGCCGTGGTTGAGCTGCAGGTGCCCGCCAGAACCGTGCGCGCGCTCGACGCCGGCGTGGAGCGCGTGGAACTCAAACCGGTGCACGATGACAGCATGCCGCCGGTTGTCGGGCGGTTGGAAGGCATTGTGAGGAATCTCACCGAGGACACCCGCCTTGCCACCGTTCGCGTACGCATCGATGACCCGCTCGCACATGACGGCTGGGCTTTTGGGATGCATCTCGAAGCGACGGTAGTCACTGCGCAGCAGCAGGCTGTTGCGCGCATACCGGCTGATCTCATTGTCAGCGGCAATCTGATCTGGGTATATCGGGACGGGCAGGCGAGACGCCACCGGGTTCACCCTGTCGGGAGTTCGGGCGCTACGGTCTCGGTGGAAGACAACTTCCATGCCGGCGACACGCTCATCCTCGAGCGGCCCATCGGGCTCTTCGATGGCGCTGACGTCGATGCCGCGGGGGTCTGAGGTGTCCGTGGACGGACGCGGCTCCATAGCCCACTGGTTCCTGCACAACCCCACCGCAGCAAATCTGCTCATGTGGGTGTTCCTCGCTGGTGGTGTGGTGGCGGTGCTGAACATGCGCCAGGAAGTATTTCCCAACGCGATTCTGGACACGATCGAGATTCGCGCGGAGTACCGCGGGGCAACGGCCTCGGAAGTGGAGGTGCAGGTTGTCCAGCCTATGGAACAGAGCATCAACACGCTGCGCGACATTCACATGGTTGTGAGCGAAGTGCGCGCCGGGGGCACGGATATCTTCGTGATGCTGGACGACGGCGCCGACGCGCAGCGGACACTGGACGAAATCCGCAGCGCCATCGACGGCCTGAACACGCTGCCCGCAGATCTCGATCCGCCAACCATCATTCAGGTGAGGGAAGACGGCGGAGAAATGGATATCGGCTTTTACGGCTTCGAGTCGCAAGCGGATGTGCACGCGTTTGCCCAGGTGGCTCGCGAACGGTTGCTGGCTCTGCCGGCGGTTGGCCAGGTGAATGTGGAGGGGGCGGGGGAGCCGGAGATTACGGTACGGGTTTCGCCGGAACGCACGAGATTGTTCGGGGTATCGCTGACCGAGGTTGGCGAACGTATCCGCCGGGCATCGTTCGAGCTGTCCGGGGGAGCCATTCGCAGCGAGACCGGGGAATACGGTCTCGCGACCGGTCTCGATCGACGGTTTGCCCACGACTTCGGTGAGGTGGCCATCGTTGAATCCCCTTCCGGCGTGCCGCTGACGCTGGCGGAGGTTGCAACGGTGGAAGACGGCTTTCGCCCGCACGGCAAGCGCTATCGCATCAACGGCTCCCTTGGCGTGCTGATGACCATCTACGGATCGGGTGATGCCACACCCGGTGCCGTCTCCGGGACCGTGCGGGAGCTGCTTGCGGAGATCGACGCGGAGCTGCCCGACGGTGGTTATGTGGTGTTCGACGACGATGCCAGAAGCTATGCGGATCGTGTGGGAATCCTTGCCGACAGTGCGCTCATGGGGCTGGGCATGGTGCTGGTGCTGCTCTTTCTGGTGCTGGAGGCGCGGGTGGCCTTCTGGGTGGCAGTTGGTCTGCCGGTTGCCATGCTGGGTGGCGTGGCGGTGTTTGCGCTGACGCCGTTTACGATCAATTTTGTCTCTATCTTTGCCTTTGTCATTGTTATTGGTGTCGTCGTGGATGACGCCGTGGTGATTGGTGAAGCTATCTATTCCGGCATTCAGTCGGGTCAGACGCCTATTGATGCGGCGGCGGACACCGTCACCCGTTTCAGCGGCGCCATCACGCTCGCCATCCTCACCAACATGATTGCCTTTGCGCCTATCTTCTTCATGCCCGGGGAGCTTGGACTTTTTCTGCTGGCGATCCCGGTGGTGACGATCTGCGTGTTCGCTATCTCGTTAGTCGAGGCGCTCTGGATTCTGCCGGCGCACCTTGCGCATGGCCGGCAGCGATCCGCAGCCGTCAGCAGGGGCCGGGTGCAGGTCCTCTTTGAGCGCGCCCGTGAACGGCACTTCGTGCCCTGGGTCGCTGCATGTCTGGCCAACCGCGGGCTCGTGATCGCCACCGGCCTCGTCATTGCGGCAGCGATTGTCAGTTGGGTCATGAGCGGGCGCGTGCCGGTGTCGCTGCAGCCCGGCTTCGAAAGTCAGCAGGTTTCCGCCATTTTTGCCCTGAATCCCGGCGCGTCCGACCGGCAGGTGGACGATATGGCGGCAGCTATCGAACGGCTGGGCTTTGAGGCGCTTGCCGCCCTTGGCAGCGAGGCGGACATAGAAGGTGTGCACATGGAAATGGGCGCCCCGGTCAGTCACCAGGGCGCAGTGACGTTCACCCTGGTGGAATCGGCTCGCAGGACCTTCACGGCCGGAGACTTTGCCGAGCTCTGGCGGGACGGCATCGGACAACCTGTGGAGCTTACGCAGCTTGCGGTTGATTACCTGACGGGCCCGGGAGACGGTCGCGATCTCGCCATCGAGCTGGCCCACGCCGATCCGCAGGTGAGCCGGGAGGCTGCCGAGCACCTCGTGCGCCAGCTGCGGGAAATCGTGGGTGTGGGTCAGATCTCCTACAGTGGTAACGCGTTCCGGTCCGAGGTTCGCTTTGAGCTGACGGCTGCGGGGCGGGCGCTCGGCTTCGACGAGTCGGAAATTTCGAGCCGGTTGCGCGCGCAGCTGGATGGTCTGGAGGCGACGCGGCTCACCCGTGGTAGCGACGAGATTCGCGTCATGATCCGCGGAGATCTGACGACATCCGGCGTGCTTCCGGATCTGAACGGCCTTGTCCTCACCTCCAGCGAAGGCCGGCAGGTCGCTCTGGGCGACATCGCCACCATTCGCTGGGAACGGGGCGCTGTGCAGCTTCGACGCATCGACGGCCAGCGTATCGAGCGGGTGGAAGCAACGGTGGATCAACGCGTTGCGTCCAAGGGACTCATCGAAGAGCTGGTGAGCGACACCCTGTTACCGCAGCTGGAGGTGGAGTTTCCGGGACTCACGACCTGGGACGAGGCCATCGACACGGACGAGGATGCCGAAACCGCCGCCGGGTTGATGCTTGCAACCGTGGCAGTGCTGGTGGCCATATTTGTGCTCATCGGCGGGTACGCGCGCAGCATGCGCCATGGTGCCGTGCTGCTGGCAGCCATTCCTCTGAGCGCAACCGGTGCCCTGCTCGGGCATCTCGTGCTGGGCGTGGGCTTGAGCGCGGCAACGTTTCTGGGGGTGCTGGCACTGGGCGGGCTGGTCATCAACGCCGGTTTGCTGCTGCACCTGCGCTACGTTGAAGCACGTCGGGAAGGTGAGAGTGCCGAGGATGCGATGATCCATGCCGTGCGGGATCGCTTCCGCCCGATCGTTTTGTCCAGTGTGACGACGCTGGTGGGATTGGCGCCCCTCATCTTCAGTGCTTCCATACAGGCCGCCGCGCTGCGTCCGGTCGCCATATCCGTTGGTTTCGGCATGCTGTTCTCAATACCCGTGATTCTCGTTCTGCTGCCCTGCATCATCGTGGCGCTGGAACCGCGCGGGCGCCGCGAGGACCGTCGCGAAGATCTCGCGCCGGCATCGACTCTGAGGGAGCCGGCCCTTTGAAGCCCCGCGGTGTGCTTTGCTGGATACCACTTGTGGCCGCCCTCGCGGGCTGCGTCAGCGCACCGCCTGTGCAAACGCTTCCCGAACCCGTTCGCGCCATGAATGCAGCCGCTTTCGGGGACGTCCCAAGACGGGAGACAGGTGCCTGGTGGACGCAGTTGCACGATGACGTGCTTGGGGAACTGATCGCAGCCGGCCTGGCAGGCAGTCCGTCCCCGCGCATTGCGCTTGCCCGCCTGGCTCAAGCTGAGGCGGATCTCACCGTTGCCCGATCTGCACGCTGGCCGATGATGCAGGCGATCGGGTCCAGAGAAGTACGGGATTTCTCCGGCTCTGACCCGGACACACGATCGGACCTTGCTGGCCTGGATCTGCGCTGGGATGCGGGGCTATGGGGGAAACGCCGCCTCGAGATCGAGCGGGCGCGCCAGTTTCGCGAGCAGCGCTGGTTCGAGCATCAGGCGGTTGCGCTGGCCCTGAGCTCTTCCATCGCGGAAACCTACTACCAGGTGGTGGAGCAGAGAACTCAGAGCTCCCTGCTGGCGGCGCAGGTACGGGTCAGCAGAGACCTGGAGACGTTGATTGAGGCGCGCTTCAGGCTGGGCCAGGCGCCGGCCAACGAGCTGTACCAGCAGCGCGAGCAAACCGCGGTGCTGGTGCAGTTGCAGCTCGTCAGCGATACCAGGCAGGCGTTGCTGGAGAAGTCCCTCGACGTGCTGCTGGGCGAACCTCCGGACACGATGGACCGCGTCATGCGGGTGGCAGTGCCTGACGCGCCCGGGGACATCGGCTTCGGCACGCCGGAAGAACTCATCCGGCACCGCGCCGACGTTCGCGCCAGCTATGCGCGCCTGCGACAGGCTGCGGCAGACGTTGGACTTCGCTTTGTCGAGCGCCTGCCGGCGTTGCAGGTTACAGCCAGCTGGACGTCTGCTGCCGGCAAAGCCCTCAGCAGCGAGTGGGTGGGGCACGGCATAGATCTCGCCGTGCCGCTCTTCACGGGCGGGCGCCTGCGCGGGCTGCAAGCGCGCGCGCGGCATGCGCTGGAAGAAGCGCGGCAGCATTATCTGGCGCAGTGGTTGTCGGCGCTGCAGGAGGTCAGCTCGCTGAAGTGGGAGTTCGAGCAACAGCAGAAGGTGATAGCCACCCTGACGACACGGCGGGGCCATGCCCGCCAGGCCCTCGATGCCGCGCGCAACCGTTACACCCTTGGGGATCAGAACTACCTTGATGTGCTGACCGCGTTGAGGGGGTTGCAGGAGGCCGACCGCTTTCTGGTGTCCGAACGACGGCAGCTGCTGACGATCTGGATCAGGGCGATGGAAGCGCTTGGCCAGCCCATGTGCGCGGGAGACGCTGCGTGCCGGGAAAGCTGGCTCGCCCTCGATGTGCGCAGCGAAGCAGGCTGAACGCGCAACTCAAATCGAAAGATCTTTCAGATTGTAGTCGCGCACGATGGTCTCCCAGTTTTCCGGCGTGTAGCGGAGCTCGTCTTCGCGTCCCTGCATGGGCTGGTAAACAAACCCAGCCTCGTCAGGGTAGAAGCGCGCGCGTGCGTCGATGGCTACGCTGATCACCTGAGAACGTTCGTCGATGCGTTTTTCGTCGTAGCGGACGTCGTCAGTTTCGCTGAGCGCGCCGCGGGCGCCCAGCACCGACCTGCGCCGGTGGAAGCCGAACGTCAGGGAGATGCGCTGATCCGGTGATGTGTTAGCGAACGAACAGTGCAGGGCCTGGCGGTTGACGATGGTGACATCGCCGGCGCTGGCGTGCAGAGGTACCGCCCGGGGCAGGTGCTCGGAGCCGTTGTCCGCAACGAGCTGTTTGATGTCCAGCCGGCCCTGTTTGTGGGTTTCGGGCATAACCCACAGACAACTGTTGGCCGACGTGTCGTAAAGCTGCACCTGGAAATTGAAGCCGTGAATGCCCTCGTCCCACTCGGGCGAATCCCAATGGGTGACGCCGTCCTGGTGCCAGGATACCGATCCGCCGATACCCGGCTGTTTCACGAAGATGGCATCGTTGTACGGCACGAAGTCGTCGCCGTTGATGGAAGCGGCTATGGCAAGCAGCTTTGGATGGCCGTACAGGCGCAGGCCCGAATCCATGATCTGACACATGCCGCTCATGAGAAACACCACTTTCTCGGGGCAGGCCTGGTCCGGCGTGGGTTGCGACATCCGGGTAGGATGCCGTCCGTTCAGCAGCTCCGTGCCGCCCCAGGGGTCCGATAGCGGACGTATGAGTGAGTAGACCGGTCGCGCAAACTCCTGGCCGAACGCGGGTCTGCCCTGTCGGTCAGTGGTTGCGCCGTTGTCGATGGGGGCACGTTCCAGCAACGCTTGCATGTCGGCTCGCAGCAGTTCGATTTCCTCGCCTGCCACGAGACCTTCGAACACGTAGAAGCCGGTGCGCCAGTACGCTTCCAGGATGTGCGGCGCCAGTTTGCCGTCCGCACCGAATTCGGCGGGGCCACGGTTGCCGAGACTCGCGGCCCGCTTGATGCCGGCATCGATGTAAGGCGCCAGACGCTCGCGGTGTTCGGCCGCCGACAAGGAGTTAGCTGCGCTTGTCATGGTTGATCCCTGGCGATGCTGGGCTGGCCAGTATTGAAACGAAGCCCGTGCCTGTCAATTGTGTACGCAGCCGCCTGTCATGCGTCCGGCTTCAAGCGGAAGCGCACGGGAAGATGCTTGAAACCATGTACGAAGCTCGCCCGCAGATACTCACCGTCACCTTCCAGGGTCATCGCTTCGATGCGCGGCACCAGCTGCGCGAAGAAGATCCGCATCTGCATGCGGGCGAGCAGCAGACCCAGACACTGATGCGGACCGGTACCGAACGCCAGGTGACGATTTGGTTTGCGCGTCACGTCGAAGCGGAACGGTTCGTCGAACACCTCTTCGTCGAAATTGGCTGAGGCGTAAAACAACCCGAGATTGTCGCCTTTTCTGATGGTCCTGCCGCGCAGCTCGTAGTCCTGCGTGGCGGTGCGGCAGAACTGATTGACGGCCGTGGTCCAGCGGATCATCTCTTCCACGGCCAGCTTCACCGCCTCGTCGTCGTCGATGTTGTCTTTCAAGAGCTGAAACTGATCCGGATTGCGCAGCAGCGCGTGCATGCCGCCGGAAATCGACGTGCGTGTGGTCTCGTGGCCGGCGGTGGCGACGATGATGTAGTAGGAAATCAGTTCCTTGTATGGCAGATACTCCCCGTCGAGTTTTCCGTTGGCAATGTACGAGGCGAGATCTTCCCGGGGCCTGGCGCGACGGTCCTCCGTCAGCTCTGTGAAATAGTCGTAGAGCGACTTCACCGTATCGATGCCCGACAGCGGATCGTCACCGGCCCGCATCATTTCCGGGTCTTCGCCGGCAAAGAGCTCGTTGGTGAGTTTCAGAATCAGCGGTTCGTCCTGCTCCGGCACCCCCAGCAGTTCCACGATGAGCTTCAGCGGTGGCCACACCGCCACGTCCTGAACGAAGTCGAGGGTCCGTTCGCCGCCGTCGCCCATCATGTCGTCGATGATGCCTCGGGTGATCACGTTCAAGCGATCTTCCAGTGCTTTGATGTTGCTGGGTTTGAACCAGGGTTGCACCAGGGCGCGATACGCCGTGTGGTCGGGCGGGTCCATCTGCACGAGCGATCGGATCAAACCCTGCTCGCCCGCGGTGGCCAGCACCTCCAGCAGCTTGGGGCGGTCTTTGAGCCGGTTGAAAATCTCCACCAGCAGCTCTTCGCGCAGCTCCGGCTGGGTCTGCTCGGGAATCAGAATGGGCCGTGGTTCGCTGGCGAAAACCTGCGGATTTTTCTCAATCTCGATGATGTCCGCATGCTTGGTGACAGCCCAGAAGGGGCGGAAGTTGGCCGGGGCAACCTTGCGCAGCGGATCGTTGCTGCGCAGCCATGAGAAGGCGTCGTGCGGATGACCGGCGCGACCGTATACGTCCGGCGCTATCACGTCCTCGTCATGGAATTCGTAGGCTTCGGCCATGGAGCGACCCCTCGCTTTTCTGTCAGGTGTACGTCATTGTAAAAGGGCCCGCGACGCTCAACATAGTGGAAATCCGCATGTTAAAAACCATCGATCGTGTCCAGATCGCCACCGCTCACGCCGCGGAAACGGCCGCCATGTGGGTGCGATCGCTGGAGGCGGAACCGGCAGGGACTGACCGGGTGGCCGCGCTGGCTGCAAAGCGAACCACCTGTCGCGTGGGGCGCGGCGTGGTTGAGTTTCTGGAACCTGACGGTGCGGGCCCCATCGAGGAGGCCCTGGCGCGACGCAAGCGGCCGCACCTTTATGCAGCCGGCGCTTCCTGTGTGGATGTTGCGGGCCTGGCGCAACGCCTGCAGGCGCGAGGCGTGCAGGTGGTTGCTGAGGGAGACCAGGTCTTTTTCGACCTTGCGCCCGTGCTGGGGGTTGCTGCGCCGATGGTCGTGAGTCCCTGGCAGGAGCGGCAATCGGTGGGTTTGATCGACTATCTCTATGAGGTCACGCTGCTGGCGGACGATGTGGCCGCCAGGGTGGCACGATTCGCCGATGCGTTCGGCCTGGCCGAGGATGTGTTTCAACCCATCGCCTCTGAGACCTTTGGCTACGAAGGCGTCTTGACGCTGTTTGCCGATGACGCGCTGCACCGCTTCGAGATCATTCACCCGTACGACCGGGAGAAAACGATGGGGCGCTTTTTCGGTCGGGAAGGGGCGTGTTACTACATGTGTTTTGCCGAAACCCCGGGCATGACGGCCCTCGAGGCACGCGCCGCGGAAGTGGGGGGTGGCATAACCATCGAGAGGCCCGAAACCCGCGCCACGACGGCGGCAGCGGATCAGATGTGGCTGCATCCACCGGCCCTCGGTGGCGTCATGATGGGGTTGTCACGGCCGTCCATGGCCTGGCGATGGTCCGGTCATCCGGAGCGCGTTCAGCCGCTCTGAAGCGCGCGGGCGTTCAAACACTGTCATGGTGCCGTGGCGACGCTTGTTTCCAGTTCTGTGGGTGCCGTTCGTTGCGGCAGGGTGCAGCAGCAACTTCTTTTTCATGGGACAACACGAGTCGGTTCGTTACGACAGGTCGGTTGAGCACATGAGCGAAGCGTTACGCGCGCGGGCCCGGTCGATTTTGCTGGTTGCCGATACGACATCGCCCCTGCTGCAGTTGACCGGTGAATATGGACAAACCGTACCTACCGTCGGGGAAGGGGCCGGCGCCGGGGCTGCTGCGGGTGCTCGGGTAACCGGTGAGATGCTTGGCCAGGACCCGCGAACGCTTCTGTTCGTGCCCTTTGTGCTGCCCGTGGCGATGGTTGCGGGGTCCATCGCTGGCGCGGCCGCCGCAAAAGTCGAGCAGGCGCTGGCCGAGTTTCGCGAGGATATGGCCGGGGACCTGGCGGCAGACTCCGAAGGCGATTGGATCGTGGCGGATCTGCTTGCGGACCTTGAAACGCACATCGAGAAAGACCCTCACCGGCGCGTAGCCAGCGACAAGGCCGATGTCGTGGTGGAAATACAGGTGCCCGGCATCACCATCGAGACCCGGGATGCTGTCGCCAGCGTCGCAACGCGGGGCCGTGCCACGGTGCGAGATGTCGCAGACCGCAGCGTTCTGTACTCGGTGGCCCTGGAGTACGTTGAACGAGATACCCTCAAAGACTGGACGGCCGACGACAACGCCGCCTGGGCCGGCTACGCCGACCGGGCTCGACGCTACCTCGGGCGGGAACTGACAGCGGCGCTGTTCGAGACGGTCTTGTTGCGCCATGTGCTTCGACCCAAAGAAACGGCGGCGTACCGGGGGCGCTGGAACGGCAGGGTGGCAACGGACAAGCCGCAGCTTGCTTGGGAGCTGTTTCTGCTTGGTGGCGATGGATACGAAGGCCTTGGGGAGGTGGGGCCAGCTACCTGGGAGCTGCGGCTGTACGATGACGCCCGCCTCGTGTACGAGGTGCAGGGCCTCACCGATCCCCGCCACACGGTGACCGAGACCCTCGATGAGTGCGCCACACTTTCCTGGTCGGTACGGCCGGTTTATCAGATCGCCGGCGAACGCCGTGTGGGCGAGTGGATGAGCTACCGCTCGAACTTCGACCGGATCTGGCACAACGAAACCCTCGAAGAACATCCGCAAACGCCGGTCCCCTGGGCGTATTTTGCGACGATGAGAACACCATGCGCCCGGTGAGCGCCTGTCGATGCCTGCCAGCGGTGCTCTGTGTCATGGTCGCAGGGTGCACAACGTCTGTGGCCGTGCGGAATTTCTATGCAGCCGATACGGCGACGCTGGAGCGTTTCGTGGCCATGCGTGTGGCGGAAAACGCGCAGGAGCTTGAACGCCTGGGCACGGTCACCGGGCTGTATTGCGACAAAGGTACGTACGCAGCCGGGTCGCGCGATGTGACCCATCCGCGTGCAGAGCGTCGCGCCGTCGATCAGGTGAAGCTCAAAGCCGCTGAGCTGGGGGCGAGTCACATATCCCGGCCGCGGTGTGAGATCCGCGCAACCGGGGATATGGTCAACAACTGCTACGGCACTGTCACCTGCCAGGCTGACGCTTTGACCTCCAGCGCGCGCTAGCTGCGATGCCCTGATGGTGCGATCAGGTAAGCTGTGCGTCACTGAACGAAAACCACGGAGATACGATGGCAACGGCGGATGAATCCCAGGTCCTTCAAGAGCGGCTCGCCGCGTTCATGGATTCGCATATCTATCCTAACGAAGAGGCGTACGCCGCCCAGCTCGACGGTCTCGAGGATCGCTTCTCCACCGTGCCGCTCATGGAGGAGCTCAAGCAGAAAGCCCGCGACGAAGGGCTCTGGAACCTGTGGCTGCCCGCAGATCACGGCGGGCTTACCAACGAGCAGTACTGTCCGCTGGCGGAGACCATGGGCCGGGTGCTGTGGAGCCCCGAAGTGTTCAACTGCAATGCGCCGGATACGGGCAACATGGAAGTGTTTCTGAAATATGCCACCGAAGCGCAGAAAGAGCGCTGGCTGACACCACTGCTGAACGGTGAGATCCGCTCCAGCTATGCGATGACCGAACCGGACGTTGCGTCGAGCGATGCCACCAACGTGCGCACCAGCATCGTCCGTGATGGTGACGACTACGTCATCAACGGCCGCAAGTGGTTCATCACCAACGCCCCCTACGAACGCACGAAGATTTTCATCGTGATGGGCAAATCGGACCCGGACAACGACAACCGGCACCTGCAGCAGAGTCAGGTGCTGGTGCCGCGCGATACGCCGGGGCTGGAAGTGGTTCGCCCGCTGACGACGCTGGGCTATGACGATGCGCCGCTGGGGCACGCCGAGGTGCACTTCAACGACGTGCGGGTGCCCAAGGAGAACATTCTGCTGGGAGAAGGCCGCGGCTTCGAAATTGCCCAGGGCCGCCTCGGTCCCGGACGCATTCATCACTGCATGCGGCTGATCGGCTCGGCGCAGCGTGCTGTGGAGTACGCCTGTCGCCGTTCTGTGTCGCGCGAAACCTTCGGTCGAAAGCTCTCGGAACATCAGTCGGTGCTCGAGGACATTGCAAAATCCTGGAGCGAAATTGAGCAGGCGCGGCTGTTGACGCTGAAAACTGCACGACGCATCGACGAGGTGGGCGCGAAAGATGCACGGGATCTGATTGCTGCTTCGAAGATCACCGTGCCCCTCATGGCGCAGAACGTCATCGACCGATGCATGCAGATTCATGGGGCCGGCGGGCTCACTGCAGACTACCCCATGGCGGAAGCGTTCAATTACGCGCGATGGTGCCGGCAGGCTGACGGGCCGGACCAGGTGCACATGATGGCCCTCGGCCGGCAGCTCGTGAAACGTTACACCTGAGGATTGCACCATGAGCCACCCCGGAACTCCCAGAGGTTGCGAACGCATCGCCTATGCCGTGGGCTTTCAGGAGAACGCAACTTACAGTGACGTCTACGGTGGGGGTGGCGCGGTGGTTGGCCTCGATTGCCACCTCATAAGACCCGTCGACAAACCTTCCGACACATTGATTGTCTTCATGCATCCTGTCGGTGGAGGCATGTATCTGCCCATGGTCCGCGAGCTGGCCCGCGCGGGGCACCATGTGCTCTGGGCCAATTCGCGTTACCGCGGCGCTGACTACGCGCTCATCATGGAAAAGGTCGCCTGCGATCTCGGCGAAGCGATCTGCGACGCGCGGGACCGGCTCGGCTACACGAACATTGTGCTCGCCGGCTGGTCCGGAGGCGGGTCGCTGTCCATGTGGTACCAGGCGCTGGCGGAGGCGGGCGAGGGTATCAGCGACACCGCCGCAGGCGACAGCTATGTGGTGGACGCGGCGCGCATGCCCGCGGCCAGTGCGGTGATGATGCTGGCTGCGCACGTCAGCCGGCACCAGATTTTCACAGAATGGATCGACCCGTCGATCAGCGACGAAACCAGACCTGAGGTGCGGGATGTGAGCCTCAACCTGTACGACGCCGCCAACCCGAACCAGCCGCCGTACACGGCCGACTTCCTCGCGGCCTTTGCCGAGGCACAGGTGGCGCGCAATCGCCGTATCACCCGCTGGGTCAAAGAGCGCCTGGCGGCGATGCGGGCCTCGGCAAACCCCTGGGGCGAGTTCGCCTTTACGGTCCACGGCACCATGGCGGATCCCCGGTGGCTGGATCCCGGCATCGAACCCAGCGATCGCGAACCGGGCACCTGTTACCTCGGCGACCCGAAGACGGTCAACGATGGCCCCGTCGGGTTGGCCAGGTTCTGCACCTTGCGTAGCTGGCTCAGTCAGTGGAGCTACGACGACGCGCGCTGCGATGCGATAGCGTCAGGCAGTCGGATCAGCGTGCCGGTGCTGGTGGTGGGTAACACGGCGGACGACGCCTGCACGCCCAGTCACACGACGCGGCTCTTTGACGCGGTGACACACGACCGAAAGCGCCTGCATCTGGTGGAGGGTGCGACGCATTACTACACGGGGCCGCATGGGCGGGCGCACCTGGCGGAAGCGGGCGAAGTCATTGGCGACTTCCTTTCCGGGCTGTCGAGCTAAGCCTCCATGCCGGGGTCGTAAAAACCGAGGGCACCGAACATCTTGAAGCCGACGAGGTCGCGCACTTCCGGTGACAGCTCCGCAATGCGGGCGCGCGGTATGTCCATGTACTGGTTTTCTTCCTGTCGCACCCAGCCGAGGGAGTAGGTGAGGATGACCCCGTAGCGCCAGTCGCTGGACGAGTTTTCTCCGGCCCCATGCAGCAGGCCGCCCATCCAGAACAGCACCGACCCGGCCGGCATCTCGCCGCGCACGATCTCGTCCGGTTGCGCTTTTCTATCGGCCGGCCATTTGTGGCTGCCCGGCACGAGCAACGTAGCACCGTTGTCGGCGCGAAAATCCGATACCGCCCACATGCTGGCCACGATGATGTTCGGCCGGGGCAGGGGAAAAATATCAAACGGGTCTTCTTCGCGATGCAGTACCTGCTCCCGGGCCCCCGGCCCGACTTCCAGAGCGGCGGAGACGTGCAGCTGGCAGCCGTGCTCGCTGTTGCCGGACAGATGCGCGTCGTAAACGTGCCGGCTCAGGGGATGGGCGACCAGGTTGTCTGTGATGCTGGGTGAGCGTGCCACCAGCGCTGAGATGCGACGTGTGTGCCCGGGATAAAACTCCTCCGGGTCATCGTCTTCGACGATACGGGCCTGCGCCATGTGTGGCGCCAGTTCCTGCCTGATGGCGTCCCGCAAGGGTGCGTCCATGACATCGGTCACCACGACGCAGCCGACTTCGCCCAGCGTCTCTGCGATCTCTGCCATGGGTGCGTCAGCGGGAAACTGCGGGATGGTCATGGGCGCTCTCCTCTCCGGCTCGAGGCGTAATCTGGTGGTCCTCGACGGTCAATGGATTTACATGTCAGGCGACATGTTCTAGCCTGTCACCTGACATGTCAAGCATCTCCGGGAATACCACCATGGTTGCTGTCGCAAAAATCGATCGCAAAGAACAGATCCTGCTGACCGCCCTGGAGCTCATTGCTACCAGAGGTTACGGCAAGCTCACGATGAGAGAGCTGGCTCGCGCGAGCGGTTTGAAGCTGGGGGCGTTGCAATATCACTTCCCGACCTGGGAAGCGCTGCTGCGCGCGCTGGCGGGCTACGTGTCCGCGGAATACACCACCTCGCTCGAGACGCTCGAGCGCGAGGTGACGGCGTTGTCGGTGAGCGACCTGCTGCGCTGGTACCTGCAGGATTCCGGTGGGCAGAATCTGCGTTCCGATCTGCTGTGGCCGCAGCTCTGGGCCATGGCCCGGGTCGAACCGGTGATGCGCGATTCGCTGGACGAGATTTTTGCGAAGGTAGTTGCGTGTTTCGAAGACCATCTGGCACGTGCGGGCAGCCCCGCTGCGCGCATGGAAACCCTGGCGCTTCTGTCGTTCGGCGAAGGCTCGCTGCTCTTTACCGGGCCAGGCAGTCCCTGGGAAGCGGATGGAGAAGGGCTTGTTGACGCAATCCTGGCCTTTGCGGAGGCAAGATACGGGTAGCGGGCGGAGAGAGAGTGACGCAGACTTCCACGCAGAGGCAGCAGCAACCATTGCGGGAAACGGGGCATGGACGGCATACGGTGGATCGAGCCAAGGGTGCTGGCCGAGGCAGGACAGCTCGGGGATGCGGAGCAACGCGAGTGGCGCGAGCGCGGCTTCACCCTGGTAGACAACCTGCTCCCCGCAGCGCTGCTGCGGACGTTGCGAGAAGAAGCAGAGACAGCCTTCCCGGCTGCGGGCACCGACGCGGCTGCGGCGGTGACCGGGTTCGGCAGCGACCAGCGGTTTGTTTTCCCGTCAGAGTCCCGCTCGTTCAATGAGATCACGCTGCACCCGAAGCTTCTCGAAGCCGTGGCGCAACTCCTCCGCGTGCCGGTGGTCGACCTGCTGCTGACGCAATCCGATCTCTGGCCAAAATACGGTCGGGCACAGACCAGCCGGCGTCGCGATAACAACGACCAGCGCATGCATGTGGACTATCCCAATCACACGCTGGTGCATCCGCCGCCGTGGTCTCGGCCCGAGGCGGTGGAGATCATCATTTTTCTCAGCGATGTTGAAGAGTGTGGGGGCGCAACGGCGGTGGTGCCGCGCACGGGACCCGAGGACGAGGCGTACACATGGCCCATGGTGCAGACGCCAGGCGTTGCCGGCTTCGACTACATCAACAATCGCGAAGTGGCCGAGGAATACCTCGCCGGGCAGGATGCGGCGGTTGCGGCGTTTCGCGAGCGTGCTCTCTACGGCAGGGAGGTACGGGCACGGTACCGCGCTGGTTCCGTGCTGTTGTACCGTCATGACACCTGGCACCGGGGCACACCCGTCACCGCGGGCGCGCGGCGCCTGGTGCACAACCTGACCTTCAAGCGCGCAGACAGCCGCTGGGTGCACGTGCTGCACCCGGGATGGTCCTGGGGCATGTATCGCCCCGGTCGAACCATGGAAACGCTGCTTGCGCAAAGCACGGTCGAGCAACGCGCGGTGCTTGGGTTTCCGCACCCCGGCGATGCGTACTGGTGTCGGGAAACCATCGACGCGGTGCAGGCGCGCTACGGCGCGTATGGCATGGACATGACCCCGTACGAGGAAGCCCTTGCCCGTGAAAGCTGAGCAGCGCGCAAAAGAGGACCTCGCGGCCGCGTTGCGGCTTGCGGAACGTTTTGGCTTCAACGAGGGCATCTGCAACCACTTCAGCCTGCAGCTCGACGACGGTCGCTATCTGCTCAATCCCCATGGCATCCACTGGTCGCTCGTCAAGGCGTCGCACCTTCTGACCATTGATCCTGCAGATCCCGGCGACGAGGCCGAAGTAACTGCGCTGCACATCCACGGCGCCATTCACGCGCGGCGCGGCGATGCCGCCTGCGTTTTGCACACTCACATGCCGTGGGCCACCGCGCTCACCTGTCTGCGCGACGGCCGACTTCGGTACGTGCATCAGAACAGTCTGCGGTTTTTTGACGATGTCGCGTACGACAACTCGTACGGGGGACTCGCCGAGTCGCCGGAGGAGGGGGTGCGCATCGCCGCCTGCATGGGCGAAGCCCGGGTGCTGTTCATGGCCAATCACGGGGTTGTCGTGACGGGTGCGACGGTCGCAGAAGCATTCGATCGCCTGTACTACCTGGAGCGCGCCTGTGAGGTACAGGTGAAGGCGATGTCGACTGGTGCGCCCCTCAACGAGATCGGTGACAACCTGGCGCGCAGAACGCGCGCCGAGTTCGATGCGGGCGCGAGCTATGCAATGCAGCACTTTGAGGCGCTGAAAAAGCTCCTGGCAGAAGATTTCGCAGACTAGTAACCCCGCGCCGGATCGATCGTGAACTCGAGCGCTTCGCCCGCTTCGTGGCGGGCGAGGTTCCGCAGAAACACCTTCGCAATCATGGCTGGATGGCTCACGGCTGCCACGTGGGGCGTTATGGTCACTCCCGGCGTGCGCCACAAGGGATGCTCTGCTGGTAGCGGTTCCGTGCTGAACACATCCAGCACCGCCCCCCGTACGGTTCCCCCGTCCAGCGCGCGCAGCAAAGCCGCCTCGTCCACAGTGCTGCCCCGTCCCACGTTGATCAGCAGCGGGTGGCTGCGCATGGCCGAGAAAACGTCTGCGTCGATCAGCCTGTGCGTGGCGGCGGTATCGGGCAGCACCAGCACGACGTAGTCGGCGTCGGTCACCGCCGCGACCAGCTCAGAAACGGGCGCGACCCGATCGAACTCCGGCAGCGTGGCGCCGCTAAGCGAAACGCCGGTGACGCGCATGCCGAACACCCTGGCGACCTTTGCAACATGCCGGCCGATCGACCCGGCGCCCACAACGAGCATGTGGCGTCCCGCTGCGGTTTCCGGCAATGCCTGGTGCCAGACACGTCTGCGCTGGTTGTCGCGGTATGCGGCGGGCTGTCGCACGTCCTCCAGCACGTAGGTAAACACGTACTCGGTGATCTGCGGGCCGAACACGTCTTTCACTCCGGTAACCAGAACGGTCCGGTCGGGCAGTGCGTCGGTTATGGGTCGCACGCCTGCCCATGTGGATTGAATCCACTTTGTACGGCGCCCGTCGTGCAGATAGTCGGCTGCCAGGTCCGGCTGCGCCAGCAGCACGTCGTACTCGCCGCTGACGTCAGCCAGCGCCGTCGCCTGGACAATGTCATGGGCCGTTTGCCTCAGGTGTTCCGCGTAGCGGTCGGCAAACTCATCGAGGACGAGAATTTTCATGGCAGGATCGGCGAGCAGGTTGGCATGGCTGCAGCGTCACCTATGGGCGGGCGTTCGACAAGGGCGGAATGTAATGGCATGGTGTGTGCCAATAGCCTGTTCCCGCGCTCACGCTCAGCGAGGTTCTTTGAAGATGTCAGTGACTACGCCTACCGTATCTGATGGTCGGCGCATGCGCAGCGAGCGCAGCCGCGCGGCGATTCTGGATGCTGCGCTGGCGCTGATTCGTGAGGGCGTGCTGGTACCCACAGCGCAACAGATAGCAGAGAAAGCCGGGGTGGGCATGCGCACGTTCTTTCGTCACTTTGAGGACATGGAATCGCTCTTCGCCACGCTCGATGAAACTAATCGCGCCGCTTACGAAGCACGCTTTGCGCTGGGCGAGCGGCGTGGCTCGCTGGACGAACGCATACGCTTTGCCGTCCAGCATCGCGCCGATGCGTATGAGCGGCTCAAGAACGTCGCGCTCAGTACGCAGGCCCAGCTCTGGCGCTCGCAGGTCATGGCGAAAAACTATGCCCGCAATCAGCGTAAGCTGCGCAGTGCGCTGGACACGTGGCTGCCGGAGCTGGCCACGCTGTCGCCGGAAGAGCGGGAGGCCGTGGACGCGATCACTTCCTTCGAAATGTGGCACCGCCTCCGGTCTCATCAGCGGTTGAGCAGGAAAACGTGCATGGACATCGTTACGGACCTGCTGCGAAACCTGCTTCTTTGACGCGCGTGATCAGGTTGACCTGATCAGGTCGACGATCACGCGCGAGACCTGCTCAGGGGCTTGCTCCTGCACAAAATGCCCACCGCCCTTGATGGTGGTGTGTGGTAAGCCCTTCGTGCCTGGAACGCGGTTCAGGAACTCCTGCTGCATACCCCCGGTCACCGGGTCGTTGTCAGCGAACGCGCAGAGAAACGGTTTTTCGAATGCCTCAAAGAACTTCCACGCCTCGCCCTGCTGCTCGAGAGATGGTGCCGTTGGCAGGGTGGGTACCTGGCTGGGCATGGCCCGCGGCCCCATCTTGTAGCCCGGGTCCGGAAAAGGCGCGTCGTAAGCTTTAGCCAGCGGCGTTGGAAAGGGCGAGTGAACGCCTGCGCTGTGCAGCATGAACTTCAGCGCCCGTGCCACGTTGGAGCGCGGCTCCATCATCATGGACATCATGAAACCGATGGGCATGTCTTCGTTTTCCCAGCAAAACTTCTGCCAGTACGCAAACTTCGTGGCCGGGTGATCACCGCCGCCCATGGCCCCGATCGCCTTCTGCATTTCTATCAGGTTCGGCGTGGGGGCGTTGGCGCGGAATTCCTCCACCTGCGCGACAATCTCTTCGGGGACGTCAGGATTGTGCGGCAATCCCGTGTTGGAGATTGCCACGCGGTCAAAACGGTCCGGGTAGGCAGCGACCAGGCGTAGACCGATGAGGCCGCCCCAGTCCTGCCCGAAGAAAGTGATGCCGGCAAAATCGTTCGCCGTGAGCCAGGCTCCCATCCACTCCACCTGCCGTTCGTAGCTGTAGTCCTCGAGGGCGGCGGGTTTGTCCGATTTGCCGTAACCCACGAGATCGGGGGCAATCACCCGCATGCCGGCTGCGGTGAGATACGGGATCATCTTGCGATACAGGTAGCTCCAGACCGGTTGACCGTGCATGCATAGCACGAGGGGGCCGTCAGCCGGTCCCTCATCGAGATGGTGGATGCGCAGGTCGCTGCCGTCGTGGGTCTGGATGGTGGTGTAGTGCGGCGCAAACGGGTAGTCGGCGAGTTGCTCGAAGCGTTCGTCGGGGGTTCTCAGTATCTTCACGTCTTGGTTTCCGATTGTCGGTTGAGGACCTGGCAGCGTTTCATCAGTCGTCGTGCGTTCTGATCGAAGTCGTCGCGACGATGCAGCACCCGCCGGTTGTCCCAGATGATGAGGTCCCACGGCCGCCACACCTGGCGCCATGAGTTCAGATCTGTGGCTGCGTAGGTCCACAGTTCGTCCAGGAGCGCATCGCTCTCATGAAGCGACAGACCAGGAATGTAGGCCCATTCGCGTCGACCCAGATACAGCACCCGTGCGCCGGTTTCCTCGTGCGTCCTCACGATGGGGTGAATCGCGCCGGGTGCCTGGCGCGGGTCGTCGAAGGGTTCAAAGCCTGGTCGCAGGCTGCCGATACTGGTGTGCGCGGCATCGTGCTTGATGGTGAGCCCGTCAATGCGCGCGCGCAGGTCGTCGGGTAACGCCTGATAGGCTGCAGCTTGATCGGCGAAACAGGTGTCCCCACCCGCATCGGGAATTTCCACGCCGAGCAACACGCTCGCAGGCGGTGGCACGTCCACGTAGGTCATGTCCGAATGCCAGTTTGCCTCTGCGTTTCCGAGACCACCGATGGGTTTGCCGTTCTCGATGATGTTCGACAATTGCGTGACGAAGCGGTTTTTGATTTTCCGCCGGGCAGCTTCGGGCAGCCTTCCCATGGGAATCTCCTCGAGCGGTCCGAAGCGTGCGCTGAACTGTTGCAGGCCCTCTTCGTCGAGGCGCTGGTTGCGCAGCCGCAGCACCCCATAGGTGAGCCATGCCCGGTACAGCTTTTCGAATTCGTCATCCGTGATCGAAGCGGCGTCGACGTCGTCGACTTCGGCCACGAAGGCTGTGTGGACAGGTGCAATTCTCATGGCTGACGATCCTCGAGCGCGTTCCGGGGCAGGATGATCCGGGCAAAGCCTGACAAGGAGGGATGGGCTGCGAAACCGTCGTGGAACTGCCGCAGCGCAGCGCCAAGCTGGGTGTCCCGCCAGAGCGTTGCGTAGATTTCGCGGTTGTCGTACGTGCCGGGCTGGGCGGTCATGGCTTCGACGTAGAATGCCTTGGCATCTTCTATGGCAGCTTTGAACCAGCGCAGGTCGGTGGGCAGCCGGTTGGCATCGAGATCTTCGGCAAAACGCGCGAGGATGTCCTGCATGCTGGTTTCGCACACGCCCACGAGCGTGCGACCTGATCGACGGCGCAAGCCGATCTGATACCACGGTGTAAGCGAGGCAAACTCAGAGGAGAGCCGGCCCTGCCAGGTGTGCTGGTCGGTTTGAAAGGACACCGGGCAAGTGGGTGCTGTCTCAGGTCCCACATCGGGGGCGTCTTCTGCATAGTCTTCCAGCACCGGCCCCTCGTCGCGCCGCAGCAGCTGCAGGCTGGCATCGATCACGCGGTGCTGAAACGCCGCATCTCCCGGCACACCCAGTGGACGGCCCAGCGGGAAGCTCACCCATAGCGTGCGCGGCGGTTGCAGGCTGGCGGCATTTTCCCGCACGAGACTGATGCCGGTGGTCATGATGCCGGCGCGTTCCAGGAAATGGCCCAGCGCGCACACGGCGCGCGTGCAGTTGGGTCAGACGGGTGTGAGAAAGACCGCATCCACCTTGTCCTGCTTGAGTAAGCCGGCCACCTGCGTGGCACTGTCCTCGTAAGCGTCCGGGCTGAGGCCTGCGCCCATGAAACTGTAATGGATGCTCGCCAGAGAGCCGATGCGGCCTGTGGTTTCGAGTTCCCGGAACCGGTCGATGGGGAAAACGAGATTCACGTCTTCCACGAAGCCGCTGCGGTCGAAGTTTGCGGAGCTGTGTGACATGACCAGGTTGCGAGCGTCCGTTTCGGCCGCTATGGGCCGGAAACCGGCATCGGTGAAGGCAAACGACGGCTCATGGCGCAGGTGCAAACCGGCGGTTGTTATCAGTGCGATACGCAGGGTCTCGAGGGGTTTGTCAGGAGAAATCCAGGCGGCGGGCGATAGTGGCGGCAGCGCCTTGCCCGCCAGATGCTCGCGTTCGTAGTCGGGCAGATCACTCAGACGGACCATGGGCACCTGTTGTGGCTGTATTGGCGGTCGCTGGAACGATGCGCAGGCTGGAGGCCCCGTGGTTCGTGCAACGCGATTCCTCCGAAAGTTACATATTGGCAGTATCTATGTCAATATATTGCGCCACGTACGCTGCGCTCGATTCAGGAGGCCGACATGCAGTTGGATACAAGGCTTCGCTCCACGTTCATGCGTGTCATGGCGAGCAGGCGGTTCCAGGCTCTGCGGCATGGCGGTGCCAGGGTACGCCGCCGGTTGTCCCGTGAGGCTCCTCGTGTGCACTACTTTCACGAGTTGTCTGATCCTTACAGCCATCTCGCCGTGCAGCAACTGGATGCGCTGCGGGCACGCTATGCATTGCCGTTCGACGTGCATCTCGTCTCGTCAGCCGAAGATGTATACCGGGGTGACGCTGCCCGCTACGGCACCTGGGCCATGGAGGACGCTGCAGCCATTGCCGCCGGTTACGGGGTCTCGTTTCCGGACAGCGCCGTGGCACCAGGTGCTTCCACGACGAGGGCCGCTGAGCGGGAGCTTGCGCCGCTGCTGGCCGAGGATGCGTTTGCATCGCGCGCCGTAGAACTCGGGGAGCGTCTCTGGCAGGGACTGGTCGAGCCATCTTCCACAGACGCGTTGCCGGAGGTGGTGGTGCAGGGCAACGGGCTGCGTGCCCGTCTCGGTCACTATGCGGGTGCCATGTTCTACTTCGACGGAGAGTGGTACTGGGGCCTCGACAGGCTGTTTCACCTCGAGGAGCGGCTTGTCGAAGAAGGTTACGGCAGTGGGCCGATCCTCGTGCCACGACCACGGCCATCGCAGACGGTGGCGGATGCCGGGGACGTCACGCTGGAGTACTTTCCGTCGCTGCGCAGCCCGTACACCGCAATCAGTTTTGCTCGTACCATGGACCTCGTGGACCGAACCGGGATCAAGCTGGTGACCCGCCCTGTCATGCCGATGATGATGCGCGGTGTTGCCGCACCTGCGGCCAAAGCGAGTTACATCATGTTCGATGCCGCGCGTGAAGGACGTGCGGCCGACGATGAGTTCGGCCGCATCGTGGATCCCTTCGGCGAGCCTGTCAGGCGGGCCTTCTCACTGCTGCCGTTTCTGCAGGCGAACAACAAGGTCCGCGAATTCACCGGCCGGTACCTGGAGGCTGCCTGGAAACAGGGGGTGGATATTACCCTGAACGCCGGTCTCGAGCGCATAGTGAGAGAATGCGACCTCGACTGGCAACAGGCGCTCGCGTCCATGGACAACGATCAATGGGAGCCGTTGCTGGAAAGTAATGTCAGCGACATGCTCGCCCTGGGTCTGTGGGGCGTGCCCAGCTTTCGCGTATCGAGCCAGCATGCAGCGCCGTTCAGCGCCTGGGGGCAGGACAGGCTGTGGCGGGTCGAGCAGGCAATCTGCGATCATCACTTGGCCTCGAACGCTTCCGGGTGAAGTCGCTTCGATCCCTACTCCATGCAGAGTGAGGCAAGCACGTCGGCAACTTTGTCGAGATCGTAACCGAGCACGTCGGTCAGTACCTCGATGTTGTGTTCGCCTGTGGCCGGTGGTCCGCGATGAATTCGAGCGGGCGTGCCATGCAGCTTGAACCGTGTACCCTCCACAACGGCGCTGCCTACGGCGGTGTGGGGCACTTCCACGAAGTGTTGTCGATGCCGGTACTGCGGATCTTCCCAGGCTGTTTGCGACGTGTGCACGATGTGGGCGGGTACGCCCGCATCGATGAGGGTCGTCTGCAGCGTCTCGGGGTCGTGGGCTGCGGTCCACGCGGCGAGCAGCACCTCCAGTTCCTCTTCGCGCGCCTTGCGTTCGGCCAGCGTGGCCAGCGGATCCGCCGGGGCAGAGCTGCCGAGCTGCGCTCGCAGACGCCGCCAGTGGTCGTCGTTTGCGCAGGCGATCGCAATCCATACGTCGGTGGCCCGAACCGGAAACACCCCGTGAGGACACATGTTCAGGTCGCGGTTGCCGTCCCGCCCCCACACATGGCCGTTGGCGCCGTAGTCAAAAACAGCCGGGGCCAGAAGGTGGATGGCTGCCTCTGCCTGGGAGATGTCGATGTGCTGGCCACGGCCGGTGCGCTCCCGCTGGCGCAGCGCCGCTAAGAGCGTTGTGAGCATGAACCGGGGCGAAACGCCATCTGTGTAGGCGAGATATGGTCCAGCGGGTGAGCGGTCCTGCCAGCCGGTGAGTTCGTAGAAGCCCGTGATAGCGGCAGCCATGTTGCCGTAGCCGGGCACCTTGGCCCGCGGCCCGGTCTGGCCCATGAGGCAACTCGACAGCATGATGAGCTCGGGGTTGATCTTCTTCAGCGTAGCGTAGTCCAGCCCCCAGTCTTTCATGGCTTTCGGCGAGAAAGACTCGGTCACCACATCTGCCCATCGCACCAGGTCGAGAATCACCTCTCGTCCCACAGGGTTGCCGGGGTTCACGGTCACGCTCAGCTTGCCGGTGTTGAAATCCATGAAAGGCAGCGCGTGCTCGGGCGTTTTCTCTCCGTCCTTGAAGGGCGGTGATGTGCGCGCAGGCTCTATTTTTGTGGTGGATTCCACTTTGACCACCGTTGCGCCGTAGTCGGCGAGCACCCGCGTGCAGAACGGGCCGGCGATTACCCACATGAAATCGAGCACCTTCAAGCCGGCCAGCGGCAGTGTGGCGGTGGACGTGCCTGGGAGCGGTGCCTTGGAACCTGGGGGGAAGCCGGTGTGTTCGTCCAGGGCGGGCGCGGCGGCCGGCGCTGGTAACGCACCCTCCGACAGTTTTGCGAAGGGCCCCGGGACAGGAAATGCATGCGCGTGCTGGCGCCAGAAGTCCCGCTCCTGGAAGTGACGTTCCTCCAGCAGGCCGGGAATGCTGAGGGTGGGAGCGATATAGATGCCGCGCTCGAGGCCTTCCTCGAAGAGCTCAGCCTGCGTGAGCGTGGTTGTGAACGCTTCGATCTTGCCGCACAGCACATCGTAGGCGTCGGACGATTCCTGTCCCAGGCTCATCGCGAGAATGCGCGCACCCCAATCCTCTTCGACGTCTTCGCGCCCGCAAAAACCGGCCTCGTGTACCCACCGTAGAAGTCGCCGGTTCGGCTCAGTGAACGCAGGGCCGAAAAGAAGGGTGATCGCAATGTAGCCGTCGGCACAGGGCCAGGTGAGTTTGATGGGAAAGGCCGCGGCAAGACCACCGGCGACCCGGCGTACGGTGGTATCGGAGTTGTTTGGAAACGAGAGGATGCTGGAAAGCGCTGCCTGGGCAGACGACTGCTGTGCAGACACGTCCACCTGTTGCCCGCGTCCGCTCTGGTCCCGCGCGCGCAGCGCCAGCAACGCGGCAACCGCGGCGTCGGCACCGGCGTGAAGGTAGGTCTGGGGCACGCTCGTGCGCACCGGCGCGCGGTCCGCATCTCCCGTGAGGTCGTGGGCGCCGCTGGCGGCCCATACGGTCAGGTCGGTGGCAGGCCAGGCGGCTTTGGGGCCGGTCATGCCGAACGGCGTGATGGCGACACAGACCAGTGCGGGGTTGGTGCGCTGAAGCGTGTCGTAGGTGAGCCCGAGGCGATGGCGCTCGGCCACGCTCGATGATTCCAGCAGGACGTCACACTCTGTCAGCAGATCGTCCAGCGCCGCTCGGCCTGCCGGGTGTTCCAGATCAATCACCGCGCTTTGCTTGCCTTGCGCGTAGGCTGCCCACCAGAGACTTTCGCCGGACTGGTCCCGGGGTGCCAGGCTTCTCGCAGGCGATCCGCCGGGCGGTTCGACGGCGATCACGGTTGCTCCGAGCTGCGCGAGCAGATAGCCGCAGAACATGCCGTTCTCATTGGTGAGATCGAGTACGCGTACACCCTCGAGCATGGCCGCCTCGCTGATACGGGTTACTGTGCACAGTGTATGAGGGAGCATTGCCGCTGAACAAGCTGGGCGCTGGCTGCGGGTTGGTGAGCATGTGATAGCATCCTGGCCCTCTGGCGGGAGGGACAGGCCGATGACACAGAAGTTACCGGGTGCCGATGGCGCTGTGGAAATTGTGTGGGACACGATCGGCATTCCCCATGTCTACGCTTCCACCATTGCCGATGCGTTCCGCGGGATGGGTTTTGCGGCCGGCAGTGAGCGCCTCTGGCAGATCCATCTGTCAACGGCTTATGCCAACTGTGAGGCGGCGGCGCTCCTGGGAGCACGCTTTGTGCCCCAGGATGCCATTCAGCGCGCCTGCAACGTGCACGGTCGGCACACCGATCTCCCGGACAGTGAAGGCGATTGGGTGGTGGATGCCTATCTGGACGGACTGAACGCCGTGGTGGATGCCCTCACGGAGCTGCCTCCCGAGTTTGCCCATGCCGGCGCGACGCCCAGGCGATTCACCCGGGCGGACGTTGCCGCGCGGTATCGCTTCACGTCGTGGTTTCAGCACAAGAGCTGGACCGAAAAAATGGCCCTTGGACGGCTGATGGCAGGCGCCGGGGTGGACTGGTTCCGCAATCATGTTCTGCATTTCTCCGCAGAAGACGAGCGTTGCGTGAACACGCTTGCAGAGCCGCTGGCGCAGTTGCCGTTGAGTTCCTTTGCTCTGGCTTACCCGGAGGCGGCTGCCACGGTCTCTTCCGGCAGCAACAACTGGGCGGTAACCGGCGCCCTGTCAGTCTCTGGAAAGCCGTTGCTGGCAACGGATCCCCATCAGCCGCACACGATTCCGAACACTTTTTTCCACGTGCACCTGCATGCGCCCGGCTGGCACGTGTTCGGGGCGGCGTTTCCAGGCGTGCCCTATTTCATGATGGGCAGCACACCTCACGTGGCCTGGGGCCTGACGACGGGTTGTGTGGACAGCTACGACGTGTATGTGGAGAAAATTGATGGTTCCGGCGCCTACCTGCAGGGAGAAACGTGGCATCCGCTCGTGACCATCGATGAGCGTATCGAGGTGAAAGGTGGCCCCAGTCGTTCCTTGACCGTTACCCGTACGCCGCATGGCCCGCTGCTGGAACCGCTGTGCAACGAGCTGGGCATGGAGGCCTCGGCTGCCCCCGGCTATGCGACGGCCCTGCACTGGTCGTTGACAGATGTGCCTACCTCCGCCGGTGCGCTGGCTCTGTTGCCCCTGGCAAACAGCGCAGAGGAGTTCGGCCACCGGCTCTTCGAAAACGACGTCTGTCCTCTTGTCAACAACATCATCTGTGTAGATAGAAACAATGGTCTGCGGCGCTTCATTGCCACGACGTTGCCCGCGCGTCGCGGCGTGACCGGGTCTGTGCCTATGCCGGGCTGGGATGCGCAGTACGATTTTCCGATGTCCACGGAGCTTGCTCTGACGGTGGAAGTGGATCCGTCCCGGGGTTATGCGCTGACCGCAAACAACGACACCATGGGGGAAGACGGGGCGTTCTACATACATAATTTTCCCGCGAGCAGCGCCCGGGCAGATCGCATCGAGCAATTGCTGAGCAGCCGCAAAGCGTTCGACGTGGACGACTTCAAAGCCGCTCAGCTCGACTTGAGAGATCTGCGCGCGGCTGAGGTGCTGCCCGACCTCCTCGAGATTCTGCGCAGCAGCGGGGATGATCGCGTGCAGCTTGCGGTCGCGCTGCTGGATGGCTGGGATTTCGAAGCGCAAATCGATGCCGCGCCACCGTGTCTCTACTACCCGTTTCTCGATCGGATCTGGGCGCGCAAGTTCATGCGTCAGATCATCGATGATCCGGTCATTCACGCGGTACCCACCGCAGCCCCGGGCTTGACGCGCTTCGACGTTGGTCACTTTCTGGCGCCTGGCAGTCCCTGGCTGGCCCATCGCGAGCAACTCATCGAAACGGTCTGCCAGGTGATGGCGGACGTGGTCGACTCGGTGTCAGCGACGCTGGGTGATGATCCTGCCAGCTGGCGATGGGGAGATCTTCATCAGGTTGCGTTCTCGCACCGCCTGGCAAAACACCCGCCCTGGGCAGGGATGGAGGTGGGACCGGACCCCATAGGCGGCAGCGCAACGACGTTGGGGATGGCAATGCACATGGGCCCAGGGCCCGGCCGTGCCAAGGCTGGTGAGGTGCCTTGTCGGGTGTACCACGGACCGGCCTTTCGTCTCGTTGTGGACATGGCCGATCCTGAGCGGGTGCAGTTTGTCATTGCCGGTGGCAATGGCGGCAGGACCAGCAGTCCCTTTGCCACGGACCACTATGCAACCTGGTTGAACGGAGGCTATTTCACCGTGAGCCTGGTGCGCGAGGAAATCGACGTGCACGAAACCTGGGTGCTGTCACCGTAACGCGTCAGCTCACAGCGGTTTTGTAAGCCTGCATCGCCTCGAGGTGCTGATCCACGTTCTCCAGACCGGCGCTGTCCGTACGGATCGCGAGGTGAGTTGCACCGAGGTCGCGCCAGCGATCGGCATGTTTGCTCCAGCGCTCGGGCGTACCCCCGGCGTACATGGCCTGAGCCTGTACGCCGAAACTCTCCCAGCTCAAACCGGCGTCCTCGCGCGTTGTTTTCAGGGCATGCAGGATTTCCCGTGATGCATCGTTGGGGCCGCCCAGCGGCATCCATCCGTCGCCCAGGCGTGCCGCGCGATCGATCAGGGCGGGCGCTGCGCCGCCGAACCAGATCGGCACGGGCCGGTCGGGCCGGGGGTTGATGCTGGCCAAGGGTATGCGGTGAAAGTCGCCGTCGAAGTCCAGGCTGTCCTCCTGCCATAGCAGGCGAAGCAGCTTCACCTGCTCTTCCTGACGCCTGCCTCTCTGGTTGAACGGAACGTTCAGAGCTTCGTATTCGATCTCGTTCCAGCCTGTGCCGACACCCAGACGCAGGCGGTTGTTCGAGAGGATGGCAACCTCAGCCGCCTGTTTGGCCAGCAGGGCGGTCTGCCGTTGCGGCAGGATGAGAACGTTGGTAACCATTTCCACCGTCTCGGTCACTGCCGCGATGAAGGCAAAGGTGGTCATGGGTTCGTGGAAGGCCACGTCTTTGTCGTAAGGTCCGGAGAATCCACCGGGGCGGTTCGGATCTGCTCCCAGGACGTGGTCGTAGAGCAGAATGTGCGTAAAGCCCATGGCCTCGACGCCCTGGGCGTAAGCTTTCATCGCCCCGGGGTCGGTGCCGATCTCGTTGTGTGGCAGAACTGCCCCTAGCTGCATGTGTACCTCTGTGGAATGCCGATCTCTATACCGAGACACTGCATGTTCTCCGCAGTTTTGGCAATTCTGCGGGATCGTTGCAGCCAGGCCGCGCGAACGTCAGGCGAGCGGCAGGATTCGGCGCAGGCAGCTGGCGGGATCGATATCACCCGCGTCTTTCCAGTGGTTCGCGATGATGCCATCGGGACGCACCAGCACAACGCCATCGTTGCGGTAAGGCGAGTCAGGGGGCTGTGGCGGGAGAGTGGTTGAGGCGATGGGAAAGCCACTGTCTTGCAGGTGCGTGATCTCCCGCTGCCAATTCGCCGCACGAACCTCGCTGCCCAGAACAAGCACGTAGCTCGTGCCGAAACGGTCGAGCAGGGAAACCTCGCGGGTATCGTCGACCCAGCGGTGCGGTGCCCGGCGCCCAGCGCGCACGGCCGGCACGAAGTCCATGATTGGATCGTCCACAGGGATTGGCGCGTCAGGTTCTTCGGCAACGAGCCCCGAGCGCAGCTCGAAACCCAGCAGAACCCCGTCGTAGTTTCCGTAGATGCGGGTTGCGTGCACGTCTTCGGTAATGTCCTGGCCCGCAAGCTGTTTCAACATCATGGGGCCCATGGCTTCGAAAATGGCGATGCCCGTGTCGATGCGGTCCTGGGCCAGCGGCCGGTGCTCCTCCTCGTAGCTCTGCAGAAGCTCCGGGGGAGACACGCCTTTGAGCACGAAGGCAAGTTTCCAGGCCAGGTTGCGGATACCGGTAAAACCGCTGTTGTTGCCCATGCCTCCGCTGGGAATAGCCACGTGGGCGGCATCCCCCGCCAGAAATATGCGACCCAGGGAGAACCGGCTGGTGCAGCCGGGCGTGGGTTGCCACATGCGCATGCTGTGAATGGTGATCGGGATGTCGTCCTCGGTACCGATTGCGGTGCAGATCCGCTGCCGAACGGCGTCCTCGGGAATGAGCTCGGCACTTGGGACAAACACCTGGCAGCGCCAGCGGCGTACGCCGTCCAACGGCTGAAAGATCACGCCGGCGCCCGGCCCCGGCATGGTGTAGAGCAATGATGCTTTGCGGTCATCCACGTATTTCGACAGATCGGCATCGAAGATCACGTCCTGCGAATGGATGGGGCGCGGATCCGCCTGCAGCACACTGTCGATCACGGCCCGAGTACTGCTGCCCGGCCCGTCGGCACCGATGGTGTACAGCGCGGTGACGTCCTCGTCTTCGTTCGTGTCCAGCTTCCGCAGCGTGAGATGCGTGGCATGCGCATCCTGGGACAGTGCGACCACCTCGGTGTGGAAACGCAGGTCGATGTTGTCGTCTGCCGCCACTTTCTCCAGAAGCACACCTTCGACATAGTCCTGGCAGGTCATGACGGGCAGGCACGGACTGGTGCTGCGGGGCACGGTGTGAAAGGTCGGGCTTGCGATGCAGGCGTACTCGTTTCTGGTGAGCGCGTCGAACCATCGGTTGTACCGGGTCCACTCGGGACCAAGGCCCGTTTCCTCCACCGCCTTTTCCACGCCCAGCTCGCGCATCAGCTCCATGGTGTTGGTATCCACGAAACGCGAGCGGGGGTGGGTGTTTCGTTCTGCGCGTCGCTCCACCAGCAGTGGCTTTATCCCGAGTCTGGAAAGCAGCAGGGCGCCGGTCAGACCGATCGGGCCGCAACCGATGATGCACACATCGACCTGGCGGCTCATGGCGCAGCTTCGCTGGTGAAGGTGACGGGCATCCGGACGATGGCGTTGAACCAGATGGAGCGCAGCATTTCCTTCTCGCCGGTGGGGCGGATGTCGGGGATACGGGTGATGAGCTCCTTCAGCAGGGCTTTGAGCTGCATGTGGGCCAGGCGCGCACCAAGACAGACGTGGGGACCGGTGCCGAACGAGAGATGCTTGCCGGCATTGGCGCGGGTGATGTCGAAGCTGTGGGGCCTGGCGAACACGTCAGGATCTCTGTTCGCGGCGGGGTAGGAGAGATATACCTTGTCGCCCTGCTTGACCGGCTGTCCCCCGATGTCCGTGTCCGCCGTCGCGGTGCGACGGAACTTGATGACCGGCGGGGAGAAGCGCAGCACCTCGTCGATGGCGTTCGGCAGATACTCATCGATGTTGCTCTTCAGGAGCTCGTACTGCTCTGGATACTCGTTCATGAGCCGGATGAAATGCACTGCTGTGCCGCGGGTCGTCTCGTGGCCGGCGATGGACATGGTGACGAAGAACATATTGATGCTGAGCTGGTCCAGTTTCTGGCCGTCCACTTCGCCATGGATGAGGCGGCTCAGAATGGAATCGTCGGGCGTCGCACGTTTTTCGGCGGAGAGCTGATCGCAGATGCCGAACAGCTCGAACAGTGCCTGCTCGTCACCGACGCGTGGGTTTTCAGTATCTGCGATGGTGTTGCCGAGCTGAAAAACCCGGTCCCACAGTGTTTCCGGAATGCCCATGAGCCTGCAGAACGTATACACGGGCAGCTTCGACGCGACATCGAACACGAATTCACAGGCGCCGCGCGCAGCGACCGAGTCGACGATCTCTCTGGCAACCTGTTGTATTTCCGGCTCGAACGCAGCCAGTTCCCTTGCGGCGAAAGGGGGCAGAAGCAGACGTTTCATCTGCAGGTGACGGTCATGTTCCATGCCCATCAAATTGGCCTGCTGCATCTGCAGGCTGTCGCCTTCGAAGTCCCACACGATCGGTCCACCCTCGTGCGAGGAGAAGAGGCGCTGGTTGCGGGAAACGTCGTAAACGTCCTGATAGCGTGTCAGCACCCAGAAACCTTTGTCGAGCCGTGCATTCGGCATTGGCGATACGTACTCGGGCGCCGGTGGGTTCCAGTGCACGGGATCGGACGCCCGCCATGCATCGAACAGGGTGTGGGGTGGGCCTTCCTGGCTGGGGATGAGATCCGGATCCACCAGGTTGGTGGTGATGGGTAACGTTGCCATGGCACAGCCTCCTTTGTCGGGTTACACAGGTGCAGCGTGGTCGACGCGCCGCATCCAGGGAGTGATGTTGTCCGTGCCGAGCGCGGCCATGGCTGCACGGGCTTCCTCTGCGTACAACAGGGCGTGCAACTGGCCGATGACAGCAAGATCCGCAAACGAGAGCATGTTCCCGACGAGCCATTCACGACCCAGCAGCAGGTCGTTCAGTGCGTTGAGATGGCGTTCGACGTCTGCGATCACCTGCTCGCGGGGTTTGCGACCAACACCCTGGGCCTGAGTGAGCTGACGCACACCGTTCATGATCAGCTCTTGGAGCTGTGGCTTCGCAACGCCGGGCATGGACCGGGAGAACTCGTCCAGGGCAGCATCCAGGTTGTTCTCCCAGGACAGGCGCATGGTCATTTCATAGAAGTACAGGCTCTCATCAGCCCATTCCTCGATGGCGTGGGCCAGCGCGGCTTCGCGGGGATCGTCGGGAATCAGCGAGGGCTGGGTTTGTTTTGCTTCCAGGTGGCGGACGATGTCCGTGGAATCCCACACCGACAGCCCGTCGTCGACGATGGCGGGAAACTTGCCGGTGGGGCTCACGGCGGCGTATTCGCCTTCCGGCACCTTCGCTCTCGCTACCTCGTGCGTGGCAAATGCCACACCCTTGTAGTTGAGGGCGCGCCGCACCTTCTCGGTGAACGGCGACGTGGCGAACTGATACAAGGTGATCATCGACTTCGCTCCCTATTTATTAGTTAGCTAACCAATATGTTGCCATATCGCGCCGTCACTTATTGGTTGTCAAATTAATATAATGTTGCTGTGCCGCACATCGGAAAACCAGTCATGGGTGAAGCCCCGCAACCGCAGCGTCGCAGCCAGGAAGAGCGCAAAGCCGAAAGTGAACGGCGGATCATCCGTGCGGCGATCGAACTCTTTGCAACGCAGGGGTACATGCGCACCACCATGAATCAGGTGGGTGAGAGCGCGGGTTACACGGGGGGGCTGGTCAGCCACCGCTTCGGTTCCAAAGAAGGGCTGTTGAAAGCGGTGCTGGAGCGCATCTCCAGTCGCTTTCTCGAGGATCAGCTGCGGCCGGGCATTGATGTGGACAGTGCGGCGGGTTCGCTCGAAAACATCATCCGCATCTATCTGGACGAGGTGACTGTCCGTGAAAGTCGGATCCGGGCGCTGTACGTGATCATGGGGGAGGCCCTTGGCGCCGTGCCGGAAGTGCTGACGGGTATCGCCACGCTCAACCAGGGCTTCCGTGACAACCTGGTACGCGTTATTGAACGGGGCGTGGAACAGGGTGAATTCAGAAGCGACATCGACGCGCCCGCGTCGGCTGTTTTCATCCTGGGACTGCTGCGCGGGATTACCATGCAGATGCTCGCCGATCCGGCTGCCATCGATTCCGGCACCATGATTCCGCTCGTGCAGGCCAATGCCCTGGCGGCCCTGAAAGCCTGACCGCAACCGGGCAACCCTTCGTGCTGCCGCACGCATAGACGATTTAGTTCCTGTCGGACACTCCTCCGGTGCGCGCAACAAGGCGGCGAACTCGCCGGGGTATGCCCGGTCTACTCCCGCAAGACAGCCTCGTGCTGTCTGCAACGCGACCGGTCCGAAGGGCCGGCATCACAAACGGAACTTGGAGTCTCACAATGACCACAACCATCTCGAACCCTTTACGCAAAATTGTCCTGGCCGCCATGGTCTTGAGCATGGCGGCTTGCGCAACCACATTGCAGAGCACGGTAGATCAAGCAGATCACGCCGAGTTTGACGCATACAAAACCTATGCCTGGATCTCCGATTCGGTGTACCTCAGTGACATCACGGCCCCGGATGTGGCTCAACCCCTGAACGCCTCGCGCATACGCGACGCCGTGAACTCGGAGCTCTTTGCCAAAGGCTATCGGCAGGTGGATCGGGCGGATGCAGACCTCGTGGTCTCCGCGCGCCTCGGTGCCAACGACCGGGTGCGCGTTCGGGAGTACTACGACACGCGCGGCTTCAGCTATTACGGCGCGTTTCCCCGTTTCAGCCGGTTCGGCGGCTTCGGACGCTTTGACCGTTTCAGCCCGCGGGTCGACGTAGATACCTTTACTGAGGGTGTGCTGGTCATCGACGTGTTCGAAGGTGATACCAAGCAGGCGATCTGGCATGGCGCCGCGAAGAAGCGGCTGTCGAAGCAGACCATGCCGAAAGATCTGATCGACGAAGCGGTGATGAACCTGTTCGAGTCGTTCCCCGGCACAATGGGCTGATCCCAGCCAGGGTGCGGTACCACGTGCCGCACCCATGCCGCTTGCTCACTCCAGCTCGGCGTCACTCCATTCGTACCCGCGCCCTTCGATGGCAAGCTTCACCCAGTGGTTATGAGGCGATCGCGCCAGCGCCTCGGCATAAGCGCCTTGCGCTGCCGCCGCATTGGCCAGCTTGTCATTGGCGCGCCCCAGCCAGTTCAACAGGTCCACCTGCGCCCACGCGCCGTCGTCACACAGCGTCGATGCGCGGAATGGCACACCTGTAGAGGTGTGAGCGTTGAGAGCGGCCAGAAACTTGCCCCTGGCCCCGTCCACGTCTCCCCCGAGAAATTTCGGCAACAGCACCTCGGCCGTGCCTCGCACCAGGACGGCGCGCGGATTCTGCGGGTCGAGCGCTTCGGCCCGGTCCAGACGATCCAGACCACGCAGGCCGTTGTGAAAAAACCGCCAGGGGCTCAGCAGCAGGATCTGACCGTCGAGCATGGCGCCCATCAGCAGCATCTCCACATCCTCGGGGTTAGCCCGAATCGCTTTGTTGGCGATCCTGAGCCCCTCCAGAACCGCCTTGCGGGCGCGCCGGCGCTGTTCAGCGGGAATGTAGGCGGCGGCCAGGCGGAACTGCTGATGCACCTGCCAGCGCGGGGTCTGCAAGGTGAGGCTGGCCAGATCGTCGACGCGGTTTTCGGCAAACGCCGCCTCAACCAGCAGACATTCTGTTGCAGTTTCCGCGTGCGCCTGAGCAGCGATCAGGCACAGGGCGACAACGCGCATGACGGTTTGCGCCGGCAATCGAGCTACTCCTTGCCGTTGAGGGCCCAGTCGTACTCGTACGAAACCCTGACGCGGCCTTCGCGGGCGAGGGCGGCCACGTCCGGCCGGTGCCGGCCGATGTAGGCGCTGACGAGCTCCTGTTCCGTGCCTGCAAAGTCCACTCGGTACCACTTGAAAATTGTGGAGAGACGAACTTTGTTGTTACCGGTTATCTCCACGCCACGGCTGTGAGCCAGATAGGTGCGTTCGGCGGCAGCGAGCTGAGCCTCGGAATTGGCCGCTGTGAAGGCGGTTTTGCTCAGATTTGGACAGCCCAGGCTTGCGCAGTTCACCGCGAAGTGAATTCTGTGGTCCCGCCAGATGGGCCGTAAGATGCGATGCTCTATATCGTTCAGGGTCACGGATTCCCCGGCAATGGTTGCTACGGGATCGTTCCACGGACCGATCGAGAAGAATCGTTCGCCCATACGCCGAATGCTCTTTTTCCGGGGATAGCGCAGCACGAGGTCGATGGTGAGGGCGTTGTACAGGTTGACCCAGTAGGCGAACTGCTCATCGCGGTTGAATGTCCTGGGATCCAGCGCTGTGCTTTCGCGCAGATAGCTTTTCAGCAGGATCTCCCCGGGGCCCCCGGCGATACCGGCATAGTCGACCCGGTTGATACCGTCCGGATGCGTCTCGACGTGCGCATCGAGAAACCGCTGCCACGCGCTGTGGTCGATGGAGGCACTGTTTGCGTTGTTTTGTTTGTTCCACAGCGGCCAGAGGTCTGCCTTGGGCGCAGCCAGGGTGGGGTGGGCAGCCAGCGTAAGGCAGGCGAGCAGCAAAATCCTTTTCATGTAACCGGGAACCGAATTGTGATTGTGGTGACTGAGATACGGCAGAGAGGAAAAAGTTCGGTCGAGTGCACACAGACAAAACCACAGTGGGGGTTGTCATCCCCACGTTGAATGAAGACAAGGTCATTGGAGCCAACCTGGCGGCGCTGGCGGAAGATCCCGACATCAGCGCCATGGTGGTGGTGGACGGGGGTAGTACGGACGACACCGTTGCGGAGGTGCAGGCGCTGGTACGCCTGCACCCGCACATTAAGCTCTGTCACGCCGGGGCCGGCAGAGGTGTGCAGATGAATGCGGGCGCGCGTGCGTTGAGCACCGACTGGATCGTGTTCCACCATGCCGATTCAAGACTGCCGCCGGGCGCCGGGCGTACCATTGGTGAGTTGCCGGCCGACGTGCAGTGGGGTGGCTTCAGTCATCAGTTTGATCCCGGCAACTGGAAGCTTTCGTTCATCAGCGCTCTGCACAATTTCAGGTGTCGCCGGTCCGGCGTGGTGTATGGCGATCAGTCCATGTTCGTGCGGCGTGATTTTTTTGCAGACACAGGGGAGTTCGACGAGGAGGATCTGGAAGATCTCAAGTTCTCGGATCGTGCTCTGACCCACGCGCCATCGCGGCTGCTGCCGCAGCGGGTGCTGACAGAGTCACGCAAGTTCACAACCATGGGTGAGTTCCGCGCCCTCGCTCACGTCATCTCCATCGTGCTGCGCTATGAGCGTCAGCGCGGTATCGGCAACGAGGTGTTCTTCAGAAACTACCGCTGACCGGTTTGTCTGTCTGCTTGAGCTGGGATAGAGTCTGGCGTGATTCACCGGGCGCGACGGGAGGCAACGTGCGTCATCGCGGATGGATTTTCTACCTGCTTGCGGGGATGGGGGCGACCACCGCGACGGCGGCGATCGAGCCCGAAACGATCGGTAGTTCGACGCTCGGCGAACCCGGCCCGACCTGGGTGATGGTGCATGACGGCCTTGGCCCTGCTTACGTGTTTGATACCGCTGACGGGGAAATGCTGGGGCTGTTGTCCCTGTCCCGCTTTACGCCGGCGGTGCAACCCAACGTTGCCGCCGGCGAGTTGTATGCAGCCGAATCGTTCTATTCCCGCGGCCCCCGCGGCGATAGAACGGATGTGCTCACCATCTACGACCTCGCCACCCTCAGCCCTGCGGGCGAAGTGGCCATTCCGCAGAAGATCGCCGCGCTGCCTTTCAGGCAGTATATCGAGCTGCTGGACGATCGGCGGCACGTGGCCGTGTTCAATATGACTCCGGCAACGTCCGTCAGCATTGTGGACGTGAAAGACCGGGCGTTTGTCGCGGAGATCTCCACGCCCGGCTGCGCCCTCATCATGGGCACGCCTAACCGCGGATTCCTGCAGCTCTGCGGCGATGGCCGCGCACAACTCATCCGCCTGGATGCCGACGGTAACGAGACCGCGCGTGTGCGCAGCGAGCAGTTCTTTTCTGTCGAGGAAGACCCGGTCTTCGACAAGCCATTGCGCATGGACAGCGGCTGGTTGCTGACATCCTATCTGGGACAGGTCTTCGAGCTGACGGTCGACGATGACAACATAGAGGTCTCCGCGCCGTGGTCGCTGCTCACGGACGAGGATCGTGCCGGCAGCTGGCGACCAGGCGGTGGCCAGTTCATTGCCTACCACGCGGGTCAGGACCTGATGTTTGTGCTGATGAATGCCGATGGAGAGTTTTCTCATGACAACGCGGGGACAGAGGTCTGGGTGTTCAACAGAGCCACGCAGCGGCGCATAGGGCGGCTGCCGTTGCAGCATCGAGGCACCAACCTGTTTGTCAGTCAGGACCGCGCCCCCCTGTTGACCGTCACAGGTGTTGACAGTCAGCTCCACGTGTTCGACGTCGCAACCCTGAAACTGGTCCGCTCCATCAGCGAAGTCGGCACGGCGCCTGGGTTGCTGCAGGGGTTTTGAGGCAGGAATACTGAGAGTGAACCGGAGGAGGGAAGACTGCCCATGAGCATGCCCGAACGAATGCTCCAACGGCTGGACGACGCCATCCGTCGGTCGAGCCGTGACATAGCGAAACGCACCTCCCGCCGCCGCTTCATCGGTCGTCTCGGTGCCATGCTGGTAGGCGCCAGCGCACTGCCGTTGCTGCCGGTTTCGCGCAGCCATGCGCAGGGCCCCGCGGAAGTGGGTGATCCGCAGAGCTGCGACTACTGGCGTTACTGCGCGCTGGGTGGATCGTTGTGTACGTGCTGTGGCGGGTCTGTGACAACCTGTCCCCCGGGCGCAGAACCCTCGCCGATTTCCTGGATAGGAACGTGCCACAACCCGGCGGACGGCAAAGACTACCTCATCTCCTACAACGACTGCTGCGGGAAAGCGACGTGCAGCCGCTGCTGGTGTCATCGTTCCGAGCGCGACATGCCGGTGTACGCGCCGGCGAAAGCCAACGACATTCTCTGGTGTTTCGGCACCGAAAGCCGCACTTATCATTGCACGGTGGCCATCGTTGTCGGTGAAGCCCCGGCCTGAGCCATGCGACAGCTGATGAAGCAGTGGTTACTGCTGATGCTCGGTGCAGGTGTCTCCCTCGCAGCGGCCGCCAACGAGCGGGCTGAGTACCTGCTGCACTGTGGCGGCTGCCACCTTCCTGACGGCCGCGGCAATCCCCCGGAAGTGCCCAGCCTGCGCAGTGAGCTCGGGGAGATAGTGGCCGTTCCCGGAGGGCGTTCTTATGTGGTGCAGGTGCCGGGTGCTTCCCAGGCACCGGTAACCGATCAGCAGCTTGCTGCCATCATCAACTGGGTACTGACGGAGTTCAGCTCCGATACGCTGGCGCCGGGCATCACG
>CAZYYJ010000009.1:0-100638 GCA_964651595.1 uncultured Pseudomonadales bacterium | reverse complement strand
CTACCTGGCCACCGCGCCCGACGACCAGCTTGCCGTGCACGATGGCTACGAATCCGTGGACAGTGTCTGGATCACACCTGCGCAGGCCATGGCCGATGCGGCGGCTGGCACCCGTACGGTGATTTTTCCCACGCTGCGCAACATCGAGAAGCTCGGCACCTTTGCCACCGTGGCGCAGGCCATGGCCGCTGCGCGCGATGCCACTGCAGTGCCGGTGCTGCCCTGGACCGAGCAGCGCGAGGATGGAAATTACGTTTGTATATCGCCCGATGCGGGCTACGTGGTCTGTGAAGAGAAGATTCCGGCGCGCAGCGCCTGAGAGACGGGATGGCTAGGCGTACACCTCCGTGTCACCCAGCTGCTGCAGCATGTCGGCTACGGTCAACAGCAACGCCTCATAGTACCTAACTACCTCTTTGTGTCGCGCCACTTCGTGCAGCGGCAGCTGCTGGTGGCCGCTGCGCAGACGACGCAGCTGCGCCAGAATGTCATCCCGCAACTGGCGCGCGTGATAAATCTCCAGCAAATCGACCAGGCCGTGATGATTCTGTTCCATGCGTCTGTATCCACGTCTTTTGTACAATCTAGACGGCTCCCGGCCCCTTCGCCAATGTCATGCCGGGAAAATCTGCGCAGCACTGGAAAAATGCGAACAGCGACGCTTCTTGCGCGGCAATGATATCGTTTCCAGCGTTACGCCCCGCCCGGTTGCATGTCACCATGGTGCAACGTAGCCTTTCCGCCGCCGAAAATTTGCGCGCCGGCAGCGAAAAAACCTGCGCAGCAACCACACTTTGCACCTGGAGGGGAAAAAATGACGACCGAAGCTGTGCTCTATGACGTGAGCGATCACGTTGCCACCATCACCTTCAACCGTCCCGACCAGCAGAACACCATCTCGCCAGCCATGCTGAACCGGCTTACCGAGCTGTTGCTGGAGGCCGATGCCGACACGGACGTGCGCGCCATCATCGTTACCGCCACAGGCAAATTCTTCTGCGCGGGCCTCGATCTGCGCGGCAGCGCCATCACCGACAACCTCAGTGAGGGTCGCAGCAGCCCGGCGAACCTGGATCTGCGCAACACCCCACCCACCGTGCTGCACAATCTGGACACGCCCACCATTGCCGCCGTGAACGGCTCAGCCGCCGGCTACGGAATGGACCTGGCACTGGGCTGCGATATCCGCGTCATGGCCGACACCGCCAAGCTGGCGGCGGCGTTCACGGCCCGGGGCGTGGTCCCCGAGTCTGGCGGCACCTGGATTCTGCCGCGGCTCATCGGCTGGTCGAAGGCATCCGAGATCATCTTCACCGGCAAAACGCTCGTGGCCAGCGAGTGCGAAGAGCTGGGCCTGGTCTCACACGTCGTCGGTCACAACGAGGTACACGAGAGCGCTACCGAGATCGCCAGGGCCATTGCCCGCAACGCCCCCATGGCTGTACAGGCGTCCAAACGCATGATGCGCATGGGCATGAACGAAACGTTCAACGACCACGTGCACCACGTGTTTCTGCAACTTCTGCCGCTGTTTCAGTCTGAAGACTTCAAAGAAGGCATGGCGTCGTTCATGGAGAAGCGGGCGCCCGAGTTCAAAGGTCGCTGATTTCGGCAAGCAGAGCTCAACGGTGCGACGCTTTCTTGCCGGAGTTGTCCCTCTCATCGGGGCGCTCAGCGCGTGCGAAGCGCCGCCTTCGCTGGAGCAGCAGGCCCCGAACTTCGCCGCAGGCTGGTTTGCGGCAGCCCGGGACGGCCAGCGCAACGACACGCTGTGCCACGGGCTGGGAGCCCTGAAACACCCGGAGTTCACCTGCGCCGAGCAACTCGAACACGCTGCCGCGGTGCAGCCCGAAAGCCGGGTGCTGGCCCGGACGCGGCTGCGGGATTGCTTCGACACGGTGTGTGGAGAGTTCGTGGAACTGGCTTTCGACGGCACCGACGACGCCGGCAATGCGGTGGAAGAAACCCTTGTGCTGAAGCGCGACAACGAGCGGGTGCAGGCCTACTGGTACCGTTCCACGAGCCTGCTGGCTGCCTACCGCAGCGCCAACCCCGAGCCGGATGCGGACGAGAAAGATCCTTTGCAGGCTGCTTACGATGAGGTAACGGCCACCTACCCCGCGCTGTACACCTTCCCGCCGTGCTACGGGGTACGGGCCAGCTCCGCCACGCTGCGAACCCCTACGATGCGGCGGGACGCCATGGACGTGCCCGCTGTGGAAGCTGCAGCCGCGGCGTGCGGAGAGCGGTTCTGCCTGACGCTGATCGGCGAAAAAATGGCTGGACTGTGCCCGAACTAGGGTTGCAGCCGGTCGATGGTCCAGGCTCCGCCATCGGGTCGATAGCGAAACCGGTCGTGTAGCCGTCCCTCCCGGCCCTGCCAGAACTCGAAGCTGTCCGGCACCAGCCGGTAGCCACCCCAGCGTTCGGGTCGGGGCACAGCGGCGGGATAGCGCGCCGCAAGCTCAGCCGCACGAGCCTCCAGCGCTGCGCGATCTTCGATGACAGCCGACTGGCTGGAGGCAGCCGCCGACAGCTGGCTGTCCCGGGGTCGGCTCGCGAAATACGCGGCGGACTCTTCTGCCGTCACGCGCTCGACACGCCCGCTGACCCGTACCTGCCGCTCGAATTCCCGCCAGTAAAACAGCACCTCCGCCTGACCGTTCACCGCCAGATCCTGCCCTTTGTGGCTTTCGTAGTCGCTGTAGAAGACCAGCCCGGATGCATCGGCGCCCTTGAGCAGCACGATGCGCACTGCGGGACGGCCGTTGGCGTCGGCAGTGGCCAGGGCCATGGCGGTGGCGTCTGTCAGGCCCCTTTCAACGGCGGCGGCCAGCCAGACGCGAAACTGCGCCACAGGGTCAGCACGCAGATCGCTCCGGCGCAAGGCACCTGTCGCATAATCACGCCGCTGGTTCTGCAGATCTCTACTCTTGTCCACCGTACACCGCTCGTTCAGCTCTCTGCCGCGCGCAGGGCCTGCGCGCTGCGATATTGCCACACTCCGGTAGCGAGAATCCCGTAGGCGAACAGCAGCAGGCTCAGCACCATGGCCGGCAGCAGCGCGTTGAGAATGCCTGTGGTTTCGATGAGCCAGCCCAGCACAATTGCGCCCACCGGGGCGCTGCCCACCATGCCGATGCTGAAGACGGCCATGATGCGTCCGAGATACTCTGGGCTGGCTGATTCCTGCACCACCGTGCGCGCCAGATTGGTGGTAATACCCATGTTCAAGCCCCAAAGGAAAGTGGCCAGCACCAGCAGCCACAGCTCCCCCTCCAGATAGAGCAGACCCAGCACGACGATGCGCGACAACTGCATGATCAGGAACACCCGCCCGGGATGCATCAGCGGCATGAACCTCAGCAACAGGGCATTGGAGATGGCCGCGCCCGCAAAAAACAGCGCCATGAGGGAGGCGAGCAGCAGCGCGTCGCCGCCGTAGACCCCTTTCACGATGAACGGAAACACCGTCATGAACGAGCCGGCATTGAAAATGCTGGAGGTGAAGTTGATGGTCAGCACATCGAAAATAACGCGGTTCTGAAGCGTCGCGCGCAAACCTTCGCGGATCTGCGCCAGCGCCGACACTCCCGGCGCCGGGGTTGCGGGCACCTCGGCCGGCAGCCGCGATATGGCAAAGCTGGCACACAGCAGCGCCACCGCCTGGCAGCCGAGAATCCAGCTGATACCGAGCCGGTCGATCTGTCCCGCCAGGCCAAGCCCCACCACCTGAACCACAAAGCCTGCCACGGTTGCCGCCGTCACCCCCTGCTGCACGTGGGCGCCGCTGCTGCGATTCAGCAGCGCCTGCTGCGCCGGCATGGACAACGATTGCACGACGCCAATGCCAAGGCCCCACACCACCACGTTCCAGACCGCAAGCCAGCCCGGCAGCGCCATGGCGATGAGAAAGATCGGAAAGACCGGTGCCAGCAGATAGATGTACATGAGCTGCCGGCGCGGATCGGCGCGGTCGGCCCGGGCACCGCCCAGCAGCATGAAGAAGATGCCCGGCACACCGATCAACGCCTGCAGCAGCCCTACCTCATTGGCGGGCAGCAGCAGAATGCCGATGAGCGTCCAGCTCAGCAGCAGCTGCTGCATGGCCAGAGCCATCCCTGAAAAGGCCGTGCTGGACAGGTACGCGCGAAACTGTCCGCTGCGCCAGAGACTGTCGCTCATGGCCGGTCCGTCGAAGCAAACCATCGAGTATTCCAGCAAAGTCGGCGCAATGACACTGCCGGCCTTTCGCGCCAGGCTTCACGCGCGCACACTGCCCCGACGTTCACGCTTTTTAGAGGAGACAGGCATGCAACCGCCGCAGCCGGGATCGCGGGTCGAAGAAGACGATTTCACGGGCGCGGACTGGGCCCACGCTGAACTCGCAGGCTGCCATTTCCGCCACTGCAACTTCGCCGGCGCAAGCCTGCGCAGCGCGGACCTCACCGACACAAGCTTCGAGCATTGCCAGTTCAACGACACCGCCAGCGAAACCCCGGCAGATCTCAGTCACGCACGCCTGCGCGAGGCTCAGTTTCTGAAATGTAATCTGACGGTCGTGGAACTGGCCCGAATCAAAGGCTACGGCTTGTGCTTCGATCAGTGCCAGCTGCAGGGTGCAGATCTGAGCCAGGGCGATTTCCGCCTGCCGGTGGGCGACACCGAGCTGGCGGAAGTGCATTTCAGGGGCTGCAATCTGGCGTTCGCTGATCTCTCGAACAACTATCTCAAAGGCTGTGAGCTGCAGGGCTGCCGCCTGCTGGAGACGCGGCTCGACTATTGTGATCTGACAGATGCCGATCTGTCAGACAGCGAGCTGCACAATATTTCCGCCGTGGGTGTGCAGCTCGCCGGCGCCGATCTGCGCGGCGCCACGTTCAGCGGGCTGGACCCGCGCCGCATCGATCTCACCGGAGTACGTCTGTACACCAGTCAGCTCGGCGCGGTGCTGGAACCGCTTGGCCTCATCGTAGAGGCCGATCCCTGATGGGTGCTCAGCTGTCCTGCTTGATCTCGAGCAGTTCGACCTCGAAGACCAGCGTGGCATTGGGACCAATCAGCTGACCCGCGCCGCGCTCGCCATACGCCAATTCCGGGGGTATCACCAGTTTCCACTTGGAACCGACGTTCATGAGCTGCAGCGCCTCGGTCCAGCCGCGAATCACTCCGCTCACGGGAAACGTGGCCGGCTGCCCGCGGTTCACGGAGCTGTCGAATACCTCGCCGGAAATCAGCGTGCCGTGGTAGTGCGTCACGACGGTGTCGTCCACGGTAGGCTTCGGACCGTCACCTTCTTTCAGCACTTCGTACAGCAGTCCCGAATCGGTCTTCGTCACACCGGGTTGCTGCTCGTAGTTGTCGCGAAAAGCCGTGGCTTCGGCATTCATGGAATTCTGCGCCTCCTGCTGTTTGGCCTGCACCACCTGCTGCAGGCTCGTGATCAACGCCTGGGCCTCGGCCAGGTCCACTTTTGACGAGTTCCCTGCCACAAAGTCCTCCAGCCCGGCCAGCACCGCGTTCATGTCCACGGTGTCGAGCGTCTGCGCCTTCAGGCCCTGACCCTGGTTGAAACCCAGCAGGTAGCTGGCTTTCTGTATCTCCGTGGCGGTGGTCGCATCGAAGCCGACCTCAGCTTCTTCCTCACTGGCATTGACGGGCTGCACAACCTGCTCGCAGCCGGCGAGCATCATGACGACGAGGAGCGCGCCGAACGCTGCGCCTTTGGATGAGTTCATGTTTTTGTCCTATCAGGATGGGAAAATCGTTGTTTCACTTAGGTTGCTACCGGGTTACATTCTCCAAACAGTACCAGGTAGCAATTTTGGTAGTCTGCCAGGGCGTGATCGCTGGGGGGCCCTGGATAGACCAGTTGCACTTGATCACACAACCAGGCGGCAGTGGCCGTTTCGGCCACATTGTGCTGCACTGCAGCAGTCACCGCCAGGGGAGTTCTGTAAAAAAGGGTTCCGCAAGCTGCCTCACCACGAAGGAAGATTGTCCTTCATTATGAGGGAGACGGGGAACCCCGGGAACGATGCACTGACCAGCGAGTCTCAAACGTTAGAACGACGTCACACGTTGATCCGTTCTTACAGGCTAAAAGCGAATGGACACGAGCTAGAGGACACTAGGGGACAAGAGTTCAGAGCCATAGTTCAAAGCCATAGAGAGACGATGCTTAGTTTTGCTGGAAGCATCACGCAACAAAAAGAGCGCCATCAAGCGCACGGTCCGTAACAACCGGTGGTAGTCAATGATGTATTTGCGGCAGTTAAGCTTTCGATCGATCGGGTTCACCCTCCTCAGCACAGGTGCCGTCTTCCTGGCGCCCGCGCTCCAGGCTGACGAAGCCTCTGCCGTCGACACCGACGCGCCGGCGGCGGTCACCGAGCAGACCGCACCCCCGGTGCTGGCACCGCTCGATGCGCATCCCCGCACCAGCCTTACGGTCGTAGAGCAGCTGCGCCACAGTCACTTCGTGAAAAAGCCGCTGGACGACGGCATCTCGAGTGACGTGTTCGACAAATATCTCGATACGCTCGACGGCGGGCGTGCCTACTTTCTCGCCACCGACATCGCCGACTTCGAGCAGTATCGCTACAAGCTGGACGACGCGCTCAAGCGCGCCAACCTCGATCCGGCCTACGAGATCTACAACCGCTACCAGACCCGCGTGGTCGATCGGCTGCATTTTCTGCTCAACGAGCTGGACAACGGCATTGCCGATATGGACTTCACGCTGGACGAAGCACTGGAAATCGACCGCGAAGAAGCCGCGTGGCCGGCTGACGAGGAAGCCCAGGACGATCTGTGGCGCCGTCGCCTGAAAGCCGCGGTGCTGAGCATGAAGCTCAACGACAAGGAAATGGAAGAGATCAGCGAGCTGCTGACCAAGCGCTACAAGAACCGCTTGAAGCAGACGCTGCAGAGTAAGAGCGAAGACGCGTTCCAGCTCTACATCAACTCTTTCGCCAGCACCTACGACCCGCATACGCAGTATTTCTCGCCGCGTACGTCGCGCAACTTCAACATCAACATGTCGTTGTCGCTGGAAGGCATCGGCGCCGTGCTGAAAACCGAAGACGACTACACCTCCGTGGTTCGCCTGGTACCGGCAGGACCTGCCGACAAGGCGGGCGACCTGGAACCGGCAGACAAGATCATCAGTGTCGGCCAGGGCGAAAGTGGCCCGCTGGTAGACGTGGTGGGCTGGCGTCTCGACGATGTGGTCGAGCTGATCCGCGGTCCGAAAGGCTCAAAGGTGAAGCTCGAGATCATTCCCGCCGAGGCGGAAGACGACACCAGCGAGGTGATCGAGATCACCCGCAACACCGTGCAGCTCGAAGAGCAGGCAGCGCAGGCCAAGCTCCTCACGCTCAATGAAGGCGGCCGCGACTACCGGGTAGGTGTGATCGACATTCCCACCTTCTATGTGGATTTCCGTGCCAGCCAGCAGGGCGATCCGAACTATCGCAGCACTACCCGGGACGTAACCAACCTCATCGATCAGCTGCGTGGCGAGAACATCGACGCGCTGATCATCGATCTGCGCAACAACGGTGGTGGATCCCTGCAGGAAGCCGACAAGCTGACGGGGCTGTTCATCGAATCCGGGCCCACCGTGCAGGTGAAGTCGGCGCGCCGCCGTCCCAACGTGTACTCCGACTCTGACGCCACCGTCGCCTGGGACGGGCCCATGGCGGTCATGGTCAACCGTCTTTCGGCCTCTGCCTCAGAGATTTTTGCGGGCGCCATTCAGGACTATGGCCGTGGCATCATTCTCGGCAGTCAGACGTTCGGCAAAGGCACCGTGCAGACGCTGATACCGCTGAACCGCGGCCAGCTCAAGATCACCGCAGCCAAGTTCTACCGCGTTTCCGGCCAGAGCACGCAGCATCAGGGCATTCTGCCCGACATCGCGTTCCCCGAGCTCTTCGACACCGAGCAGATCGGCGAAAGCTCGCTGGACGACGCCATGCCCTGGGACATGATCAAGCCGGCCGTGTACGACCAGGCCAATACCATTGGCCCGCTGCTGCCCGAGCTGGAGCGCCGTCATGCCGCCCGCGTCGCTGACAACGTCGACTTCAACTACTTCCGGGCCATCTCCGAGAAGAGCAAAGAAAACAGCCAGCGCACGCACGTTTCTCTGAATGAAGCGCAGCGGCTGCGCGAGAAAGCTGACGACGACGCATGGCGCCTGGATCTGGAAAACTCGCTGCGGGAAGCCAAAGGTCTACCCCTCGCCGATTCGCTCGACCATCTGGACGAGCTGCAGGAAGCGGAAGAAGAGTCCGAGGAAGGCACCGGTGATGAATCGACAACGCCTGCCGACACTCCGGTTGCCGCCGCCGAGAACGCCGTCGCTGAGACCGAAGAAGACGTCATCGAAGCGGTGGAAGACGACGCCATGGTGGAAGAAGCCGGTCGCATCCTGCTGGATCTGATCGGCCTGTCCCTGCAGGTTGCGCAGGTTGAGGCAGTTGCCCCGGTCATCAGCGCCGCCGTAGACACGGCCTCCGGCACGCAGGCCAACGCCAATCCGCCCGCCACGGACGGTTAAGACAGGCAACGGCTGAAGCAGGGTTCTGCTTCAGCCGCCACCGGCAAATTCCCGCCCCTTCTCAGGGCAAGGCAAACTCCAGACGCCGCTCCCGAATCGTCGTCAGAAGCGCAGCCTCGAACTCATCCACCGGGAACGTATGCTGATCACGGTGTCCGTAGCGACGCAGCGTGACGGTGCCTTCAGCGGCTTCCCGCTCCCCCACGATGAGCAGGTTGGGGATCTTCGACGTAGTGCCCTGCCGGATCTTTTTCGGCAGCGTGTCGTTGGATGGGGCCAGCTCCGCGCGCACGAGGTTACCGCGCAGCCGATCGACAATGCCGCTGGCATAGTCGTCGAACTGCTCGGACACTGTCAGCAACTGCACCTGCACCGGCGCCAGCCACGTCGGGAACGCGCCCGCATAATGCTCGATGAGAAACGCCACGAACCGCTCATGCGTGCTGAAAGGCGCCCGGTGAATACAGTACGGCACATGCTCGGCGCCATCTGAACCGATGTACTTCAGATCCATGCGCGGCGGCACAGCGAAGTCGAGCTGCACGGTGGACACCGTCTCTTCACGCCCGGTGACGGTGCGGAACTGGAAGTCGAGCTTGGGCCCGTAGAAAGCGGCTTCACCCTTGCCTTCTTTGTAGTCGACGTCGAGCTCATCCAGCACTTCCCGCAGAATGGCTTCCGACTTCTCCCAGTTTTCCGGGTCGTCCACGTACTTCTCTTTGCCTTTGGGATCTTCAGGGTCCCAGCCCGAGAGGCGGATGACATAGTCGTCGACGCCCAGCACCCGGTAAGCTTCGTCCGACAGGCGAATCACCTTTTTGAACTCGTCCTTGATCTGCTCCTCGGTGCAGTAGATGTGTGCGTCATTCATGGCCATGCCACGCACACGCACCAGGCCGCTCACCGCCCCCGATTCCTCGAAGCGATACACCTGGCCATATTCGGCCAGCCGCAGAGGCAGGTCCCGGTAGCTGCGCGGCTCTGCCGCGAAGATCCGGTGATGGTGCGGGCAATTCATGGGCCGCAGCCGATAGGCTTCCTTCACGCGCCGTTCGGCAGCGTCGCCTTCGCCGTCCGTTTCCTCAGCCGTTTCCAGCACTTCCATCGTCGGATACATGTCTTCCGCGTAGTACGGCAGGTGCCCCGTGGTGTGATAAAGACTTTCTTTTGCGAGATGAGGCGTGGCCACGCGCTTGTAGCCGTCTTTGAACTCCAGTTCCTTGGCAAAGTTCTCCAGTTCCTCGCGGATTACCGTGCCATTGGGCAGCCACAGGGGTAGCCCCTTACCAATATCGTTGTCGATGGTGAAGAACGACAGCTCTTTGCCGAGCTTCTTATGATCCCGCGCCTGGGCTTCCTCGAAAGCCGTGACGTGCGCATCCAGCGTTTCCTTGTCGAGAAACGCCCATGCGTAGATGCGGGTCATCATCACGTTGTCGGAATTGCCGCGCCAGTAGGCGCCCGCGACGTTGCGCAGCTTGAACGCGTCGCGCGGGATCTGTTTCGTGGTTTCGACGTGCGGCCCTTCACACATGTCCAGGAACGGGCCGTTACGGTAGAAGCTCAGGCCTTCGAGGCCATGTTTCTCGATGAGCTCGGCGCCGTACTCCCGTTTGTAGGGCTCGCCCATCTCGTCGATGCGCGCGAGGGCGGCTTCGGCGTCGAGATCCTCGCGGTCGAAGCGCTGTCCCTTCTTGATGATCTTTTTCATGCGGCGGGTCAGCTCCGGGAAGTCTTCTTCCGTGAGCGGCTCCGACAGAATGAAGTCGTAGTAAAAGCCGTCGCTGATCGGCGGACCGAAACCCAGGGTACTGCCCGGTCGCAGCTCCAGCACTGCCTGCGCCAGCACATGAGCGAGGCTGTGCCTTACCCGGTACAGCTCGTCGTGCGCCTCATCGCCGCTGTGTTCGAATGTCGCCATCGCGTTGGTCCTCGTACAAAAAACACCCACAAAAAACCCCGGGGGGCGCCTGCCTGCCGGGGTTGTTGGGGAGGCGGCGCCGTGTGGGGCCGCCGCAATCTCTCTCAGTCAAGCACGCGACGGCTCCACGACACGGGTTGTCGTGGTAGTAGTCGTTGCCGTCGTCGATAAAGTCCGCATAGCGCGGCAATCATAGTTGCCCTGCGCGGAATAGCAAGCTACCCGCGGCTGCGCGGCTGCACAAAGGCGTGAACCTATCTACACTTGATGCCTTGTTCCACGATCGGCTGCAGGATCGCCATGCCCGAGCTTCCGAACTGGCACGCGCTGGCGACGCTGTTGCTGACCGTGGTGGCCCTGTTCCTCTTCAGCCGCGACAAGTGGAAGCTGGAGCTCACCTCCCTTGGCGTGATGGTGGCGCTGATCGTCGGCTTTGCACTGTTCGAGTTCGAGACCGTGGATGCGGGCAGCGGCGTGCGCACCCCGTTCAATCCCAACAATCTCTTTTTCGGCTTTGCCCACGACGCCCTGATTGCCGTCTGCGCGCTCATGATCCTGGGCCAGGGAATTGTGCGTACCGGCGCCCTGGAACCTGTGGGCCGTGCGTTGAGCGGCTTGTGGGCGCGGGCGCCATTCCTGTCCATGCTGGCTACGCTGGTCGTCGGGGCGGTATTGAGCGCTTTCGTCAATAACACCCCTATCGTGGTGCTGCTGATGCCCATCCTCATCAGTGTGTGCCTGCGCAACAAGAGCGCGCCAGCCAAGGTGCTCATGCCCATGGGCTTTGCCACGATCGTCGGCGGCATGGCCACAACCATCGGCACATCCACCAATCTGCTGGTGGTGAGCGTGGCCGCGGATATGGGGCTCGAGCGTTTCGGGCTCTTCGATTTCGTGCTGCCGGCATCGCTGGGGGCTGCGGTGGCGCTGGTGTACCTGTGGCTCGTTGCGCCCAGACTGCTCCCCGCGCGGGAATCCACCATGTCCGATCTTTCCCCGCGGCTTTTCGAAGCCAGACTGCAGATCGACGAAGGTTCTCCGGTGGTGGGCAACACGCTGGGGGAAGCCATTGCGTTGACCGGTGGCGATATGAAGGTTGTCCGGATCCGCCGCGGTGACGCGGCGCTGATGCCGTTGCCCGACGTGGTGCTTAAAGCCGGCGATCGCCTGCGCGTGCGCGACACGCCGCAGCGTCTGAAAACCTACGAAGAATCGCTGAAAGCCGTACTGTTTTCCGGCGAGCAGCGTGTAGACGACGAGCATCCCCTCGCGGCAGAGAACCAGACGCTGGCCGAACTGGCCGTGGTACAGGGTTCCAGCCTCGATCGCGCCAATCTTTCTTATGCCCGTTTTCTGGACCGTTACCAGCTCGCTGTGCTGGCGCTGCATCGCGCCGGTAAAGACATCTGGCGTGCCAGCGAGGAGATTCACGAGGTCATCCTGCAGCCCGGGGACGTGTTGCTGGTGCAGGGTCCCAACGAGCAACTTCGCAAGCTCAAGCTCACCACCGAGTTTCTGGTGCTCGATTCCAGCATTGCCCTGCCCCGCACCCAGCGGGCCCCGCTGGCGCTCGGCATCCTCATCGCGGTCGTGGCCCTGGCTGCCACAGGCGTGATGCCCATCGCGGTGGCGGCGGTGGCAGGCTGCGCTCTGATGCTCGTCACGAACTGTCTCACGGTAGGCTCGGCGATTCGTGCCATCAGCCCGTCCGTGTACTTTGTCGTGGCCTCGAGTCTCGCGCTGGGTATGGCGTTGCAGGTAACCGGGGCCACCGACTATCTCACGCAGCTGTTTCTGTTCGGCACAGCCGGCCTCGAACCGGCGCTGGTGCTGTCTGCTCTGATGCTGCTGCTCGCCGTGCTGACCAACATAGTGTCCAACAACGCGGCAGCGGTCATAGGCACACCCATCGCGATAGGCATCGCTCAGGCACTGGGCCAGCCGCCCGAGCCCTTCGTGCTGGCCGTGCTGTTCGGCGCCAACATGAGCTATGCCACGCCCATGGCCTACAAAACCAACCTGCTCGTCATGAGCGCCGGCAACTACACATTTGGCGAGTTCGTAAAAGTGGGATTGCCGCTGACCGTGCTGATGTGGGTGGCCATGAGTTTCATCCTCACGATGCTCTACCTTTGAGGAAACCCGCGCCATGACCATCAGCAGGCACTTCGTCGCGATCCTTCTGCCTGCGCTTTTTGCCGCCGGCGCCAGCGCCAGCCCTCCCAACATTCTGCTGCTGGTTGCCGAAGATTTGAGTCCGCGTCTCGGTGCGTACGGCGATACGGTCGCGCACACGCCCACACTCGATGCGCTGGCGCGCCGCGGTGTCAGATACACCCGCGCTTTCACCACGGCTGGCGTCTGCGCGCCCAGCCGCGCGGCCCTGATCACCGGCCAGCACCAGATCAGCTTCGGCGCGCAGCACATGCGCACGTCCACCGGTCCCCTGGGCGAGTACTACGCAACCCCGCCCCGGGGGCTGCGCGCTTTTCCCGAATTGCTGCGTGCGGCGGGTTACTTCACGTTCACTGATCGCAAGCTCGACTATCAGTTCAGCGGCATCGTCGCCGGCACCGGCCCGTTTACCATCTGGAACCGGGAAAACGCACCGGACACCGCCTGGCGCGAGCGCGCGCCCAACCAGCCGTTCTTCGGCATGATCAATTTCATGGAAACGCACGAGAGCGGCGTGATGCGTCCATCCGGTCCCGCGCATTCAGACGCCCACCGGCAGACCCAGGCGTTCCGCGCGCCCATGGCGGCGAGAATTTCCCACAGAACAGATCCAGCCGCCGTACCGTTGCCGCCTTATTTCCCGGACACAGCCACGGTACGCGCCGACGTCGCGCGCCACTACGACAACATTGCGCTCATGGACAAGCGTGTGGGCGCAATCCTGGCCGCCCTTGCTGAGGACGGCCTGGACGACGACACCATCGTGGTGTGGACCACAGATCACGGGGACGGGCTGCCGCGGAGTAAGCGCGAGCTGTACGATTCGGGACTGCGCGTACCAATGATCGTGCACTGGCCACCGGGTCTGCCGGGGGGCGCCCGATTCCCAGCCGGCAGCACAGAGGAGCGGCTGGTGAGCTTCGTGGACATAGCGCCCACGCTGCTCGCCTGGGCCGGTGTCACTGCTCCGGTCTACCTGCACGGTCGACGTTTCGACGCCGGCGAGCCAAGGAAATACGTCTACGCCGCCCGGGATCGCATCGACGAGGTGATGGATCGCCAGCGCGCAGTGCGCGACACAAGATACAAGTACATCCGCAGCTGGCACCCGGCCGTGCCGGGCGGTCACCCGCTGGCTTATCGCGACAACATCGACATGGTGCGCGAGTGGCGTGCACGCCATGACGCCGGCGACCTGTCACCCGTGCAGGCGCGCTGGTTTCAGGGTGCCGGGCGCGAACAGCTCTACGACCTGCAGAACGATCCCCACGAAACGCACAACCTCGCGGGAGACCCGGAGTTTGCCGCCACGGCGGCACGGTTGACCCAGGCCCTGGAGGCATTTCTGCAACGGGTGGGAGATACGGGCGAGGTACCCGAAGGTGAGCTGCGGGCCCGGCTGCTGCAGAACGGCGCGATTGCGAAGACACCGTTACCGCACATCCAGCGCGTGGGGGAACAACTCGTCCTCACCAGCGCGGTGGATGCGTCCATCGCCTACCGACCGGCTGACAGCAATGCGGGCTGGCGCCTCTACGCCGCACCGATACCGCTCGCCGACATCGAGGCGAAGGCGGTGCGCTACGGCTGGCGCGAGAGCGCCATCGCGCGTTTCGCGCCGACACCATGACGAAGATGTTTACATGTAGTCAGCATCTTTGACATCGTGTCGGAAAAGTTGCCAGGGCGCGATGGCGAGTGTGTAAAGGTTCATAGTACAGACACACTATGGTGCGCCACCGTGGGATAGACTAGATTGACACCGCGTGTGTCAGGGATGATGCGCGCTGTTTCTTCGTTCGCGTCGGAAGCTTGTGACGATGACAGACGATGACAAACGGCCGGAAGGGGCGGCGGTTTGTCGGAAAAGATCACGAAGAGACAGTTACGCTAAACGACTCGCTCACGCGCAGGTAATCCAAGAAGTCGAAGGCAAGGGAGTTACAGGGACACCATGATCGCTCAATGGCTTGCGGGACTGTTCAGCCGCTCGAGCGGACCGCGGAAACAACCCGGGCGCCGCACCAACCCGCATCGAAAATCAGTGAAAACGGCGACGCCGTTCCGTTCTGTCTCCATCGTTTCCACCGGCGAGATGTGTCCGGCTGCAGAGCGCACCTCGGAGCAGATCTTTCTGGCCGCACACGCCCCCCAGTTGCCCCTGGCGGGATGCAACGGCAATTGCAAGTGCCGCTACAAGTACCACACCGATCGGCGCCAGGACGCGCGCAGGGATCAGGACGTCGGGCTTCCGGGACGACCCTATGGCGACGCAGAGCGTCGCTACCGCCGCGACCGGCGCAGGCGCTCGCCGGCGAAACGCACTGCGTAGCGTCGACGCCGGCCTTGACCCCGGGCATCGCTTTGCGGGCTACTACGCAGCGCAGCTACCCGGGGCCTGGCATCATCGGTCCCGCCGAGCGGAAAGAATAATCAGGAGAAAACCATGAGCGAGTCCAATCCGGGCGAGGCCAACGCCGCAGTCAACCGTCGCGAGCTCTTTGCCCAGTCAAACGAAGATCTGCTTGCCCCGTGGGCCATCGATACGTCGGTGGACCCGTACAGCCTGGACCTGGAGGCGCTGGACCCGGGGCACCCGGATCTCTTCGAGGACGGGCGGCAGATGCCGTATTTCGAGCGCCTGCGCGCCGAAGATCCGGTGCATTTCACCGCCGAGAGCCAGTTCGGTCCTTACTGGTCCGTGACACGCTACGAAGACATCATGGCGGTGGACAGCAATCACGAGGTGTTCTCTTCAGATTTCCGCAAAGGCGGCATCAGCCTGGGCGCCGCCGCGCCGCCGGACGGCGCTGACGAGTACGATCTGCCGATGTTCATTCAGGAAGACCCGCCGAAGCACGACCACCAGCGTAAGGTCGTGGCACCGGCCTTCACCCCCCAGAAAATTCACGCGCTGGAAGGGCTGATCCGTGAACGCGCCAGCGCCATTCTGGATAGCCTGCCGCGCAACGAGGAGTTCAACTGGGTGCGCGCCGTGTCCGTCGAGCTCACCGGCCAGATGCTGGCCACGCTGTTCGGCGTGCCTCAGGAAGACCGGCACAAGCTCATTGACTGGTCTGACGCGGTCCAGAACCTGGGCAATCCCGAGTTCTACGATTCCATCGAGGAAGGCTTTGCCGAACTGTGGAAGTGCTACGAGTACTTTGCCGGGGTGTGGCAGGAACGGGTAGCTCAGAACGAACCCGGCGATGATCTCATCTCCATGCTGGTGCACGGTGAAGCCACGCGCAACATGCCACCCAACGAATATCTGGGCAACATCCTGCTGCTCATCGTCGGCGGCAACGACACTACCCGCAACTCTATCTCCGGCGGCGTGCTGGCACTGAACAACTACCCTGATGAGTACGCGAAGCTGCGGGACAATCCGGCGCTGATCACATCCATGGTGCCGGAAATCATCCGCTGGCAGTCTCCCGTGGCGCACATGGCACGCACCGCCATGGTCGACACCACCATCGGTGACAAGGAAATCAAAGCCGGCGACCGGGTTGCCATGTGGTACCTCTCCGGCAACCGCGACGAAACCGCCATCGACGACGCCAACGAATTTGTGGTGGACCGTGCCAACCCCCGCAAGCACCTTTCTTTCGGCTTCGGCATTCATCGCTGCGTAGGCAACCGGCTGGGTGAAATGCAGCTGAGAGTGCTGTGGGAGGAGATCATGCGCCGCTTCGACAACATCGAAGTGACCGGTGACCCTGTCTACCTGAAGTCGAGCTTCATCAATGGCATCCGGGAACTACCGGTCACCATCCGGGACTGAGCCCCGTCACTGCGACACAGGCGCTACCGTCGCCTGCTCTTCCTTGACCAGGAGGAGCATGACGGCCCCTATGATCATCAGCGACGCCAGCGATCCGAAACCGATGCGCTGCGACTGAAACCAGATGGTTGTCGTGGCGACCAGCAGCGGTGCCAGAAAGGCCGTGACCGTGCTGGACAGCGCAAACAGGCCGAAGAACTGCGTGGCCATCTCCGGCGGTGAGATGCGTGCCATCAAGGTGCGGGAAGACGACAGGCCGGTGACAAAAAACACCGCAAAAACCTGATTGGTGGCGAAGTAGAACACTTCCGGCAGCGAGCGGAAGTAGGGAAAGTCCCACACGGGCGCAGAGCCCACATGCACAACATACAGGATCGTGTCGGGCGTCACCGACACCAGCGTCAGCAGCACCACAGAGCTCATGCCGATGGCAATCTGCAGCGTTCGGATGGAACCCAGCGCATCGTCCAGCAATCCGCCGAGGTAAGCACCGATCATGGCTGAGGCGCTGGTGAAAAGGCCGAAAATCAACAGCGACGTGGTGTCCCAGCCGAAGGTGCCCGAGGCGTACACACCACCGAACGTGAGCACGCCGATCATGCCGTCGATGAAGAACATGCGGGACAGCAGATAGATGGCAATGTTCGAATAGTGCCTGAGCTGGCGGAACGTCTGAACCACATCGCGCACACCATCCCTGGCAGCCTGCCAGATGGGCGTGCTGGACGGTGCACCGTCCGGGGTGAACAGCAGCACAGGCAACGTGAACAGTACGATCCACACCGCGGCCAGCGGGCCCACCACCCGGTCGTGCTCATGACTGGCCTGGTCGATGCCGAAGAGCGGCGCCTCCGGGAGAAACGCCCACGGCTGCGTGCCGGGCATGGCAAAAGCGAACAGCACGAACAGCATCAGCAGCAGGCCGCCGACATTGCCCACGGCAAAGGCCATGCCGGATATGGTGCCGACTTTGTTCACCGGTGCAACGGACGGCAGCATCGCGTTGTGAAACACCTCGGATGTGGCAAAGGCAACCTTCACCACGAGCAGGATCGCCAGACACGCCACGATACCGAGACCAGCCCCGCCCGGTTCCACGAACCACAGGCAGAGCGCACCCAGCGCCACCAGCGCGACCGAGCCTGCCACCCAGGGCTTGCGCCGGCCGTTCTTATCCGCAATGGCACCGAGAAACGGCGCGGTCAACGCCAGGATCACACCCACCGTGGCGTTGAGATAACCCAGCAGCGACTGCCCCAGCACCGGATCACCCACCACCGTATTGCTGAAATACGGGAAGAAGATGTAGATGACCACCATGATGTAGTACGGATCACGCGCGCACTGACCAAAGGTCCAGCTGTAGTAGCCGAGGGGTGAGGCCGCAGGGGTACCTGCGAGCGACAGACCGTGGTCGAGGGTGGCCGCCGGCGTACTCAAGTTCAGCCGTCCAGGCGCACGATGTCGGGGGCCTCGCCCGTGCTGCCCTTGGTGATACCCGTTACCTTGGAATCGCGCGCCGACGTGCGCGGGAAGCGTCGGGAAAGCTCAGGCCCCGCAGCAGTGAGACCACCGTCCACCACGATCTTCTCCCCGGTAACAAAGCGCGCGTCGTCGCTGGCGAGAAACAGGGCAGCGCCTGCAATGTGCTCCCCTTCCCCGGCTTCCGGCCAGGGTTGCGCTGAGGTGAAGCGCTCCCTCGTGTCGTCCACCCGGGAGGCACCCTGTGCCGCCAGCGGCGTGGCAATGAAACCCGGGCAGATGGCGTTCACGCGGATGTGGTCCCGGGCGAGTTCCACAGCCCCCGACTGACTGAGGCTGATCACCGCAGCCTTCGCGGCCGAGTACACCATGGGACCCCCATCGCCACTGAGACCGGCGATGGAGGCGGTGTTGATGATCGAGCCGCCCCGGCCCTGCGGGATCATGATGCGTGCGGCGTGTTTCATGCCGAGAAACACCCCTTTCGCCAGCACGTCCATGGTGTAGTCCCAGGACTCGGTGGTGGTCTCGGTAAGGGGCCCTATGGCGCCGCCAACACCGGCATTGTTGAACATGATGTCGAGACCACCAAAGGCGTCGACAGCCAGGCCGCACATCGCCGCGACGTCGTCTTCGGCGGCAACGTCCACTTTGATGAAACGGGTACGCTCACCGTGGCCAGCAGCCTCCGCCTCGGCAACCGTCTCCGCACCCGTCTGCTCGTTGAAGTCTGCGATCACTACCGCAGCACCTTCCGCGAGAAACCGCATGACCGTGGCACGGCCCATGCCGCTGGCACCACCGGTGACGACGGCAACCTTGTCTTTCAAGCGCATGCTGTTGCTTCTTCTCCCTTCCCAGCGCAGCAGGTTAGCATGAGCGTCGGGAAGCCGTGAACCGGGTTCACAAAAACGCCCCGCGGATCGCGAAACGCACCAGTGATTGAAGGAGTGTCGCCTATGCGCCAGGTGGCTTGTGCTATCTTGCTGCTCATGAGCAGCCCCACCACCGCCATTGCCGCCACGCTTGCAGATCTCCACTGGATGGTGGGCGGTTGGAGCGGTTCTCTCGGTGCCCAGACCGTGGAAGAGGCCTGGAGCGAACCGCGCGGCGGCACCATGGCAACGATGATCCGCCTCATCGGAGAGACCGGCACCGACATGATCGAGCTCATCGTCATCCGCGAGGAGGGAGACTCGCTGCTTCTGCATCTGCGTCAGTTCAGTCCGGCTCTGGAGCTGCGGTTGGAACAGGACATGCCTTTGTCCGAGCTGACCGCCACGTCTGCGACGTTTGCCGGCCCCGAGGGCGCCCGCATCAAGGCGCTTGGTTACCGCAGCACCGGGGCCGATGCGATGGAGGTCGACGTCACCGTCGCCGGCGACATCGTGCTGACGGCTGCGCTGACGCGCAACTAGGTTGATCTGGACATGAGTGCACTGAAGAAGAAATTCATGGGCCACGCCGAGAATCTGAAGAAGCGCATCGAGCATCCCGGCGGCAACAACGGCGAGGACACAGCCTCTATCTCCTTCACCCACGACGGCGAGCAGTATCTGGTCACGGTTACTTCAAATCGTGAGTTGCTCACAGGCTCGCTGTGGCACAAAGGCGCGTGCCTGGTCTCCGTCACGGGCAAGGATGGCGTACTGTTTCTGGAAGACCCGCAGGTGGGGGAAGCCTGAACGCGAACCGCCACGGCATCATTCCCGGCGAGGCAGCACCACAGGACCATCGTCAGTCTGCAATCGCAAACCGGTGACGGCGCCGGCGTCGTCGAGCAGAAACTCCATGGCCATGGCACGATCTTCGTAGAGAAAGTGGTCCTCGCGCGTTTCGCGCATGGGGCCCTGGAAGATACCGGCGTCGAGCACGAGCGCCTGGCCATCGTAGGTAATGCGCAGATTGCCATAGGTGCCCGCATACTCGCGGTAGTGCGTGTTGAGGGGTTCTTGGTTCAGTGCGTCTGCTGTCCACAGCGCCACGCGATCCGCGTGAGCTGTGCGCAGAGCAGCGACAAAGGCAGGATCGACGGCACGCGCGGCGTGTCCCCAGGACCGGCGCAGATGCGTCGCCAATCCGGCCAGGGTCGCGTCCGTCATCAGATGACCATGACCGGGCATGGCCCCGTTCCAGGTTTCGCCCAGCACTTCCACCGGACCGGCCAGCCCATGCAGCACAATGTTCACCAGTCGCTCGGGGGCGCCGGTCACCCAGGCCGAGCCGGCGAGCGGCGGCCCGAGACTGTCGGCGCCACCGCCGTCAGCACCATGACAGTTTGCGCAGTGAGCGTCGTAGAACTCTGCACCAGCCTTCCGTCGCGCCCGCTGCGCCGCGTTCAGCGGCTTGCCAGCGGCGGGCAGGTCATCGCCCGCCCAGGTGAACGCTCGCCTGGCGCGCGCCAGGGACGGCCACAAGGGCGAAGCCTCCGCCGCGAAGAGCGCGTGCGCGGCGGGTAACTCGTAACGCTGAAAACCCGCCTGACGGGCATTTTCAGCGAGCGCCTCGAGGACCGAGCGGGCCAGCCAGGGCCGCGCTTCGGCTTCCTTTTCCACCAGCGCAAGCCACCGGCCCGCATGCTCGGGACGGCGGCGGGCATGCTGGCCCACGAGCTTGCCGAGCAGACCTTTTGCCGCCTCCGCCTCTTCGTCCCATACCCCTTGCGCACGGGCCAGATCAACAAACGCCGGCTCGGCACCCACAAGCGCAGCCTGCACTGCTGGCAGTTCCGCCGCCGTCGCAGCGGCCGCCCGGGTCCGCGCGAGCAGCAGCGCCAGGACTTCCGGCCGGTTGTTGTGGGCGGCAAGGGCCGCAATCCGGTAGAGGTGCAGACGGCTGCCGGGCGTTGTTTCCAGTGCCAGCAGATCACTAACGGGCAGGCGGGCGCCACCGGCGAGCAGCGCCGCTTCCGCGACCCGGGCCATGGCGGGCGACGGATCACGTACCCACCGCCCTATCGCCTGGTGCAGCGCGCTCATGAGCAGCGTCCCGCGACCCTCCAGCGTCCACAGCGCATGCACGGCAGCCTGGCCGGGCGCTTCGCGCACCATGTCGCGCAGGCGATCATCGATCCGCGTGCTGCCCGCCGCGCGGGGCCCCTGCAGCAACCGTTGGGCGGTGTCCCGGCGCCAGCCATTCGGGCTGGTCAGCGCGTCGAGCCATTGCTCGGGTTGCTGATCGCCCGGCGCCTGCGCCTTGCTGTGGGGCTCGTCTATGCCGGTGATGCGCCAGATGCGCCCGCGGCCTAGCGGTTTGTGCAGGCCACGTGCCAGCGCCTGCGCACGGAGTTCCTCCGACAGAAAGACATGGTCCTGGATGATGCCTCGATAGAAATCCACGACGTACAGCGCCCCGTCAGGACCGGCAACCACGTCCACAGGGCGAAAACGCTCATCGGTGGACGCCATGAACTCCCGTTCCCCCCAGCGCGTATCGGGGTAAACCACATGCTCGCCGCTAGTTGCCAGCGCATCGAACGTCAGGCGCAGATGCGCGACCGCGTTGGCGGCGGGCTCTGCGACAAAGGCGTGCACACCGTCCCCGAACGCCCGCCGCCCGCCTCGATAGATCGACATGCCGCTGGCTGACGTGGGATTTTTCAGGCGCCCGTCATCGCGCAGCACGCCCGGCAGGTACGCACGGTTCACGCCGGGGTTCACACGCACGCTGAACACCTCGTTGTCTCCGCTGGCGTTCTGCTTCAGGCCGGGCGCGCCAGCAATACCGGCACGCACGAGACTCTGCGCATCGTAGCCATCACCGAGCAGCAGCCGCGAGTTGGTGTTGTAGTAGAGACGCCCGTCGTTATCCCGGGTAATCCCCCACTGGCCCCGGAACAGCGTGGGTTCGCTGACGAGGCCCGCTGGCGTCAAGCGCAGACGTCGGTCCGACTTGGCGCTGTACAACCAGTTATCAAGACCGATGAGCAGGCCGTTTTCCGCATGTTCCACCGACCCTGGCTGATCGCCATAGCTACCCAGCGAACGCTTCTGCGCGCAATCGATGGTACGGGCATCTCCATCGCGGCTGGGGCACAACCAGAGGTTCGGCGGTTCCGCCACCAGCAGGCCTTCGTTCACAACGCGCACCGCGCGGGGCAGCACCAGGCCGTCCAGCAGCACGTGTCGCGTATCCAGCGCGCCGTCGCCGTCGGCATCATCGAGCCGCACCACAGCTCCCACCGGAGCGTCTTCCCCACGGCCGTACTCGTCCGGCATGTAGCCGCGCATCTCCACCACATACAGGCGTGCAAACTCGTCCCAGGCGATCGCCACCGGATCTTCCACCAGCGGTTCTGCAGCATGGAGATGCAACGCGAAGCCCGGTGCCAGCGCAAAGGTGTCCATGGCTTCTGTGGGCGATCTGACCGGTGCAGGGGGTGTGTCCAGGGTGAGATAGAAGGGCTGGTCGCCCTCGGGCGCCGAAGACGCCTGCGCAGCCGTGCAGGCCAGCAACAAGCCAGGTACTAGCCAGGCAGCCCGCCAGACCCACATCCATCGCCCCATGATCTGCCCCCCCAGGCAAAACCGCTACGGTACCGAGGCCAGCCGCTGAGGGCCAGAACCGTCACCGGTTCACCAACGGGCCGAGAGCCATTACCCTCGTCGTATCTCAGTCCGGAAAGCAATGCTCATGATCGACGTACATTACTGGCCGACACCGAACGGCTGGAAGGTCACCATCATGCTCGAGGAGTGTGGCCTCGACTACAAGGTCGTCCCGGTGGACATCGGAGGCGGCGACCAGTTCACGGCGGACTTTCTCCGTATCAGTCCCAACAACCGCATGCCCGCGATCGTGGACCACGCCCCGCCCGGCGGTGGCGAGCCGCTCGCCATCTTCGAATCGGGCGCCATTCTCGAGTACCTGGCAGAAAAGACCGGGCAGTTCCTGCCGCAGGACGTGCGCGGCAGATATCGTGCCCTGCAATGGGTGCACTGGCAGATGGCCAACCTCGGACCGATGATGGGGAACGCCAACCATTTCAAGAACTACGGCAAGAACCTCACGGAAGATACCGGGCAGCTCGAGTACGGCACGCAACGGTTCGTCGGCGAGGTGGACCGTCTCTGCGGGGTGATGGACGCGCAGCTGTCGGCCAATCGCTACCTGGCGGGCGACGAGTACACCATCGCGGACATCATCACATGGTCGTGGGCCTGGTTGTTAGGCCGCCTGATCGACGAAGGCGTCTGGGACACTTACCCGAACGTCAAGCGATGGGTAGACGAGATTCACGCGCGCCCGGCCGTGCTGGCGGGACGCAACGTAGGCCGCGAGTTGCGCCGGGAACTGACCGACGACGAGGAAAAAGCCCGTCGGGAGCTGCTGTTCAATCAGACGAACGAAAAGGTACGCGCCGCCAGGGAAGCAGCCGCCAGAGCCGGCTCGTAAGCTGGGCTCAGCGACCCAGCGTGTAGAACTCGTCGTTCGGCCGCATGCCCGACAGGTTCGCGAGGCGATTGCTCATGGCAAAGAACGCGGCGATGGCGCCGATGTCCCACACATCGTCCAGGTCGAAGCCGTCAGCCAGCATGGCATCGATGTGGGTCTGCTCCACGCTCGCGCTGTCCTGCGCAACCTGCATGGCAAACGCGAGCATCCGACGCTGCCGCGCCGTCAGGTCGGCTTTCAGGTAGTTGATGGCAATCTGATCCGCCAGCAGCGGCGCTTTCGCGCGGATGCGCAGAATGGCGCCATGGGCAATCACACAGTAGTGGCAGTGATTCGCCGCCGAGGTGGCGACCACAATCATCTCCCGCTCGGCCTTGCTGAGACCGCTGTCGCGCTCCATGAGGGCATCGTGCCCCGCAAAGAACGCCCGGAACTCGTCCGGTCGATGCGCCAGCGCCAGGAAGACGTTGGGCACGAACCCCGACTTCTCCTGCACGGTTTCGATACGCTCGCGGATGTCTGCCGGCATCTCGTCCAGCGCAGGGATCGGGAATCGGCTGATTGCGGTCACTGAGCAGGCTCCCCTTTCGGCGCAAGGCTCACTTCCCGGTCCAGAAACTCCGCAAACGGATAGCCGCCCATGTTGAGCTGTTTGCCGACGTTCACCGCGTCCGCCACCGAATAACCATGCTCTGCCACCAGGTAAGCGGCCCACAGGTGAGAGGCGCGCCAGGCCACGGTGCAATGCAGCAACACGTTGCCTTCGGCGCCACGCAGCGCATCGGCCAGCTGCGTCACCGCCTCGGGGCTGTACGGCGTGTCGGGACCACCGAGGGGTATGTGCACATATTCCATGCCCAGCGCCTCGATGGCGGCAGCCTCGTCGTAAGGCACCACCTCCCGGTTGTCCATCTCCTGGTGCGTGCGCAGATTGATCACGCGCGTCACACCCAGGCCTTTCACGCGTTGGAGGCCTGCTTCGCTGGGCTGACCCGCCATGAACACACCATCGGCCACCTTCGCGAACACGTCCCGGAACCCGTCCGCGTTCAGCGCCTCGGGGCTGTTCAGCGGGCTGACCTCAGCGCTCGCTCCAGCCACCGCAAAGGTACACGCAAGCACCACCAGCGCGGGTTTTGACAAAGCACCCCATGCAGATCCAATGTTCATCCCGTCTCCTTTTCCAGCCCGCAGGCAAAAAGGAACTGTATCACCCTTTCCTGTAACAGGTGTGGTAGGGTGCCCGTTTGGCTCTGGCGACAGGAACGGGTTTAGGATTCACACGGAGCGCGTATGCCCAAACCTTCCAAAAACCACCCGTGGAAGCTCGGCCTCTCTGGCCCTGTGTCGTACGCGCGCAAATCCACCAGCACCTGGCGGGGTTTCTACCGGCCGCCGGACGAAGCCAGCCCCGTCAAAACCCTCAGCGAAAAAGAAATCGAAGCCCTCGGGCTGCAGCTGGTGCTGCCCGTCCACGAGATCATGGAAGCCCGGCGCATGTGCCAGGAGCATCACCCGGACCGTGGCGGTGATCCCGAAGTGTTCCAGTTCTGGAAAGAAAAGCTCGACCGGCTGAAGCGCCGCGTCCGCAATCACTGAGCAGCCCAGCGTTGCGCGCGGCTTCAATTTGCCGCATGGTGCCGCCTGATCAGGGGGAACTGCAGCGGAATTCTCGATGCTACGACTCGGCCGATTGGTCTTCTGTACGGCCTGCGTTGCCGTTTGCGGCGCAACCGCTCAGGCTGATGTTTTCAGCAACCATGCCAGCGGCGCGATAGCGTACGCCAAGCCCGGGATCGAAGCGGTCAAGCGCTGCAAGGATCTAACCGGCATCGGCGGCTTCGATTTCACGGTTGTGGCCGCCACCGCGGTACCGGCCAGCGCCACCGCACCCGCGCACTGCCGACTCTCGGCGCTGGCGCCCACCGAGATACGTTTCGAGGTCAACCTTCCGCGCGGCTGGAACGGCCGCCTGTACATGTTCGGCAACGGCGGCCTCGCGGGGACCCCGGCCATCGATCCCCTGCGCCAGGCCATGCGCGACCGCGCTTTGAGCCACCACTTCGCCACTGTCTATACCGATACGGGCCACGACCGGCGCGTGCAGCCGGGCGGCACCTTCGCGCACGACAATTTTCACAAGCTGGTGGACTACGGCTTCCGCGCCGTGCATCTGAGCGTGCTGGCCGCAAAACGACTTGCCCGGGGCTTTTACGGGCAGGACGTCGCTTACAGCTATTTCAACGGCTGTTCCACGGGTGGCCGTCAGGCGATGTTGAGCGCCCAGCGTTTCCCCGGAGATTTCGACGGCATCATTGCCGGGGCGCCCGCCGCGGACTATTCGGGTCTGAAGTTCAGTCAGGCCTGGCGGGTTGCGGCCATCACCGAGGGAGATTTTTCCGAAGCAGAAGCGCTGAAGCTGGCTGAACACATTTACGCACGGTGTGACGCCAGAGACGGCCTCGAGGATGGTCTGCTCAGCGATCCCCGCCTGTGCGATTTCGACCATCGCCGCGATCTGCCGGTCTGCACAGGGAAAGATACCGACGCCTGTTTCGACGACGCGGAGCTCGCAGCCCTCGACCGTTACTACGCACCCGTGGTCCTGGCCGGCGGGGAGGTGTATCCGGCCATGCCCGTGGGCAGCGAAGTGCGTGGCACCGACTACGCAGGCCAGCAGCGTTCCGGGTGGGTGCCCTGGCTCATCAATCCCGAAGGACCGGTGCTCCTGGATCTGCTCGGCTCCGACTTCTTCCGCTACATGGTCTTCGTCAAAGACCAACCGGACTTCGAGTGGACCGCTTTCGATTTTGCCGACGTGCCCGACAACCTCGATGAGTTCCGCGCCATCGTGGACGCGACAGATCCCGATCTCTCAGCCTTCAAGGCGCGGGGCGGCAAGCTGTTGAGCTATTTCGGCTGGGCAGATCCGGATATCAATCCGCTGACCCTGCTGACTTACCACGACGCGGTGGCTGCCCTGGACGACGACGTGGACAGCTTCTTCCGCGTCTTCATGCTGCCTGGCATGTTTCACTGCCGGGGCGGCGCGGGCCCCGACCGCTTCGATGCCATGACCGCGCTGGTGGATTGGGTGGAAGGCGGTACAGCCCCCGACCAGCTGCCCACCTGGCGGGCATCGCAGACAGGGGGGCGCGAAGACGAAAGACCGGCGTGCGCCCACCCGGCACGCGCGCACTGGGAGAACGATACGTTCGTCTGCCGCTAGCAGACGCCCTCACCAAAGGAGAGAAAACATGCAGACTCAAGCCCCCGCTCTACGCCAGCTCAGCCTCTGGCTGGGGCTCGCGTGCTGGCTGACGAGCACCGTCGCAACCGCATCGTTACATGAGGAAGTGACGCACGGATACGCCGAGAACGACGGCGTGAAGGTGCACTACGCCACCGTCGGCGAAGGCCCCCTGGTGGTCATGATTCACGGCTTTCCCGACTACTGGTACAGCTGGCGTCACCAGATGAACGCGTTGAAAGACCGCTTTCAGGTGGTGGCCATCGATCAGCGCGGCTACAACCGCAGCGGCCAGCCGGAGGGGGTGGAAAACTACCGCATGCAACATCTGATCGGTGACGTCGCTGCGGTGATCAAAAGTCTTGGTCGCGACAAAGCCACCATTGTCGGCCACGACTGGGGCGGCGCCGTGGCCTGGCAGTTTGCCTTTGCTCTGCCGCAGATGACCGAGCGGCTGATTGTCATGAACCTGCCGCACCCCGCCGGCATGGGGCGGGAGCTGGCCACCAATCCCGAGCAGCAGCGCAACAGCGAATACGCCCGACGCTTCATTCAGGGATCGCCGTCCGACCCGGACATCATGTTTGGCGGGCCCATGACCGCTGAATCGCTGGCGGGCTGGGTACAGGACGAGGACGCGCGGAAGAAGTACGTGGAGGCGTTCAAGCGCTCCGACTTCGACGGCATGTTGAATTACTACAAAGCCAACTACCCGACGCCGGATCCTGATGCACCGCCTCCGCCCGCGCCGCCGCGCCTGACCATGCCGGTGCTCGTCTTCCACGGCTTGAAAGACACCGCGCTGCACTCGGATGGGCTGAACAACACCTGGGACTGGATCGACGCCGACCTCACGATCGTCACGACGCCAACCGCCGCACATTTTGTGCAGCAGGACGCGGCTGACCTCGTCAGCACCACCATGTCCTGGTGGCTCGAAGCACGGCTCTAGGTCCGGAAACAAAAAACCCGCCACAGGGGGCGGGTTTCAAGCTTCGCGATGAAGAACGCGGTGCGGCTCAGGCCGCTTCCGCGTCGAATTTCTCCAGCTGTGCCAGCGCGTTGGTGCACGCGCGGTAGAAACGGGTGGGGTCGAAGCTGTCTTCGAACTCCGCATCCAGCTCATCTACCAGCTCTTCGAGCTCGTCCACGAGGTCTTTGTTACTCTCTAAGTTCTCACTGCTCTCATACTGCATTTTCCACACTTCCCTTTGTTCTTAACAAATGTTCGACAACGAACCGGGAACTGATACTAAGAGAACGCGATTGAACCTCCGTGAACCAGTTCATGTTTCACAGCTTCATCACAAGTGCAGGAAATTCCTTACAGCATCTCCTCCGCCACGAGCTGCAACGCCTCGGGTTGCTGACAGCCAAGCAGCATGGCAGCGACGTGACCTTGACGCCCGGCCTCCTTCCAGCGCGCCAGCCGCTCCCTGATTCTGTCGGCCGGGCCGACCAGGTGGCACGCATCGATGAGCTCCGCCGGCACCGCAGCAGCCGCTTCGTCACGCTTGCCTGACAGGAACAGATCCTGGATCTGCACCGCCGCCTCTTCGAAGCCCAGCGCTTTCGCATAGTTGTTGTAGAAGTTCTTGTCGCGCGCGCCCATGCCGCCGATGTACAGGGCCATGTTGCCGCGGATCGGCATCATGCACTGCTCGACGTCATCCCCCATCACCACGGTGACGAACGGCGACACTTCGAATTGCGTGAGATTCTTCTCACCGGCCGCGGCAAACCCTTTGTCGATGCTCGGCGCAAACACGTCATACTTTTCCGGATCCATCCAGATCGGGAAGAAGCCGTCACACACCTCTGCAGCAGCTGCTACGCCCGCGGGTGTGATGTTGGCAGCAAAGATCGGTATGTCTTCCTCACAGCGCAGAATGCTCTTGAGCGGTTTGCCGAGCCCCGTGGCGTCATCCCCCGTGTAGGGCAGCTGATACAGCTTGCCTTCGAACGTGGCGGGCGCCTCGCGCGCAAATATCTGCTTCATGATCTTGACGTACTCTTTCAGGCGCGTGACCGGCAGCCCGTAGGGCACCCCATGCCAGCCTTCGACCACCTGGGGGCCTGAGGCGCCCAGACCGCAGATGAATCGACCGCCGGACAGCTCCGCGAGACTCATGGCGGTCATGGCGCTCATGGCCGGCGAACGGGCGGGCATCTGCATGATCGCCGTGCCTACCTTGATCTTCGTGGTCTGCGCAAGAATCCACGCCGCAGGCGTTACGGCGTCGCCTCCATAGGCTTCCGCGGTCCAGACCGAGTCGTAACCGAGGTTCTCCGCATGGCGGATGGCGTCGAGGTTGATGTTGACGCGGGCGCCGATGCCGCCCCCAAGGATGCCGAGTTTCATGTGTGTTCTCCTGTCAGTGGTGTTATCGGCCGGTAAAAACCGGCTGTTGCTTCTCGACGAACGCCTTGGCGGCGTTCCGGTGATCTTCGCTGAGGCCCGAGTGCACGTGATGGGTAGCTTCGAGATCCAGGCACTCGATCACATCCGCCCCCTGCGCGGCACGATTGAAGTTCTCTTTCATGTAACGGAGTGCTATGGGCGGCCCGGAGGCCAGACGCCGTGCCAGCTCCATGGTGGCACTCGCAAGCTCCTCCGCGGGTACTACCTGATTAGCGATCCCGAGGCGCAGACACTCCTGGGCATTGACCCGGTCAGACAGGTAGTAGATTTCCCGGGCTTTGCCCTGCCCGACAAGCTGCGACAGAAAATAGCTGCCGCCGTAATCGCCGCTGAAACCCACCTTGGCGAAGGCGCTGGTAATGAACGCGCTGTCGGCCATGATCCGCAGATCTGCTGCCAGCGCGAGTGACAAGCCTGCCCCCGCTGCGGGCCCGGGCAGGCTGGCCAGCACCGGCTTAGGCATGAGGTGCATACGTCCCGCCGTGTTGCGCTGATTGAGCCGTTGATTGTGTATGCGCTCATCGAGCGTTGCGGTGGCTGCTCCGGCTCCCGCATCGCCGCGGGACGCCATACCTTTCACATCACCCCCAGCGCAGAAAGCACCGCCCGCGCCGGTAATCACCACGGCCCGCACCGCTGCAGAACGCTCGGCAAAGTCGAGCGCTTTATCGAGTGCCGCAGTCATTGGCCCCGACATGGCGTTGCGTGCCTGCGGACGATTCAACGTGATTACAGCGACGTGGTCTTCCACGTACGCAAGACAGTCCTCGGTACCGAGGTCGATAGATTCCTGGGACATGTTCTCCCCCCGAAGGTTGTGTTCTCCCGGCGGTCATCATGGCAAATGTCACCGGAGCCCGGCAATCGCTACGCGACGAGCACCCCGGTGGCTGCGGGGCGCGCGCGATAGCGCTGGTCCCAGCCTCGAAGGGCGGGAAAGTCTGCGAGCAGCTCCGCCCCGCCGAAGCGCGCGAACTGACAGCCGGCCGCAAGCGTGCAATCGGCGATCGATACGCGCTCGCCCAGCAGCAGTTCGCGGCCGTCCGCCAGCAGGTCCTCCACGAAGCCCAGGGCCCGTGGCAGCGCCTCGGCGATGGCGCCCGCCACCGACGGATCTGGCGCCAGGCCGAGCGGTGAGTTGGTGGCGTGCACGTACCGCATCATGGGCACCGCCACGCGCTGCTCTACAATGCGTTCCACCTGGCGCGCACGGGCGCGCTGTTCCACAGACCCGCAGGTCAGGGCGCCCTCGGGATACTTCTCCTCCAGGTACTCGATGATCGTGAGCGATTCCACGAGGTGTGTGCCGTCGTGGAGCTCCAGCACGGGGACCGTGCCGAAGGGCGAGCGCGCGCGATGGGCCGGTGTGTTCTGCTCGCCGGCCCGGAAGTCCACCAGCACGGTCTCCACCGGCAGGGCCGGTCCCTGCTGGGCGCGCTCGGCCACATACAGCAGTACCTTGGCAGGATTGGGCGCCACCGGCATGACGTACAGCCTCATGGTGGGTTCCGCCATCAGCTGATGTGGTTGGTCATCCAGCCCGGAAAGGCTTCGATGTCCTTCTCCGACATGCCGAGCACGTCAGCCAGCACGTTGCCGGCGAGGCCATAGCCGATGGCCGCGATGGCCACCAGATAGATCACCCGCTGCACCTGATGGGCATCCTCCAGGCCCAGCGCGCTCTGCGTGGTGGCCAGCAGTCGCGCAAAGAGATCCGACACGTCCTGCGATCGCTCGGCATCTCCGTCTCCTTCTACCGCCCGCCAGGCCAGCAGCTTTGCGTGGCCGCCGTCGGCCAGCGCGGCAAACACGTTGCGGGTCAGCTCCTCCGGCGGCACCCGCGCGTCGAACGCAGCGACGAGATCACCCACCAGATCGGCGGTCATCTTTGCCGACAGCGCGTTGCGCATACCGCCGCTGGAGCCGAAATGATGCAGCAGCGTGGCGTGCGAAATGCCCGCTTCTTCGGCAACGCCGGTGATATTGAGACCCTCGAGGCCCTGGTCGCGCAGCCGGCGTGCAGCCACTTCGAGCACGATGGCCTTGGATTCTTCTGCCGTGCGTCTCTTTCTACCTGCCACTTCTACCCGCCGTGCTTGTCCACTACATCACCCGTCTCTGTAAGTCTCTGTACGCCCGCCTGCGCCTGTCGGCAGCCGGGTTCGCAAACCCGTCCACACTTTCTGCGCATAAACGATCGCGGCACTATTGACATTGATGTCAATAAGCCTAAAGTACGCCCATCTTATCTACATTGATGTCAGTAAGGAACCGCCATGTCCCGCCAACGTATGGAGCCCCTCGTCGCCTGGCGCGCACTGCGACGTCTCATCGCCGACCCTCAACAGACCCAGGAAGTTTTCACCGTCATTCGCGCCCTGTCCGGCCCCGCGCTGGAAAACGCCTTTCAGCGTTTCAGCCGCACTAAAGTAGGCATGCAGATCATCCGTGAAGAGCGTGACCTGGTGGACACCTTGAACGACCGGGAACGCCTGGCGCAGCTCCCCGCCGACTCTCTGGGCCGGCACTACCTCAACTTCGTGATCCGGGAGCACATTACCGCAGATGGACTGGTCGCTGCCAGCACGGAAGACAGCGAGTACCAGCACCTGGACGGGCCGCGCCTGCTGTTCGCGACACGCCAGCGGGACATGCACGATCTGTGGCATACGCTCACCGCCTATGGCACCGACGAGCTGGGCGAAGCCCTGCTGCTGGCATTCACCTATGCGCAGACCAGAAACCGTGGCATCGGCGTGATCTGCCTCGCCGGGTGCCTGAAGCTGCGCGAGGTGTACGGCAGCGGTGTATTCAGCGCCGCCTGGCGCGCATACCAGGCTGGTCGCCGCGCCGCGTGGCTGCCGGCGCAGGACTGGGAAGCTCTGCTGGAGCTGCCCATCGACGAGGTGCGCCGCACGCTCCACGTTCAGCCCCCCGCGGCGTACGAGGAACTGCGCGAAGCCTACGCCCCGGCCTGACAAAGCGGCGGCCGCCAGGGCAACGGGCCGCGTAAACTGCGGGCTGGCCAGACCGGGTCTGCTATCCTGCGCTGCGTCGGGAGGACGCTGTGCAGGAATTCGACTACATCATCGTGGGCGCCGGTACCGCCGGGTGCGTGCTGGCCAACCGCCTGTCGGCTGACGCTGACTGCTCGGTGCTGCTGCTGGAAGCGGGCAAGCGGGACAACTACTTCTGGATCGACATTCCGGTCGGCTATCTCTACACGATCGGCAACCCGCGGACAGACTGGTGTTTCAACACCACCGCCGATCCAGGCCTGAACGGCCGCAGCATCGGCTACGCGCGCGGCAAGGTGCTGGGCGGCTGCTCGTCGATCAACGCCATGATCTACATGCGCGGTCAACGCAGCGACTACGACCACTGGGCCCAGCTCGGTAACCGGGGCTGGTCCTGGGACGAGGTGCTGCCGATTTTCAAACGCTCGGAAAGCTACCAGCACGGTGCGGACGAGTTTCATGGCGAGACGGGCGAGCTGCGCGTGGAAGAGCGCCGCGTCAACTGGGAGATTCTGGACGCGTGGCGGGATGCAGCCGCCGAGTGCGGCATCCCGAAAATTGCCGAGTTCAATCGCGGCGACAACTTCGGCAACGCGTATTTTCAGATGAATCAGCGCGCGGGGCGGCGCTGGAGTGCCGCGCGGGCCTTCCTGGACCCCGTGAAAGCCCGTCCCAACCTCACCATCCAGACCGAGGCGCAGGCGCTGCGGTTACAGCTCGTCGAGGGCGATCAGGGTTTGCGCGCCACCGGCCTCGACGTCCGCACGCCCCGGGGCACAGATACGCTGACCGCACGCCGTGAGGTGATCCTCGCCGCCGGTTCCATCGCCTCGCCTCAGCTGCTGCAACTCTCGGGGATCGGTCCGGCCGAACTGCTGCAGGGCTTCGATCTACCGGTCCGCCTGGATCACGCGGGCGTTGGTGCCAACCTCCACGATCATCTGCAGATCCGCACCATCTACCAGGTGGAAAATACCGTGACACTCAACCAGCGGGCCCGCTCTCTGTGGGGCAAGGCGGCCATGGGCCTGGAGTACTTCACACGCCGCACGGGACCGCTCACCATGCCGCCGTCGCAGCTCGGCGCTTTCGCCAAGAGTGACCCTGAGCAGGCGAGCGCCAACATCGAGTGGCACGTGCAGCCGCTGTCGCTGGACAGGTTCGGCGAACCTCTGCACCGCTACAACGCAATCACCCCGAGCGTCTGCAACCTGCGGCCGACGAGTCGCGGCCATGTGCATATCACCGCACCGGATATCGATACGGCCCCCGAGATTCACCTCAATTACCTTTCCACCACCGAGGACATGCAGGTGGCGGTGGCGTCGCTCAAGTTCACGCGCCGCATCATGCAGGCCGACGCGCTGCGAGCCTTTCAGCCCCGCGAGCTCAAGCCGGGCCCCGAGCTCGTATCAGACCAAGAGCTCGAGAATGCCGCGCGCGAGCTGGGCACAACCATCTTTCATCCGGTGGGTACCTGCCGCATGGGTCAGGACCCCCTCGCCGTGGTGGACGACCGGCTGAACGTACGCGGTGTGCGCGGGTTGCGTGTGATCGATGCAAGCGTGATGCCGCGCATCACATCAGGCAACACCAACGCCCCTACCGTCATGATCGCCGAGCAGGGGGCGGACTTCATCAAGGCAGACCACGGACACCGCCGCTGATACCGGGGCTCAGTCGATCGCCTGATAGGCCGCAGTGCGCATCTCGTCGGCCAGCGGCAGAGTCGAGCCGATGTACTGGGTCATGAACACCCCGCACAGCGCTTCCGCCGGATCGCTCCAGAAAAACGTGGTGGCCGCGCCCGCCCAGCCGAATTCTCCCTCGCTGGTGAGACTCATCGCTGCACCCCGGTCCAGCATCACCCGGCCGACCAGCCCCCAGCCGTAGCCGCGCAGCACGTTGGGGCCGATGGCTATGGGCACCTGCGAGGCCGGCAGCCGGTTCGCCCGGGCCATCTCCAGCATCTTGCGCGACAGGACAACCTCTCCCGATGGCGCCCGGCCATCCAGCAACATGCGGGCAAACGCGAGATAGTCGCTGGTGGTGGAATACAGGCCGAGGCCGCCACGGCGGAAGGTGGCAGGGTTGTCCAACGGGTACATTTCGTTCACGTCGATCGGCTCCAGCACATGGGGTACCGCAGCCAGCGCCGGGGTGCCCAGCAGTTCGCGCCCGTAAATCGACATGAGACGCCCCTGCTTGTCTGCGGGCACGTGGAACGCCGTGTCATGCATGCCCAGCGGCGCAAAAATGTGCTCATCCAGCAACTCGTCGAGCCGTCGGCCGGTCGCCCGTTCAATCACGTGCGCAAGTACGTCGATGGAGACGCTGTAACGCCAGGCATCCCCCGGATGGAACGCCAGGGGCAGCGCCGCCACCCGTTCCATCATGACGTCGAGATCGCACAGGCCATCTGCGTTGACGCGCGCGTCCCGGTAGTACTGCGCAATCTGGCATCCGTGAATGAACTCATAGGACATGCCTGCACGATGCGTGAGCAGATCTTCCACGGTAATGAGCCGCCGCGCCGGTTCCAGGGCGCCATCGGCGCTCAGCACCGTCATGGCGGCAAAGCGCTCGTCGTACTGAGCCACGAAGTCGAACAGGCGCAGCTCCCCGCGCTCCACGAGTTGCAGCGCCAGCAGCGAAACCACGGGCTTCGTCATGGAAAATATGCGGTAGATCGCGCCATCGGGTATCGGGGTGCGTTCTGCGGCATCTGCATAGCCGGTCTTACCCGCAGCCAGCGTTTCCCCGCGGTGCTCGACATGCCACTCGACGCCACTGAACGCCCCATCGGCAACGTAGCGTTCTGCTACGCGTTGCACACGGTCTGCTCTTGCTGTCATGCCGCCCCCTGCTCGCCCAGCGCCTTGGCCGCTGCGTAGGAAGGCCGCGCCCGACAGGCGTCCAGCCAGCGAGTCACATTGCCGTGGGCAGACAGATCGAACTGCACCATGCCCAGCAGGTCCATCACCGCGGCGAGGTTCAGATCAGCCAGCGTGAAGCTGTCCCCGAGCAGCCAGTTGCGGTCTTCGAGATGCGCATCCAGCACTCCCAGGGGGCGCGCAAGCTGCGCAGCCGCCCGCTCGATCACCGCGGCATCGCGCTTGTCCTCGGGGGTAAAGAACGTCTGGATGACAATCTGCATCTGCAGCGGCTCGATCTCCGAGATGGCCCACACGCTCCACTGAAACACCTGCGCCTCGCCCGCCGCGTCAGCAGGCACCAGCCCATCTCCGTAACGTCTGGCCAGGTAGAGGTTGATGGCCATGGACTCGAAGAGCTTCACATCACCTTCAACCAGAGCGGGTATGCGCGCGTTGGGATTGACCGCCCGGTACTCGTCAGTCTGTGCATCCCCCCGGAAGTGGGTGGGCACGTGGTCGTAGTCGAGGCCGATCTCTTCTGCTGCCCAGAGAGAGCGGAACGCCCTGGAGGCCGCGATGCCATAGAGTTTCACGTTGCTCATGCTGTTTCCTTGTAGCTTTTGTGGCTTTTATCAGTGCCCGGGGCGTTCCCGTCCGTACCCTGTCAATTGCCGCGATGCCAGCCACGGGTGGCGCAGCGACCTCATGCGCCCCTTGCGTGGATGCGGCGAAAAAGGCTTGAATTGAAGCACAGCCATCGCAAACAAGGCGACCGCTTTATGCGCCATGCCACCCGAACCCTGATGCTGCCGGTGCTGCTCTGCCTGGCGACGCTGGCCCACGCAACAGCGCCCCCGGCGCTCGACCGCTCCGAGGAAGATGCCGCCCGCGATGCCACCAGCAAACCGTTTGTCATGCTCGAATTCTTCGGCGTCGAGCCCGGCTGGCACGTGATGGACATGTTTGCGGGCAACGGCTACTACAGCGAGCTGCTGGCCCATCACGTGGGTGCCGAAGGCCGGGTGTACGTACACAACAACGCCGCCTACATGGGCTTTGCCACGAAACTGGGCGACCGGCTCAAAAACAACCGGTTGCCCAACGCGGTGATGTATCAGCGCGAGCTGCAGGATATCGATCTGCGCTCCAATTCCCTCGACATGGTGATTCTGGTGATGGCGTACCACGACGCGTACTACACCTTCAACGGCTGGGACGTCACCATCGAACCGCTCATGAAGACCATTCACCGCGTGCTGAAACCGGGCGCCGTCCTCGCCATCATCGACCACCATGCACAAGCCGGCACAGGCACCGTCGCTGCGCAGAATCTGCATCGCATCGATGCAGAGTTTGCCAAGCAGGACATCGCGCGCTTCGGCTTCCGCCTGGACGGGGCGTCGACCGCCCTGGAAAATGCCGACGACAATCTGACCCTGTCCGTGTTCGACCCGGCCGTGCAGGGCAGAACCAGCCGTTTCGCGTACCGGTTCGTCAAAAACTAGCGGGCGGCAAACTTTTTCCATGCCTTCAACGACTTAATGGCAAGCTGAGGGAGCAAGGCAGAACAGGTGATGACAACAAACAACATATCCACGCTGGTGATGACCCTGGCCCTGCTGCCGGGTCTGGCCGTGGCCGCTGAAGAAACCCGTGAGCTCGACGACTTTGACACGGTGCACTTCGTGCTGCCCTACGAGGTGGAATTCGTACAGTCCGACGAACCGTACCTCACGCTGGAGGGCGACGAAGATGCCATTGCCGACGTGAAAACACGCATGAAAGGCGGCACCCTGAAAATCTACAAAGACAACGGCTCGTGGTTCAACTGGGGCAACGGCGAACCGGTTGTGATCACAGTGGGCTACACGGAGCTGGAAGGCATCAACATGGCCGGCAGCGGCGACGGTTACGCCGAGGTGCTGGACAACGCTGAGCTCGAGCTGAAAATCACCGGCTCTGCCAATCTGGAAGTTGACGAGGTGCAGGCCGACAACGTGCAGATCTCCATTGCCGGCTCAGGCAACGTGCAGCTGAACGAAGTGGACGTGGACACGCTCACGGCGCGCATCGCCGGCTCCGGCGACATCCGCCTGGAAGGCCGCGCGGTGACTCAGAAAGTGAGTATCGCCGGTAGCGGCGACTTCCGCGCCCAGGAGCTGCGCACCCAGGAAACCGATGCCAGCATCCGCGGCTCGGGCGATATCCGCGTCTGGGCGGAGACCCAGCTCGCGATCGATATCACGGGATCGGGAGACCTGCGTTACTACGGCACGCCGTCGGTCACCGAGCGCATTGTCGGCAGCGGCGACATCGTGCGGATGGGCGACGCTCCCTGACGGAACGTCGCCCGCGCTGCCTCAGCGGGTGAGGCCCTGATACGTGAGCACCTTGAATTCGCCGCCAAGACGCGTGCGATGAGGGATGCTCTGCACCATGAAGATGCCGATGAGATTTTCCACGGGATCTATCCAGAACCGCGTCCCCGCAGCCCCACCCCAGTTGTACTCGCCGGCCGAGCTCACTTCGCCGACATCACCGGGATTCAGCACCAGCCCGAAACCAAGGCCGAAACCCGCGCCTGAGCGGTTGAAGCCCATGGGTATGTCACCGAGATGGTTGGTGGTCATCAGCTCTACCGTCTTCGGCGACAGCAGCCGTACGCCATGCAGCTCGCCACCGTTCAGCATCATCTGCGCAAAACGCAGGTAGTCGCGCGCCGAGGACACGAGACCGCCGCCACCGCTTTCGAACTTGGTACCTTCTATATAGCCCAAGCTGACCGCCGCCGGCGCAACCTCCAGGCCCGGGCCCGTCGCGGGTGCGAAGAAGCTACCCCCGGCTTCGGCGACACCTTCGGGCGAGTAGATCTGCGCCAGCCGCGGCAGTTTCCCGGCCGGTACCGTAAAAAACGTATCGTTCATCTCCAGAGGCTCGAAGATGCGCTTCTGCAGAAACTCACCGAAGCTCATGCCAGACACCGCTTCCACGAGCCGGCCCTGCACATCTACCGAGACGCTGTAGTGCCAGCGTTTCCCGGGCTCGTACTGCAGCGGAATCTGCCCCAACGCGGTGACAAACTCTTCCAGGGTCTGCCCGCGGTTCATCAAGCCGGCTTCCCGGTAGAGCTTGTCCACTTCCGTGTTGCCGAACACCCCGTAGGTGAAGCCCGCGGTATGAGTCAGCAGATCGCGGATCGTCGGCTGCCGGGCCGGCTTGCGGAATTCGCCAACCAGCTCCTGGTTGCCTTCCCCGATGCCGAGGCTCTGCGTGCCGTCGGACACGATACCGGTGTCGCTGCCCGCGGTGGACGCGGCCACCTGCAGATCGGCCAGCTGCGGGATGTACTTGGCTACCGGGTCGTTGAGGAAAAACGCGCCGTCCTCATAAAGCATCATCACGGCCAGCGCCGTGATCGGCTTGGTCATGGAATAGATGCGGAACAGCGCATCATCAGTCATGGCCCGGCCTTCCTCGCGGTCGGCCTGCCCATAGGTTTCGGAGTAAACGATGCGTCCATTCCGGGCAATGAGGCCCAGACCACCCACCATCGTGCCGTCCGCAACCCGCTCATTCATGTGTTCCGTGAGCTTCGCCAGCCGCTCGCTGGAAAAGCCTTCCCGCTCGGGCCTGACCTTCGACAACTCCTGTGCTGCTGCACTGGCTGCCATGCCAGCCAGCAGCAGCCAGGCCACCGCGAGTCTGATCGGTCGATAGAGTATCCCCACCTGCGTCTCTCCTTTGCTGCAAACCGGGCAGGCTAGTGCAAGTTGCCGGAAGACACAATCTGCGACTACCATGGCCGGCCCATTATCAGGGCGAGGGAGCCATGACCATATCCGCATCCAGAACCGATCAGCTGCTGGTGGAGCAGGACGGATACGTCGTCACCATCACCCTGAACCGCCCCGAGCGCCTGAACGCGATCAGCCGCGACATGCTCGACGAGCTTTCCGCCAAGATGGTGGAAGCCGACAAAGACCCGGATGTCCGCTGCATCATTCTCACGGGCGCCGGCCGTGGTTTCTGCAGCGGCCTCGACCTCATCGACACCAGCGATCGCATGGACGCCAGCGCCGAAGCGGAAGAGACCGGCACCAAGCGCCCGGCAAATCAGCCGCGACGCCTGTTCGATCTGCGCGATGCCCCCATCAACGTCATGTGGCACACCGATACGCCGATCATCTGCGCCATCAACGGTGCCGCGGCCGGCTATGGCATGGACCTCACGCTGCTGTGCGACATGCGCATCATGGCGGACAACGCCAAGCTTGCGGCCGTGACGGCCAAACGCAACGTGGTGCCGGAAAGTGGCGGCACGTGGTTGCTGCCCCGGCTGGTCGGCTGGGCAAAGGCGGCTGAGCTCTACTATCGGGGCCGTACCGTGGGCGCAGAAGAAGCGCGCGAGATCGGTATCGTCAACGAGGTGGTGGCAAAAGACGACCTGATGGATGTGGCACGCGTCTGGGCCGCAGAAGTTGCCGAGAACGCGCCCATGGCCGTACAGACAACCAAGCGCATGATGCGCATGGGCCTGGAAGAGTCGTACGACACCGCCGTAGACCACCTCATGGTGCACCTGACGGGCCTCTTCCAGAGCGAAGACTTCCAGGAGGGATTGAAAGCATTCATGGAGAAGCGCAAACCCAACTTCACGGGGCGTTAAATGCTGAGCCCCGACGAGGCTCTGGAGCGCTTGCGAGCCGGCAATGCGCGCTTCGTGGACAGCACGATGCGCACCATTCCCATGCCCCCACGCAGCGACGAGGCTGTAAAGAAGCAGACCCCGTTCGCCATTGTCATCGGCTGCTCAGACTCCCGTGTGCCGGCAGAAATTCTGTTCGACCAGGGTATTGGAGACCTGTTCATCGTGCGGGTGGCAGGCAACGTGGTGACGCCTACGCAGCTCGGCAGCGTCGAGTTCGCGGTACAGCAGTTCGGCACCCGTCTGATTGTGGTGCTCGGCCACACGCACTGCGGCGCCGTGCAGGCTGCTTTGCAGGCCCAGGACAGCCCCGATGGTGCGCTGTCGCCGAACCTGCAGGCCATCGTGGACTGCATTGCGCCGGCTGTTGCCGGCGCCGCCGACCCGATCCGCGCCAACGTCATGGCCAGTGTCGCACGCGTGCAGGCCGACTCCACGGTCATCGCGGAGCAGGTGGCCGCCGGGCAGGTCAAAGTGGCCGGCGCCGAGTACTGCCTGCAGAGCGGCGAGGTGACATTTCTTCCGGCGTGAACCGCTCGCTGGCGCCGGCCAACGGCGCGCATCAGGCGCGAAACGACCTGCAACGATCGGTAACATCTTTTTTACTATTGGCCTCTTGCAATCAACACTCGTGTCAGTAAGATGCGCGCCGTCTTACGACGTCCCCTGCGGGCCAGCATTACCGGTCCGATGTGCAGCCGGGCGTGGCAAGATCGGGCGTGGCGCGGTTCTCTCCCCTTCCTCCCTACCGTGACACGCCCTCTCCTTTCTCTCTGCGCCCCGTGATCGTGTCCACCGTTTCAATCTAGACAAGCACCGTCAAGCTGCTATATTTGTCCGGCTTTTGTACCTGGACAAACCTCATGGCGCCCTCCGGTCATCAGGATCTGTACCGGATCGGTACCGTTGCTTCCCTCACCGGCCTGTCGGTGGAGCGCCTGCGGGCATGGGAGCGGCGCTACGATCTCAGCCCTGCCCACAAATCGGGGCGTACACGGTTCTACAGCAAGGCTCAACTCGAGCGCCTCAAGCTGATCAAGCATCTCATCGATCAGGGGCAGCCCATTTCCACGCTGGCGACCCTCAGCACGGAACAACTTCAGGAGCGGCTCTCCAGCACCGACGCAGCACCCGCTGTCGTTGCGACGCAAAGACCCCAGGTGGGCCTCGTCGGGCCGAATCTGCTGACCCTGGAGGCCCAGGCTTCGAGCGGCAGCATGGAGACCCGCCTCGACATCGTGGCCCGCTGGGCCAACGTGGAGGCCCTGCGTCAGGAACCCACCGCCGAAGCGCCGCAGGTGCTCGTGCTGCAGGTACCGGTGCCGCGTCTGGATCTGGTGGAGACAGCCCGCGCCGCGACACCGGACGCCGATCTGATCGTGGTGTATCAGTTCGCTACCGCCGACCAGCTCACCGCCCTGGAAAACCAGCAGGTGCCCACGCTGAAGTGGCCGGTCAGCTGGACGGAAGTGGAACACGTCGCCATCGCCGAATACGGCTACAACACCCGCCCACGCCCCGCCACCAGCCGCCGCTACAGCGACGAGGAGCTGATTGCCGTGGCCGCCAGCGTGGACGACGGCACCAACAGCCCCCAGTACCTCATCGAAGCCATCCATCAACTGAACGCACTCACCGAATACACCGCCGAGACCGCCGCGGTGGCCCAGAATCAAGGGCCTTATCGCCAGCTCGCCAGCGATGCCGCCCTCGCGCGCACCCAGCTCGAACAGGCGCTGGAGACCCTGCTGGAGAGTCTCACCTAGAAAAACGGAACAAAATCTGTACAACATGCACTTTTTTGGTGATTTATCGTTGACTTTCGCTTTTTGTCCTGTACACTCTCTTCCCACGGTTAAACAGTTTCGAGGCGTGCCAGCAACTTCGTGCAGTCCTCCCTTTCAAGTGTCCTTCCCCCAGAAGAGAAGTTGCATTCAGGCGGGTCCCGCCGCCTGACACGCCATTTTTAACCGCCTACCGGCCTTCCTCAGCAACAGAACCGCGACGCATGGCAATGAACTGCCAGGTGCATTTGGGTCTAATGCTTTCAACGCGCCTATAGCGCCGCCGCCGGCAGAACCCCATGGCCCCATTCAAGCTGATGCCTTCCCCTTACGGGTGCTGCGCCGCCATTCTCAGCCTGAGCCTCCTTACCGCCTGTGGCGGAGGCGGCGGAGGGGGCGGCAGCACTACGCCCGCGCCAGCCAACATGGCGCCTTCGGCGACGTTTACGGTCGCCGTCGACCAGCCCACGGCGCCTGCCACGGTCACCACCGACGCCAGCGCCAGCAGTGACAGCGACGGCAACATCGTCAGCTATGACTGGGATTTCGCAGGCACTACCGCCAGCGGCGAAACGGCGACAACGACGTTCACCACGCCTGGCAGCTATACCATCACGCTGACCGTCACCGACGACGACGGCGCCTCCGCCACCGCAACCCGCACCGTGCAGGTCGACGCGGCCCCTGTGACGTTCACGCTGCAGGGCACAGTGCGCATCCTGAATTCGACCGCCGTCGATTCCGACGTGCACGACCGCCTCACCACGCCCGTCCCCAACAACAGCTTCGACGCGGCTCAACCACTGCTCAATCCTGTGGTGCTGGGCGGCTGGGCCAACGTACCCAACAGCGGGGTCAGCACCGGCAATTTCTTCAACACGGGCGATCCCGGCGACTTCTACCAGGTGAGCCTTACCGGAGGCGAAGCGGTCACCCTGTATATCGCCGAGAATGACGTGGATCTGGATCTGCGGTTGTACGACGCCGGGCGTACGCTCATCGATGCATCCCTCGATCCGAACTTCACCAACAACGTCGAGTCTCTCGATGTCGCCGCACCAGGCACCTACTTCGTGGAGGTGCTGCCTTTCTCGGGTGGCAGCAACTACGTGCTGCTCATCGGCCAGGACGTGGTTTCCAGCGGGGTGAGTCGAGCGCCGACGCGACTGTCCGATCCCTTCGTGGGCGGGGAACTGCTGGTTAAGGCGAAGCCGTCCCGCACCACCAAGAATCCGCGGCTTGCACTCCCGGGCATGCAGCGCACCGGTACTGCCAACGCAGCGACCCAGGACGACGCTACCCTGCCCCAGCGCTTCGTGATGGCAGACGCGGGCGACAAAGCGGCGCTGCCTGCCAGCGCGCGGCTGTCGGCCGCGGCACAACAGAGGCTGGCGACGCTGATGGCGCTGAAAGCAGTGGCTCGCCGTGACGACGTCGCGTGGGCGGAACCGAACCTGCTGGCGCAGCCGCACCTCACCCCTGACGACTCCCTGTTTCAGTCCCAGTGGCATTACAACAACATCAATCTGCCACTTGCATGGGACACCAGCACCGGCAGCACCGACGTGATTGCGGCTGTCATCGATACGGGGGTGCTGCTGAATCATCCCGATCTGCAGAACCAGCTCGTGCCAGGTTACGACTTCATCAGCGACGCTGACCGGGCCCTCGATGGCGATGGCATCGATGCAAACCCCGACGACCCCGGTGACCGCGAACTGGGCGGCTCTTCGAGCTTCCATGGTACCCACGTGGCAGGCACCGTCGCTGCGCAGACAGACAACGGCACCGGCGTGGCAGGGGCGTCCTGGCAGACCCGTATCATGCCGCTGCGGGTGCTGGGCCGTGACGGCGGCACCACCTTCGACATCACCCAGGCCATTCGCTTCGCCGCAGGACTGTCAAACAACTCGGGCACCGTGCCGGCTCAACCGGCCGACGTGCTGAACCTGAGCCTTGGGACGCCGTTCCGTTCGCAGAGCATGCAGGATGCGGTGACAGCGGCACGGCAGGCGGGCTTGATCGTGGTAGCGAGTGCCGGCAACGACAACACCTCGGCGTTGTCTTACCCGGCTGCCCTCGACGGTGTGGTGTCGGTGGCGGCAACCACCATTTCCAACCAGCGTGCGGGCTATTCGAATTTCGGCAGCACCGTCGACGTGGCTGCGCCCGGAGGGTCGAACATCACGGATCTCAACGGTGACGGCATCGGCGACGGCGTGATCTCAACCATCGGGGATGACGAAGGCGCCAGCATACGTTTCGGCTACGGCGTGCTCGCCGGAACCTCCATGGCAGCACCGCACGTTGCCGGTGTAATTGCCCTCATGAAAGCCGTGCATCCCGCGCTCACCCCCGCAGAGCTTGACCTGGCCCTCACCAACGGCGATCTGACAGACGATCTGGGCGCAGCCGGCCGCGACGATCAGTTCGGGCATGGGCTGCTCAACGCACAGAAGGCGGTACTGACGGCGGAGCTGCTTGCCAGCGGCACGGGCAGTGATCCGGGGCCGGTGCTGACCGCTTCGACGACCACGCTGAATTTTGGTGCCTTCGTGGATGAGCTGACGCTGACCATCCGCAATATCGGCACCGGCACGCCCACCATCGACCAGGTCACCGCCAGCGAGCCATGGGTGAGCGCCGTCGCACCCGGGTCCGCTGACGGCCTCGGCGACTACACCGTGCGCATCGATCGCACCGGTCTGCCGGACGGGGCTTACCAGGCGAACCTGACGTTCACGTCGGCAGCCAACGACGTCACCGTGTCGTTGATCATGCAGGTCTCCAGCGTGAGCTTCGAGGCTGATGCAGGGCTTTTCTACGTGATTCTCGTCGACGAAAACGGCAACAGCGTGCTGCCTGCCGTGCTGGTCAACGCCAGCGGCGGTGCCTACGCCTACGAGATCACCGATGTGCCCGCAGGCACGTATCGGCTCTTTGCGGGCACGGACACCGACGATGACGAGCTGTTGTGCGACTCAGGAGAGGCCTGTGGCGCCTATCCAACGCTCGACTCGCCACAGTTCGTCACCATCGAGGCGAACGCCACCACGCTCGACTTCGAGAGCGTGTACCGCCTGAGTCTCAGTCAGAGCGCAGCCGCAGCCGAGGCTCCCGAAGAGGACCGGAGCGTGCCGCTGCGAAAGCCGTAGGCCGCGCGCTTCAGCTCAGCAGCTCCAGCGCCGCCTCGGCGCGGGTGCTGACGCTGAGCTTGTACGCATCGAGGTCCATGTCCCGGTTTTCGCCCATCGCGCCGACGAGGTAACGCTTGTACACCCCCTGGCCAATTGCCGCGAGGCGCCAGTGCGAAAACGCGCGATAGTAGTTGATGCCGCTGAGATCCCGCCCCGTGGCCGCCGCGTAGCGCTCGGTGAGCACGTCCCGGTCGGCGAAGGCACCCGCCGCAGTGGGTGCCAGGTCTTCGTCCACCTCGCCCGGCTGGATCCAGGAGTTCAGCAGATACCCGACATCTGCGAGAGGGTCTCCCAGCGTGCACAACTCCCAGTCCAGCACCGCCTTGAGTTGCCCGTCTCCCACGATCATGTTGCCGAGCCGGTAGTCGCCATGCACGATCGTGGCGCCAATCTGCGCGGGCATCTTTTCCTCCAGCAGGCGGGACGTGTCCTCCATGGCAGGAATCTCATGGGTTTTGGTCGCCACCCACTGTTTGTTCCAGCGTTTGAGCTGGCGCGCCAGATAAGCTTCTTTACGACCGAGATCCCCCAGGCCCACGGTGTCCGGGTCTACCTCATGCAGGGCGGCCAGCACGTCCACGACATCGAGACTCAGCCGGTGCCGTTCATCCGGGGTCAGCGCCGAGGCCACGTCAGCGTCGTGCAGCACCGGGCCGGCTACATACGCCATGACGTAGAACGGCGCTCCGTTCACATCCGTATCGGTGCACAACCCCAGGGTGGCAGCAACGGGCACGGCGGTGTCACGCAACGCCGAGATGATTTTGTGCTCGCGCGCCATGTCATGGGCGCTCTCCAGCACATGTCCGAGCGGTGGGCGACGCAGCACGTACGTGACGCCGCCGGCATCTGTCACGCCAAAGGTGAGGTTGGAATGCCCCCCGGCAATGAGCTCAAAGCTCAGCGGGCCCGCAGCCTGCGGCACGTGCTCGGCAAACCACGCCGTCACCCTGGCGGCATCGATGCCTTCCACGGTACCCGGCCCGTCGCTGGTAGGTGTCTGTTCAGGCATCGCTCCCCCGTCCTCTGCGTGACTTAGCTACAATTCGAAACATGTTAACCAATCGCGTCCTGCCGGCACTAGTTTGCATCGCCCTTGCGGCGTGCTCAGCGGTGCCGTCGAAGCCTGTACCACCCGCTGTCCCTGACGAACGCGAACCGCTGGGACTGCTGATTCTGGACAATGAAACCCTGGAGGTTGCGCCCGAAGATCTGGACTACACCGGCAGAGGCACTTACGTATGGCCGAGCGGTCGCCGCCAGACCGGTGACTGGCTCAACGGGCGCCTGCATGGCGACGGCACCGACGAACATGAGGGCGCCCGCTACGAGGGCGCGTGGGAGCAGGGGCAACGGCACGGCCAGGGACGCTATACCGACGAGCGCGGCAACAGCTACGTCGGCGGCTGGAACGAAGACGCACGCGCCGGCTTCGGTCAGGGCCGTTTCTCCGACGGCAGCGTCTACGACGGCGAGTGGCTGGCAGATCGTCGCCATGGTTTCGGCACATACACCATCCCCGGCGGCGAAAGTTACCGGGGTGGCTGGATCGACGGCAAACGGGAAGGCTACGGTCGCGCCGATCTGCCCAACGGCGTCATCTACGAAGGCATGTGGCAGAACGGTGAACGCCATGGCTATGGCGAAGAGACCCGGCCGGACAAAAGCACCTTCGCCGGGCAGTGGGCTGGCGGCATGCGGGAAGGCGAAGGCACCGAGCGATTCGGCGACGGCGGTGAGCACGCCGGCAGCTGGCAGGAGGGGCGCATCCTGGGTCCCGGCACACGCCGCAGCCGGGCCGGCATCGAGTTCAGCGGAGCCTGGATCCAGAACGTCATCACCACCGGGCTGGTGACGTTTCCGGACGGTCTGCAATACGCTGGTCCCATCTTCGAAGACCGCGGGCGTACCCTGCATGAGCGCTTTGAGCGCTGGCTGGCAGCCCAGACGAGTCCCCACGCGCACTTTTTCCTGGGCGCAGCCTACATCGACTACAACGCCGGCGCCGGCGACATTGCCACGGCGCGCGTGTGGCTTGCGCGCGCCGCTGCAGCCGGCGTTGCCGAGGCGCAGTACCGGCTGGCCCTGCTGGATCGGGAGACCGATCCCATCGCCAGCCTGCAGCTGCTCGAGCAGGCTGCGGCCCAGGGACACGGCGGCGCTGCGGCGATGCTTGGCGAGTACTACCACATCGGCCACCACGTCGTTCAGCATCTGCCCACGGCAGTGCGCTTCTATCAACAAGCCGTGCAACGGGGTTCGCTGATGGCAATGAACAACCTCGCGTGGCTGCTGGCCACCACAGTTTCAGAGCTTGCGGATCCCCGCTCTGCGGTCGACCTCATCCAGCCGCTGGTGCTGTACCTCGGCGATTGGCAGCATCTGGACACACTTGCCGCTGCCCACGCCCGCCTGGGTAACACGGATCTCGCCCACGACCTGCAGGAGCAGGCCCTGCAGAGAGCGCGGCGCGAAGCGCAGGAAAGCCTGTCGAACCTGGCCGACGTAGTGGCCGAGATGGAGGGCCGCCTGGCAACTTACGCCAGCGAGCAGGCCTACACGGAGTAGCCGCCGGTCGTGGACGTGCTGACAGACATGCTCGCAGTCGCGCAGCGCTGGTTCAGCAGTCTTTCCGGTATCGATGTCTACATCTTCATCGCCGCGATCCTGGCGGCACTGATTGCCGTTATGCGGATCGGTGGCTTTCTGCGACGCCGCCTGCGGCGCGGACAGCCCTACGGCACCGGCCTTGCGCGCAACATGGCGCGCATGAAAAAAGACGCCCCGTTCCGCTCCCGCAACGGCGACGACGAACCCTGAGCGCTTGCCCGACGGCTGGCGCATCGAGTTGCGATGACAAATGCCTTACCATCGGGGCAAGGGAGACCAGAGAGAACCAATCACCGTGACCGCACCACTTGCCGGCTTACGAGTCATCGAAGTTGCCAGCTGGCTGGCCGCACCAAGCTGTGCGGCGCTGATGGCCGACATGGGCGCCGACGTCGTGAAGGTGGAGCCACCGGCGGGCGACACCTATCGGCGCATGTACGACGCCCTGCTGGGCGAAGGCTCCGTGCACCCGTGCTATCAATTCGACAACCGCGGCAAACGCGGCGTCCGGGTGAACCTGGAAGATCCCGCCGGCATCGACGCGCTGCTCACGCTGTGCCGCGACGCGGACGTGTTCGTTACCAACCTCACCCAGGAGCGCTTGAATCGTTACGGTCTCAACGAGGCAGGCATCCGCGCCGTCGCCCCCGACACCGTCTACGCGGTGTTGTCCGGCTACGGCACGACAGGACCCGACAGCGACCGCCAGGCGTTTGACCAGACCGCATTTTGGGCACGGTCAGGCGCCATGTCCGTGTTTGGCGATCGTGACGATGGACCACTGATCTCCCGGGGCGGCTATGGCGATCGCACCACGGCCTTGAACCTGATGACCGCCATCCTCGCCGCGTTGCGGCTGCGTGATCAGAGCGGTGAGGGTCAGTACGTGGAGGTAACGCTGCAGCGTACGGGCATCTGGTCCCTGGCCAGTGATGTGTGCACGGCTCTGTTCGATCGCGTACAGCCGGAAAAAACCAGCCGCACGCTGCCGCCCAATCCCGCGTGGAACTGCTACCGCACTGCAGACGGGCGCTGGCTGTTGCTGGTGATGCCCATGGCGCTGCCCTACTGGGCAAGCTTCTGCGCGGCCATCGACCGCCCCGATCTCGCCGCAGACGAACGCTTTCAGACGGTGCCGGGCATGATGGAAACCACGCCTGAGGTCATGCCGGAGATCATCGAGCGTTTTGCGTCCGAGAGCCTCGCGTTCTGGCGCGAACGCCTGGACAAGGCAGGGCTCATCTGGGAACCCGTGGCAGATCTGCCGGCGGTGGCCGAAGACCCGGCTCTCAGAGAGCGGGGGGCGTTCTCGTTCGTGGTACACGAACGCGCTGGGGCCGTGGAGATCGTCTCCGCACCCTTCCACATCCGTGACGCGGATATCGAAGTGCGCGGTCCGGCACCAGACGCAGGGCAGCACACGCGCGATGTTTTCATCGAAGCGGGCATCGCGGCCGATCACGTCGATGCACTGATCGAGCAGGGGGCCCTGCGCTAGCGGGTGCCCTGTGCCGCGTCGAAGCCCTGCCTCGGCTTCCGGCGCTCAGCGCCCGTCGCTCCAGCGGCTGAAAATGCCGAAGGTGGCCGTGGCAGACCAGGCGATGAGGCACAACCCCACCAGCCCTTCGCACGCGGCCAGCATACGCAGATCTCCCGTCGGCACGATGTCGCCGAAGCCCACGGTGGTATAGACGATGGCTGAGAAATACACGTAGTCGAGAAAGCCGTCCACCTCCACCAGCTCTCCCAGCTGCCAGTGACAACCCAGCACATAGGCAATGGCAAACAGCCACACCTGCAGCACGTGCACGGTGAGGAGAATCATCCACATGGCAATCATGACGGTGCGGTGCCCGTCCATGCGCTCGCGCAGCCGCTGCACCAGCATCAGGGCCTCGAAGTGCAGGAGAATGCAGACGATGGCCATCACCAGCGACAGGAGTAGACCGATCATCGCTCTACAACCCCGCGCCCGCCCGTTAGAATGCCGGCCTCTAACATGCATCTCTCCTCACAACACAAGGAATTATGTCATATGCGCTCCACACACATGCTGATGGCAACGCTCATGCTGGCTCTGGTTTCCGCCTGTGGCGGCGAGTCGCCGGAAGCGGTAGCGCCCGCAGCGGGCTCGGAGACCGCCGCAACCGATACCGCGCCTCAGACCGAAGCGGAAACACCGGCAGGTGACACCACCCCCGGCTCTCTGGACGACATTCTCGCGGCACAGCCCGAGGAGGCGCAGGCCCGCTACGTGCACCGGCACCCGAAAGAAACGCTGGAGTTCTTCGGCATCGCGCCCGGCATGACGGTCGTGGAAGCTCTGCCCGGCGGCGGCTGGTACAGCAAGATCCTGCTGCCCTACCTCGGCGAAGGCGGACATCTCGTCGGGGTCAACTACGCGCCCGATATCTGGCCCAACTTCTCCTTCGCCAACGAAGAGTTTCTGGCCAGCATGGCTGAGTGGTCCACGGCATGGCCAGCCGGTGCCGAGGAATGGCGCACGGAGCGGCATGCCAGTGTTAGCGCCTTTGTTTTCGGCGACGTCGACCCGGCCATGGTCGGCACCGTCGATGCAGTGTTGTTCATTCGCGCTCTGCACAACATGGCCCGCTTCGGCGATCAGCGCGACTTCCTGGGCGAAGCGTTCACCAACGCATTCGATGTGCTGAAGCCCGGTGGCGTTGTGGGCATCGTGCAGCATGAAGCCCGTGCGGACATGCCGGAAGACTGGGCGAACGGTACCAACGGCTATCTGAAGCGCGACTTTGTCATTGCGCAGATGGAAGCAGCCGGTTTCGAATTCGCCGGCGCAAGCGAAGTGAATCAGAACCCGAGCGACCAGCCCACCGCGGAAGAGTTTGTCTGGCGTCTGCCGCCATCGCTGCGCACGGCCCGGGACAATCCGGAGCTGGCGGCGCAGCTCACCGCAATCGGCGAGTCGAATCGCATGACGTTGAAGTTCGTGAAGCCCGCAGCGTAGTGCGGGAGGGCCCCAGCCGATCTGGGGCCCGATGCCTGGGGGCTAGTTCTGCCGCCAGTTGCCGTGAAAACCGAACGGTACGCGGTGGTCGAGATAGGCCTTCGCGAGCGGACCCGCGGTAACGTTTTCCGCGTCCAGAATCACGAGGTGGCTGGCTTTGCGGTTGGCGTCATAAACGTTCGCCAGAAGAAATCCCTGCCCCTCGGGCGCATCGGCACTCCTGGGCACGAACACGGGCTCGTTGGTGGCGCAGCCCTCACCCACGTCGTAGATATCGATCTTGCCGGTATGGTGATCAACACGGGCAATGCCATTGAAGCCACCAACCTTCCACTCGGGGTTCGTATCGCAGGCCATGTAGCCGTAGCGGTACGCCAGACCCGTGTGACGTTCATCGAGGCGCGGAAACTCGCACGCTATGTCGTCCAGCCGTTCCCATTTGTAATCGTCGGTGTTGGCCGCCAGGTCGAAGGTCCAGCGGGTGAGTCGGGGTACCGCCTTGGAGGGATCTCCGGGCGTGCCGTCCGGTGAAGGAAACAGCGGTGCTTCTTCGAACTCGCAGACATCACAGGTGACGATGTCGCCGTCCGTGTGCGCATTCATGGGATGGAACACAAAGGACGGATCCCCTTTGAACCAGCGCATGTCCGCCACGGAGCCGTTTCTGGGCATGATGCCGATATGCACGCCTTTCTCGGGCTCCCATGCATACACCGGCGCACCGGTCATCGCCCGTTCCATGGATCCGGTCAGCGGCATGATGGGAAAAATCACGTGATCCCGGGTCACCATGAAGTCGTGCACCATGGCGGCGTACGGAGCCTGAAAAGACTCTGAACGGACGAGCTGCCCGTCCTTGTCGACGACGTTGTACGTCATGGCCGGCGATATCAGACCATCGGCGTTGTAGCCGAAGAACAGCATCTCGCCGGTCTCCGGATCCATTTTCGGGTGGGCGGTCATGGGTCCGGTCAGCTTGCCATCGTATTGGTTGGGACCCACCGACTCGAGCGTGAGTGGATTCAACTCGAAAGGCGCATGCGCCTCCTCCAGCGCCATGAGCTTGCCGCCATGCCACACGATGTTGGTGTTGGCGAGCCCATCCGTTTCCAGCCCCGCCACGCTGGGATCGTTCTCCAGCGGGTTGAACGCGCCGAACAACGACCGTCCGGCCTCCCGCTCCTTCTCCCACTTCACGGTGCGCACCCAGCGGTTGCGATAGGACACCTTGCCGTCATCGACATGAAACGCATGGATCATGCCGTCACCACCAAACCAGTGGTAATCACCCCGCGGCGCATACTGCGGGTTGGGGCCGTTGCGGTAAAACGTGCCGGATAGTTCCCGGGGTACTTCGCCGTCGACGATCAGATCGGCGACATCGCACTCGGTCTGCAGGGGCGCGAAGCCGCCTTCCAGGTTCGGATGCTTAGGAAATGGCGCTGCCATGCTGTGTCCTCTCTCTATGGAAGGGCGCAGCGTGCGCCCAGGCTATGGAAGGGCGCAGTGTGCGCCCAGGGCTATGGAAGGGCGCAGTGTGCGCCCGGGGGTAAAAACCGTCAATCACGCCTGTTTTACAACGCCACATCCACCCCCACAGGACAGTGATCGGACGCTTCGATATCGGGCCAGATGAAAGCCTTCGTGACTTTCCTGTCCGCGGAGGGAGAAGCCAGCACGTAGTCGATGCGCCAGCCGACGTTGTTGGCTTTGGCGCCGCCGAACTGGCGCCACCAGGTGTAGTGACCTTCCTCGTCCGGATGGCGTCGCCTGAAGGTATCCACCCAACCCGCGTCCAGCCAGCGCGTCATCTCGGCGCGCTCCTCCGGTAGAAAACCCGACGATTTCGTGTTGGTTTTGGGGCGCGCGAGGTCGATGGCTTCGTGCGCGGTGTTGTAATCACCGGTGACGAACACGGGGCCACGCTTACGCAGCCGTTCCACGCGGTCGAACACCGCCCGGTAGAAGTCCAGCTTGTAGGGTACCCGGCTGTTGTCGCGATCTTTGCCGCTGCCTTTCGGAAAATACACGCTGGCCACCGACAGCCGTCCAAACTGGGCCACAATGAAGCGACCTTCCACATCGAAAGCCCCCTCGCCCAGCGAGCTGTCTACGCGGGTGGGCTCGACCCGGCTGTAGATGCCCACCCCGCTATATCCCGGGCGCTCCGCCGGTGCCAGCTGCACGTGCCAGCCCCTGGGCGCCAGCGCTTCCGGCGGCAGCTGTTCCGGAAACGCGCGCACCTCCTGCAGGCACATGACGTCAGCCCGGCTTTTCTTGAGGGTGTCGAGAAACCCTTTCTTCACACAGGCGCGCAGCCCGTTCACATTCCAGCTGACAATTCGCACCACGGCTCCCTGCTTGTTTCAGTCAACGGCGCAGCAGCAACGCCGCCCACCGCACCAGATTGAGAATATCTGCCAGCGCAGCGGCCACATAGGTCATGGCGGCAGCCCGCAGGATGCGCCGGATCACCGGCTCTTCTTCCGGCGCTACGTACTGTCCCTGCGTGAGCACCGGCAAGGCCTTGCCGAAACTCGCGTCGAACTCCGTGGGCAACGTAACCAGGTGCACCAGCATGCGCACGATGAGGCCACTCATGCCCAGCACCACCAGAGCCGAGAAAGGCACCGGATGGCGCGTGATGAGGCCGATGACCGGTGCGGCCCAGATCGCCATGCTGCTGATCTGGGCAATGCGCTGGGCGACAGGCACAAGACGTGTGCGCATGGCGAGGCTGGCATCATTGTTGTGATGCTGTATCGCATGGCCCACCTCGTGCGCCGCTACGGCCACCGCAGTGAGCGACTTCCCGGCGAAGTTGGCGGCACTGAGACGCACGATGCGGTCAGCCGGGTCGTAGTGGTCGCCAAGCTCGGTCTGCTCCACCTTCACACCGTCGAGCTCGAAACGCTCGATCAGATGCTGCGCCAGTTCCCCGCCGGTACCGGGCATACCCTCGATATCGGTTGCATAGCGCCTCATGACCCAGCGGACCCACAGCATGGGACCAAACACCATGGTCAGAATGAGGGCCAGAAACAGCACCCAGGTCACGCTATACCTCCAGAACGCATAGGCAGAGGTTAGGGGCTCGCCGAGGCGTTTTGAAGAGGTGCGCGTCCCGTATCGGACAGCTCAGTAGCCGGTACTTTCCCGCTGCTGCTCCTGCGTGCCACGCGCCGCGGCCAGCTCCCGTGCCGCGTTTTTCATCATGTGGCCGGATTCGCTGCCGAGCGTGACGAAGTTGAAGCCGAGCTCCAGATACTTCTGTGTGTACTCCAGACTGGAAGTGTGAATACCAATTGCAATGCCGTTGTCACGGGCAACGCTGGCGATGTGCTTCACCACCTCGAGGTGCTCTTCCTGGGGCTGATCTCCGCTCACCGGCAGCCCCAGCGACAGGGCGAGATCAGCAGGACCGATGTAGATCCCGTTGAGCCCGGGCGTGGACGCCACTTCTTCCACCTTGTCGATACCTTCCCGCGTTTCGATCATGGCGATGCAGGCGAGCTGATCGTTCGCTTCCTGTGCGTAACCGCGGCCACCGTAGAGGGCACCTCGGATCGGTCCGAAGGAACGGTTGCCATCGGGCGGGTAACGGCATGCGGCCACAGCCTGCTCCGCCTCCTCGCGATTGTTCACCATGGGCACAATCACCCCGTACGCACCGGCGTCCAGCACCTTCATGATCTCGTACGGCTCGTTCCACGGCACCCGCACGATGGGAGTAGCGTCCGAATTGGAAATTGCCGGCAGCATCACCGCCAGATCGGTGTAGTCGATGATGCCGTGCTGCAGATCCACGCACACCCAGTCGAAGCCGAGTTTGGAAATCGCTTCGGCGGTGTAGCTGTTGGCCAGCGACAGCCAGCATCCGATGGTCTGCTCGCCCCGGCGCCAGGCGCTGAGCGCTTTGTTCTCCCGCATGTTTCTCCCCGTTGTCAGCCCGAATTCAGCCCGTGGCGTGTTTTGTCAACGCGGGTCGAGACCCCGCGCCTCGCGCTCCTTGTTCATGCGCAGCTCATCGCTCTCGAGGCGCTCGCCCAGTTCTTCCTCCTCGATGGTGCCCGCCATGTGCCGGGCCGCCATGCCACCGTTGTACATGATCTTCTTGACGGGGGTGACCGCTATGATCGTGCGCAGCGGCGAATCGAGCAGGTTGTTGAAAAACTCTTCACCCTCGGCGCTGTCCGGGTTCACCTTCTTGGCAAGCGCCGGGTAGAACCAGGCCTTGGTCTCGTCGTCGTCGAAAAACTCCGCCGTTCCCTTGAACGTGATAGCCCCGGACGGGAGGTCTTCGCGCTGCTGCGGGTAGCCGCAGGAGCTGACGTTCACGGACACGCGGTTGTCGCGACGGATGGCCGACGCGCGATGCCGGTGGGACGCAAAGGTGATCCAGATTTTGTCGTCTTTCCAGACAAACGCGTGCGTCACGCCGACGGGCCAGCCGTCTTTGGTCCCCCACATGAGTACACATTCCTGTGAGTTCGTGAGCATTGCGTCCACCTCTTCATCCGTAAACGGATAAATGGAGACAATTTCGTGGTCGAGTGTCTGCGCCATGCCGCGCTCCCCAGTTTTTGTACGACGGCCCCGGATAGTAGCCTACGCAACCAGCGCCTGGTAGACCGCCGTGCGCAACTCCCGCCGGATGGGATACGTTGAGCTGGGTATCAGCTGCGTGAGAAACACCACGTACAGATCCTCCACAGGATCGATCCAGAAAAAGGTGCTGGCCGCTCCGCCCCAGTGATGCTCACCGCCGGAGGTCACGATCGCGGCTTTCACGGGATCCACCACCACAGCAAAGCCCAGGCCGAAGCCGATGCCGTCGTAGCTGGTCTCGCTCCACACAGGCTGGCCCATGGCTGCCATGTCCCGGTTGTCGGGCAGCTGATTGGTGCGCATGTATTCGACGGTCTTGCGACCGAGCAGCTGCGCGTCGCCTGACGCACCGGCGTTGAGCAGCATCTGGCAGAAACGCCCGTAATCGGCCAGCGTGCCGGTGAGCCCTCCGCCGCCGGAGAACAGCGGTGTGGGCTCGAGGAAACGGCTGCCGACCGAGCTCTCCTGCTCTTTCAAACCTCCGCGCGCGGCGGCGTCGTCGGCCGGTTGCGTGCGCCCGACGCTGCTCATGTCGCCACCCTGCAGCGGCGCATAGAGCGCAGCAAACCGGTCGTGCTTGTCAGGGGCGACGTGAAAACCGGTGTCGACCATGCCGAGCGGCGCAAAGATGCGTTCGGCAAAAAACGTCGCGAGGTCCTGCCCGGACCAGACCTCCACCAGGCGGCCCAGCACATCGGTGGAAACGCTGTAATTCCATTGCGCGCCCGGCTGGCAGACGAGCGGCAGCTCGGCGACCCGTTCGACCAGCTCAGCGAGAGTGGCTGCCGTGCCGGGAAACTCGATCCTGGCTTCGCGATAAGCCGCATCCACTGCGTTGGTCTGCATGAAACCGTAGGTGAGCCCCGACGTGTGGGTCATCAGGTGGCGTACGTTCATGGGCGTCCGCTGGCGTTCCACGTTCGACAACGCCCCGCCCGTCCACACCGGCGTGTCGGCGAACTCCGGCAGAAACTTTGCCACCGGATCGTCGAGATGAAAGCACCCTTCCTCGTAGAGCATCATCGCGGCCACCGTAGTGACTGCCTTTGTCATGGAATACAGCCGCACGATCGTGTCCAGGTCGAAGGGCTTGTCATGAGCCACATCCGCCTTGCCGGTGGCCTGCGCGAACACGGGCTCGCCGTGGCGGGCCACCAGCACGCTGGCACCGGCAACCCGTTCTGACGTTACCTGCGCTTCCAGCCACCGCTGCACCCGGGCCAGGCGCGCGGCGCTGAAACCCAGGGCATGCGGATCACCCGTCTGAATACTGCTCATACACCCCCCGCTTCGACAATAGATCAACGTTGCCGTAGTGTAGGAAGCGGGAAGTAGAGCAACAACAACAAACCACACAGGGGAGAGCCTATGAGCGACCAGGTCGCCCGTGGGGCCGACGACGGTGCGTTTTCGCCGGCGTATCGCGCCTATGCACTCGGATTGCTGGTCGTGGTGTACGTCTTCAATTTCATCGACCGGTCCATTCTCGGCATCCTCGTCGAGCCCATCAAACAGGACCTCGGTGTCAGCGACACGCTCATGGGGTTTCTCGGCGGCATCGCGTTCGCGACGTTCTATACCTTCCTGGGTATTCCCATCGCCCGGCTGGCTGACAAAGGCTCCCGCAGAAACGTGCTTGCCGTATGCCTCGCGCTGTGGAGCGGTGCCACCGCCTTGTGCGGCATGGCGCAGAACTTTGTGCACCTGTTGATGGCACGCATCGGCGTGGCCGTCGGCGAAGCCGGGGGCAGCCCGCCGTCACACTCGATGATTTCGGACATGTTTCCCGCCGACAAACGCGCCACGGCGCTGGGCATCTACGCGCTCGGTATTCCCATCGGCACCATGCTGGGGAACCTGGGCGGCGGCTGGATCAACGAAGCCTTCGAGTGGCGCACCGCTTTCTACGTGGTGGGCCTGCCGGGTGTGCTGCTGGCGTTGATTGTGCGTTTTACGCTCCGGGAGCCGCCGCGCGGAGCCGCGGAAGGTGTGAAGATGGCGGCTGGCGAAGCGCCTCCTGTCAGCGAGGTGTTCAAATACCTGTGGTCGCGGCCCAGCTTCAAGCTGATGGCCCTGGGCGGCAGCTTCCACGCGTTCGTTGGCTATGGGGTCGGGTACTGGATCCCGGCCATGTTCAGTCGGTCCCACGGTCTCGGCACCGCCGAGATGGGCATGGCGTTGTTTTACCTGGGGTTCGCCTCCATTGCCGGGACGTTTCTGGGCGGTTATCTCGGTGACAAATTCGGCGCCCGGGATCCCCGCTGGTACCTGTGGCTGCCAGGGTTGGCCACGATGATCTCCGTGCCTTTCAGCTGTTTCGTGTACCTCTACTCGGAGCCCTATGCGGCCCTGTGGGTGTTGTCCGTATCTTATTTCCTGGGTGCGTACTACCTGGGACCGACCTTCTCGCTTACCCAGGGGCTGGTCGGTCTGCGCATGCGGGCGCTGGCATCGAGCATTCTGCTGTTCATTCTGAACATCATCGGTCTCGGTCTGGGTCCGCAATTCACCGGCATCGTCTCGGACCTGCTCGGCGCCTTCACCGATGTCGGTCAGGACGCTCTGCGCTGGGCCCTGGTGATCAGTCTCATCTTCAACGTGATTTCCGCGCTGCTGTATCTGCTGGCGGCGCGCACGATCAAGGACGATCTGGAAGCCAGCAAGCACATGAACTGACTAGGGCGGGCCCGGCGACTGGCTGTTGCGCTGCCCGAATTCCACTTCGGGATACACGCCACCCAGCGAGGCAAACCCGGTCCCAGACCCACCCCGGAGGTGTTCGTCGAAGAAAGTGAGTACGTAGTCTTCGGTGAGATTCAACGCCCGCTCACCGTCCATGGGCCCAAGCACGCCGAGCCTTTTATACAGCGGCGACATGATGGAGAAGTCAAAAAAGTTGAAGTGCGTAACGCCGGTCACCAGGGCTGAGTACACCGGCGAAGCCGCCCGCGTGAAGTTTGTTCTGTAGAGCAGGTTGTCCGCGCGATTGACGAACAGAAACGGCGTGTTCTGCAAGGCGAGGTCAATGTGGCGCGGGTGAAACCCATCCAGATTGACACCGGCTTTGCAGCGGGCGTCCACAGCACAGGTTTCCAGCGCCGCACTGCCGCCGAGAGACATGCCGATCACACCGATCCGTTCCAGATCGAGACGTCCCGCCAGCGGCCCTCGTCCGCCAGCCTGCAGCTGCTTCAGATGTGAGATGACAAACTGCTGATCTTCCACCTGCGTGGTCAACGCCGTTGTCACCTTGTCGAGAGCTTCCGGCATCAGCGCCATGGCCTGCTCGTACAACGCGATGTGCTCGCGCCAGTCGTCACTTGCCCGCAGTTTCGCCTGCAGATCAAGCACACCCTGAGCCGGTGGTTGATTCATGGCCCGGCCGGTAGCCTCATCGAAGGTGACGACACGGCCATCGGGATAAGCGCTGATCGAACCGATGAACGCATGATTGATGCCAACAACCACGTAGCCCCGGCTCGCAAGCCCTTCCACCAGCCGCGTATTGGCCGACGCCCAGCCGATGCCTATGCCATGGGAATAGATCACTACCGGGTAAGTTCGCTCGCCGGACGCAATGGGCGCATGCCGGAAACTGTGCGTCGGGATCAGACCCAGGTGTGAAAAAGTAAACCACGGCAACGGCGTACCGTGCGTCACCGCTCTGCTGCGCACCCGCGGCTCACGCCAGTACATGGCCCTGACCTCGTCCGTGATCGCTTCAGCCGGGTACCACACGCGCAGCATGAGTTCGCGCCGGTCGGCGGGATCGGCGGTGTATCGCTCGTCGCGAAGCACGTCGACGACATGCAGTTCCATCGTCCCCACCGCATACGACCCTCGTGGCGCGGGCACTTCGAAAACCGGGAAAGCGTAGGAAAGCGCCAAGGACAGAAGCAGCAGCAACCCGGCCAAGCTTCCCGCCGACCAGCGCCGCAGCCGCCGCGTCCAGCCCTCCTGCCCCAGCGGCTCGAGGGCCCTGCTACGCAGGCACACCCGCACGAGCGTTAAGGCTACCACCAGATACGCGGGCACCATCTGCCAGCGGAAGCCTTCCACGCCGAGGTGCACAACCGCAGCAACCGCAGACGCGACGGCAAGTGCTTTGAGCCAGGCGGGTATTGGCATGGATTTGCAAAGGAAGCCGGTCACAACAAGCGCAAGCACAAGCGATGCGCAATCAAACAACTGCATAGAAGGTTCTCCCAGACCCTCCCCGCGGCTAGAGAGAATTGTTGTTGGTGGCGGCCATCGTTCTGCGCGACGGCTCAAAGAGATGCTACTTTTTTAGCAGGGAGAGATCAATCGGCCGGACCCATCAAGATCCGAAGCGGTAGCGGATCTTGAAGACAAACACGTCGGCCAGGGGCTCCTGCCAGGCGTTCTCGAAGAGGTCGTTAAAGCCCGCATCGCCCAGCGCCTCACGCAGATCCGCCTGGCGTGTGTATACCAGGAAAATGTCTGACAGCGGCGCAATCTCCCACCGATAGCGAAGCTGCAGGCTGTATTGCGACACCGAGAAATCGTAGCTTTCGCGAGCGTCAGGGCCGGATGGCCTGGCCGTCGGGATCAGCCTGCCCGGTCTGTCGGGAATGCGGAAAAAATCTTCCTCTTCCGCCCGGATACCCACCCACTGCAACGCCAGGCGGAGTTGCTGGCGGGCGCTGATGTAGTATTCCAGCGATAGCTCGGGCCGCCACTGCTCAGCGGCAAAGGTGGCCATGAGGTCGCCACCCTGATGCAGCAACCACGCGTCCCGCTCCCGATAGCCGAGCTCGAATCCCAACGCGAACTGTGAACCGGGCCGCCACGTGATTTCCGCTTCCACTTCGTAGCCCGGGTCGCCGAGATCGTCCTCCTCGTAACCGGCTTCCAGCTCGATGCTGACCGGTCGCGTCGTGTCCGATTCCCACTCCAGACTTGCCTGCAACTGCTCTTCCAGCCTGAAGGTACCGTTGCCGAAACTGTTGAGATCGTCGTACTGACCGGGAAACCAGCCAACCCGCGCGGTCAGCTGCGAGAGGTTGTTGAGGCTGGTGCGATTGGAGAAGAAAAGTCCTCCGCGATTGAACAACGATTCGGTGACGCTGCGTGCGACCGAGCCGCGCACGTCGAACTGATTCTCGCGGGCCCAGGCCAGGTCAGAGCGGGTCCACTGCAACGAGCTGCGCACACTGTAGCGGTCGTTGCGCTCCAGAAAGCCGAGGTCGTTGATGTCGAAGTGCTCATCAAAATACTCGAGCCCGATGCGATGCTTCAGCCCCTGACGGTACGTGAGCTCGAAATCCAGGAAGCCGCCATAGCCACGCTCCTCCGCGCTATCAAGATCAGACGTCATGAACTGGCCGTCGATCTTCAAGCCGCCATCGGGGCTGAGATAGTGCACGTCCAGCCCCTGCGCCAGCGCATCGCCGAGCTCGTCGTTGAGCACCGCGGTAGCAAGCACGCCAATCGCCCGGTAGGCCCCGCCAGCCCGGTCCTCGTAGAGCACCCGCGCTACCCCGTAATCGTTGCCGGCCTGATGCAGATTCCGGGGCACGCCGTCGGCTTCCACATCGAATTTCACTTCGTCCTCGAATGCACCCAGCACACCGTAGCGCACGTTGCCGATCTGGCCGGTGCTTCTCACCGCGGCTGACAGTTCCGTCGGTTGCACCAGTTCCCGCTCCGGCACGTCGACGTTGGCGGCCACCACCGGTTCGCGGGGCCTGCCGCCGATGCGCCGGGTATTGACCATGGTGTAGGGAGAACCACGATTGCCTACACCGCGGCCGCGGGTATCCGCCCGCGGTGAGGCGACGAAAATCTCCTGGCCTTCCAGAAAAAACAGCCGCTTCTCCGGAAAAAACACCTCGGTTGCACTGAGGTTGATCACCACATCGTCCGCTTCCACGATGCCGAAGTCCGGGTTCAGCGTGGCATTCAGCTGAAAGTTGCTGGACGGGCGCCAGAACACGTCCGCACCGGTGCGGTAACGGGGCTCGTGATCGGCAAAATCGAAGGCCGCTGCCGTGAACGGGTAGATGCTGTACTGCTGCCGCGGTTCCACGTCATCCACCTCAGCCTGGACAAGCGCGGACATGAATTTCGGTTGCGTGGGCGGTAGCGCCGGCCAGCCCCAGCGCTCGTCCAGGTGTGCCACCTTGCGCGACACGTAAACGCCCAGATTGCGTTGCATGCCGGCTACGGGCATCGACACGATGCCCCAGGGAATGAACATTTCCGCCGACCACCCGTCGTCCGTCACCTGCGACCGGCCGTACCAGGGTCCGTCCCAATCGCTGGTAAACGTCCGCTCGGGGAGCACCGTGCCGTCCATCAGCGAATCACCGAGATTGATACCAAACCAGAAGCCGTAGCGGCCCTCGCCCGACGTGTCTACCGTGAGGCTCAACGAATCGCGATTGTCGCGCACGTCGCGTCCGGTGAAGCGCCGTACCAGCGTTTCCCGGGGCTGATCCATGACCGCGCTGGCGTACAGCCCGCGATCGCTGTAGGCAAGCCGCAGCCGTGTCGCATACCTGCCGGGCGCCAACGTGTCCGGCTCCAGCGCCACGAACGTGTCCACGACCGGCACACGCTGCCAGGCGGCTTCATCGACAAACCCGTCCACCTTGATCTCGTCCCGGTCGAAGCGCACCAGCTTAAGCGTCTGCCCGCTGCCCGCGTCTACACGCAGCACCGGCGCTGCGGAAAGCGCCGGCATCCGCTCAGCGTCAGGTGCGGCCTGGGCATGGGTATGCGTCGCGAGGAGCAGCGTGCTCGCGAGCAGCCAGAGGCGGGGCATGGTGGATGTGCCTAACAAAACCCGTCCATTGTAGCTCAGTCGTTCGCCAATTCCGGCGCAACCGTTACGATTGTCTTGCCGAAGTTGCCGCCGCCTAACATTTCAATGAACGTTCGTGGCGCCTGCTCCAGGCCCGCCCGCCGGTCTTCGCGGTAGTGCACGAGCTTGTCCTGAAGGTAGCCCGCCATGGTCGCGAGAAACTCGTCCTGATGAGATTGCACGTAATTGCCCACAAACAGGTCATGCACGGTGACACCGTGCCGGTCGAACACGGCCTGCCCGGTCTGCTGCCATGCTTCGCGGGCATTACCCCCGTCGGTGTTGCCATACTGCGAGATGAAACCGCAGACCGTGATACGCGCACCGGGTGCAAGCAGGCCCAGCACGGCCTCGTAAACGGCCCCGCCGACGTTCTCGAAATAGACGTTCACGCCATCGGGGCAGGCAGCGGCAAGCTGCGCGGCGAAATCGGGCGCCTTACGGGACACGCAGGCATCGAAGCCGAGCTCATCGGTGACGTACGCGCATTTCTCCGGCCCGCCGGCCACTCCCACGACGCGGGCGCCGGCAATCCGCGCCAGTTGCCCCGCCACCTGCCCGACACCGCCGGAAGCAGCGGATACCACCACTGTCTCCCCCGGCCGGGGTGCACACTGCACGATCATGCCAGCGTACGCCGTCAGCCCCAGCATGCCGAGCACCCCGATGGCTGTGGAAACCGGTGCCACCGCCGCATCGAGGCGGCGCGGCAGCATGTAGCCGAAATCCGATATACCCGCACCCGTGAGGCCATAACGTTGCCAGCCGTTGGTGTTGAAAATGAAGTCGCCTTCACCGTAGGACGGGTGGCGGGAGGCAAGCACTCTGGAAACCGTACGTCCATGACACACATCACCAGGTGACTCCACGCCGGATCGGCGACGCCCCCATTGATAGGGATCCATAGACAGATATACGGTCTCCGTAAGGCACTGATCCACCCCCACCTCGGGCAGGGCCCCCTCGTGCCACGAAAAATCGTCCGGCACCGGCCAGCCCCCGGGGGGTGTGCGCGCCAGCCGCCACTGCTGATTCAGCTCTGTTGTCATCCGTTCCCTCACGCCCCCAATACGGTTAAGGTGAAAACTGTACGGCAATGCCGGCCCAACGAGAAATACGGGAAACCACGAGAACGCCATGACAGACGACCTGGCCTCGCGCGCGGTCGCCGCGGACGACTGCGGACTGCTGGAGGGCTTAGCATCCACACGCGCCATTAGACGTTACCGCAACGAAGCCATCCCCGACCACGCGCTGCGCGACATGCTGTTCAGCGCCACCCGGGCACCCAGCGGCTCAAACCGCCAGCCCTTCCGCTTCGTCGTGCTCACCGACTCCGAAAAAGCACGCTCAGCGAAGGCCCTCATCGCCGGCTCCGCGCAGGCGTTCTGGGCGGAAAAGCGCCGCAACGACCAGTACGACAAAGGCAGCGGCGCTGACCCCAACTCACCGAAATCCCGCATGGCGCGCACCATGCAGAGCTACGTAGACAATTTTGCCGACGTGCCGTGCCTCATTCTGCCCTGCCTGGTGCGCTACCGGGCACCGTCTTCCATGGAAGGCGCGTCGGTGTACCCGGCCGTGCAGAATCTGCTGCTCGCTGCGCGCGCCCTCGGCTACGGCGGTGTCATCACCGGCTTCCACGGTCCCGTTGAAGACGAGCTGAAGACGCTGCTGGCCATTCCGGAAGACGTGTTCATCACCTGCACCGTCACCCTGGGTAAACCGCAGGGAGGGCATGGACCCGTGCGTCGACGCCCGATGGAAGAGCTGGTATTCGGCGATACCTGGGACGAGGCAGCACCGTGGGCCATCGACCCGCCCGGCACACGTTTCACCAGTGCCGGCCCGCCGAAAGGTGTGAACGTCGTCTGACCGGCCTGCGTTCACACCTCGCGGTAGATTGTTCCCCGTGCCCGTACGGGGTCCAGCAGCGACCAGTCGCCAGCCTCAACCTCAAAACCGTCAGGATGCGGCGCCCGGGGCTCAGCGCCAACGGCGGTGAGCACCCGATCGTCACGGTAGTAGCACTGAACCGCGCAGTTAACGAGCGTCCGCACGGCATCTGTCCGCATGCCAGGCAGCGCGTCGATGCCGTCCTCCCGGGCCCGGTGCAGAACCTGCCGCAGCTGTTCAGCCATGGGCGCGGCGGTGCGCAGAAAGTCTGCGAAGATGAGGTCATCGGCCGCGCTGGGACGCTCCCCGTGGGCCGGAATCATCGCGTCGAGAATCTCCCGTAACAGCACCTGCTCGTCCACATTGAACGCGGCATCACTCGCCAGCAAGTCACTCAAAGCCTGTCTCCTCAATCGAACAGATTAGCCAGCCGCGCCTTCATGTTGTGCGCCACGTACAGCGCCAGGGCCTGTATCGTGCGCGTGGGATTCACGCCAGCCGACGTGACAAAAATGCTGCCGTCCACGATGAAGAGGTTCTTCACGTCATGGCTGCGACCCCATTCGTTCACCACCGACTGCTCGGGATCCGTCCCCATGCGCGCAGTACCCATGAGGTGCCAGCCCCCGCCGGGGATGGGGGCATGCGAGTACACCGACGTGGCCCCCGCAGCCTCCAGAATTTCTGTCGCCCGCGCGACCGAGTGGTCGAGCATACGACGGCTGTTCTCGCTCAGCGTGTAGTCGATCTTAGGCGCCGGAATGCCGTGCGCATCGGTCAACTCCGGGTCCAGCGTCACGCGGTTGTGCGCTTCCGGGAGATCCTCACAGATACCCACCATGCCCGTGATGCGATCATTCAAGGCATCGAACGCGTCGTGATGGCCGGCGCCCCACGGGATACGTCCCCCCAGCATGCCGGTGAGGGCCGTGGTGGCCGGTCCCATGCCGCGATTGATCTCGAAGGTGTAGCCCCGCACAAAGCCGCGCTCGCGCTCTGTCTCGTAGAACTCCTGGCTCCAGATACACACACCCGGTCCCCGGGGACCGTCCAGCGGTTCGTCGAAGATGCCACGGATCATGGAGTAGGGGTGGAACATGAGGTTCCGGCCCACCAGTCCGCTGCGGTTGGCCAGCCCATGAGGGAACTGCGATGACGCGGAGTTGAGCAGCAGGCGCGGTGTGCCCACACCGTTGCACGCCATAATCACCACTTCTGCCGGTTGAAACTGCTCCGTACCTTCTGCGTCGTAGTAGATTACGCCGCCGGCCATGCCATCCGGTTTCACCGTGATCTCACGCACGCGGCACTGCGGGCGCACCTCCACCCCCGCGCGCACCGCATGGGGCCAGTACGTGACGTCGCTGGTGGCCTTGGCGCCCTGCGCACAGCCCGACAGACAGGCACCCAGATTGATGCAGCGCGCGCGGCCGTCATAGTCTTCGGTCGCTACCGCCGTGTCCGATGGCCACCAGTGCCAGCCGAGCTCGTTGAATCCCTGCGCGAGCGTCTCCCCTGCCCGCCCCAGCGGCACCGGGCCCATCACCTGCGGCTTCGGCGGATAAGCCGGGTCACCGGCGAGGCCCGACACTCCCATGACGCGATCGTTCTCGTCATAGAACGGCGCAAGCGTGTCGTAATCGATCGGCCAGTCGTCCGCTACACCGTCGAGGGAGCGAACGCGAAAGTCTGACGGGTGAAAGCGTGGATAGTGCCCCGCATAGAGAATCATGCTGCCGCCCACGGCGTTGAAGTTAGCCACCGCGATGGGGGAGTTGGCGTCGTTCACCGGGTAATCAGCCGGCAGGCCGCGGGTGTTCGGGCTGATCGCCATGTCCGTGAACGCCCGGGCTTCCCAGTCGCGCCCGGTGCTGGGATAGGTCAGCGGGTTCATCCAGCCCCCCTGCTCCAGACAGACAATGCGCATGCGCGTCTCCGCCAGGCCGTAGGCCACAGCCGCGCCCGATGCGCCCGCACCGACAATCAGCACATCAACCGGATCCAGTGCCATGATGTCCCTCCTTCACCCGCCCACCGGTGAGTGTAGCGCCGAAGCGGCCTGGTTTGCGCACCCCAATCTTCAATGTCATGATTCATTCGATGCAAACGCGCTACCTGATTGTCCTGGGGGTTCTGCTACTCGCGCTGTCTGGAGTATCTATGGCTTTCGGAAAATCGCTGGTGATCTGTCCCCCGTTTACGGGGCAACTGGTGAGTGAAGGGGGCGCTGCCGTGCCCGGTGCGCGCGTCATCCGGCGCTGGACCTGGGCATGGAAAGAGACCGGCGAGACCAACGAGACCGTCGCGGACGACAACGGCCACTTCCGTTTCGACGAAGTGCGTCGATCGAGCCTTTCCGCCATGTTCCTGCCGCACGAACCCAGCATGACTGAGAAAATATTTGTCGTCATCGACGGCGAAGAGCGGTTGCTGTGGGCAACCGGCAAAACCAATTACGACCCCGATCCGGCCCGACCGGTCGACATGCTCTGCTACGTGGACAGGGAGCCCACGTACGGCAACACCAGTTCTGGAACCTGCGAAGCAAGGAGCACCGCACAATGAGTCCATTACCTCCACGACTGGCCGCTGATCTGGCCAATGGCGTCTACGGCGTTCGCGAAGAAAGCGATGTACGCCAGGCATTCATCAACCGGCAGGCGGGCAGAGCCCTGTCTTACCTGGACGTGGACGCGGCGAACATCTCCACCGGGCGCACGGGAGGACGCTTCTTCAACCGGGAGACACCGTTTGCCCTTACCGCACCACTTACCGGCAATCGCGCGGGTGAGTGGGTGGTGTGCGTGCGGGGCACCGCAACGCGCCACGACTGGCTGACTGACCTGACGGGGGCCCTGGACCGCGGTCCTACGGGCCACGGCGTGCACGCCGGCTTTGCAAGGACCTTCAATTCGGTGACGCAGAGCATCCACGAGGCGCTGCGCGGGGCCAATCCGTCCACCATACACGTCACCGGCCACAGCCTCGGCGGCGCGGTGGCCAATCTGGTGGCCGCTGATCTGGACCAGGGCCGGGTTGCAAACATCCAGCTCTACACGTTCGGCGCACCACGGGTTGGCTTCTCGGACTTCTCAAGCTACCTCACACAGCGGCTTGGCGCCGACCACATCCATCGTGTGTACAACGTCAGCGACGTCATTCCCATGGTACCGCTGTTTCCGTTCTGGCACGCACCGTCGGACGAAGGGGGCTATCGCATCAGCGATACCGGCTGGGCCCTCAGCATTCCAGCGCATTTCATGACCCGCTACACGCCGGCGGTGGAAGACCACTCCTGGTCCAGCCTGGCCTCGCTTACGCCCGGCGTGGAGTCACGGCTGAGCGTGGACTACTGGATCGGCATCGCCAAAGACAACGTGAGCTTCCCCGGTTCCAGCCTCGCTTTCTACGCGCTGGGCAAAGCCATCGGCGCCCTCATGAATTTCATCAAGGCCACTCTGGGTTTCGCCATGCTTGGCGCGGCAACGCTCCTGGACCAGCTGGCTGCGTTCCTGCACCGTGCCGCCACCATGAGCGTGGAAGTCTCCGAACGGCTGGTGAGCATTCTGGCCATCGCCATGAAGTTTGCCGGCCGGGCCATGGAAAGCGGCGCCAATCTGACCATGTCGTTCGTCTCGTGGGTGCTGCGCATGCTCATGCAGCCGATCGTGGCCATCGCAAGTGGGGCGCTGAGCGCCTTCGACAGTTAAACTACCGCCGCCCCCGCCCGTCGCCCCGCGTCGGACCGGGGTGTCGTTCCGTTCATTGATAGCTGGGGGTAAACGTTGAATACACAGGCATGGATCGTCATTGCGCTTCTGGGCGTGCTCGTGGGCTTGTCCGTCAGGAGTGAGTTCGCCGGCGGTGCGCCGGCCCTACCCGAGGAAGTGAAGCAGGCTGCTGAGTTCAGCGTCACACCCATCGCGCAGGGGCACTACGTGATGCGCGCCAACGATAAGATCTTCTACTGCGTCAGTAACAAGTGCACGGGCATACAGCTCATGACTGCCAATCAGGCGGCCGCAGCACAGGCAGCGCAGCAACAGGCAGGCGAACAGGAATAGATTCTGACAGCATGCCGGCCGCGGTTGCGGCCGGCATGAGTCTCAAACGCGCGGGACCGTGCGCTTAGCCGCCACCGCCGCTGATCACACCAGTCGCCGGCAGTTCCACGGAAGCCTGCCGGGCATCTATCTGGACCTTCTCTTCTTCTTCCTCGACGTCTGACTCCTTCAGCCGCAGGGCTTCGAAGACAATCTCGAGGCGACGCTCCAGCGCGGCAAACTCGTCCACCCGCTGATCTTCAGGCAGTTGTACACCTTCGCTGTTGATCGCGAAGAGCTCGATGTCACGCGAGTAAGCTGCCCAGTCCACATCCGTGGTGTCCTGCCGGTTGGCAGCGTCAGACTCGGCGAGGAGGTTGGTCTGGGCAAGACCAATCAGCTCGATGGTAACCGAGGTCCCGCTCCGCGAGTTGTCCACAAGCGACGTACCTTCGTCGATGACACCTCCTCTGCCGATACTGAGCACAATCGGTGCTTCGCCGTTAGACAGCGGTTGCGAGGAGAACCCGCGGAAGATCACCGGTGACTGCACGGAGCCTACAGAGCCCGTGGGCGCCAGCAATACTGCCTGCGACGTGTTGCTGCCGATGATCACCGAACCCGCCGGTGAGGAGACGAGGTTGCCACTCGCGGACGACAGCAGGAAATCTGCGTTGGAGGTGAGCGGCCCGAAGGTGACGTCGCCGAAACCGTCCAGACCGATATCGCCGCTGTTGGTGGTCACCTCAGCCACGGTCACCCCTCCGGTCGCTGAATTCAGCTGCACATCACCGCTGCTCGTAGCAATCTGGCCCGCATTCAACGCGCCGTCCTGCGCCGTGGCAGTGACTGCACCGCTGTTGGAGGACGCCGCGGCGACGTCCAGATCACCACTCGTCACGTTCAGGTTGATGTCACCATCGGGATTTGTCACCGACGGCACCGACAACGCCTGGGCGTTGTTCACATTGACATCCCCACCGCCGGTGTTGGCGATCTGCAGGGTGCCAAAGAGGTTGGCGCCGCCCAGATCGACGCCACCATTGGACGCAATGTCGGTAATGCCGCTCACGCTGATAACGCCTGCCGACTGGGTCACCGCCGAAACGTTGCTGAGGCTCAGCGAAGACAGCGTCACGTCACCGGCAAACTCGACGGGATCGTTACCCGCGCCACCATCGAGGCTGAAACTGGTTACACCCGTGGGCGTGCCGGCAAAGGTGAAACTGTCGTTCCCAGCCCCCCCCGTGATGTCGTCAACGCCGACAAAGGTCAAGACTTCCCCGCCCGATGCGACCTGGCTGGTAGCGTCGATCGTCCACGCCACCGTGCCGTCGAAGCCCGTGAGCGAATCGCCACCGGTACCGACGAGATTGTCTACGCTGGCGAAGCCGCCGGAAATCGCCTGCACGGTGCCGTCGAAACCGGTCCCTGCCGCAGTTGGTCCAACCAGCACGACGTCCCGGCTGGCGGTGGACGCCGCCCAGTTGATCGTGTCGTTGCCGTCGCCGCCAGTGTAGCTGCCTGTCAGCGCAGCGCCGTCGGCCATAAGCAGCGTGTCATCGCCTGCATTGCCGGTGATTGCACCGGTGAAGTCGGCGTTGAGGGTCACGAGATCGTCGCCCCCGTTGCCCACAATGTCAGCTTCGGCGCCCGCAGCGTTGAGCGTGAAGGTGTCTGCGGCACTACCACCGGCAAGCACTTCGAGGCCCGTGAACGTCGCGGTCTCGCCACTGGCGAGAAGGGTGCCCGATGCGCTTCCAGTACCATCGACGACGAAGGCAAGCGCGGTGGTGTACGCCGAGCCGTCGAGAACGTCGTCTCCGGCGCCCCCGTTCATGGCCCCAACGACAGCACCTCCGTCACCCAGCACGAAGCTGTCGTCACCGTCGCCGGCGTCGAGGGTGCCCGTGACAATACCGTCGATCTGGAACGAGTCCGAACCTGCCGTGGTGGCCACGTCGACCACCGGGGCACCGCCGAGCGTGATGCTGTCGTCCGCGCTGCCCGTGGTGAGGGAGTCGATGTTGGCGACTGTCGTGGTCACACCGTTTGCGTCCAGAGAACCGCTGGCACCGTTGCCAGAGCCCAACGTCACTGTTATCGCAGTGGTGTAGGCGCTCAGATCCAGGGCATCAGCACCGGTTCCAGTGTCCACCGCGCCGAGGAGCGTGGCGCCATCCGCGAAGGTCAGCGTGTCTGCGCCCGCGTTGGTGATCACGTCCGCGGCACCGGCGCCGGCGACGCTGAGAGTGTCAGCCCCTGCACCGGTGATCAGCGTATCAACGTTATCGAACTGCGTAGCCACCGTGCCGGCGCCACCGGCAATGCCGTCGACCGCACCTGCCCCGTCGATTGTCACGGCGATGGCGGTGCTGTAGGCGCTCGCGTCGAGCGTATCGACGCCTGTTCCACCATCGAAGCTTCCGGTGACGCCCTGGCCGTCAGCAACCGCCAGGCTGTCGTTGCCGGCGCCAGCGGAGATATCCCCCGTCAGCGTTGCATCCAGCGTGAAGAGGTCATCGCCATCGTTCGACGCAATATCCAGCGGCGCATCGCCGCTGATCGTGAAGAGGTCCGCCGCTATGCCGGTGACCAGTGTTTCCACGTTGTCGAAGGCCGTCGCCACGGCGTTGAGAAGGCTGCTGCCCGTGGCGCCGTCGGTGCTGCCTGCGCCCGCCACGGTCGTTGTGACGCCTGCGCTGTAAGCGCTGGCATCAATAGTGTCACTGCCGGCACCACCGTCGAAGCTGCCATCTACGGTCGCCCCGTCCGCCAGAATCAGTGAGTCGCCGCCGCCGTTACCCGCTACGGCACCGGTCAGGGCCGCGTTCACGTTGAAAGTGTCGTTGCCGGCACCACCACTCAGATCGACCGTCGCATCGACATCCACAGTGATGCTGTCGTCACCTGCCGAGCCAATGACGTTGTCGATGTCGGCAAAGCTCTGCAAAGCCGCTTCGCTTCCCGCGGCGCCATCCGCTGCGGCACCATCGACCACAACCGCTACAGCCGAGCCCAGATTGGCAAAGCTCAGGGTGTCGTCCCCGGCGCCGCCGTCAATGTCCGTGTCGCTATTGGCTGCGTTCACCAGGAACGTATCGGCATCGCCCTCACCGATCAACGTACCGGATGCCGCGGCGTCGAGCGTGAAGCTGTCGGCGCCATCACCACCCTGCACGTTGGCGGCCGTCTGCGCCGCCGTGACGTTGATGGCATCGTTGCCGGCGCCGGCCAGCACGACGCCCGTGAGATCACCGGCAAGATTGATCGTGTCGGCACCCGCCCCAGCAGTCAGGTCGGCGGCACCTGCGGCGCTGACGGTAATCGTGTCGTCGTTGGCAGTTGTGGTGAGATTGTCGATATCAGCGAAAGAGAGCACCGTAAGACCCGCTTCCGAACCATCGAAGCCGTCGGTCGTTCCCGCGGCAGCCAGCGTCACGTCAACGCCGGATCCGAGCGTCGCGAAGCTGAGGGTGTCGTCACCCGCCGCCCCGTCAATGACTGCGCTGCTGTTCGCAACGTTTACGTTGAAGATGTCATCACCGGCACCGCCGTCGAGGCCAACCACGTCCGAGCCCGCGTTGAGGTTGAACGTATCGTTGTCCGCGTCCCCGGCGGCAACGCCACCCATGGCCGCAGAGACGTTGAAGACATCGTCTCCGGCATCACCTCGCAGATCCGCCAGCGTCTGTGCACCCGTGACGTTGAACACATCCGCACCATCGTCACCCGCCGCAGAGCCCGTCAGATCGCCGGCAATGTTGAAGGTGTCGGCACCGTCGCCGGCAGCCACATTTGCGGCGCCCGCCGCGGTGATGTTCACCGTGTCGTTGAGAGCCGTGGCTTCGAACTCGCTGATGTCATTGAACGACCCAACGATGCCGGTAGCCACATCGCCACCGAAGCCTTCCGCAGCGGTGGCGGAGAGGTTGAGCGTTGCCGCCGTGCCGAGACCAGCCAGCGTAAGCTGGTTGGTGCCCGCGCCGCCTTCGATCGCAAGACCCGCATTGCCGGCATTCACCGCAAAGGTATCGTCACCTGCGCCGCCCGCTGCGGAAGCGACGTCCGAGCCGGCATTGAAGTTGAACGTGTCGTTCGCAGCATCGCCGGCCAGGGTGCCGCCAACGGTGGCAGACAGGTTGAACACGTCGTCGCCCCCACCGGTTGCAACATCTGCGCTCGTCTGTGCTGCGGTGATGTTCACGATGTCGGCACCGCCGTCACCCGCCACGCTGCCTGACAGATCGGCTGCAAGGTTGAAGGTGTCGGCGCCAGCGCCGCCAACAAGGTCTGCGCTGCCGGCTGCAGACACCGTGAAGGTGTCGTCCGCGGCACTGCCGACCACGTTGTCGATGTCGTCGAAGGAGCCGATAACACCGGTCACCGTGCCGTCGAAGCCATCGGCCGCGGCAGCCAGATCCACGTTCACCGGGCCGGCAAATCCGGCGAAGGTAAGCGTGTCGTCACCCGCATCGCCGTCCGTCACCAGCGACGCGTTCGCCGCGTTGACCTGGAAGGCGTCGTCGCCAGCATTGCCTGCCGCTGTGGTGGCAACGTCAGAACCCGCGAGGAACGTGAACGTATCCGCGTCGGCGCCACCGGCCAAGGTGCCGTCAGCGACAGCCGCTGAGAACGTGAAGCTGTCGTCGCCTCCCTGACCCTGAAGGTCAGCGAGTGTCTGCGCTGCTGTGACGTTGAATATGTCCGCACCATCCTCACCGAGCACGGTGCCGCTGAGGTCGCCCGCCAGCGTGATGGTATCTGCACCCTCGCCCGCCGAAATGTCGGCGGCGCCAGCGGCGTTGACAGCAAACGCGTCATCGGAGCTGGTGCCTATGAATGTGTCGATGTCGAAGAAGGCTGCGATGGAGTTCAGCAGCGCGTCTCCGTCGAAGCCGTCGCTGGCGGCGTCCAACGTCAACGAAACAGCGGTAGCGAGTGTGTCGAAGTTCAACGTATCGTCACCGCCATCGCCGTCGATACCGGCATTTGCGTTGACGACGTTCACGTTGAAATCGTCGTCACCCGCATTTCCCGCCACGGTAATCCCAACGTCGGACCCGGCGTTGAAGTTGAACGTGTCTGCGTCTGCGCCACCGGCTATGGTGCCGCCGCTTACTGCAGACGTCAGATTGAACGTATCGTCGCCGGCGCCACCAAGCTGATCCGCAGCAGTCTGTGCCGCGCTGACGTTGAAGGTGTCCGCGTCACCGTCACCGGAAACAGTCGCCGCAATGTCAGCCGTCAGATTGAACGTGTCCTCGCCGTCGCCACCCGCAACGGTGTTCGAAGCGCCTGCTGCCAGGTTGAACGTATCCGCATCGTCACCCCCAGCCAGCGATACACCGGTTGCCTGGGCGGCGTTCACGTTGAACACATCGTCGCCGGCATCACCCGTGGTTGAAGCCGTTACATCCGAGCCTGCGTTCAGGTTGAAGATGTCGTTGCCGTCGTTCCCTGCAACGTTGCCGCCTGTCGCCGCGGCAAAATTGAAGGTGTCGTTGCCGCCACCGCCTGCGAAGTCAGCAACGGTCTGCGCGGCTGTAACCGAGAACGTGTCATCATCGGCGTTGCCGTCTACAGCCCCCGTCAGGTCGGCCGCAAGATTGAAGGTGTCGTCACCGTCTCCACCCGCGATGTCCGCCGTACCGGCCGCATTGACGTTGAACTCATCATCGTTGCCGCTACCCACAAAATTGTCCATGTCGACGAAAGCCGCGACTGCCGTGCCGGCTTCGGTGCCCTGGTAGCCGTCTGCCGCGAAGATGGCAAGGTCGAGGTCCACGCCGCTGCTGAGACCGTCGAAGCTCAACGTATCGGTACCCTCGTCGCCGTCGAGCGTGAGGTTGCTATTGGCCACAGTCACCGTGAACGTGTCGTCGCCCTGCAGGCCGTTGATGGTGATGGGATTTGGCGCAGCCGCGTTGAACGTGAAGCTGTCGTCGAAGTTGGTTGCCGTGATCGTGTCGATGCCGGAGAAGGCGGTGATCGCCGCACCTCCGTCCGTGCCATCGAAACCCTCACCGTCCGCTGTGGCCAGTGTCAGCGCGAGGTTCGGATCCACCAGAAGACCGCTGAAATCGAGCGCATCGCCGGCAACGGTTGCATTGGCGCCGCCGTCGAGCGTTGCGGACGCGTTTGCGACATTGAGGTTGAAGGTGTCATCACCCGAACCACCCGATACTGAACCAAGGACGTCTGAACCGGCGTCGAAGTTGAAGGTGTCGTCTGCGTCCCCACCACTCAGGGTCACGGTGGTCGCAGTCTGGCTGGCGAAGTTGAAGACGTCTTCACCGGCCCCACCAATCAGAATCCCGGTATCACTGATGCTGGCGTTCACGTTGAAGGTATCGCCATCACCGCTGCCGATGAATGCTTCAGCACCCGTTTGCGCAACGTCGATGTTGAACGTGTCGTTGCCATCGCCGCCATCACGGCTCACGGTGTCGTCGACCAGAATGTTAAACGTATCGTCCCCGCTGCCCGCCGTGAAAGAAACACCGGCAAGGTTCACGTTGATCGTGTCGCCGTTGTTGGTTCCGATCAGGTTTTCGATGTTGGCGTAGCTTGCAAAGTTGTTGTTGGCATCGGTGCCGTCGGCAAGAGACAGATCGAGCGTGATGGGATCGGCAAGGCCGCTGGCATTGAAGGTATCGCCATCGTCGCCGCCATCCACGTCGAGGTTCGCATTCGCCACGTTCAGCACAAATGTGTCTGCGCCTTCATCCCCTTCTACCGTCGTGGAGACATCTGAACCGGCGTTGAAGTTGAAGGTGTCGTCCTCACTGCCCCCGGAGAGCGTGCCTCCTGCAATGGCCGCGCCGAAGTTGAATTCGTCAGCGCCGGCACCACCCTGCAGATCGGCGAGAGTCTGCCCGCCGGTGACGTTGAAAACGTCGTCGCCATCGTCACCCTGCACCGTACCGGTGAGGTCGAAGGCGAGATTGATGGTGTCCGCTGCGGCGCCACCCTGGATGTCACCCGCGCCACTGGCGTTCACGGCAAAGGTGTCCGCCTCGTCGGTGCCGACGAAACTGTCGATGTCGAAAAACGCCGCAATAGCGCCCAGCAGCTCGTCGCCGTCAAAACCGTCACTGGCCGTATCGAGGGTGACAGACACAGCGGTGCCCAGCCCATCGAAACTGAGTGTATCGTCACCCGCGTCACCATCGATGTTGGCGCCCGCATTCGCGGCGTTCACGTTGAAAGTGTCGTCACCCGTACCACCCGCGGCTGTCACCGTGACGTTCGAACCCGCGTTGAAATTGAAGGTGTCGTCATTAACGCCACCTGACAAAGTGCCGCCGCTTACCGCCGCAGCCAGATTGAACGTGTCGTTGCCCGCGCCGCCGAGCTGGTCCGCTGCGGTCTGATCGGCATCGACGTTGAACGTGTCGCCATCGCCATCACCACTGAGCGTTGCGGCAATGTCCGCGGTCAGATTGAAGCTGTCGTCGCCGTCGCCGCCCGACACGGTGTTGGGCGTAGCCGCCGCCAGATTGAACGTGTCGTTGTCGTCGCCACCCTGCAGAGTGACGCCCGTCGTCTGGTCGGCATTCACGTTGAACGTATCGCCACCCGCGTCTCCGGTCACTGTCGCAACCACATCCGAACCTGCGTTCAGATTGAACGTATCGCCGCCGCCGTTACCGGCAATCGAGCCAGCCACTGACGCGGTGAGGTTGAATGTGTCGCCATTGTCGCCACCCTGGAGATCAGCCCCGGATTGCGTGCCTGATACGGCAAAGGTATCCGCTCCGTCGTTCCCCTGAACCGTACCCGTGAGATCAGCGATCAGGTTGAAGGTATCGTCACCCTCACCACCATCGATGTTGGCGGTGCCCGTCACGTCGACGTCGAACGTATCAGCGTTGCCGCTGCCAGTGAAATTGTCGATGTCCGTAAACGTCTGGACCACCACGTTGGCGGTGTTGGCCTCGACCGCAGAGGTGCCGTTGTCGTTGTAACCACCCACGCCGGCCGCTTCAGCAACGAAGTCGCCCAGCGTAACGTCCACGCCAGTTCCGAGGCCTTCGAAGCTGAGCGTGTCTGTGCCTTCGTCACCGTCCAACGTGAGCGAGTCGTTGGCCACGGTCACGGTAAAGGTGTCATCACCCAAACCGCCGTTCAGCGTGATCGCCCCGGTGGTGCTGATCGTGAAGCTGTCGTTGAAATCCGTGGCTGTGAACGCGTTGATCCCGGCGTAAGAGGCAATGGCCGTGCCGTCTTCGTTCCCGGAGAAACCGTTGCCGTCGGAAGTAGCCAGCGTGATATCGAGATTGGGATCCACCGCAAGGTCGCTGAAATCGATGGCGTCGCCAGTGCCGGCGCCGCCGTCGAGATCTGCAGACTGGTTTGCGAAATCCACATCAAAAAAGTCGTCGCCGGAGCCCGCGTTGACCGTGCCGAGCACATCCGAGCCTGCCAGGAAGTTGAAGGTGTCGTTGTCACCGCCACCTGACAAGGTAACGCCCGCGGCAACCTGTGCCGCGAAATCAAACGCGTCCAGCCCCGTGCCTCCGAGCAGTTGACCGGTACCACCAAAGGTGGCGTTGATCTCGAACGTGTCGTCGCCAAGGCCGCCCGTGAACGCTTCGCTGCCGCCTTGCACCGCATTAAAGGTGAAGGTGTCGTTACCGAGGCCACCGTTGTGCCCGCGCTGGGCGTCGGCGTCGAAGGTGTATTCATCTGCACCATCACCGCCTGTCACCGAAACGTCCGCGCTACCCACGTCGAAGAAGTCGGCAAGGTCCGTGCCGGTGACAACCTCGACGTCTGCCAGCGAGTTGAAGTTGCCGTTGCCATCCGTGCCGGCATCGAAATCTATGTCGAGGGCTGTGCCGAGGTCAGCAAAGTCGGCGATGTCGTCACTCGCGTCCGCACCGCCATCGAGATTGATGTTGGTATTGCTGGCGTTGACATCAAAGGTATCCAGACCGTCTTCGCCCTGGAGCGTAACGGTCAAGCCGGTGGCATCAATCGTGAAAAAGTCACCGTCGTCTCCTCCGGCCACGGTGCCACCACCGATGGTGACGATGGCAGCGTCGAAGTCGAAGCTGTCGGTGCCACCACCACCCTGCAGATCCACCAGCGTCTGGGTGGCGTTGATGTTGAAGATGTCGTTGCCGGCATTGCCGAGCACGGTGCCGTCGAGATCCGCGCCCAGCGTGAAGGTATCGTTCTGATCGCCGCCGTCGATGTCTGCCGTACCGGCCACGTTGACATCGAAGCTGTCTACCTGTGCGCTGCCCACGAAGTCGTCGATGTCCGCAAACGCAGCAATGGTGTTGCTTGTGTCGTCGCCATCGAAGCCGTCCGAGGCCGTGTCCAGCGTGAGGTTTACGCCGCTGCCGCCGAGACCGTCGAAAGACAACGTATCACTACCCGTTCCACCGTCCACGGTTGCATTGGCGTTGGCGAAGTTGACGTTGAATGTGTCGTCGCTGGAGCCCCCGAACAGCGTGATCTGCACGTCCGAGTTCGTGGCGAAGTTGAACGTGTCCTCACCGCCATCGCCGCCAACCGCGCCCGCGCTGATCTGCGCATCGATCTCGAAGACGTCGTTGCCGCCGTTGCCGGCGAGGTTGATCGCGTTCTGCGCCGCATCGACGTTGAAGATATCGCCGTTGTCACCGCCCGTGATCGTGGCTGCAATATTGGCGGCTGATAGCGTGAACGTATCGCTGTCGTCGCCGCCGGCAACGGTGCCAGGCGTCGCCGCGTCGAGCACGAACTCATCGTCACCGGTGTTGCCGACGAGGTCTACGCCTGCCGTCTGGTCAGCGTTTACGTTGAACGTATCGTCGTTGGCGCCACCGTCAAGGGTGGCCGCCACATCTGAGCCCGCGTTCAGGTTGAAAGTATCGTCGTCGTCGCCACCAAGGACACTGCCAGCGTTGACCGTAGCCGTGAAGTTGAATGCATCGTCACCGGCGCCCCCCTGCAGATCCACCAAGGTCTGCTCGGCGGTGACATTGAAGGTGTCCGTGTTCGCATCGTCACCGCCCGTCACGGTGCCGGTGAGATCTGCGGCCAATACAAAGGTATCACCACCGTCGCCACCGGCAATGTCGGCGGCACCATCCACGCTGACGGTAAAGTCGTCGGCTTGGTCCGTTCCCGTGAACGTATCGATGTCCGTGAAGGCAGCTACCGCTGAGCCCGCCTCGCTACCGCCATAGCCGCCTTCGTCGGTGCCGTTATCCGTGAGGAAAGTCGCGAGGTCGACCGCGGTGCCTCCGCCGAGCCCATCGAAACTGAGCGTGTCGTTGCCGGAATCCCCTTCCACAGTCACGTTCGATGCAATGACGTTCACATTGAACTCGTCTGCACCTCCCAACCCGTTCAGCGTCGTCGGATTGACCGGGTTCGCATTGATGGTGAACACGTCGTCGAAGTTAGTGGCCACAAAGCTGTCGATCGCCGCAAAAGAGGTGATCGCCGAGCCGTTTTCATCGCCGCTGAAACCCGTGGCGTTGGCCGTGTCGAGATCGAGGGACAGACTCGGATCGGCGCCGAAACCGCTGAAGTCGAGGGTATCGGTCCCGGCGCCCCCGGTGATGACCGCGTTGCCGGCTGCTTCAACACCGAAGTTGTTGCCGCTGGCGCTGCCCGTGAACTCTTCGATGTCGACGAATCCGGCGATGACAGCCGTGCCGGAATCTTCCGTGCCGGTGTAACCGCCCACCCCGGCCGCTTCCGCCACGAAGGACGCCAGCGTGAGCTCGGTGGCGACCGGCAGGGCCGCAAAATTCAGCTCGTCAGCACCTTCGTCACCATCCACGGTGAGCAGCGTCGCCACGGCATTGACGTTGAAGACGTCATCACCTTCCCGGCCCCGCAGCGTGAACGCGAGTGTCGGGTCGAAGGTGATCGTAAACGTGTCGTCGAACTCGGTGGCCGTGATGTCACCGATGCCATCGAAGGACGTGATGACGCCGCCGCTTTCAGTACCATCCAGGCCGTCCGCGTCCTGCGCGTTGAGCGTCAGCGAAAGCCCCGGATCGGAGCCGCCGTTGAAACCGCTGAAGTCGAGCAGGTCGTTGCCCGCGTCGCCTTCGATAACGGCCGCTCCGGACGCACTGACGTTGAACACGTCATTGCCCGCGCCACCGGATACCGTGCCGGTGAGGTCCGCATCCAGATTGAACGTATCGGTCTGGGTGTTGGCACCCCCGTCAAGGTCTGCCGTGCCTGTCACGCTGACCGTAAACACGTCGGCCTGACCACTACCGACAAACTCGTCAATATCCGTAAAGCCTGCAATCACGGCCGTGCCGGAATCTTCCGTACCGGCGTAGCCACCCTCATCGTTGAGGTTGTCGGCCGCGAAGGTGTCCAGCGTCAGGTCTACCGACGTGGGGCCGGACAGACCGGCAAAGCTCAGCATATCGGTGCCCGTGTCGCCGTCCACGGACACATTGGTCACGACGTCGTCGATGTTGAAGGTATCGTCGCCGCCGCCGCCGCTGAAGCTCGCCCCACCGGTGTCGTTGTGCGCGATCGTAAACGTATCGTCCTCGTCCGTGCCGACAAACACATTGATGTTGTCGAAATCACCGATGCCTGTGTTGTCTGCAGCGGCCCCGTTGAGACCGTTGGCGCCACCCGCGTCGGTTTCGAGCACAACGGCGACCGTGGCACCGCTGAAGTTCAACGTATCGCTGCCACCCACATCACCGTCCACCGACAGGTTTCCGGCTGCCACCGTCACATTGAAGGTGTCGTTGCCGGCGCCGCCGTTCAAGGTGAAGGCGCTGAGGGGATTCACGCTCACGGTGAACTCATCATCGAAGCCAGAGGCGACGATGCTGTTGATACCCGTGAACGTGCCAAGGGTGGCACCGGCGTCAGAGCCGCCGAAGCCGTTGGTTACATCTTCCGCGTTGATGGTGAGATCGAGGCCGGGATCTGCCAGTGCACCGCTGAAATTCAGCACATCGGCACCATTGCCGCCTACCACAACCGCGTTGCCGCCGGTGGCGTTGAAACGGAACGTATCCGCGCTGGCCCCGCCGACAAACTCGTCGATGTCCACGAAGCCGGCCACGGCGGTTCCGGCCTCGGTGCCGGTGTAGCCGCCCACGTCGACCGCTTCGGCCACGAAGCTCGCCGCGGTGAGATCCACGCCTGCGCCGAGGCTGGCGAAGTTGATCTCGTCAGAGCCTTCGTCGCCGTCCACGGTCAGGTTTGCCGAAGCCACGTTGATATTAAAGTCGTCGTCACCGGCACCACCGCGCACGGTCAACGCGGAGGTGGGCGCTACGGTAACGTTGATGTCATCGTTGCCCCCGCCGCCGTTGAAGCTCAGCGTCGTATCTGCGTCGAGGTTGATGGTGTCGGCTGCGCTGGTACCGACATAGGCTTCGATACTCGTCTCGCTGGCATCGTCGAAATGATTGGCCGATTCGGCCCCGGCGGCGTCAAACGTGGTCGCCGTGCTGCTCGCGCTGAGATCGATGGTATCGGTACCGCCGAGACCGTCGATGACGATGGCGCCGAATTGCGTATTGCCGAAGCTGAAGCGGTCGGCCCCCGCGTCCCCGTTGGCGGTGATCGAAGTGGCGGTACCCAACGTGGCGCCTGAGAGATCAAGTACCCCGTTGCTTGAGCCAGAACCCACGTTGAAGAGCAACGCAGCACCGTCGAGAGCGCCGTCTATGTCGATGGTGCCTGCCGCATCGAGCGAGATGTTGCCGTCCCCACCGCCGTCTGTCGTATCGATGGCCCCAACATTGATGTCGTTGCCCGCAATGACCACAAGATTGTCACCGCCGGTCGTAATGGTGTCGTCGGCCACCATCGTGAAGTCGTTACCTGCGGTGAACAGCAGCGCAGAGCTGTCGAGGTCACCGGTGATGCTGATGTCGTTGGCGGTCAGCGAAGCGTCTGCAGTAACGGTCCCGCCGGCGGTGAGCGTCAGGTTGCCGTCGGTGCCACCCCCGGCCGTGGTATCGATGGCCCCAACGGTGATGTTGTTGCCTGCAATGATCGTGAGGTTGGCATCCTGCGTGCTGATCGTGTTCGTCAGATCATTCATGATGAAGTCGTTGCCGGCATCGAACGTGACGTTACCGGTCGTGTCGAAATCCAGCGCACCATCGCAGATGCCTGCGCCGGTACACTCCGCGGGCGAGCCGCCCGGGGAAAGATCCAATATGGTGATGTCGTTAGTTGCCGCGATGGAGATCGTGGTCGTCTCCAACGTGGTCTCAAGCTCACTCTCATAAAGGAACGTCGGTAGTGCATCGCCAGACGCAACCGTGCCTGCCACGCTGCTGCTGCCGTTGAATTCGTTGTCTCCGGCACCCGGATCATCACCGTCGAGCGTTCCCGGACGAATTTCTATGTCGGTGGGATCCAGCAGGAGGCTGCCAATCGCACCATTGGGCGCGGTCGTGTCGACGTCGCCCTGGAACACCAGCGTGCTGGCGCCGGAGACTTCCACGGCACCGCCGTCGCCGCCGGTCTGTCCGCCCCGGCTCGCAATGCTGCCGTAGAACTCGGTGCCCACATCGGCCCAGATCACCACCTCGCCACCGTTACCCTGATTGCCGGCGCTCGCATCAATGGTCACATCGTCGCCCACGTAGGTGTACTGCGCGTTGGCGATGTCCGGGTCGTTACCCTGCCAGCCGCCGCCTACGTTGATCTGGCCGCCGCCTGCGTCACCCGACGCGTCGAGCACGGCGTCGCCGAACACGCCAACACCGTCACCAAGCACCTGGATGGTGCCACCCGTGCCGGTGTCGGAGGACACATCCAGCGTGCCCGAATTCAAGGTATCTCCGGCGCCAGCGCCTGAGACGAGCCGGATCACACCGCCCGATTCTTCGATGCGGCTGGCACGCACCATGCCTTCGTTGTTTACCGCGCGTGTGAACACGTCATGCGCCGCCTGGGCGGTCATGAGAATGGTGCCGCCGTCAGCAATGAGATCGCCCGTGTTCTTGACCGCATCCCCTACACCGGTGAGGTTTTCCGTAACTTCGTCACCAACTTCGAACAGCAGCAACCCGTCACCGGCGAAATCCAGCGTAGCGCTGCGCCCGGCAGCCATCTCGATGGTGCCGAGGTCTGCGACGATGGCGCCCTCGTTCAGCACCGCGTCACCCAGCAGCACCACGTAGCCGCCGTCTGCGGCCGTGATCTGGCCCTGGTTGTGAATCAGACCGCCTTCCCCGTCGGCGGTGGCGAGGTCATAGCGCCCCGCCATGAAATCTTCGGACGAGATTTTTGCCGTCGACGCCAGCAGCCCCGTCACGTTGATGCGGGAGTTGGCGCCGAAAACGATGCCGTTGGGGTTGATGAGAAAAACCTGACCGTTGGCGTCGAGCGCGCCGAAAATCTGGCTGGGGTTGTGATCGAAGATGTTGTTGAGGGCAACGGAGCTCGCGTCGGGTTGCGCAAAGCGAACGGATTCGTTGGCCGCCACGTTGAAAGAATCCCAGTCGACTATCAGCCGCTGACTGGCCTGGTTGACCGTGGTGTTCAGGCCCTGCTGAGACACGGATCCTTCACCCTCGACCACCCGGCCGCCCTGCGGTCCGGCCAGCGCCGGATTCACCACAGCCAGACAAAGCATCGCGGTCAAGGTCACCACCCTGGGCGCCGGACCCTTTCTCCACTGACGGCTCATCGTTCCCTGCATCAGTCTACCCCTTTGTTCCTTAGCCCTTTGCTTCTTTGAATCAGGCATCGCTCTAGCGGCGGAAGTATTCGAAACGTACCCAGTACTGCGGGTCGCGGTCATTGTTCGCATCCAGTTCCGTCTGCGGCGTGGCAACCTCGCCGCGCACGACAAAGCCGCTACCGTCGTCCCAGCGGTACTCGAAATGCACCCCTACGCCGTAGCCTTCCAGCCGCACTGCGTCGTTCTCATTGGCAAAAGCGTCCTGCTTCTCACCGTAGGAATAGTCGTAGAACGCCGACAGGTTCAGGTCCCAGTTGTCCGCGTTGAAAAGGGACGCTGCGTTGTAGGTGTATTCCATGGACATGAAGTAACCGCGGTCGACCAGCTCCTGAGCGTTGGGATAGGCCCGGACGCTGTAAGGACCACCGAGAGACATTTGCTCCAGCGATGTGAGCAGGTCACTCGTGTACTGGTAGTAGCCACGGAACAACAGCGAATTGGACAGCGTCAGCTGTTGCAGACGCTGATACTGGAGCGTGTATTTGTCGAAATCACCGCCGGCGCGCACCCCGGAGGCGCCCACCCGGGAAGACACGGTGTCATCGTCGTTGATGCCGGCCTCGTCCATGGAACCCAGAAAATCCTCGAAGCCCCGGTGGTAGCCGATGGTCAACGAATTCACGCCGAGGGGACCGAGGCGGTCGACCGCCTCGAAATTGAACAGCAGCGAGGCGACCGTGAGATTGTCGTTCTGTTCGTCCTCGAGGAGACTCGTGTCGAAAAAGGTGGATTTCGTGGACAGGTCGAACACCAGGTCCATGTTCATCTCGCGGCCGCGCATGAGCATCTGGCGGACATAGATCTGCGCGGTTTCCGTTTCGCCTTCAGTGTCCACGGACACGCCGGAACCCGAGAGCGCTATCTGCGAATCGAAGCTGTTCTGATCGTAGGCGGCACCGATATAGGTACCCCGATAGCCTACCGGCGTCTCGTACTGCACGCCGCCATAGGTGCCATCGGCCGGATCGAAGGTCTGCAGCAGGTTCACGGTGAGGCGGTCGCCGCGACGCAAGGGGCTGTTCCAGTCGAATTTGACGCGCGCGCGATACTCCCCCGTGTTTTCGCTGCCGTAGTTGTCTGCCCAGGTCTGCATGCCGAAGCGCCGCTCGGACACCCTCAGCGTGAGGTCGGTTGTGCCGACGTCAGCACCGGCGCTCAGCACGGCCGCCGGCGCGAGGCCGGGGTAGTCGCGCAGCTGCAGAATGGCTGATTCCAGTTCCTGCTTCTGCAGCGGCTTGCCTTTCAGGTAGTTGAAGTTCAACGCGATGCGCTCGTCGGAAAGGAGCTCGTTGCCTTCCACGACCACGTTGCCGAGGGAGCCGCTCAAGACGCCGATCTCGACGTTGCCGCCCTGCACTTCCTGCGTCGGCAGATAGGCATAAGCAACAATGAAGCCGCCGTCGCGCAACATGCGGGTCAACGCGTTGGTAACCTGCTCCATCTGCCCGATGGAAAAGCCCTGCGCATCCTGCCGGCCAACTTCGGCGTCCAGTGCACCCTGCAGCTCGGCGCGCAGCTTCGGTGGCAGGTATTGCTCGAGCTTGCTGTCGACGTTGAGCGTGAAGCTGTCGACTCTGACGCGCGGGCCCACATCGATGCCAAGCGGTCGGTCCGCAACGGGGGGAATTTCGATGGATACGTCGGAACTGCGCCCGGTGGCCCAGGGATCTTCTTTGGGCACGGTGCCGCCAGGCGCGGGTTGTGCGCTTGCGGCGACGCCCGCCAGCGCGAGGATGGCCGAACCGAGAAACGGCAGCAAAGCTGTGCGCTGCCTCGTCCCCCCGGGGCTTGCGTCGACATTGCGCCCACGGAAGCCAAATCCCTTCGCCGTTCTCACGGTGTGTTCTCCTTGTCTCTTTGTCGCGCGACCCGCCGTCAGATGAGGCTCGCAGCCACGCGTTTTTCACGACACGCGCTACCAAACCCGTCAACGCGGCCGTGAATCCCCCATTTGTGGCATCTTAGCGGATCGCCGAGTTATTGCAACGCCCAACAGATTGGGCGTAACTCCCTGTTTTTATTGCAAATCTCTAACGAGACGAAAGCCCGTTTTACCGTCAGAATACTCCACCGTCTCGGACGTACGAGCCGCTGAGCGAAGCGCCTCGGCAGGATCGACGTACGATCCGCCCCGAATGGCCCGGCGACCGGGCTCCGGCTCGGCATCGTACGTGGGTCGCCACGGATCGGCCGTCCATTCCCGGACGTTGCCGACCACGAAGCGTAGCCCGAAGCCGTTGGAACGGGTTGTACGGTCGTCCAGCGGCAGCGGCGCCAGCGAGCGGCCCCCGGAGTCGAATCTCGCATCGGTTGGACGGAGCTTGTCGCCAAACGGGTAAGGTCCGGCCTCGCCGGCGCGCGCGGCGTATTCCCATTCCGCCTCCGTGGGCAGACGGTAGCTGGCCCCGGTAACTTCGCTGAGCCAGTTGGTGTACGCCACCGCATGCTGCCAGCTCACATCCACGGCGGGGAAAGTATCGCCATTCCAGCGTCGCTCCGGGCAGGGCACCAGCTCGGATGTGCTGCAGAAACGCTCGAACTCGCCAACAGAAACTTCGGACAGACCGATGGCAAACGGCGCCTCGATCGTCTCGGTGCTGACCGGCCCCGCCCCCTCGATCTCCGCATCGCCCATGACAAACTCCCCGCCCGGCACCACCAGCAGCCGGGGGCCTTGCTCCCCTTCCGCCAGCATGTCCCAGCAGGCCCGGCTGCGCACACCGAGACGTTCTGCGCCGCAGCGCTGTTTTGAACCGAGCGCGCCCCGGGGCAGTTCTTGTTCTGTCTGCGCTACCGCAGGGCTGGCGGCAGGCGCTGCAACGACCGCAGGCGCTTGTGTGGCAGCCGACGGCTCCGGATCTGCAGGTTCCGGAGCGGTCGTCGCAACCGCCGCCGGTTCGTCGTCGGACGCGGCCGGCGTCGGCGCGGCGACCACGGCTTCGGCTTCGACCGGCGCGGCTTCGGCTTCGGGCTCGGGCTCGGGCTCGGGTATGGATACCGTTGCCGGCGGCGGCGTCTCCGTGGTGTCGGGTTCGGCGCGTTCGCTTTCAACCTGGCCGGTGGCCGTATCGGTGGCGGGCACCGGTGTCGCCGCTTCGGTCACCACTTCGGCGGTTGCAACTGTTTCCGCCTCCGGCGGCACGCTCACCGGGGTGTCGGCTGCCACCGTTGCGACGACGTCCTCGTCTACCGCCTCCACGGCGGCTACGGCTTCCGCTGCGCCTGCCACCAGCTCTTCAGCGGGACGATCGACAGGGCGGCGATCCAGCCCCAGCTCCAGTTCCAGCGCACCCGCCACGCTTTCGGCAAGGGACAGACCGTCCTGCGACCCGGCGGTGCCAAGCGACCGCTCGAGCTGTATGCGGGAACGAACGTCGGCCGCGAGGCGCCGCAGCTGTTCGGAGCTTCTGGCCTCGTCCACCTCATCCACCGTGAGCTGGTCCCACTCGAACAGAAACGCGGAGATCTGACTGTCACTCCAGTTCTTCTGCTCCAGAAGATCCTGTAGAAGCTGCGTGCCTCGCGGCAGGCTCGGTGAGCTTTCCACGACGTCCGGTGCCGGAGGGGGCACGGTTTCGTCGTCGCTGCCCGAGAAGAGCACCATGGCGGTAACCAGAATACCCACAGCGCCAACCCCGATCAGCACCAGCAACGGTGTGGCAATGTTCAGGCCGGGCACGAGCGTTGGTTTATCGTCCACCGGCACTGCGGCCGCGGGCTCGGTACTGGCTGGCGGGGGCGTCACCTGCGGCGCCGGCGGCGCTGCAGGAATTGCCGCCGCTGCCTCGTTCTGGCTTCGCCGGCTGACCCGTATCGTGGGTTCTGGCGGCTCCGGCGCCGGCTCACGCGGCGCCATACCCACCAGATCATCCAGCAGCGCTCCGCGTTTCCAGATATAGGAATCCGTATCCAGCTCGCCCCGGAAGTGCTGGTCGGTAAGCTGTTTCAGCTCGTCAGCAGCGGCCCCCATCGAATCCCCCTCCTGTTTCGTACACGCCTCGGCGTACGCGTTCTAGCCGATCTTTCTCAACACCCGGAAACCGGTGACCGCATCCGGCTGCCCGGAATGCGGCGAGCGTTTGTCGATCTCACACTGCGTGAGGTTGTCTGTGTAGGCGCCCCCACGCACCTCGAGGCCGCTGCCGGAGCGTACCCACTCCTGCGCGTTGCCCACGTAATGTACCAGGCCCCAGCCATTGGGATCGCCGCTGGTGACGCCGACCAGACCCATGCCTTTAATGAGCGTGCCACCCTGCCGCACCTGGCAGTTGAAATTGCGTCGCGGCTGCGCGCCATTTGCTCTGGCGGCATAGTCCCACTCTTCGGCCGTGGGTATGCGATAGCTGGCCTGGCTTTCCTGATTGAGCCACGACACGAACGCCTCCGCATCGGCAATGGAGATGTTGGTGAGCGGCAGGGCCACCGTACCCGGCCGGGGTGCACAGGCGCCTGACAGCTCGCAGTAATTGTTGTAGTCGGACAGGGTTATCTCGAACCGGCTCACCGCCACCGGCTCGCTGAACGGACCGCCCGCCGGTATCACAACCAGCGAAGGTCCGTTACGTCCCTCGGACAGCTTGTCGCGGCAACGACCGCGCCGTTGCTGGCCCATACCCACGAGAGCCGGCGAGGCACAGGGATCCGTGGAGATCTCCAGCGCCACACAGCCCGCATTGGGGAAAACCAGCTCACAATCTCTCTGACGTTGCTGCGCAATGCTGGGCTGCACGCTCCGCTGACGCTGGCTGAGGGCGTTGAGCCTTCCCACCAGCTCCGTCACAAAGTCCGCCACAGCATCCGCGTCCTGTGCGCGGGCCGCCGCGACGAGGTTGCGGATAGCGCCCGTATCGCGCGACAGATCCCCCTCCATCGCCATCTGTACCTGATCGAGGCGCTCCTGCAGGCCTTCGGTGCTGTCCGCCTCGCGCTGCTGCTGGATCGCGCCTTCGAGATCGTTCACCGCCGCAAGATCCGGCGCGTAAGCGCGGGCGCGGATGAGCAGCTGGTCAGCCTGATCGAGCAGGCCTGCGCCCAGGGCGCGCTCTCCGAGGCGCACGTAGCCCGCCGCCAGAATGTTGGGGGCATCGCGCGTCACAAACGCATCGTCGGGCACCTGTGCCTGCAGATCTTCATAGAGCCGCACGGCGACGTCCATGTTGCCTGCCGTGGCTTCCGCCCGGAGCTGCTGCTTCTGCGTTTCGATGCGCGCTTCGGCGATGGCTCCGCGCCGCTCGATTTCCAGCTCGTTCTTGCGGGCGTCCAGCAACTCGCGCTCTGTGGCAATGGTTGCAAGCTGCGGTGAGAAGCGTGTGGCGAGGCGCAGCTGGTTCTCGGCGTTGTCGGTGCGGTTCGCATCCCGCAGACGCGCGGCTTCGTTGACATAGAGCTGCGCAATGGCATCGCGCTGACGCGCCACCTCCGGCGCACTCTCACCCGCGAGAGACGCATACTCGTCCAGCGCGCGCTGCACATCGTTTGTCCACTGGCTTTGCGCGGGTTGCGCCCGGGCGATCAGCTGCTCGAGCGTGGCGGCAGCCTGCGCCACCTGCTGAGCACGGGCTGCGGCAAGGCTGGAATCGAGATCTGCCTGCACTTCACCGCTGAGACGGGCAAGCCCGCTGCTGCCAGGCAGAATCTGTTCAGCCTGCTGCACCAGCGCCAGCGCGCCGGTGAAGTCGTTTCTCGCCTGCAGCTCACGGACTGACGCCGCAAGCTTCGCTTCGAGCTGCTGCTCGAGCGGTGCGACATTCACATCGAAACCGCGCAACCCCTGAATCTCGAGCTCGACGGCCCGCGCAGCATCCGCCGTAATGGTTGCGCCAGCCAGCGCAGCCTCGATGGCCCGCTCGTGATCAGCGATGGCCTGCTCGCGCTGTTGCTGCGCGAGGAGTTGCCGCGCTTCCTCGGCTGCACCTTCCGCCTGCTGCTCCAGCATGGTCAGGCTGTCGAGCGTGCGCTCCATGCGCGACTGCATGCTGGGCGAAAGCTCCAGCGCCAGGCCTTGCTCCAGAATCGTGCGCGCGTCGTCCCAGGACTGGGCCTCGATGGCCCGGTTCGCGCGATCCGTGTAAACCTGGCCGATGCGCGCCCGGGAGCGGTCGAGCTGCACGGTGGAGGCGCCTTCGGCTTCAAGCGCCGCCAGGCGCGCCAGCGCACCCTGCGGGCCTTCCAGCTGGTCACCATCGACCGCTTCCTGAAGCTGGGCCAGCAGCGTGTCGATCCGCTGTGTGCGCGCCGCGTCGAGCTGCTCGAGCGTCTCGAGGCGCTGATTCAGAAAACCTTCGCTCGCGATGCCCGCATAGCTGGATAGCAGGGCCCGGGCCGAAGCAAAACTCTCGTCCGCCTGCAGCGCATCGAGCTCAGCGCCAAGGGTCTGCTCGCTGAGACTGCGGGTGGCCGCCAGCACCGCGTTGCCGGCGTCGAGCTGCTCCAGCTCAGTGAGATCGTTGGCCAGCGCGCTGAGTGCACTCTGCGCAGCCGGCATCTCGGCCACGCGGACCCGGTTCTCCAGCGCGGCGATGCGTTCGGCCACGCGCGCACTTTCCAGCTCGTTGGTGACGCGGTCGCGCACGTTCACCAGTGCGATGTTCTCCGCGTTGAAGTCGAAACCCCGGTCCACGATACGACCGGCCAGCGCGACATCGCCGTTGTCTAGCGCGGCGCCGGCCACCTCGGCGAAGCGAATGGGGATGTCGTCGAGACGCAGACGCTCGTCGTCCGGCGACATCTCGCGGATGCGTGACAGCACCTCGGTGGCGTTGGGGCTACCCTGCTCGGCGATCAGTGTGCCTGCCTGCAGCAGCTCGTCGAGGTCGCGCTTGAAGTTGGCGATGGTGAGGTTGAAATCGTCACCGATGCTCGTTGCCAGCGATTCCACGCGGGCTGAGTCCGGGAAGTAAACCTTCAGCTCGTCCAGCAAAGCGCGCGCGGAAGCAATGTCGAAGCGCGTCTGTTCCGGATCCCAGGCCTCACGAACCCGCCGTGTGTAGTAGCTGACAAAATCGCTCTGCGTGGTGTCGGCCACGAACACGTCGCGGAACAGCTGAGGTTCGGTGTCGCGCAACCGGGCAAGCTCGTCGAGGCTGGACGTGATGACCGTATCCGGACCGTTCTGGATGGCGTCGACAAGGCGTTCAACGGTACGTCCGTCAAGGTACTGCGGGATCAGTATGGCCGCTGCGCCAACCACCACCAGCGCGGCCGCGGCTCCCGCCCCCCACGCCAGCAGCGAGACAGGCTTGGGAACCAGTTCCTCCAGAAACGCTTCCACCGACTCGGTGCGATCTTCGCGGTTGAAAGCCATGCCGCGGGCGATGGCTTTGAACTGCTGACGCGACACACCTTTCACCGGCGGCGGCTTCATGCCCGAATCGCGCGCATCGACAGCCGATTTCTTCTTGCCCCCTTCTTCGAAGGGGTGCTTGCCAGCCAGCAGCTCGTAGGCAACCACTGCCAGCGCATAGATGTCGTCGCGCGGGTCGGGATCTTCGCCCTCGAACATCTCGGGGCTGGCGTACGCTGGGGTCAGTGCCCCCAGCTCGCCGGCGTCGAACAGCGTCTTCTCACCTTCGACATCCGTTTTGCGCTTGGCTGCGCGGGCGATGCCGAAATCGAAGATCTTTACCACACCGCTGCGTGTCAGATAGGCGTTCGCAGGTTTGAAATCAGAATGCACCACGCCGTGTTGATGCGCGTAGGCAAGGCCGTCCGCCAGACCGCGAATGATCGGCAGCGCGTCGTCGAACGTCAGACCCCGCAGACTGTGGCGCTTGTTGAATTTGTCCAGCGACTCGCCTTCGAGCGCTTCCATGGTCATGTAGACCGCGTCGCCGTCGCGGTCGAAGTCGAAGACCGTGACAACGTTCGGGTGAGCCAGATCCTGTGCCTTGCGCGACTCGCGCTGCAGAGCCTGCAGTGCCTGAGGGTGCCGTTTGAAATCTTCGTTGAGGATCTTCACGGCCACGTAGGGGTTGCGGTCTTCCGCCTCTTCCTTACGCAGGTCCCGGGCTTTGAACACCTTGCCCATGCCACCCTGCCCGAGCACTTCCTCCAGCACGAAGCGGTTCTTGATCATGGTGCCGATATCGGGCACCGGCCCCCCTTCCCCTGACGGCCCCGTCCACTGCGACGGATGACTCCAGTTGGAACCCGTACCGGCCGTGCCGGCACCGGTCTGGCTGCGGCCCGTTGTCGCCGGTCCGAACGTGCCCGACCCGGTCATTGCGGGCCCGGTCATTGCCGGCCCCGTCATTGCGGGTCCAGTCACCGCACCCTGTCCCGTCACGCCACCCGACGGTGGTGTCTGGCCGGTGGGCGTCGTCGGGGCGCCCGTGGGCGCCGTTGGCGGCGATGTCACCGACGGCGAGGTGGGCGGGGACGTCGGCGCCGCGGCACCCGGCGGGCGCTGTGGCATGATCTGGGTACGATCGTCTTCTGCAGCGGGCGCCGGGGGCTGCGTAGGCGTGGTGGGCGCTCCGGCGCCGGGCACCTGAAACACGGTCTTTTCCGCGTCACCATCGTCACCCGGCGGCGCAGCCTCGGGAGCGGCCGCCTGCGTGCGCCGTTCGAGGTGTTTCTTCAGCAGCGCAAACACCTGATGTGACAGGCGACCCGACGCGTAGAGCTCGTCGAGCAACGCATCCAGCTCCGGACCGGCCGTCTCTGACGCGGCCAGGGCTGCGTCGATGGCAGCCTCGAGGCCTTCTACGCCGAGATCACCGACGAGGTACCGGCCCAGTGCAGAGCGAAACTCATCCACCGGAAGTTACTCCACCTCCGTTGACGGCGGCTCGGTGCGGTCGGGATCCGACGACGGCTCGTCCGCACTGTCTTCGCCCGGAACGTCTTCTTCCGCGGGCTCCTCGTCGGCGGCCGTTGCCGCCGGCAGCGCTTCGATATCCACGATGATCACCGTCACGTTGTCCCGGCATTCGCGGCCGAGCACCACATCGATGAGCCCCTGCGCACAGGAGGCAGCGTTCCCCTTGCCGAGCAGCTCGGCAATCTCCGTCTCGGGGACATCTTTGAAAAGGCCGTCGCTGCACAGCAGGAAGCGATCACCTTTCGCCAGCTCCGTGAGACGATAGTCGAGATACAGCTCCGAGGTACCCCCTACCGCGCGCGTAACGACGTTGGCCTGCGGATGCAGCTCGGCTTCCTCCGCTTTGACGAGGCCCTGATCGACGAGATCCTGCACCTCGCTGTGGTCCCTGGTGACCTGGGCCAGGGTACCGTCGCGGAGGCGGTAAGCCCGGCTGTCGCCAGCCCACGTGAACACACCGAAACGGTCGAAGGCGGCCAGCGCAACCACCGTGCTGCCAATGATCGTGGGCTCCGGCGCCGACGACGATTTGGTGAACAGGTGCGTGTTCACCCCCTGCAGGGTCTGCTCCAGCGCGTCGATCTTATCGCTGGGGCGGTCGAACTCGCCAAGGGACTGCACCTTCTGGACAATCAGCTGGGAGGCGTAGTCCCCCTGCGCATGTCCTCCCATGCCGTCGGCCACCACCCACACGCCCCGCTGGGGCAGGTCCAGGCAGGCATCTTCATTGTGCGAACGCACGTTACCCTGGTGAGTGATCGCGTAGGAGTCTGTAGTGGGTAGCTTAAGCGTCATTCACACGCTTCCGGATTGAGCGGCGGCCGCGGCACACGCTGCGTGGTCGCCTCGTCTTCTACTTCAACGTCCGGATCTTCTCCGGCGTCGGCTTCCCCGGCCTCGGTCGCGTCCGCGTCCGCGTCCACGGCCGTCGGGGTGGCTTCGGTATCCTCCAGCGCCGCAGCTTCGATCGCCGGCTCCGGCTCCAGGGTCGCTAGCGGTTCCGCCGCGGGCGCCGCCGCGGGCGCTGTCGCATCTGCGGCCTCGGGTTCATCGGGGGCATCCCCCAGTCCCGCCAGAATGTCGTCGGACGAAATCTGCTCCGGTGCAACAAAATCTTCCGCAGGCGTTTCGAGCGGCTCGCCAAGCGGCTCGGGCATATCCATCGACAACGCGGCGTCCGGCGGTGGCGTTCTGTCGAGCGCAGCGCCACCGGCCTGCGGCTCGCCCAGCAGACCATCGAGCTGAGGCGGTCCGCCCTGCTCCTGAAAAGGCTGCATCACTTCGGCAGGCGCTGGCGCGGGCGCTGCGTCCACCACGCCTGGCGCCGCAGCGGCGGGCACCCCGGCAGGCACAGCGCCGTCGCCGCCGCTGAGGGCATAGCCGGGCATACGGTACCAACCCGGCGCGTACGCCGAGTCCGATAACAAGGCGCCAAACGATTCCGGCGGCGGCAGTGCGGAACAGGCGAACGCGCCGGGATAGACGTTCTGCGCACCGTGGGTCCACCACAACGCATAGGGGGAGCGGAAGGTGCTTTCCAGCAGCCGGTGCGTAAAAGCCAGCAGCCCCTGGCCCGGCGTCGAACCATACATGAGCGGCATGGCGACCACGTTTTCAGGCTGCACCACGGTTCCACTGCTCTCGGTGGCTTTCACAGCGCTCATCACGTTCAACGGAGTCGCGCCCGACAATGCTTCCGCGAACACGTTGGCATTGACGTCCTGCCGCTCGATGGCGCTCTTCGCGAGCAACGCCACCGCGTCGTGCCACTCACCGCCACCGACGAGAAAGTAGGGCGGCACAACCGGTTCTACGACGCCGGCGGCTATCGTGAGAGGAAAGTAGCGCCCCACTTTGTCCACGCTGGGTACAATCACACCTGTCCAGGTGAGATCGCCGCAGATTCCGGGGCTCAGCACAAAATTCCAGGCCGGGCCGTTGCGGTACGCATCCAGCCACTGCTCTTTCAGCACCGTCTGGCTGCCGGCCATGCCGGCCTGCAGCCACTGGTCCCAGAACTGAATGAACTCTCCCGGCAACCCCCGGTCGATGAAATCACCGTGGGCGGGCAGCTTGCCGTAAAAGCCGGCGGTGACCATCAGCGTGTCAACCTCTGGGGACAGCGGAATTCACTGAGCTCCGGCAGATCGAACGGGTTGTAGGCACTGCGCGCAATCAACTCGTAAGTGGCTGTGCGCCCGCCGAGGGAGAACACCACCTGATATTGCTCCGGTCCGCTGCCGGGACGGATCGTCGAGTCGTCCAGCACCTTGAACCAGGCCCACGGGCCGTTTTCGATGCGCATGCCGTTACCTTCGTTCGGCGCCATCTCCATGCGCACCTCACCCACCCCGGACGCGCCGGGCCAGTCGAAGCTCTTGGCAACGCGGGGGCCGTGAAAATACTGCACCGACTGGCCGTCCACGGTCAGGGAATACTGCGTCACCTGCGGGTCCATGCTGATGGGCGTCAACTGGAAACCCACGTACGGCTTGGCGTCGCCGCGGAAGAAAGTCTCTTTCACCGCCTGAGCCCGTTCGAACATACGGATCGCGTCGTCAGCGATGCGCACGCCGCGGGTCTCCTGAGCGCGCCAGGGCCGACTGGTCGTATCGATCTTGTCCTGCAGATAGCCGTCGAAAAACTGTTCCGCCACGCCGCCATAGCCGAAGAATCGCCCGAAGTCTTCCAGGCGGATCTCCGCGCGCGCGCCCCTGTCGATGGGATAACGGTCGGCAATGGCCCGGTTGCAGAAGGTCATTGGGCCCGCGCGCCACTGTGCCTCGATGTTGGTGGCAACCCCGCCGGACGCGATGTTGTCGACGCTGGTGGCCGCCTGCGTGAGCAGGTCTTTCACAAACGGCAGCTTCGTGCTCTGGGCAGTGAATCGCGCGCGCTGCAGAATGGATTGTCCCTGCCGGACAATGTCCTGCGGCACGCCGTCTGCGGTCTCTTCGCTGGCAACCAGCATCATGAAATCGGCCAGCTCGCGCAGCAGATCCACCAGGTGGTTCAACGTGCCGCCCCGCTCGCCGGGACCGGCAAGCTCACGGAACTCGGCAAACTGTTCTTCCACCACGTTCAGGTACTGACGGATATAGCCGGTACGGTCCAGACCGCGCGCACGATTGCTGAGATTCCGGCTAAAGCGGTTCTCCAGCTCGTTCTGCCGCTCGGCGACTGCGCCGGCTGCGCCTTCCGCTGCCTCGGCCGGCTCCGGTTCGCTGAAGTCGGTCTCCGCCTGTATGGCAGAGATCAGGTTGGTGAGGGGCGAATCTCCCGGACGCGCCAGCACGTTGAGAATACTGGACGCCTCGCGTGCATTCTTGAACGGCGCCAGCCGGATGTCATAGATGAGATCGTTGTACTGCCGCACGTACTCGTCGAAATACAGCTCCCGCAGGGACACCAGCATTTCGCTGATGTCCACCGCGCTGCTGGCGAGATTGACGTCGTCCTTCAGCACCCACTGCTCAGCCGCCAGCTGCTGCACCAGCCGCGCGCTGTCCACGTCCTTGAAGATCCGGTCGTAACCGGCCCGCGTGAAGAATGCCGGCACCCCTTCGCTGAGCGGCTGACCGCTGTCCCGGGTGAAGACCCGCATGGCTTCGGGACCCGCGCGATTGAGAATGGTGAAGTCGTCCAGCCCTTCGGTAACCCGTGAACCCTTCAGACGCGTGTAGATGCGTTCTTCGAGCGAAACGCGCATCAGCCGCAGCCGGGCCTGCTCGATCACCTCCACATCAAGCGGTAGCGGCAGCTCCTGCGGCCGCTCTTCGAGCAGTGCCAGGAGGTGCGTGCGCAGCTGCTCGTAGCGTTCGTTGCCGATCTCCCGCGGCAGGCGCGTCTCCCAGTCGAATCCCACCCAGGCCGCTATCTCGGTCGCGTCGTAGCGCTTGTCCGAACCCAGGCGCAGGTAGTTCTTCAAGGCTTCGTAGGTATAGTCCAGGGGTCGGTCGGTCTGTTCGATCTGCTGCTCGAGACGCAGCATGACGCGGGGCAGCAACTGGTTGACCAGGGCGCGCCGGTAGGCTGCCTGGGCCTGCTGCTGCAACTTGTCCCCCTGGTCGAGACCGAGCCCTGAGAAATAACCTTCCTGTTCCCCTGCCAGGGTCCGTAACTCGTTCAGTGCTTCGAGGGTCACTTCCGGTTCGTGCCGGGCCTGGGAAATCTCGCCGAGACGCTGCTCCGCGGAAACCGTGCGCTCGCCAACGTCGGCCATGAGTGCCTGATTGCCGAAGTAGGAACCGATCCAGCCCGCCACCAAAAGGCCCACCAGCACGAAGACGCCGCCATACGCGAGCCGCTGCAGCCACGCCCGGCGTTTTTCCGCTTTCTCGTTGGTGCCGGCAATGCCGGACTCCTGGAACACGACGAAGCGCATGAGATTCGTGAGGAAGTAGCTGCGGCCCTGTCCCGAGAAAGACGGCAGCGCCTGCTGCTCCAGGCCGAAGGTCCGCGCTATGGAGCCCATCACACGGTCGATCGGTGTCCCTTCCTGCGTGCCGCTGGAGAAGTACACACCACGCAGCAGCGCCGACTGCTCGAAGCGCGACGAGCGGAACACGTCGTCGACAAATTCCACGACCGTGTCTTTCAGGCTGTAGACCTGCTGCGGGAAGCTGTAGATGTTGCCCCGGCGTTTGACGTCGCGTTCGTTGTGCAGCCGCGACAGCAGGCGTTCACCCAGCCGGGCGAACAGCGCATCCAGCTCACGCCCGAGACGCCCGGTGACCCCTTCGCTGTCGTATTCCTCGCTGAAAGGCAGCGTGACACCCCAGACCTGCTGGCGCTCCTCGGCACTGAGATCGTCGAAATAGTCGACAAAACCATTGATGAGGTCGCACTTGGTGACAATCAGATACACCGGGAAGCGCATACCGAAGAACTCGTCGAGCTCCTGGATGCGGTCTTTGATGGACGCCGCATGCTCGCGCCGCTGGGCCGGTGGCATGGTGAGGAAATCCTGGGCGCTGATCGCCACCAGCACGCCGTTGATGGGGCGCCGTTTGCGATACTTCTGCAGCAAGCCGAGAAATCCTTCCCACGCCGCCTTGTCCACGGAGGCATGGCTGTCCTGGGTGGTGTAGCGTCCCGCCGTGTCGAGCAGGATGGCATCGTCGGTAAACCACCAGTCACAGTTGCGGGTGCCGCCGACGCCGCGCAATGCCGTTTTGCCGAAGCGGTCCGACAGGGGAAAGCGCAGTCCTGAATTCACGAGCGCCGTGGTTTTGCCGGCGCCCGGCGGTCCGATGATCATGTACCAGGGCATGTCGTAGAGGCTCGACTGCTTGCCTCCCGACTTCTGCATCATGGCCATGGCTTCTTCGAACTGGTGCCGCAGCGCCTCCACTTCTTCCTCGGACTTGGCTGCGTCTGCTGCCCCCGGATCATCCGCTTCCACCAGCCCGGAGGAGATTTCAGCGGCCGCCTTCTTGGCCTGCCAGACCCGGAACAGACGGATACCGATCCATGTCAGCACTGCGAGAGAGATGACAATGATCCGCGTCCAGAAGCCACCCAGCGGCGCGAAACCGGCGATGGCTATGAGCGGTCCGACGAACCAGACAAACAGTCCCAGGGCGAGCATGGCCAGCGCGCCCAGGAACCAGGGATTACGGAAAAACGCCACTACAGCTCACCCACCTCGTAGAACAGCTTGACCTCGATGCGCCGGTTGCGGGCGCGCCCTTCAGCGCTGTCGTTGGACGCCAGCGCCTCGGTGTCGGCTTTACCCTCAGCACTGAGGCGATCGGTATCCAGCACGAACTCCAGCTGCTCCAGCACCGCCTCGGCGCGGCGCTCCGAGAGAATCCAGTTGGACGGAAACTGTATGCTGCGGATCGGCTGGTTGTCGGTATGCCCAATCACCTGCACCCGTCCGCTGAACTCACTGAGCGCCCGGGCCACGACATTGATGACATCGCCAGCGTCAGGACTCACGGATGCCTGCCCTGAGGGAAACACGCCCCACAACCGCACCAGAGCACCCCGATTCTGCTCTTCGATCTCCAGTTCCCCCCGATCTGCCGCGGCAATGATGCGCTGGTCGCTCGACAGGAGCTGCGACAGCGTCTGCGTGCGTACCACCGGCGGAGGCATGGCAAGGCGCGTCTCGATGGGCACGGCGTCGCGCGCCAGACCCGCCACGTTCGTCACCAGCGGATCGGACTGGGTGTTCAGGGTGAACAGCAGGGCAATGTAGATCGCCAGACAGAGGCCAGCCCCGACGAGGCCAAGCACCCACAAGGGCACATACTTGGCGAGCCTCGCCGTTTTGTATTCCACGCCCCGCCACGTAAGCGACAGCTCCCGTGGCGGCGTGCCTCTGAACGTGCGAATCGTCTCGAACAACGACAGACGGATCTGTTCCAGCTCAGCCGGCCCGCGCGGCGTCAGGCGGTATTTGCCTTCGAAGCCGATCGACAGGCATACGTACATGAATTCCAGCAGGTGCAGATTGCGCTGGGGATCCGTGAGCAGCCGCTCGAGAATCTGAAAGAACTTCTCCCCGCCCGAGGCTTCGTTGTGAAACCGCACCAGCAACGTCTGACTGGCCCACTGGCTTTCTACCCCCCAGGGGGTGGACAGGGCGAACTCGTCGATCACCGTGCACAGAACGTAGCGTGCCGCCAGCACGGTTTCCTGCGCCTCGCCAGCCTGACGCGTGCGGTTCTCGAAGTTGACGATATCCTGCGCCACATGCGCCTGCAGGCGCAGCGGGTCCGGGTGCGTAACGCTGGAGCGCAGCTGATTAGCCAACGCAAACAGCGGCGCCGAATGGATCAGCAGCGGGTTGCTGCCGGCCTGCGCTATGACCACGTCGCCCGGCATATCCGGCGGGGGCTGCGCGGGCTGTGGACTGGCCGGTGTCTGTGGCGGTTGCGCGCCCAGACCCCCGCCAGTGGGTTTCATGATGGTTCGATCGCTGTCGCCACCGAAGGGATCGTGCGGGCTCACCTAATACCTCTCGTTAGCATCAACCACGTATCGCCCAAAACTCCATTCGCAGCTCTGGAAACTCGCCGCCCACGTGAAAGGCAAAACCACCCGAGGTGGTGAGGCCCGACCAGTAGGGGCTCGACGCGTCCAGCTCGAAATACGTGTTGCCGGCATGGAACGGTATCTGTCGCGGCGCCGCAGGCAACGGACGCACCGCTATGCCGGGCAGCGCGGAATTCACGAGATCCCGGATGGACTCCACCGACCCGATCTTCACCTGCTGCGGGAAGCGCATCTGCAGCTCTTCGACCGGTAGCGCCGAGGCCACGGCCAGCACGAACGTGGCTGTATCGAAGAGCGACGGATCAGGTACAGCAGCAACCCGGATGCCGTAGCTGCGCTCCTTGATGGGGATGGGGATGGCGGTCTGCTCCAGCACCATGCTGAGCGAGTCCCGGATGAGCGCCATGATCGGTTCGAAGGTGTTCTTGAGATCGTCGTGCTTGTACGACGGAAACTGGCCCGGCCGCTGCTCGGCGGCGGTGAAAGTGGTGAGCTCACCCGCAAGCTGTACGAACACGCGGAACACCTCTTCGGGATGCAGCCCCGGCAAGCCGGCAAGGTGCGCGAGCAGCGGCGTGTACCGGTTGACCAGCTGCAGCATCATGAAATCTGCAATCTCCGCCGCGCCGCCTTTCCCCGACTGGCTGACGCGCCCTGCCAGCGCATCGGTCCGGTGTTGTACCAGTCCGTGCAGCTCATTGATGAAGCTCACCAGGCGCGAATGGCCCTGCACATCCAGAAACGGTGGAATGAAGGTGTCGTCGGTCAGCACCTGTCTATCGATGCGGCACTCGACGATGCGCACGGCACCGAGGCACGCATAGTCTGCGCGCTCCTCGCCTTCCAGCAACAGGCGCACGTTCAGCGACCCCACCTGCATGAGCGCGGTGGCTTCGCTTCGCGCGCTGCCGTCCCGCGCTTCGTGCTCGGCAATGATGTGGCGGGGCAACGCGTCGGGATCTTCCCGATCAGCCACCGCCAGTCCCGTTTCCCGCCGCACCGGTACACAGACGTAGACCACCGTGTCACGGGTGTTCTCGTCCACCTCGATGGGATCGGGTGCATTGTCGTGATCGGGTATGTCGAAAGGCGAGCCGTCCGGCAGCACACCGCGCGCACTCAACAGCCCGACCTTGCCGATCCGCAACAGGTCCGGATCGATCTTCAGCTCCGTGAATCCCCAGGAGTAAACACGCAGATCACCGCTGCGCTGCTCCACGTAGCGTTCGAGGTAACGGGTCTCCTGTTGAAAATGCTGCGGCCGGAGAAACAACCCCTCCGACCATACGACCTTACTGCTCCAGGACATTGTTACCTCAGCCGTCTGACAGGCGTATATCGACGGAGCGCTCACCCACCACAATCTGCAACTGTTCGTCCTTGAAGACGTTGATGCGCGCGACGAGGCTCTGCGTGGGCAGTGCAAGCAGCGCACGCCATTTGGAATTTTCGATGTCGCTGAACGCCCCGACCACCCCGATGAAAGACGCTTCCGCGTCGAACTCCATGGCCAGCTTCTTGCTCTCTCCCGGGCGCAGGGTCATCTGCTCGCGCCGCACGAGGTCTTCGCCGAGCGCGCGGCCGTTGGGGTCGAACACAGCGAAGAAATCCTTGTTGTTGAAATTGTCAGCGCTCTTGAGCTGATACACCGCAATCATGAGTGGCGACGCACGACCGTTGGTATCCGGATTGAGACCTTCGGCCACCACGATATCGGCGTCGAAATTGACTTTCTTGGGTGCTCCGCCGGATGCACACCCTGCCAGGACAACAGCTACGCAAAGCCATCCCAGCCACCGCGTCCCTCGAGCCATGACACCCCCTCATCCTTATTCTTCCATCAGACAGGGATGATGTCTCATCTTCCCCGCACGCTCAATGCTGGCGCCGCCTTGCGTAAGGCTCTATCGCCGGCTCAAACGTTCCATCTGCTCCTCGTAAGCCCGCGCGAAGGCATCGCCAAAGAGGCGGGCAAAATTGGCGTCGCTGTCCGCACCGATCTCACGGTGAAACTCCACCAGCAGATCCCAGTATTTGCTCTTGTTGGCCTGGAAGAACTGCCCGCCTTTCAGCTCGCGGTCGAACTGTTCCTGCAGCGTTTCGGGATCGAAGCGCTCCATGAGCTGGTCAAAGGCCGCGCGCATGCCCGCCATCATGGCCATCTGATGAGCTTTCACGTCGCTGAAGGCTTCGCTCATGGCGTCCACGGGATTCATGAATCCGTGCTGGGGGTTCAACAGCCGTTGCAGGGCATCGATCTCGTCGGCACAGAATTTCAGCGGATTGTTCTCCCCCGCCTTGATCTGGGTCATGGGCACGCGGAACTGGTTCTTGATCTCCGCGCGGGCTGACAACACGTCCATGACGCCACGCAGAGCGATGCGCAACGCCATGCCCAGCATCTGAGCGTTCTGCGGGTGCGCCACGGCATGGGCCCACTGCGGATCGAGACCTGCGGCTTTGAGCACATCGGCGACCCCGGCAGCGCTGTCCGCCGCTGCCGGCTGCGGCGCTCCGGGCACCCCCGGCGCGCCGGCTGCAGCGCCCTGCGGATGCGCGAGTGTCGGTTCCAGTT